>PLJD01000127.1:0-93304 GCA_003140175.1 Actinomycetota bacterium
GAGAAGATGTTGCACGACGCCCAGCGGACGGACGCGCCGAGGGCGATCAGGGTCTCGATGAGCACCGCGGTCTGCACAGTCATGTGCAACGAGCCGGTGATGCGCGCCCCGGCGAGCGGCTGCTTGGCGCCGTAGCGCTCCCGCATCGCCATCAGGCCTGGCATCTCGTGCTCGGCGAGCTCGATCTCCTTGCGCCCGAACTCGGCGAGCGAGAGATCAGCGACCTTGAAGTCGGGCCGCTCGGTCGACGTGCTGGTAGAGACGGTGGTCGTCATGCGACTCCTCCGGGTTCCGGGGCGCGCGCGGCGCGCCTCACTGACGGGGAGTCGGCCCGGATCACCAGGTGACAGCTCACGAGAGCCCGACTGCGGCTCAGACTAGTCGTCCCTGGAGCGTGTGCCGGGGGCTGCCGCCGCAGTCGAGACGCGGCGAACGCGGGGGCCAGCACCGTGACGAACCTCGCCGCCGCGCTGGGCCGGAATCAGGTGTCTCCCCGCGGGCGATCAGCCATCGGACCGCGGCCGGTGGAGGCCGGGTCGATGACGGGGCGGCTGGTTGTCCGTCGGAGCACCGCCGGCTCGGGCCGGGGGGGCCGCGCTGGGTCGTTCGCCGGTTTCGGACCCGCGCCTACCCGCGGAGCGAGCCTTTCAGCTGGGCGATGGCGTCGATGGGGCCGGGGTCGACGTCGTTGTCGAGCGCGAGGTAGCACGAGACCCAGTCGCCGAGGTACATGAGGTCGAGAAGCTGCGCGAGCCGGCCCTCACCGGCGGCCTCGACGTCGATCACCTGGAGGACCGCTTCCTCGATCAGCTCGGTGGTGCGGTCGATGCGTTCGACGAGTCGGCCGTGCTCGAAGCCGTGGCGCAGCGAGACGAGCGACAGGATCTGGCGGGTGACGTCGCCGTGTTGGCCCCACCCGCAGATCTCGTTGTGGGCGAGCTCGGGGTACGCGGAGCAGAAGGCAGGCGCCTTGGCGTTCTCGTTGATGTCGCATTTCCACCGGTACGCCGCGACGGCACCGAGCGCGCCGCCGCCGTAGACAAGCGGCAGACTCCGGCCGAGCCGCCGGGCCAGCTCCCGCGCCGGGTTGGCGGGCGCCGCGACGTCGGGAGTGCACTGGTCGCGGCGACGTTTGAGCTGCGCCTGGGCCTCGACGAGCAGCGCGTGAGCCTCGGGGAACAGTCCCAGGTGGTACAGGGTGACGAACAGCGGCGCGACGAGCGCCCCGAGCGCGGCGCGGGGCATCACGAGCCCCCCCGCGCAGCGGATCACGACACCGCCCCGGTCGCCGACGAGCTGGGCCAGGTCTCCCCCGGCGGTCACCGCCACGACCGGCGCGCCGGCGTCGAGCGCGCTGGCGGTCATCGAGAGCGTCTCCTCCGTCGAACCCGAGTACGACAGGGCGAAGACGAGCGTGTTGGGGCCGACGAAGCCGGGGGTGCGGATCTGCTTGAGGACGATGACCGGGACCGGCAACGAGGTGCCGACGGCCCGCAGAACGTCGCCGGCGATGCCCGAGCCGCCCATGCCGAGCACCGCGACGTGGTCGATGTCGCCGGCTGAGGGGAGCGGCGCCCCGTCGAGCGCGATCGCGGCGGTCTCGTGCGCGCTCGCCAGCTGCTGGGGGAGCCGATCGACCGCCCCGAGGAACCCGAGCGAGTCGGCCGCCACGGCGCTACGCCTCAAACGTCGGCTGGATGCCCTCAGCGGCCGCCTTGGCGACCAGGCGCTGGTGCTCGGCGTCGTCGACCGTCTCGGCCTCGTCGATGAGCATGATCGGGATGTCGTCACGCACCGCGTAGCGGCGCTGCAGACGCGGGTTGTAGAGCGCGGACTCGTCGGCGAAGTACAAGAGCGGTCCCTTGTCCTCCGGGCAGGCGAGGATCTCGAGGAGCTTCGGGTCGAGGGTCACGGCGCTCAGTCTGCCTCGCCGGCGACGAGCATGAGGACTTCGTCGGTGTGGTGGCGGCAGGTTTCCTCGTCGGGGGCCTCGAGGTTGAGGCGCAGGAGCGGCTCGGTGTTGCTGGACCGCACGTTGAACCACCAGTCGCCGTGGTCCACGGTGAGGCCGTCGAGGCGATCCTGGCCGGCGCCCGCATGCGCGGCGGCGATTCGCTCGATCGCCGCGTCGGGGTCCGCGACCCGCCGGTTGATCTCGCCCGACTGGACATAGCGCTCGTAGGGCCGTCGCAGTTCCGAGAGGGTCACCCCGGACCGGGCGAGGGTTTCGAGGATGACGAGCGCGGCGATGATGCCCGAGTCGGCGCGGAAGTTGTCCCGGAAGTAGTAGTGGCCGGAGTGCTCCCCGCCGAACCGGGCGCCCGTGTCGGCCATGACCTGCTTGACGAAGGAGTGCCCGACCCGGCTCCGCACGGGCGTCCCGCCGAGCTCGCGCACGATCTCGGGGACGGCCTTCGAGCAGATCAGGTTGTAGACGACGGTGCGGTCGGCGTCGGAGGCGCCGGGGGGCAGTCGCCCCAGCACCGACGCGGCCACGATGGCGGTGGTGAGCGAGCCGGAGAGCGGCTCGGCCCGGTCGTCGACGAGAAACACCCGGTCGGCGTCCCCGTCGAACGCGAGGCCCACGTCGGCCTCCCGCTCGAGGACGCGGCGTTGGAGGTCGCGCAGGTTCTCGGGCTGGATCGGGTCGGCGGGATGGTTGGGGAAGGTGCCGTCGAGCTCGCCGAACAGGAGGTCCACGTCGACGGGCAGGCCCTCGAACACGGCCGGCACGATCAGGCCGCCGAGGCCGTTGGCGGTGTCGGCCACGATGCGTTGGCCGGCGAGCGCGTCGACGTCGATGAAGGACCGCACGTGGGTCACGAACTCGGGGAGGAGGTCGCGCGCCTCGACCCGACCGGGGGTGGCGCTGGTCTCGAACCGTCCCTCGGCGACCGCGGCCTTGATGTCGGCGAGGCCGGTCTCGACGCCGACTGGTGCCGCGCCGGCCCGGCACAGCTTGATGCCGTTGTACTCGGCCGGGTTGTGGCTGGCGGTGAACATCGCGCCGGGCGCGTCGGCGTCGCCCGACGCGAAGTAGACGAGATCGGTGGAGGCCAAACCCAAGTCGACGACGTCGGCCCCCGCCGCGGTCGCCCCCTCGAAGAAGGCGGCCGTCAGCGGCTCCGATGACGGGCGGGCGTCTCGGCCGACCAGCACCCGGCGCGCGCCGGTGAACCCGACGAAGGCGTTGCCCACCAGGCGGGCGACCGACTCGTCGATCTGGTCGGGGTACACGCCACGGATGTCGTACGCCTTGAAGATCGCGTCGAGCGACGCGGCTGGTGGAATCACGCCGCGGTCAACCTATCGGGCCGCGCTCGACGCAACCGCCGGCCCCACCACACGAGGAGGCCCACTCCGAGGAGCCCGACGAGCGTCAGCAGGCGACCGAGCCACTCGGCGGAGGTCGTGCCGTAGGTCAGGCGGACATCGCGCTGGGTGGGGACCACCACCATGAAGTTCGGTGTGGCCCGCTCGATGCCCGCCGCCCCGCTGACCTGCCAGTTCGGGAAGTACGACGTCTTGACGAGGACCGGCACGCCCGGGCGCGACACGTGGAACGAGACGCTGGTGTTGGTCTCGTGGATGTTGGTGACCGTGACGGCGGGCAGCGGCCGCTGGGGCAGCGTCAGCGCCGCGCTCGCCTGGGCGTGCTGCCAGCTCGCTGGCCCGTTGGCGACGATCGGACGGTCGAGCGCGCTCGGGTCGTTGAACCAGGGCACCCCGATGCAGTCCTGCCAGTCGTGGAGGGTGACCTCGGAGGGCGCGATGCCGTTCTCGATGACCTGCGCGCGACAGCGGGCCTGCTCGGCGCTCGACAGCGGGTCGGCGACGACCGGCTGGTACGCGAGCGGGACGACCTGGGCCGAGTTGGACACCTCGTAGATGCTCCAGGTGTCCGGGCCGATGCCACCCTGGCCGGTGGGGCTGGTCGCGACGAGCCGGAGCTGGGGATCGGCGGCGGCGTCCCGGCGGGCGGTCACCGAATGCGCGATGAAGTAGCGCACACCGAGCAGCTGGAGATAGTGCACGCCGAGCGAGAAGTCGGCGTCGGTCTGGTACGGGATGCCCCGCACCGGGTTCGAGGCGTTCCCAGGCCCGTCGACCGCGGCGTCGGTCATGAACACGTACGGCGTCGTCGCGGACGACTCGTAGTACAGGCCCTCCATCGAGGGGAACCGGCCGTTGGTCCAGTACGGGAGCAGCATGAGCGCGAGGGGCGTGCCGTAGTTGTTCAGTGCCTGGCCGCCCTCCCACAGGACGCGCCCCGAATGCAGCTTGCTCACCGTGTCGATGAGGCGCCGGTACTCGGGGTAGTCCTTCATGAGACCGGGGCCCTGGCTGACGTCTTGATATCCGCTCTCGTTCCATTTGATCCAGTCGGGCAGGAACGACTTTCCCCGGTCGATGTTGACGAGCGCGCCGACGGCGAGCACCGCGGTGAGGACCACCGCGGTGCCGATGGCGACCAGGTGCGGAAGGTCGGGCGACCAGCCGAATGGGTCGTCGCGGACCCGGCGTTGCGTCCAGCGGTGGGCCAGCCACGCCGCGCCGCGTACCAGCTCGGCGACGCCGAGGCCCATCATCAAGAAGACGCACAGGTACCAGAAGGGCAGGACGCGCAGGTTCCAGGCTGGGGTGGCTTGGACCTTCGCCCAGACGAGGAACAGCACGCCGGTCAGCGCGGTGAGCGCGGTGAGGATGAGTGTGGAGGACCGGCGCCCCACGAGGCCGCCGATGACGGCCACGGTGATGAGCACCGCGCCGCCCCACTGCCACGGCAGGGCGCCTCGAATGCCGAAGAGATAGGACCAGGGAAAGAGGAACTTGCCGTACTGGGTGATCGCGGCGTACCGCATGTCGGTCGTGTATTGCAGCGTCGCGACGAGCGGCACGCTCCACACCGCGGTGAGCAGGGCGCCGACCGCGCCGATGGCGACCACGCGGGTGAGGGTCTCCCGGGGCCAGAACACGACGAGGGCGAGGAGGACGAGCGCGACCACGAAGGCCGCCACGAGGAGGTGGCTCGCGCCCCCGACGAGCCCGACGATGAGGAACGCGGCACCGATCGCCGCGCCGGCCACCCAGGCCCGGCGCGGCACGGCGGGTCGGGCGCGGGGCCGGGACCCGACCACGACGACCAGGGCGCCCACGACGGCGAACACCGCGACGACGAGGTGGCTCATCGCGGTGGCGGCGAGCAGCACGGCGGGGAGCCACAGGGCGCGCCGGGCGCGCAACGACCAAGCCAGCGCGCCGAGGAAGCAGAGCGCGAGGGCGACCGCGAGCGTGTAGGAGAACTCGCCGGCGAGGGTGCTGGCGAGGTTGCCGCCCATGATGTGCTGATCGAACGCGATGGTCCCGCGGTCGAGGCCACTGGTCCCGGGGTCGCCGGTGAAGAAGACGAACCCGGTCGCGGCGACGGCCAGGGCGGCCGGCGCGGGGTTCGGGGCGCGGATGCCTCGGGCGAACCAGTACGCGCCGACCGGCATGAGCAGCGGCCCGAGCGCGGTGATGAGCTTGAACGCGACGTTGTAGGGGCCGAGGAGGTTCAGCCCGACGATGAGCAGCGCGGGGAGCGGGAAGTAGAACTGGCCGGCCGGGAAGCCGGCGAAGAAGTCGGGAGACCAGCCGGCGAGATGCCAGGGGAGGAGATGGTCCTGCAGGTACGCCGGCCACCACACGTGGGCGCCGGTGTCACCGCCGGCCGGGGTGGTGTTGCGGAGCAGCAGCCGGGGGTCGAGCTGCACGAAAATGAACGCGACGCAGGCAACGACGACGAGGAGACCGATCCAGAGCTCGAGACGCCCCCACCACGGCGGGGGTGTCTCGGGCGACGGTGGTTCGTCGAGCGGCGCGTCCTGCACCGGCGTTGACGCAGCCATCCCCGTAGCCTGCCAGGGCGACGCCCCAGCGAGGGACCAGTCGGAGCCGGGTGTCCCGGCGCGGCGCCCGGTCAGGTGGCTCGGGCGATCTCCAGGACATGACTCAGGGGGACGTGGCCGTCCGCGGTCGTCCAGGTCTGCGATTCGCAGCGTCCACAGCGACGGAACGTGAGTTCCTCACCGGCGATCTCCATCCGGATCTCGATGATCGAACCCCTACTGCATGAAGAACAGCGCATCCCATGCCTCCCAGCCTCGGGCAACCCTCAAGTGAGGTATCGGCCGGGAATGCCGAGAACTTGAGCGGTCGGCGCCGCGATCGACCGTGGGGTCAGGTCAGGATCTGCAGGACGGCCAGCAGGTTGAACCCGGCGTGGAGCAGGATCGACTCGGAGAGGTTGCCGGTGCGCACGGCCCGGAAGCCGGACACGAGGCCGAGGAGAAGCAGGGCGGGCACCGCGAAGCCGGCACCGGGGTCGAGGAGCACGTGCACGAGGGCGAAGACGAGCGCGGAGATCCACACCGCGGTGGCGGGGTTGGTACGTCGCAGGAGGCCGCGCAGGAGCGCACCTCGGAACAGCAGCTCCTCACCGACGGGCGCGATGACGAGCACGGCGACGGCGAAGAAGACGCTGTCCACGCCGTGGGAGTGTTGGAAGAGGCGCACGACGTCCTGGGAGGAGTCGGTGAGGTGGCCGGCGTCGACGATGGGGGCGATCAGGACTCCGGAGAGGGCGGAGATCCCGAGCCCGACCGCGAACCACCCCCCGTCGCGCGGCGCGAGGCGGAGCCCGAAGTCGGCCCGCAGGCTGCCGAGACCCTTGCGGGAGGCGACGGCGAGGTAGCCGATCGCGGCGGCGGTCTGGGCGGTCAGCGACACCAGCGCCGCGGGGACTGCCAGATGCGTCGGGAGTCGGCCGTTCTGGACGAACGGCAGCTCGGCGATCGACGCCGCCACCAGGGAGAGCACGAACGCGACGAGGACGTCGGAGATTCCCCACCCGATCCGGGTTCCTGGCGCCGAGCCGAACCGATCGGCGTCGGGACTCTCCACGATGGGCACGGTAGTGGGCCGCGTGGGCGGAACCGGCGACGGCGTGGGACGGTCGGCGCCCGGGGTCGCGTTCGGCCCGGGCGGGCCGTACCATGGCCACTCGGAGGGGCGCCGCGCCGCCCTTCGCCCCCCACCAGGAGTTCTCTATGAGCCGCCCCCCCTCCGAGATGCCCCAGGGTCGTCGGCCCTCGGGCAGGCCTGAGCGCCGCCCGGACGGTCGGGGGAACCAGGCGTCGCCACCACCTTCTTGGGTTCGGCTGCTGCCCTGGCTGCTGATCCTGGTCCTGGTGGGCGTGTTCCTCGCGACGAACATCTTGTCGGGCTCGGGGAGCTCGGCCAAGAGCCTCACCTACACGCAGTTCGTCCAGGCGATCGACAAGAACCAGGTCAAGAAGGTCCAGTTCAACCGATCGAACGGCGCCATCTCGGGCGAGTTCAACAACACGGTGACGGGGACGAAGAACTTCTCGAGCAGCGGACCGGCCAACGACCTGCAGTCGTCGGTGGTCCAGGCCCTCCAGACGCGAGGCGTCGCGCTGACCTACACCTCGTCGAGCACCAGCCTCTTCGAGGCGCTCCTGCCGGAGCTGATCCTCATCCTCTTGATCATCGGTGTGTTCGTCTTCTTCAGCCGCCGCGCGCAAGGCCAGATGGGCGCGGTGATGAACATCGGCCGCAGCCGGGCGAAGGTGTACTCGACCGAGAAGCCCAAGACGACGTTCGCGGACGTGGCCGGCTACGGCCCGGTGAAGGCCGAGATCACCGAAGTCGTCGATTTCTTGAAGTACCCGCAGAAGTTCAAGCAGATCGGCGCCCGGATCCCGAAGGGGGTGCTGCTCGTCGGCCCGCCGGGCACCGGCAAGACGCTGATCGCCCGGGCGGTCGCCGGGGAGGCCGGGGTGCCGTTCGTGTCGGTCACCGGCTCGGACTTCATGGAAATGTTCGTCGGGGTGGGCGCGGCGCGGGTGCGCGACCTGTTCCAGACCGCCCGCAAGCAGGCGCCGGCGATCATCTTCGTGGACGAGATCGATTCGATCGGTCGCAAGCGGGGCGCGGGTCTGGGCGGCGGTCACGACGAGCGCGAGCAGACCCTGAACCAGATGCTGGCCGAGATGGACGGCTTCGAGGCGACCGAGGGCATCGTGATGATGGCGGCGACGAACCGTCCCGACGTCCTCGACCCGGCGCTCCTGCGCCCGGGACGGTTCGACCGTACGATCGTGGTGCCGTTCCCGACCCAAGAGGAGCGGGTCGCGATCTTGCGGGTGCATCTGCGCGACAAGCGCGTCGCACCCGATCTCGACGTGGACATCGTCGCTCGGGGCACGCCGGGCATGGCGGGCGCGGATCTGTCGAACCTGGTGAACGAGGCCGCGCTGTTCGCGGTGCGCCGCGGCGTGTCGGAGATCCACGCCGAGGACGTCGAAGCCGCCCGGGACCGCGTCTTGATGGGTCTCAAACGCGAGGCGATGGCGCTCACCGCCGAGGACAAGGAGGTCATCGCCTATCACGAAGGCGGGCACGCGACGCTCGCCTACGTGCTGGAGCACGCCGACCCGCTCCACAAGGTGACGATCCTCCCGGTCGGCATGGCCCTGGGGGTCACCCAGCAGCTCCCCGAGGAGGAGCGTCACATCTACAAGAAGGAGTACATCGCCGACTCGATCGTCGTGGCCCTCGGTCGTCGCGTCGCCGAGGAGATCGTCTTCGGGCACGTGTCGACCGGGGCGCAGAACGACCTGGTCCGGATCACCGAGCTGGCCCGCAAGATGGTTCGGGAGTGGGGGATGAGCGAGCGGATCGGGCCGATGGCGTGGGGCTCGCAAGGCCCGGTGTTCCTCGGCGAAGACCTGATCCACACCCGCGACTACTCAGACGACACCGCCCGGGTCATCGACGAGGAGGTGGAGCGCATCCTGCGTCTCGAGGAGAGCCGCGCCCGGCGGATCCTCCGGTTGAACCGGCGGGGCCTCGAGGGCGTCGCTCGGGCGCTGCTCGAGCACGAGACGCTCGACGGCGACGAGGTCGGTCGCATCGTCGACTACTCGATGGGCCGCAAGGTCGGCGGCTATCGGCGGGTCAAGCGGGCCGACGGCAGCGTCATGGAGGTCAAGCCGCCCACCGCGAACGGGCGACGCCGCCGCGCGGCGACCCGGACCTCGCGTGCCCGCGGCAGCTGACCGGCCCTAGTCGAACGCCCCCAGCGACGGCTCGGGGGTCGAGCCGGGATCACGCACCTCGGCGACGGCCGCCCAGAGATCGGCGGCGGACGTCGCGCCGACGAACGCCCGCTGCACCACGCCCGACGCGTCGGCGAGCACGATCATGGGGATCGCGGAGATCTCGTAGCGGTCGTGGAGGTCGCGCCGCTGCACGAAGTCGAGCTCACAGGTCGCCACCGCGGGCGACTCGAGCACGGTCACTTTCGGGCCGAGCCCCTGGCAGGAGGCGCACGTCGTTGACGAGAAGTAGGCGACGAGCCACGGCGCCTCGGGCCGCGAGAAGTCCTGGCGGTCGAGCTGGCGCGGGACGGGGTAGACGTCGCGGGGCGGGCTCTCGGGTCGGCGCCGCCGCAGCCACCACGCGACCGCGACCGCGACCGCCAGGATCGCCGCCGCGATGACGAGGCGCACGATCACGGAAGCTCGGGGAACCCGACGCTCAACGACCGGCTGGGGCCGAGCACCTCGCGACCCGCCACGATCGGCCCGTCGGCCTGGAGGACGATCACCTGGCTGGCGTCGACCCCGTCGGTGGTGAGCGGGAACACGGCCCGCTTGCCGGCGCCGACCGCCTGGGCGGGCCCGCTGCGGGGGCTGTTCGGATCGCCGGGGGTGTAGGCGAGCATCTCGACGGTGAGCGGCCGTCCCGACACGTTGACCGCGGCGAGCTGCGCGTCGCCGCTGTTGTCGGTCCGGCCGGTCGCGAACGCCCAGCGCGACGCCTCGCCGGTGGTGCCCAGCGTGGTCGCCAGTCCCACCGGCGCGGCCGGCGCGGCCCATGTCTCGACGAGTTCGACGACGACCGGGCTGCGGCGGGGCGCGCGGACCTGCACGGCGTAGCCGGTCCCGGGCGCCACTTTCTGGCTCAGGGTGACGCTCGAGAGGGTCATCGACGGCACCGAGACCTGTTGGGACGGCAGGGACGTGTTGTTGTCGAGGGTGACGCCCAGCGTGATGTGCGTGTTGATGGTCGTGAAGTTGGCGACGGTCAGCGTCGCGGTCGCGCCGTTCTCGGCGTCCCCGGTCGGGACCCGCCAGCTCGTCGCGGGACTGGTGGCGCCGAGTGCGGTCGCGAGGCCGGCGGGCCCGTTGGAGCCGTCGGAGTACAGCGATTGCTCGGCGACGAGGCGGCCCAGGCGAGCGTGCACGAGCACCCCGAGTGGCGCTTGGTCCCGGATGATCTCGTGCAGCGGGACCGACACCCGCGAGTGGCGGGGCACGACGAGGGCTTGGGACGCTTCGGGGGACTGCACACCGTCGGTGGTGAGGAACGTGACGTCGACGATCGCGTCGTCGGGGAACGGGTTGAAGAGCGCGAGCCAGTCCTCCATGCCGAAGTTGGTGTCGCCGGCGGCGAAGTACCAGCTCTGGGACGCCTGACGGGCGCAGGGTCCCACGGTGCTGTCGGACCCTCGGCTGAGCTCGTGCTCGACGACGACCGCGCCGCTCAGCGCCTCGACGATGACGCCGGGCTCCGCGGCGGCGCGGATCGAGGACACGACAACGCGACGCTGCCCGAGGGCGGCGACATGCTCCTGGCGGCTGGCGGGGGTGCGCCCCGACCCGGACAGCACGGTCACGGTCACGGTGGTGGCCCGCCGGGCGAGGTTGGCGACGATGATTGTCTCGTCGGCCCGCCCGCCCGGGTTCGACGTCCCCTCGGCGCAGTACCAGGTCGAGGAGACCGCGTCGGCCGGTGGCGCGGCAGGCCCCGAGACCGGCGCGGACGCGGCGTGGACGGCGGGGCTGAACTCGTGCCCGGCGCGGCTGGCCGCGACGAGGCCCGCGACCACGGCGAGGATGGCGACCAGGGCGGGGAGGCGCCGCACGGTCGGGCCGCGCCGCGGGCTCATCCTTGCTCCCAGAACTCGACGTCGGACTCCAATGGGTCGGCGAACCCGCGTCGGCGCTCCTCGTGTGCGATGCGCGCCGCGACGCGGCGGGCCTCACGTTCCTCGCCGGCGGCGCTTCGGCGTCGCCCGCGCGCCCACCATGCCAACGCCAGGAGCCAGAGGAGCACCTCGCCCCCGACGAGCGCGTACCGGCGGGTCTGACCGGTATGCGAGATCGTCACCGCGGCGCGGGTCGACAGCCGGAACTGGTTCGTGACACCGAACGCGGGCTGGTGGGTCAGCGTCGTGCCGCCGGCGTGCGCCTGCCAGCCGGGGTCGTACGCCTCGAACCACAGCACCGTCCCCGGTGATGCCGGGCCGCTGCCCAGTGACCCGCTGGCGCTCAGATCCGTGCCGGCGGCGGCCCGGGCCGGGTCCGCGGGCCGGGCGGGGATCGCGCCGTGGCGCCCCGCCACGACGGTCCGGCCGGGGAACCAGGCCTCGTTCTGATACAGCTCGAGCCCGGGGTCGCTGCCGAGGCGAGCGAAGTCGAGCTGGTTGCGCAGCGCGGCGTCGAGGGCGGGAAGGGGCCGCCCGGCGACACCACCCGGGCCGTCGAGTTGGGGGAACACGATGTAGCGCACGCCCATCGGCGCGAGGAGACGGCCGAGACGGGCCGTGCGTCCCGCGACCGCGTCGGTGATCGCCTCGCTGACCGCGTGGTCGGTGTGGGTCAGCGGTGCTCGCAGCAGCTCGCGGGCGTCGCCGGGGCCGTTGCGGGTCAGCGTGTACGAGAGTCCGCCACCGACCGGCGCGGACTCCAGCGGCAGCACCGCGGGGTCGCCGACCCACAGCACCCGGAACTGACCCTGGTACTGGAGGTCGCGGGTGAAGGCGAGCTGGGAGGGCCACGAGTCGCTCGGTGAGAGCCAGCGGCCGTCGAGCGCGTCGGCGGCGAACCCGAGCCCGCCCAGCATCACGCCGGCGATCGCCGCNNGCCGGCGGCGAGCGCGACGCCGAGTGCGCCGAGCGACAGGACCGCCTCGGGCGGGGGGACCGCCATGCCGGGCGCGAACCGGGCGGGGAGCAGGACCGCGGCCCAGGCGGCCAGGGTCAGCGCCCAGGCCCGCACCACCCAGACCAGCCGGGGGCCGGTCGCGAGGAGGAGCGCCAGCGCGGCGGCGGCGAGCAGCCCGTAGCCCGCGACGCCGGCGCCGGCGGGGCCGGTGTGGAAGCGCACGAGCTGACTCAGGGCGATCTGGGGATGGACGGAGAAGCCGAACGCGCCGGGGTCGGCGAGGCCGTGCGCCGCGGTGCCCGTCCACGGGATCAGCAGCACCGCCGCACCGGCGGCGCCGATGAGCGTGGCGCCGAGGCCGCGCAGCGCGGCCGCGCCGCCGCCGATGAAGAGCGCGGCGACGCACCAGGCGAGCGCGGCGAGGACGACGACGAGGGCGGCGGGCGGGAACCACGCGCTCGCCAGCGCGGTGACGATCGCCAGGCCGAGCAGCTGGCGGCGTCCGGGGGAGCCGGGGGCTTCGAAGCGTCCCGCCCGCAGCATCAGCAAGACGAGGAAGGGCAACAGTGCGAAGAGCACCAGCGGGCCGAGCTGGCCGGTCGCCAGGTCGTTGCGGGCCACCGCGCTGATCCCGTAGGCGAGGCCGGCGGTGATCATGCCGCTGCGGTCGGCGCCGACGTGGCGGGCGACGCGGAGCGCGCCCAGCGCGCCGACCGGGATCGCGAGCGTGACGAGCAGCGCCTGGGCGAGCCCGACGCTGCCGACGAGCACGGTCCCGAGCCCCGCCATCAACGCCAACGCGGGTGGCGCGGCGGCGGTCGAGCCCAGCCCGGTGTACCGCCACGGTGACGTGAACGCGCCGGCCAATGCCCGCACGCCGGGCCACATGGCAAAGGAGCCGACGGCCGGCACGCCGGAGCTGAAGAAGTCCCGCGAGCCGAGCGCGACCACGATCCCGAAGAAGATCAGGGCGAGGGACGCGGGGTGCACGAGTGTGGTGCCAGCGGATTCGATGCTGTCGCGGACCCGGTCCTCGAGGGATTCGATCCGCTCGTCGGCGTGGTGCTGCGAGAGGAACGCGCCGACGCGGGCGCTCGCACCAACCTGCAGCTCGCGTAGGTCGCGGTCGTGGATGGCGCGCCCCGCTTGGGCTCGACGCCGGGCGCGGCGGATCCGCCCGAGGCGCAGCAGGTTCCAGCGCCACGCGCCGAGCACCGCGGCCGCTTGGCGGCGGCGCGGCGTCGGCGCGAACAGGACCGCCTCGAGGAGCGCCAGCGCCACACCGAGCGGGATGGCCCGCACCAGTGACGGCAGCGAGTAGCAGGTGAGGACCACCCGGACGCGCCGGCGGGCGACGTCGCGTGCCGTGGGCGCGTCTCCCGGCTGGCGCTCGCTGGCGGCCTCGACGTGGGCGCCGCGCGCGTCGGGCGCCACCACGATGCGGGCTCCGGCGAGGCGGGCGCGCCAGCACAGGTCGAGGTCCTCGGAGCCGGGGAACGTGTCCGCGTCGAATCCACCGAGCTGCGCGAAGAGATCGGCGCGCACCAACAGGGCCACGCTCGAGACGTAGAACACGTCGCGCACCGCGTCGTGCTGCTCCTGGTCGAGCTCGCCGGGCTCGATCCCGGTGTGGGAGCCGCCGAGGCGGTCGATCGAGCGACCGACCTCCAAGAGCACCTCGGGGTCTTCGGCGGACACGAGCTTGGGGCCCACGATCGCCGCGTTCGATCGGTAAGCCTCCTCCACCAGGATGCGCACCGCGTCGGGGGCGAGGGCCACGTCGTCGTGACAGGCGAGGAAGAACGTCGCGCCCTGCACGAGTTCGAAGCCCTCGTTGGCCGCGCCGCCGAACCCAGGACGACCCGACGACCCGCGATGCACGAAGGCGTCGGGCAGGGCGGCGGCGACCCGCGGCGCCGGGTCGACCGTGGACCCCGCGTCGACGACCAGCACCGAGAGATCGGGATAGTCCTGGGCCCCCAAGCCTGCGAGCGTCGCCTCAAGGAACGGGCCCGGGTTGCGGGTCACGACCACCGCCACGACGGGCGGGGCCGCGTCGTCGGCGATCTCCGGCGGGGGCTCGTCGAACTCGGGCGGGAGGGGGAGACCGTCGAGGTCGTCGGGCAGGCTCATCGGGTGGCCTGAGGATAGGGGGCCCGGGATCCCGGGCGGGGTACGACCCGTCTGCTTGCAAAAGTTAGCACCTTGGCGTATCTTGGCTAGCAACGCCGCATCGACCCCAGGAGCAAGCCATGACCAGCGACACCATCCGTGACGTCCGCCAACGCGCTGAAGAGGCCGCTTATACCGCGGTGGGCGTCGGGGTGCTCGGCTTCCAGCAGGCCCAGGTCCGCCGCCGCGCCGCCCAGGGACGCCTCGCCGAGGCGGCTCGGGACGCCCGCGAGCAGGCCACCAGCCTGACCGGCGACGCCCGCGCCCTCGTCGAATCCGTCGGCGCCGAGGTCAAGGGTCGGGTCGAGCCCGTCGTCACCCAGCTCGGCGAGCGCGTCGACCCCTTCGTCGCCGACCTGCGGGCCCGCCTCGAGCCGGCCCTCGGGAGCATCCCCACCACCGTTCGCCGTGTGATGGGGGCCTCCACTCCCGCGCCGACCGCGCCGACCGCGCCGACCGACTCCGAGGGCTCGTCGCCCACCGGCACCTGAGCCTGGCCCTCCCCCACCCGTACCCCCCGGCATCAGCCGGGGGGTACGTCGCGTAACGTCGGGCCGTGCTCGCCGCGCTAGCCGGAGGGGTGGGAGCGGCCCGCTTCCTGTGTGGACTCGTGGACGTCGTCGAGCCCGAGACCATCACCGCGATCGTCAACACGGGCGACGACGACGAGTTCCACGGGCTGTGGGTGTCGCCCGACCTCGACAGCGTCACCTACGCGCTCGCCGGCGCCAACAACCTCGACACCGGCTGGGGTCTGGCCGGCGAGACCTTCCACGCCATGGACGCGCTGGACCGCTACGGAGTCCCGACCTGGTTTCGCCTCGGCGACCGCGACCTCGCGACCCATCTCTACCGGACCGAGCGGCGCCGTCACGGCGCGTCACTCAGTGATGTGACGACCGAGCTCGCCGCCGCGTGGGACCTCGGTGTCCGGGTCGTGCCGATGAGTGATGACCGGGTCGCGACCCGCATCACGGTCCGGCGCCCCGACGGCTCCTCTGACGAGCTCGCCCTGCAGGAATGGTTCGTGCGCGAACGGGCCGAGTCCCCCGTCCTCGGGGTGCGCTTCGCGGGCGCCGAGGACGCCCGGCCGGCGCCGGGGGTGCTGGAGGCGCTGGCCAGCGCCGAGACGATCCTGATCTGTCCGAGCAACCCCGTCATCTCGATCGGGCCGGTGCTCGCCGTCCCCGGAGTGCGGGCCGCGCTCGCGGCGCGTCGCGACCGGGTGGTGGCGGTGACACCCATCATCGGCGGTCGGCCGGTCAAGGGACCCGCCGACCGTCTCATGGGCCCCCTCGGCATGGAGGTCAGCTGCGTCGGCGTGGCCGAGGCCTACCGCGACGTGTGCGGGACGCTCGTGATCGACACCGCCGACGCGCCCGACGCCCCCCGCGTCGAGGCGCTCGGCGTGCGCGCCGTCGTCACCGACACCGTGATGCTCGACGCCCGCATCGCGGCCGCGCTCGCTCGCCAGACCCTCGCCGCGGTGGCGTGACCCTGACCATCATCCCCATCGAGGGGATCGGCGAGGTTCGGCCCGGCGACGAGCTGGCGGTGCTCTTCGCCGACGCCGCCGCGGCGCAGGGCACCCCCTTCGCCGACGACGACTGCCTCGTCGTGACCCAAAAGGTGGTGTCGAAGGTCGAAGGCCGCCTGGTCGCGCTCGACGCCGAGGACCGCGACGCGCGCCGAGCGCTCGTCGACGCGGAGTCAGTCCGGGTGCTGCGCCGCCGCGGTGACCTCATCATCAGCGAGACCCGCCACGGCTTCGTGTGCGCGAACGCGGGCGTCGACCTCTCCAACGTCGAGGCGGGTTGGGCCGCCCTCCTCCCGATCGACGCCGACCGCTCCGCCCGCCACGTGCGCGACGCGCTCGCCGCGCGGGCGGGCGTCGACGTGGCGGTCATCGTGTCGGACACGTTCGGGCGCGCCTGGCGGCTCGGTCTCACCGACGTCGCGATCGGCGTGGCCGGACTCGCCGCGGTCGTCGACCTGCGCGGCGAACGAGACGGTCTGGGCCACGAGCTGATGGTGACCGAAGTCGCGCTCGCCGACGAAGTGGCGGGCGCGGCCGAGCTCGTGATGGGCAAGGATCGCCGCGTTCCGGCCGCCCTCGTGCGGGGCCTCGACCCCCGCTGGCGGCGCGAGGCCTCCGTCCGAGAGCTCGTCCGAGCCCCCGGCGAGGACCTGTTCCGCTGATGGCCGCCGTCCCGGGCCTGCTCGCCGACCGTCGCTCGATCCGGGCCTTCCGCTCCGACCCGGTCCCACCCGACGCCCTCGACGACCTCGTCGCCGCCGCCTGCCTGGCCCCCGCCCCCCACCACTCGCGGCCCTGGCGCTGGGTCGTGCTCCACACCCCCGAGGCGAAGGCCGCGCTCGCCGCGGGCATGGGGGCCCGCTGGGGGGTCGACCTGCGCGGCGACGGGGTCAGCCCGGCCCGCGTCGACGAGCTCGTGGCGGCGTCACGCCGACGACTCGAGGCCGCACCCGCGCTCCTGCTCGGCTGCCTCACCGACGACGGCCTGGATCGGTACCCCGACGAGGGCCGCCAGCGCGCCGAGTGGGGCATGGCGCTGCTCGCCCTCGGCGCGGCGGTCGAGAACCTGATGCTCGCCGCCACCGCCGGCGGGTTGGCGTCGTGCTGGGTCGCGGCGCCGATCTTCTGCCCCGAGGAGGCCGGCGCGGCCTTGGATCTCGACCCGTCGTGGCTCCCGCATGCGCTCGTGCTGGTCGGGTACCCCGAGCCCAGCTACGAGCCGCGGCTCCGCCCGCCCCTCGACCTCGACCGGCTGCGGGTCCGGCGCTGAGTCAGCTCGGACGGCCGTAGGCCCGGAACCATTCCAGGGTGCGCTGCGCGCCGTCCTCGAGCGCAGTCCAGGGCTTCCACCCCAGGTGAATCGCGGCCCGGCCCGGGTCGAGCGCCGAGCGACGCAGCTCCCCCGCCCGTGGAGGCGCGTAGCGGGCCGGCTCCTCAAACCCCAGGGACCGGGCCATGAGGTCATAGAGATGCTGCACGCTCGTCTCGGTCCCGGTCCCGACGTTCACCGTCAGCCCGCCCGCCTTCTCCGCCGCGCGGGTGAACGCGTCGGCGACGTCGTCGACGAACACGAAGTCGCGCGTCTGCTCCCCGTCGCCGAAGATGGTCGGCCGCTCCCCCTCCAGGAGCTTCGCGGCGAAGATCGCAACGACGCCCGCCTCGCCGTGCGCATCCTGGCGCGGCCCGTACACGTTGGCGAGGGCGAGGATCGTGTACTCCAGGCCGTGCACCTCGCGGTAGTAGTGCAGGTAGTCGCCGACCGCCTTCTTCGAGACGCCGTAGGGCGAGATCGGGTGCTGCGGATGTCCTTCGCGAGTCGGGATCGATTCCGGTGTGCCGTAGAGCGTCCCGCCAGACCCGGCGAACACGACCTTGTGTGTCCCCGCCCCGAGCGCTCCCTGCAGCACGTTCAACGAGCCGAGGATGTTCACCTCGGCGTCGAAGGAGGGGTCCGCCACCGACTCGATCACGCTCTTTTGCGCCGCGAGGTGGAACACGACCTCGGGTTTGCGGTGGGCCATCAGCTCCGCCACGCCGGTCGAGCGGACGTCGAGACGCTGGAAGGTGCACTTGCGGGCCCGCTGCGCGCGCGCGTCGGCGAGGTTGGCGAGCGAACCGGTCGAGAGATCGTCGACGACGTCGACGTCGCAGCCCTCGGCCAGCAGCCGGTCGACGAGGGTGGAGCCGATGAAGCCGGCTCCACCAGTGACGAGCACTCTCATGGCGACGTGGCCGGCGCAGCGGTGGCGGGACGGCGGGCCCGGACCAGGCAGCCCCCGAGTTCGACGACTGCGTTGGCGCCGACGATCGAGCGGTCCACCACCTCCGCGTCGGCGCCGATGACGGCCCCGGTGCCGATGATCGAGTCGCGCACCCGGGCGCCGGCCGCGACGGTGACGTCGTCGTGCAGCACGCTCTGGGCGACGACCGCGCCCGGGGCGACTCGGACCGCTGCGCCGAGCACGGAGCCCGACACGCGGGCGTCGCCCTCGATGCGGCAGTCGGGTCCGACCAGGACCGGGGCGCCGAGCCCCTCGGGGGTCGCATCACCTTGGATCCAGATCCCGGGGGCCGCCTCGTGGGCTCCGGGGACCGGGCAGGGCCCGAGGCGCCCGGCGAGCAGGTCGGCGTGGACCTGGAGGTACTGGTCCGGCGTCCCGATGTCGATCCAGTACGCGTCGCTCGGCATCGCGAACAGCCGGCCCCGCTGCTCGAGGAGGCGCGGGAACGTCTCCCGCTCGATTGAGACGCACAGGCCGGCCGGGATCCGCTCGAGGATCGACGGCTCCAGCACGTAGGTCCCGGCGTTGATCCAGTCCGTCGGCGCGGCGCCGCGCGGCGGCTTCTCGACGAACGCCTTGACCTCGCCGTCGGCGAAGGTCGGGACGACGCCGAACGCCGACGGGTCGTCGACCCGAGCGAGATGAATGGTGGCCTCCGCCTGGCGGCCGTCGTGGAAGCTCACCAGCGCGCCGAGGTCCAGCCCGGTGAGCACGTCGCCGTTGCACACCACGATTCGTTCGCCGACGCCGAGATGCTCGGCCGCGAACCGGACCGCACCCGCGGTGCCGAGCGGGACCGGCTCGACGGCGTACACGAGGCGCACCTCGCGGTTCGCGCCGTCAACGAAGCGGCCCTCGGGAAACCGGGCCCGGAACGCGTCGGGGAGATACCCGAGCGACAACGCGACCTCGTCCACCCCGTGCGCGGCGAGCCACGACAACTGGCGCTCCAGGAACACCTGGTTGGCCACGGGGAGCAGCGGCTTGGGCGTCGTGAACGTCAAGGGCCGCAGACGAGTCCCCTCGCCGCCGACTAAGACGACCGCTTTCATCACCCGCGGCCGACGTCGAGGGGCCGCCGCAGCGCCACGGGCGAGCGCCGCCGACGCGCACGGAGTTGGCGCACCGACAGCGGAGCGCGTGCGGAGCGTCGGCGCGACGGTGCCATGGCAGAACTAGAGGTTACCCGGTCAGTCAGCGTGGCTCGGGCGCCGCCGCAGCGCCTGCCAGAGACTTTCCATCCCGATTCGCGCAGCGAGAAACAACGCGGCCGGCACCAAGAGCACGCGTCGCCATCCGTGCCAGCGTTTCGTCGCGAACCGCAGCAGCGACCGGTGGTGCGCGACGATCATGCGGTACGGATGCCGGTCGGTGCTGACACCCCGCACGTGCACGACGGTGCCGCCCGGCTCGTAGGCGACCCGCCACCCGGCGCGTCGGAGCGTCCAACACAAGTCGACGTCCTCGACGTACATGAAGTATCGCTCGTCCCAGCCGCCGATCTGCTCGACGGCGGCGCGGCGCAGCCACACCGCAGCTCCCGAGACCCAGTCGACGTCACGGGCCACCGCCGGGTCGGCGTCGAGCTGCCGGTACCGGCGCGTGAACGGGTTGCGTGGCCAGAGCCGTCCCAGCGCCCCGTGGCCGGCGGCGTCGAGCGTCGTGGGCAGCTGCCGAGCCGACGGGTAGACGGTTCCGTCGGGCTCGAGGATGCGGGGACCGACTGCGCCGACGTCCGCCTCGTCGTCGAGGCGTCCCACCAGCGCCGCCGCGGTCCCCGGCTCGACGCGCAGGTCTGGGTTGCAGACCGCGACGACCGGCCCGGTCGTGGCCTCGATTCCCCGGTTGGCGGCGGCCGCGTACCCGAGGTTGGTGCCGGTGGCGAGGATCGGCACGTCGGGGCGCCGGTCCCGCAGCGCGTCGAGGGAGCCGTCGCTCGACGCGTTGTCGACGACGACCACCTCGGGGGGTCCGGCGCTGGTGTCGGCGAGGAGCGACTCGACGCACGCGACCAGCAATGGGCCGGCCTCGTAGTTCACGACGACCGCGGCCCAGCGCGGCGGCGGCGTCACGTCAGTCGACGAAGCGGTACTTGACGAGGGTCCACAGGGCGATCGCGCCGTCCTGCCAGGTGATCTTCTTGCCCTCCTCGAGCGTGCGCCCCGCGTAGGAGATCGGCACCTCGTAGATGCGGATCCCCACCTTGAGCAGCTTGGCCGTCACCTCGGGCTCGAAGTCGAAGCTTCGGGCCCGCAGCGAGATCTGGTCGATGATCCGCCGGTCGAAGAGTTTGTGGCCGGTCTCCATGTCGGACAACGTCGAGTTGTACAGCACGTTGGCCACCAGGGACAGGAACCGGTTGGCGACCCAGTGCCAGAACAGCATGTTGCGGCGCTCGCCCGTGAAGCGTGAGCCGTAGACGACCACCGCCCGGCCTTTGAGCACCGGGTTCAGCAGCTTCGGCCAGTCATCAGGGTCGTATTCGAGGTCGGCGTCTTGGATCAGCACCAGGTCGCCGGTCACGTACTCGAGGCCGGTGCGGATCGCAGCCCCCTTGCCGCGGTTCTTCGGGTGGTACACGACGCGCAGGGTGCTGTCATCGAGCTGCTGGAGGACGTCGCGGGTTCCGTCGTTGCTGCCGTCGTCCACCACGATGATCTCGCGAGCCATGGGCAGCTCGACGGCGCGCATGCGCCGGACGATCTCGACGATGGTGTTCCGCTCGTTGAACGCGGGCACGATCACCGAGAGCTTCGTGTAGTGACCGAGCGGTTCGATGGTCGTCACCTCATCTGCTCGGCTCGGTGTCGGTACCAGTCGTAGGTGCGCTGCAGCCCCTCCCGCAGGTCCACCTGGGGTGACCAGCCGAGCACCTCGCGGGCCCGCGTGATGTCGGGACAGCGACGGGCCGGGTCGTCGTGGGGAAGGTCGACGAACGTAATCGTCGAGGAGGAGCCGGTGATCTCGAGCACGAGCTGGGCGACCTCCAAGATGGTGTGTTCCTCGGGGTTCCCGATGTTCATGGGGCCGGTCCACGACGAGGCGAGGAGGGCGAGGATGCCGCGCACCTCGTCCTCCACGAAGCAAAACGAGCGGGTCTGGGTGCCGTCGCCGTACACGGTGAGCGGCTCGCCGGCCATGGCCTGGGCCAAGAAGTTCGACACCACCCGCCCGTCCGCGGGCAGCAGGCCGGGCCCGAAGCAGTTGAAGATCCGCACGATCTTGGTGTCGAGGCCGAACACCCGGTGGTAGGCCATTGTGAGCGCTTCGGCGTATCGCTTCGCCTCGTCGTAGACCGAGCGCGGCCCGACCGGGTTGACGTTGCCCCAGTACGACTCGGCCTGAGGATGTTCGGCGGGGTCGCCGTAGATCTCGCTCGTCGAAGCGAGCAGGAACGAGCTGTGGTGGGTACGGGCGAGCTCGAGCGCGTGGCGGGTCCCCTCGGCGCCCACCCGCAGCGTCTCGAGGGGGTGGGCCAGGTACTCGGGGACGCTGGCGGCGCTGGCCAGGTGGAGCACGCGGTCGACCGGTCCTTCGACTGCGAGGCCGAGGACGACGTCGTGCTCGACGAGCTCGAACGCCGGGTCCTCGACGAGGTCGGCGACCTGCTCGAGGCGTCCGGTGGACAGGTCGTCGACGGCGAGGACCTCTCGACCCTCGGCGAGGAGGGCCCGGCATACGTGCGCGCCGACGAAGCCGGCGCCGCCCGTGACGACGGTGCGTGGCATCAGCGTCCGACGCCGCGGTAGGTGAAGCCGAGGTTTCGCATGGCGGCGGGATCGAGCAGGTTCCGGGCGTCGACGATCGCGCGCCCGGTCACCAGCGCCGCCACTCGGGTGAAGTCCAGCCAGCGGAACTCGTCCCACTCGGTCAGGACGAGGAGCACGTCGGCGTCGACGCAGGCGTCGTAGGGATCCGCCACCACGTCGAGCGTGGGGAGGATCTCGCGGGCTGCTTCGCCGCCGGCGGGGTCGTAGGCGCGCACCTCGATGCCGTCGGCGATCAGTCGCCCGAGCACGCCGAGGGCCGGCGAGTCCCGCAGGTCGTTGGTGTTCGCCTTGAACGTCAGACCCCACGCGGCGAGGCGTCGGCCGGCCGGCCGGCCGCCGAGCGCCTCGTGGACCTTGGCCACGATGCGGTCTCGCTGGGCGGTGTTGGTCGCGACGACCGCGTCGAGCAGTGAGAAGTCCTCGTGCACCGCGGCGGCGGTGCGCAACAGCGCCGAGGTGTCCTTGGGGAAGCACGAGCCGCCCCAGCCGGGCCCGGGGTGCAGGAACTCGAAGCCGATGCGAGGGTCATAGCCCATGCCGAGGGTCACTTCTCGTACGTCGGCGTTGACGGCCTCGCAGATATTGGCGACCGCGTTGACGAACGACACCTTCGTGGCCAAGAAGGCGTTCGAGGCGTACTTGACCATCTCGGCCGACGCCGGGTTGGTGACCAGCACGGGGGCTTGGACGTTGCGATACAGCTCGGAAACCCGGACCGCGACGGCCGGGTCGTCAGCTCCGATCACGACCCGGTAGGGACTGAGGAAGTCGCGCACCGCGGTGCCCTCGCGCAGGAACTCCGGGTTCGACGCGACGCCGATCTCCGGGACCGCCCCTGCGTCGCGGAGCAGACGGGCGACAAGCGTGGTGGAGCCGACGGGCATCGTCGACTTGTTCACCACGATCGTGCCCGGCCGCAGCACCGGGGCGAGCTCGCGCACGACCGTCTCCACGGTGGAGAGGTCGGCGTCGCCGTCGGCGGCTCGGGGGGTTGGCACGCACACGAACACGAACGCCGCGTCGGTCGCCGCCGCGACGGCGCCGTCCACGAACCGCAACCGTCGGGTCGAGAGGCCCTCCCGCACCAGCTCGGGCAGGCCTTCTTCGAGGACCCCGACCTCCCCCTTCGCGAGGCGGCGGACCTTGTCGGCGTCGACATCACCGACGACGACCTCATGGCCCAGATGGGCGAAGCAGGCACCGGTGGTGAGGCCGACGTAGCCCGCGCCGACGACGCCGATTCGACTCACCGCGCGGCCTGACTCAGTGGCACGGCGGCTGGATCGGGATCGGCGTCCCGAACACCGCCGCGCTCACCGGGGTGGACGTCTGCGCGGTGTCGCCGCTGCTGGGAGGTGGGCCGGCGACCGGGCCGGTGGAGTTCGACGAACCGCCCGCTACCGACCCGCCACCGGACGGGAGGACAATCGATTGGAAGTCGCTCCCGAGCACGACCGAGACGTCCGCGGCACCCTTGATGGTGGGATCCTCGACGAGACGCGCCGCGGGGTTGAGGTACTCGAGCACGAGCTCGCCTTGGGTGACGGAACCTGGCTTGTAGCGGACCTCGGTCTGGGCCACCGGCGCGAGGGCGCTGACGGTCCCGCCGGACTGGAAGCCGCCCTTTTGCACCAGGTCGTTCAGCGCGCCCTGGGCGAGCCCGGCCTTGCCGGTGGCGTCGACGACCTGAACCTTGACCGAGGGGGGCGTCACCGTGCCGGCGGCGGGGGTCGTGGACGAGTTGGTGAAGCTTTGGAGCTGGGCGAGCACCCCGTCGGCAGCGGGCTGCTGGACGTACAGCACGTCCTGGCCGCTCTGCTGGGGACCGTTGGACCATGGCAACGTCTCGAAGTCGAGATGGCTCGAGTCGTTGGGGTTCACGGTCCGGAAGGCGTCGATGAGCGACAGGATGTCGTCCTTCGAGAGGTTCTGGTCGATGGTCAGGTTGGCGAGCACCGTGTCCACGACGTCGTTGGCGGTGATCGGGTCCTCGAGGCTGCGCTGGACGGCGATCCCGGCCAGTTCGCGGATGAACTGCTGCTGGCGGTTGATGCGCCCGATGTCACCCGTCCCGTCGGCGGAGATCCACTTCTTCTGCGACAGGCTGAAGAACTGCAGCTCCCGCGACCGCGTGTAGGAGAGCGCGGTCGAACCGTCCAGCAGCTCGCAGCCCCCCAGGGTGTGGAGGCCCGTCTCGAGGTCCCGGGCCGGGTACGGGAAGTAGACGGGCACCCGCCCGATGGCGTTGACGACCCCTTGGAAGCTTTGGAAGTCGACTTCGACGAAGTGGTTGATGTTGACGTTGAAGTCGGCCTTCAGCATCTCGATGACTTTGTTCGGGCCGGCGTTGAACGCCCCGTTGATCTTGCCCATCCCCATGCCGGGGATGTTCACCCAGAGGTCGCGCGGGAACGAGACGACCAGGGTCTTCTTGGCGTCCGGCTCGATGTGGATCACCATCATCGTGTCGGAGCGCTGACCTCCGGCCGTCGCTTCGCTGCCGAACGCCTGTTGTTGCGTCGCGTTCTTCACGAAGGCCCGGCTGTCGGAGCCGAGCAGCAGGTAGTTGGCGCCTTGCGGCGGCGGTGGGGCGGTTTTGACGCTCACGCGCTTCACGCTGGCGATCTTGCGGTCGATCACGATGTTGGCGGTGACCACGCTGCCGATCATGACGGCGCTCCCCACCACGAGCGCGATGAGGTACCGGCCCGTGAACGCGCGCAGGAGGGATCGACGAATCGCCATGGGGGCGGCCAGTGTACCGACGAGGCCCCGCTGGCTTCCTTCGCGCCGCGTACCCTCGAGCCCATGGCGGAGTGCCGAACCGGCGGCGGGGTCTCGAGGTGACCGGCTCGACGGTCTGGGTCGACGGCGAGCTCCTCGACGCCGAGCGGGCCCGCATCTCGCCGTTTGACCACGGGATCCTCGTCGGTGACGGAGTCTTCGAAACCCTGGGCGTGTATCGCGGCGTGCCGTTCGCGTGGCGGCGCCACCACGAGCGCCTCGCCTGGTCCGCCGAGCACCTCGGCCTCAGGGTGCCGGACTCGGGTGCCCTCCGAGCCGCGGCCGACGCGGTGCTCGCGGCGAACCAAGTCGAGGCGGGACGCCTGCGAATCACCGTCACCGGTGGCCCCTCGCCGCTGGGCTCGGAGCGGGGCGACGCGCCACCGACGGTGATCGTGGCTGCCGGTGCCGCCCGGGCCCGACCTCCCACGGAGCGGGTGATGACCGTGCCGTGGCCGCGCAATGAGCGGGGGGCCACCGCGGGTCTCAAGACCATCTCGTACGCGGAGAACGTCCGCGCCCTGGCCTACGCGCAGGCGCGCGGTGCGTCCGAGGCGATCTTCGCCAACACCCGCGGCGAGCTCTGCGAGGCGACCGGATCGAACGTGTTCGTCGTCGACGACGGTGTCGTCCGCACGCCGCCCGCCGAGTCGGGCTGTCTGCTCGGCGTGACCCGCGCCCTGGTGCTGGAGCTCTGCGGCGAGCTCGGCCTCGCCTCCGAGGTGCTGGCGCTTCCCCTCGACGCGCTCGGCCGCGCCGAGGAGGCCTTCTTGACCTCCAGTACGCGCGAGGTCGCGCCGATCGCCCGCGTGGACGGGCGAGACCTTGCCCGCGCGCCGGGAGCGGTGAGCGAGCAGCTCGCCGCGGCGTTCCGCACCTTCATCGAGCGGAACGTCGATCCGTGAGCGGCCGCAGGTGCACGACGTCTCCAGCGGCCACCATCGTCGTCGCGCCGTCCGTCCGGCGCACCACGAGCCGCCCGACCTCGTCGACGTCGGTCGCGACGCCCTCCAGCTCGCCGTCGGCGAACTCGACACGCACCGGGCGGCCGATCGTCGCCAGGCGAGCCCGGTAGTCGCCGGGCACCATGTCGAGCGCGTCGAGGCGCGCCGCGAAGCGATCCAAGAACGCGCCGAGGAGCGCGTCGCGCTCGACGGCGTGGCCCGCCTCGCGGTCACAGGCGGTGGCGATGAGCTCGAGCTCGGCGGGATAGCCGCCCCACGTCACGTTGCAGCCCACGCCGACCACCACGGCTCGCACGGCACCCGCGGCGCTGAGATCGGCCTCGGCGAGGAGCCCCGCCAGCTTGCGGTCCCCCACCACCAGATCGTTGGGCCATTTCAGCTCGGCCGCGAAGCCCGCCACGGCGCGCACCGCTTCAAGGAGACTGAGCGCGGCGGCCATCGTGATGACGTGCAGCTGCTCGGCGACCAGCGCGGGGCGGAGCAGCACGGAGACCAGCAGCGACGACCCGGAGGGCGCGGTCCAGACGCGGCCGCGGCGCCCCCGGCCGGCGTGCTGCTGGTCGGCCACCACGACCAGGCCCGGCTCGGCTCCGGCGCGGGCCTCGTCGAGCACGAGGCGGTTCGTCGAGTCGACGTCCTCGAGGCGACGGATACGCCAGCGCACCGCCGGGCTGGCGGGCAGATCGCCCATGCACCGTAGGATACGGCGGCCTTCGCGCCGACAGTTCGAGAGCGGGGACTCGCTTTGGTGGCCAAGATCCTGATCGCGAACCGGGGGGAGATCGCGCTCCGCGTCATGCGGACCTGCCGCGAACTCGACCTCCCGACGGTCGCGGTGTACTCCGACGTCGACCGCGACGCGGCCCACGTCCGCTACGCCGACGAGGCATACGGGCTCGGCGGCCAGACCCCGGCCGAGAGCTACCTCAACACCGACCGGATCGTCGAGGTGATCGAGCGCAGCGGCGCCGACACGGTGCATCCGGGGTACGGCTTCTTCGCCGAGAACGCCGACTTCGCCCGCACCGTCACGGCCGCCGGCGTCACCTGGGTCGGCCCGCCGCCCGAGGCGATCGAGATCATGGGCGACAAGATCTCGTCTCGCAAGGCCGCCATCGCGGCGGGCGTCGACTCGGTGCCGGGCACGACCCGCCCCATCGAGAGCGTCGACGAGATCGTCGCCTTCGGCGACGAGCACGGCTGGCCAGTCGCGATCAAGGCCGCGTACGGCGGCGGCGGCAAGGGCTTGCGCGTCGCGCGCGACGCCGACGGGGCCGGCGAGGCCTTCGAGTCGGCCACTCGGGAGGCGACCGCCTACTTCGGGCGGCCCGAGGCATACCTCGAGCGGTATCTCACCCGGCCTCGCCACATCGAGATCCAGGTGTTCTGCGACACCCACGGCCACGCGGTCTGGCTCGGCGAGCGCGACTGCTCGACGCAGCGACGCCACCAGAAGCTCATCGAGGAGACACCCGCGGCCGGCCTTGACGACGCCACCCGCGCCGCGATGGGCGAAGCCGCGGTCAAGGTCGCCCGGGGGTGCGGCTACGTCAACGCGGGGACCGCCGAGATGCTCTACGAGGACGGCAATTTCTGGTTCCTCGAGATGAACACCCGCCTCCAAGTCGAGCACTGCGTGACCGAGATGGTCACGAGCCTCGATCTCGTGGCTGAGCAATTCCGCGTCGCGGCGGGCGAGCCCCTCTCGTTCGACCAGGCCTCGATCCAGCGGCGCGGCCACTCGATCGAGTGCCGGATCAACGCCGAGGACCCGTCCCGGGGCTTCTTGCCGTCACCGGGCACGATCACCGGGCTGCGGCTCCCGGGCGGACCGGGGGTCCGCTGGGACGGCGGCTACGAGGCCGGCGACACCATCTCGCAGTACTACGACAACCTGGTCGGCAAGCTCGTGGTGTGGGCCGACAGCCGCGACCACGCCCGACATCGCATGCTGCGCGCATTGCGGGAGCTCGACGTCCAAGGCGTCCACACCACGGCGCCGGCCCACCTGGCGCTGCTCGCCCATCCCGACTTCGCCGCCGGCCGCCACTCGACCAAGTGGATCGAGGAGGAGCTCGATCCGTCGATCCTCGCCGGCGGGGCCGACCTCGAACCCGTCGCCGCCCCCGAGACCGAGTCGCGGGCTGAGCTGGTGGAGCGCACCGTGCCAGTCGAGGTGAACGGCAAGCGGTTCTCGGTGCGACTCTGGCTGCCGGACGCGCCATCGGAAGCGGCGGCGACCCCGTCCACGCGGCGCGCCGCTCGCCCGAGAAGCCCGGGCGCGAGCGCGGGAGGCGCCGGGAACGGCACGATCGCCGCGCCGATGCAGGGCACGATCGTGAAGATCCTGGTGGGTGAGGGCGACACCGTCGAATCCGGCGAGGCGATCCTCGTGCTCGAGGCCATGAAGATGGAGAACCATCTCCACGCCGAGGTGGGCGGGACCGTCAAGGAGATCCGCGTCCAGACCGGCGACACGGTCGGGACCGGCGACGTCTTGGTCGTGATCGGCTGAGCGACCCGCCGGCGGTGCCGCTCTTCGGCGTCGACGCCTTCACCGCGTCAGCGTTCGGTGGAAACCCGGCGGCGGTCTGTCTGCTGGACGGGGACACCTGGCCCGACGATCAGTGGTGCGGCGCGGTCGCCGCGGAGCTCAATCTCTCCGAGACCGCGTTCGTGCTCCCCGGCGGCGACGGATTCGGGTTGCGGTGGTTCACGCCGACGGTCGAGGTCGAGCTCTGCGGGCACGCCACCCTCGCCAGCGCCCACGTGCTGTGGACCACGGGGCGACTCACGGCCGACGCGCCCGCCCGTTTCCACACCCGCAGCGGCGCGCTGGGCGCGACCCGCGCCGGCGAGCACGTCGTGCTCGACCTCCCCGCGCTAGCCCCGGTGCGCTGCGCGGCTCCTCCCGGCCTGGAGGCCGCGCTCGGCGTGCCGGTCCGCGCCGCGGCGCACAACGCCCACCACCTGCTCGTCGAGGTCGACACGGCGGCGACCGTCCGGGACCTGACACCCGATCTCGGCGCGATCGCCCGCCTCGACGTGACCGGGGTGTGCGTCACCGCGCCCGGCGACCGGACCGGTGTCGACTTCGTGTCCCGCTTTTTCGCGCCCCGGGTCGGCATCCCCGAGGATCCCGTCACCGGCTCCGCCCACTGCGCGCTCGGGCCCTGGTGGGCGCCGCGCCTGGGCCGCGACCAGCTCGTCGGTGAACAGCTCTCACGCCGCGGCGGCCTCGTCCACGTCCGCCTGGATGGTGACCGGATCCAGGTCGCGGGCCAGGCGGTGACGGTCTGGCGCGGCGAGCTGCTCCGACCCTGACGCGCCCGCGTCAGGAGGCAGCTTCGGCGAGCGACTCCGACAGCGTCGGATGCACGAGGAGCGCGTCGATGATGTCGGTCACCGTGAGACCGTTCGCCACCGCCACCGCCAGGATGCCGATCAGCTCGGCAGCGTTGCCACCGACGATCGACCCGCCGAGCACCACGCCTCGGGCCGGGTCCGAGATGATCTTGACGAACCCGCGCGGGTCCCCCTTGATGAGCGCCTTGGCGTTCGCGCTGAACGGGACCTTCGTGACTCGGATCTTGCGGCCCGAAGCGAACGCCTCCGCCTCGGCCAGACCGACGTCGGCGATCTCGGGCTCGGTGAAGATCGCCGATGCGGCCTTGTCGTAGTCGAGGTGGCGATGCGGGCGGTTGTGGAGGCCCATGAGGTGCTCGGCAATCTTGCGCCCCTGCATGGCCGCCACCGACGAGAGGGGCAGCCGACCCGAGACGTCCCCGGCGGCGTAGATGTGCGCGACGTTGGCGAGGCAGTTGTGGTTCACCTGGACGTAGCCGTCCTCGTCGACGTCGACGCCGGCCTCCTCGAGTCCGAGGCCTTCGGAGTTGGGCAGCGACCCGACCGCGAGGACGGCGTGGGAGCCGTTGACCACCCGTCCGTCCTCGCAGGTGACGGTCACCGCGTCGGCGGCGCGCGTGATCGCGGTGGCCCGGGCGCCCTTCAACAGCGCGACGCCGCGAGCGAGGAACGCCTCCTCGAGCACCGCGGCGACCTCGGCGTCCTTGATGGGCAGGACCTGCTGGCGCGACACGAGCAGCGTCACCTGCGACCCGAGCGACGCGAACATGTGGGTGAACTCGACGCCGGTGACCCCGGAGCCGATCACGATCGCGTGGTCGGGGATCTCGGGCGGCGGGTACGCCTGGCGGGTCGTGAGGACGCGCTCCCCGTCGACCGGCGCGAAGGCAGGCACTCGGGGCCGCGACCCGGTCGCGATGAGGACGTAGTCGGCGTCGAGCTCCTCCAGACCGTGCTCGGTGTCGGCCACGATGGTGTGGGGATCCTTGAACCGGGCGGTGCCCATCACAAGCCGCACGCCCTGCGAGCCGAGCAGCGTGCACAGCTGGTCGTGGAGATGCGCCTCGATGTCCTGCACTCGGCGTCGGAGCGCCTCGATGTCCAGCGTGCCCTGGGCCTTCAGGCCCATCGTGGGCGCCCGGGTCAGCTCGGCGAGCTCGCCGCCAGTCGCGATCAGCGCCTTCGAGGGGATGCAGTCCCACAGATGCGCGGCGCCGCCGATGACGTCGCGTTCCACGATCGTGACCTCGGCGCCGAGCGACGCGGCGACGGTCGCCGCGGTGTTCCCCGCCGGGCCGCCGCCGATGATCACCAGTCGCGTCGCGCCCATGCGGCCAGGCTAGAGGGCGCACCCCGTGAGCCCGCCGTTGGGCCCGGTCCGGACCGGCCGGCTCCCCGACGCCCCTACGCTCCGGACGCATGCCTGAGTTGCGCGACGACCCGCTGACCGGCGAGCTGGTGCTGCTCGCACCCAGCCGCGCCGCCCGGCCTCACACCACCGCCCGCCCCGGTCCGAGCGCCACGGACGCGGGGCCGGCCTCGTGCCCGTTCTGTCCCGGCCACGAGGCGGAGACGCCGCCAGAGGTCGCCCGGGTCGGCGGCGGCGCACCCGACGGGCCCGGCTGGCGGTTGCGGGCGTTCCCGAACCTGTATCCCATCGTCGGCGGGCCCGACGCCGGCCCCGGGGCGACCGGAGCCCATGAGGTCGTCGTCTTGTCGCCCGACCACGACCGCGACGTCGCCCGGCTGTCCGAGGGAGCCGCCGGCGAGGTCTTCGAGCTGCTCCGCGCCCGGTCCCGTGCCCTCGCCGAGGCCGGCCACGCGTACGTGCAAGTGTCGGTGAACCACGGCCGGGCGGCGGGCGCGTCCATCGCGCATCCCCATGCCCAGGTGCTCGCGCTCGACTTCGTTCCACCCGCGGTGAGCGCCGCCGTCGCCCGCTTCGCCACCGCCGACACCGACCTCGTCGACGCTGACCAGGCCCGGGCCGAGAACCTGGGCGCGGTCGTCGTCGCCCACGGCGACACCCGGGCCTGGTGCGCGGCGGCGTCGAGCGGTCCGTTCGAGGTCCGCGTGGCCAGCCGCGCCGCCCGCGCCCGCTTCGCCGAGACTCGCGACGGTGAGCTGCACGCGGTGGCGGCCACCGTTCGCGACGTGCTCGGCCGCCTCGCTGAGGTTCTCGGGCAACCGGCCTACAACGTCGTCGTGTACGACGCCCCGACCGCGGGCGGCGAGCCGTACCACTGGTGGGTGCGGGTCGTTCCCCGCCTCCAGGTGCCGGCCGGCTTCGAGCTCGGGACCGGTCTCCAGGTCGAGACCGTCGACCCTCCGGCCGCCGCAGCGGCGCTGCGGGCGCGCGGGGCCGGCTGAGGGTCAGCCCCCCATCGCGGGAGGGGGTCGACGAGCGTGATGTCCAGGGCGGGTCTCGGCGCGACGCGGCGCGTCAACGACCTTCAAAGGTGGCTCGTCCGGGGCCCTGCTCGAGGAACGAGCGCACCCCGGCCTGCGCGTCGTCGGTGCGGAACACGTTGACGAACGCGTCGGCCTCCAGCGTCAGTCCGGCGGCGAGCTCGCGGCCGAGCCCGGCGTCGATCGCGTGCTTCGCCAAGCCCATCGCCACCACCGCGCCCCGCCCGAGGGAGCGCGCCCACTCGAGCGCGGCGGCGTCCACCTCCTCCGCTTCCACGACGCGGTCGACGAGCCCGATCCGCAGTGCCTCGTCGGCACGGACCTGTCGACCGGTCCACACGAGATCTTTGGCCCGGGCGGGGCCGACGAGGCGCGGGAGACGCTGGGTTCCGCCCCCGCCGGGGATGATCCCGAGCAGGATCTCGGGCTGGCCCAGACGGGCCGACACCGCGGCGACGCGCAGGTCGCACGCCATGGCGAGCTCGAGGCCACCGCCGAGCGCGAACCCGCGGATCGCGGCGATCACCGGGCGAGGGATGGCTGCGACGGCGTCGAGGGCGGCGCGAAACCGAGCCCCGATGGCGCGGGCTTCGTCGGGTCCGGCGAACTCGGTGACGTCGGCGCCGGCCGCGAACACGCGCTCGCCGCCCGCGACGACCACTGCGTGCAGGTCGGCCCGGCCGGCGAGGGACTCGGCCGCGGCGGCGAGCTCGTTGAGCATGGCGCTGGACAGCGTGTTCATGGGCGGATGATCGAGGCGCAGGATCACGATCCCGTCCGCCTGTTCGTCGACGAGCAGCTGGGCGGCAGGCATCGGGGTGGAGCCTACGAGTCGAGGAGGGCGTCGGCGGCCGCGTGGGGGTCGACGTCCCGGGCGACGACACGTGTCATGAGGTCGTCGAAGCGCGGCCCGTCGCACACCACCGCGGCGCGCTCGCCGAGGCGCTCGGCGACCAGTGAGCGGATCTCGGTGCGGAGCCGAGCCGCGCGGTGGAGCGCCAGGCGCCCGTCGGCCTCGACGTACGCCCGGTGCGCACCGATCGCGTCCCAGAGCTCGTCGACGCCGCGGCGCTCGGTGGCGACCGTCTCGACGATCGGCGGCTCCCAGTCGCTGGCGCCGGAGAGCTCGAGCATTTGGCGCAGGTCACGCACCGCGTCGTCGAGACCGGGCCAGTCAGCCTTGTTGATCACGAGCACATCGGCGATTTCGAGCAGGCCGGCCTTGTTGGCCTGCACGGCGTCTCCCCAGCCGGGGTTGAGGACCACGACGGTGGTGTCGGCGGCGCTGGCCACCTCGACCTCCACCTGGCCGACGCCGACGGTCTCGATGATCACCCACGGCTTGCCGGCCGCGTCGAGGATTCGCACCGCCTGGGGGGTCGCCAGCGCGAGACCGCCAAGATGCCCGCGGGTCGCCATCGAGCGGATGAACACGCCGGAGTCGAGGGCGTGGTCCTGCATGCGGATCCGGTCGCCGAGGATGGCGCCGCCGCTGAACGGGCTCGTCGGGTCGACCGCGAGCACGCCGACCTCGTCGCCGTCGCGGCGGATCCGCCCCACGAGGCGGTCGGTCAGCGTCGACTTCCCGGCCCCGGGAGGCCCGGTGATTCCGATCGTGTAGGCGCGGCCGGTGTGAGGGTAAAGGTCGGCGAGCGCGGCGGCGGCGGCGGGACCGCCCGCCTCGACGAGCGACAACAGCCGAGCGATGGCTCCCCGGTCCCCGGTCCGCGCGCGCTCGACGAGCGCGCCGGGGTCGGCGGCCGCCACGTCAGGCGGCGTCGACGGCCTCGACGCCGCTGACCCCCGGCACGCGGTCCTTGAGGATCCGCTCGACGCCGGCCTTCAGCGTCATCGTCGAGATGGGACAGGTCCCGCACGCGCCGAGCAGCTCGACGTGCACGACGCCGGCGTCGTCCAACGATCGGAACACGATGTCGCCGCCGTCGGCTTGCAGCACGGGCCGGATGGCGTCGATCGCTTCGAGGACCTCGGTCTCCATCACTGCGGGCAACGTCGTCAGGCCCCGGGGTCTTCCCGAGTCGGCTCCCGAACCCGGGTCACGTCGGCGCCCAACGCCCGCAGTCGCCCCGGCAGGTCGGCGTAGCCACGCTCGACGTGGTACGTGTCGACGATCGTCGTGTCGCCGTCGGCAGCCAAGCCGGCCAGGAGCAGCGCGGCGCCGGCCCGCACGTCCGAGACTCGGACCGGCGCGCCCGAGAGGCGGGGCACGCCCCGCACGACCGCGTGGCGACCCTCGGTGCTGACGTCGGCGCCCATGCGGTTCAGCTCGCCGACGAACGCGAACCGGTTGTCGAAGACGTTCTCGGTGACGATGGCGGTCCCGTGCGCGACCGCCATCGTGGCCACCGCGAGCGGCATGAAGTCGGTCGCGAAGCCGGGGAAGGGCAGGGTCTGGACGTCGACCGACATGAGCGGGTCCACCGCGCGCGCGGCGAGCCCGTCGGGGGTGGCCGTCACGACGACGCCCATCTCGCCGAGCTTGCGGAGCACGGTCTCGAGATTTGCGGCGGGGACGCCCTCGACGACGATGTCACCGCCGGCGATCGCGCACGCGAACAACAGCGTGCCGGCCTCGATGCGGTCGCCGACGATCGTGTGGTCGGTCGCGGTGAGGTTCGCGACGCCTTCGATGACCAGCGTCGAGCTTCCGGCGCCCTCGATGCTGGCACCCATCTTGGTCAAGAAGGTGCAGAGATCGACGATCTCGGGCTCGCGCGCCGCGTTCTCGACCACGGTCTCGCCTTTGGCCAGCACGGCCGCGGTGAGGACGGTCTCGGTCGCACCGACGCTCGGGAACTCGAGCACGACGCGGGCGCCGCCGAGCGCGTTGCATCGCGCCTCGATGAACCCATGGCGCACGTCGAGTTCGGCGCCCATCGCCTCGAGCGCGTCGAAGTGCATGTCGAGCTTGCGGCTCCCGATGTTGTCGCCACCGGGCATCGCGACCCGCGCCCGTCCGTAGCGGGCGAGCAGCGGGCCGAGGACGTTGATCGAGGCCCGCATGCGACGCACGTGCTCGTAGGGCGCCTCCGGGGTGAGCTCGGCTCCGGCGTCGATGCGGACCTCCTCGCCGCGGCGTTCGACGCCGGCGCCCATCGCCTCGAGGAGCTCGACCATCACGTCGAGGTCGGCGACGGGGGTCATGTTCCGCAGCGTCGTGACGCCCGGCGCGAGCAACGAGGCCGCCATCTGCTTGAGCCCGGCGTTCTTGGTCATGCCCGAGACGCGGGTCGTGCCCGAGAGGGGCGCGCCGGACCGCACCACGTAGCGCTCCATGATCGGATGGTATTCCGACGTCGTGTCGGAATCGCCGATTCAGGCGCCCCGGTAGACGGGCGGGCGCTGCTCGACGAACGCGGCGATGGCCTCTCGCATGTCGTCGGAGCGCAGACAAGCGGCTTGGCCCTCCGCCTCGACGACGAGACCGTCGCGCACGCTCAGCCCCGATCCGGCGGCCTGCACCGCCCGCTTGGCTCCCCGCACCGCCAGCGGCGGCTGCGCGGCGATGGTGTCGGCGAGCGCGCCGGCGGCGGTTTCGAGGTCCTCGTCGGCCACGACAACGTCGGCGAGACCGATCCGCTCGGCCTCGTCGGTGTCGATTCGCGCCGCGGTCACGATGAGGTGGAGCGCCTTGGCCGGGCCGACGAGGCGGGGCAGCCGTTGGGTCCCGCCCAAGTCGGGCAGGATCCCGTACTGGTGCTCGAGGAGCCCCAGCCGCGTGCCGCGGGCCACGACGCGCAGGTCGCAGGCCAGCGCGAGTTGGAGCCCCGCTCCGAAGGCGTAGCCGCGCACCGCGGCGATCGTCGGGTACGGCGCTTCTTCGAGCCACGTGTAGGAGTCCTGCGTGGCGAGGATCGACGCGACGGTGGGGTCCGGGTGGCGCGGGCCGCCCTCGTCGAGCACCGCGTCGCCCGGGCGGGCGTCGGTGAACACCGACGTGTCGATTCCGCTCGAAAAGGCCCGCCCGTCTCCGAGGACGACGAGCGCTCGCAACTCGGGGTCGGTACCGATCCGACGGCCGAGGTCTCCCAGCTCGCGCCACATTTCGATCGTGAACGCGTTGAGCTTCTCGGGCCGGCTCAGGTGCAGCCAGCCGACGAAGCCCTGCCGCTCAAAACGGAGCGTCTCGTAGGTCGGCTCCGACATGGGGAGCGAGGCTACCTGCCGCCTCCGACCACGGGCAGCGAGCTCGCCGCCTCGATGCGCACGACCTCCACGGCCATGGTGAAGCCCGAAATGTCGCGCGCGCCGCCGGTGACCGCCTCGGCCCATCTCGGGACCGCGTCGGCGAGCTCCGCGGCCGCGAGGAGCTCACGGGGCTGGGCCACGTCGCAGAGGCGTGCCGCCAGGTTGACCGGCGCGCCGATGTAGTCGTCGCCTTCGAAGAGGATGACCGCTCCCCCGGCGAGACCGCCCCGCAACGGGAGCCGGACGTCCTCGTCGGCGCGGCGCGCCAACGCCAGGATGGATTCCACGAGCGGCTCGCGGGAGGTGGACACGAACATCGCGCCGTCGCCGAGCCATTTCGCGACCCGCACGCCGTGCTCGGATCCGATCGCTCGGGCGGCAGCGCGAAAGCGCGTCAGGACGTCGACGGCGAGCTGGTCACCGTCGTTGTTCGTGAACTGGGTGAATCCGCACAGATCCACAAAGGCGAAGGTGCGCTCGACCCGCATAGGTCCAGTGTCGCAGGCCCGCGGCCGGAACCACGAACAATTCTGGCCGTTTCATGGAGCGTTTACGCCCTGTTCTCCGCTCTCTACCGCGGGGGGCGGGAGCGATTGCACCCATGTGACCGAAGTCTCGGCCGCCTCGACCAGGACGTCGGCCGTCGAGCGCCCGCTCGCTTTCAGCGGCCGGTAGCCGTGATCCGCCGACTCGAGCCAGTGGAGGGTGACGGGGCCGGCAACGCGGCGCGCGGCGCCTGCGAGTTCGGCGCGAGGCGCCAGCGCGTCACGGGTTCCGCTCAGGAAGCAGACCGGCAGCGCCAACGCTGGGAAGTGCTCGTCTCGGCGCCGGTCTGGCTTGCCCGCCGGGTGCAGCGGGTAGCCGAGCAGCAACAGCCCCCGGGCCGGGAGCGGGTCCGCGGCGTCGGCGACCAGCAGCGAACACACCCGGCCCCCCATCGACCGTCCCCCCACCACCAGGTGATCCAGCGGCAGGGCACAGCGGCGAGCCAGGGCCTGCGCCGCCTCCCGGGTCGCGGCAGCCAGGACCGCGGGACGGTCGGGAGCCCGGCGCCCCGCGGCCCGGTACGGGTAGTCGAAGCGCAACGACGGGATCCCCCCGTCGGCCAGGGCGTCGGCGACCGCGACGAGGGCTGGCGCCCGCCGGTCGGCGCCTGCCCCGTGGGCCAGCAGGACGGCCCGGTCGGCGCCCCGGCGGGGCCCCTGGAAGTCGCGTCCCGTCGCGGCGCTCATGGCTCGAGCACCCAGGGGCGCAAGAACGACGCGGCCCGCTCGTCGACGTCCGCGATCGGGTCGGGGCGCGACCAGCCGTAGCCCCGATGTGGTGCCACAAAATGGTTCACTGCTGATGATTTGTTCGGTCTTGATCGCTTGGATGCCGGAGGGAGGCGCGTGGAGCGCAAGAAGAAGTTTCGACACGAAGACCCATGCGGCCCTGGACTGAATTGGGAGTCATGAAAAACCGGATTGGAATCCTCGGAGCGTTGGCGTGCATTGGCATTGGCTTGCTTGCTATGCCAGCGGCAGGTCTTGAACGGCTCCCGGTTCCTCCTGCCATCCCTCCTTCGGCACCGGGAAGCATCATCGTGTACGGAGACTCGCTGCTGACGCAGGGACAGACTTACCTCTTTGACAATCTCTCCACTCCGGGATGGAACGTTGTCATTCGCCAACGTCCCGGATCGGCCATCTGCCATTGGATTCCCACCCTGCAGCAGGATGCAGCGACTGTCCCGGATATCAGGATTGTCGTCGTGGCCTTCGTTGGAAGCATGTTGGATCCGTGTGTGCAGAACCGGGGGACTCAGGTTCAGGTGTACACCGCAGATGCGACGACGTTTGCCAGCTTCTGGCAAGCACAAGGAGTGCGAGTTGTGTGGGTAGGGCCTCCCGGTCCGCCGAATGGTCCAGGGACGACGGGCACCCATCCTCTTGTCCCTGTTTTCGACACAATTGCCCGATCGCACGATCAAGGGTTCGTTGACACTGGTACAGAGCTGGAAACAACTCTTCAAGCATTCGGGAAAGTCATCCCTCAATCATGGCCAGACTTCATGCCATGCTTGGTCTTCGATTACGCTGCCGGCGCATGCGGCAGTGATGGTCTTGCGCAAGTGCATTTCTCTTCGACCGACGATCATCTGTGTGTCGTAGACCCTGGCTTCAATGCTTGTCCTGTGTATTCGTCCGGGATTGTGCGATGGGGGTCTGCCATTGTCTCGGGCGTCAAGGTGCAGGAGCAGGGCCAAGGTGCGTGGGACCCCGACGTGCTGTATCCCATCGTGGCCTTTTGGAAAGACGGAGTTGGATGAACAGCCACTAAGAAAACGAAGTCGTGGGAGAGCGCGGACGGCTGCGTCGGCGGTCACGATCATCGGCGGTTCGGAGCGGTCGGTCGGGCACACCACAACGTCGGCCCAGCCGGCGGCGCCTCGACCCACGCCACGCGACGCCCGTCGGGCGACCAGCGCGGCTCGCCCACGACACGGGACTGGGCGACCATCGCCGCCGAGATCGCCGGGATCCCCACTCCGAGCGACGCTATTCGACCCTGGAGGGTCGAGGACCGCCCCGCCCCCCCCCGACACTGCCCGGGCCATGCGGGACGGCCCGTGCCGTGCCGTCCCGCCCTCCCGTACGGCAAAAGAGCCCGGAACCGTGCCCGGTAGGCTGCCGGCTTCATGCCGGGCTCTGACCGTTTGCGGGTCGCGTACCTGGTGTACCGCGGCAACCCGCACTGCGGGGGCCAGGGCGTGTACACCCGGGAGTTGGCCCGCGAGCTGACCGAGCTCGGCCCGGAGGTCACCGTGTTCTCGGGGCCGCCCTACCCCGAGCTGGCCGACCCGACCCGCCTGGTGCGAGTGCCGAGCCTCGACCTGTACCGGCCCACCAACCCGTTTCGCGTCCCGTGGCCCCACGAGGTGCGCACCTCGGTGGACCTCCGCGAGTTCGCCATCATGTGCGGCGCGGGGTTCCCGGAGCCGTACACGTTCAGCCTCCGGGCGCAGCGGCTTCTCGCCTCCCGTCGGGCCGACTTCGATCTCATCCACGACAACCAGTGCCTGGGTCGAGGGCTCGTCACGATGATGGAGCGGGACGGCTGGCCGGTCCTCGCCACGCTGCACCACCCGATCACCGTCGATCGGGACCTGGACCTCGCGCACGCCTCGGGCCCGTGGCGACGTCTCACGTTGCGCCGCTGGTACGGGTTCTTGGAGATGCAGATGGCCGTGGCCCGCCAGATCCCGCGCCTGCTCACCGTCTCGGAGTCGTCGCGGCGCGACATCACCGAGCAGATGGGCGTGCCAGCCGAGCGGCTCCACGTCGTGCCGGTGGGCGTGGACCCGACCGTGTTCCGGCCCCTGGCCGGGCGGGCGCGGGTCCCGGGCCGGCTCATGACCACCGCGAGCGCCGACGTCCCGATGAAGGGCCTGGTGCCGCTGCTCGAAGCGCTCGCCAAGGTCCGCACCGAACGCCCCGACGCGCATCTGGTCGTGATCGGACGCCCGAAGCCCAAGAGCCTGATCCCGCGTCGGATCGACGAGCTGGGGCTCACCCACGCGGTGGAGTTCGTCAGCGGCGTGACCACCGAAGCGATCGTCGAGCACTACGCCCAGGCCGAGCTGGCCTGCGTCCCGTCCCTCTACGAGGGGTTCTCGCTGCCGGCCGTCGAGGCCATGGCCTGCGGCGTCCCCGTGGTGGGAACCACCGGCGGGGCGGTGCCCGAGGTGATCGGCCGGGACGCCGAGACCGGCCTCCTCGTCCCGCCCGGCGACCCGTCGGCCCTCGCGGTGGCGATCCTGCGCGCCCTGGGCGATCCGGCCCTCCGGGAACGGATCGGCGCGGCCGGGCGGGCCCGCACCCTGGAGCGGTTCACGTGGCGGCGCACCGCGCAGGGCACGCTGGAGCACTACCACACCCTGCTCGACGATCACGCCCGACGCCGAGCGGCCGCGCCGTGTTGACCGTCGACTTCGAGCGGCTCGGCGTGCGGCCCGGCGACCGGGTCCTGGACCTGGGCTGCGGCGGCGGTCGGCACGCGTTCGAGGCGTGGCGGCGGGGCGCGACCGTGGTGGCGCTCGACCGCTCCGAAGCTGAGCTCAAGGAGGTCCGGGCGGTGGCCGGCGGGATGCTCGCGGCCGGCGAGCTGGCCGACGGTGCGCCGGGCGGCGCGCTGAACGGCGATGCGCTCGCGGTGGCGGTGCGCGACGCGTCGTTCGACGCCGTCATCGCGTCGGAGGTCCTCGAGCATGTGTGGGACGACACCGGCGCCCTCGCCGAGCTCGTCCGGGTCCTCCGCCCCGGCGGCCGCTTGGCGGTGACCGTCCCCACGCGCTGGCCGGAGCGGGTGTGCTGGTCCCTCGACTACCGGTACCACGACACCCCCGGCGGCCATGTTCGCATCTACCGCCAGCACGAGCTGGAAGCGAAGATCGAGGCGGCCGGCTGCTGGCTGCGCGGCTCGCACCACGCGCACGCCCTGCACTCGCCGTACTGGTGGCTGCGCTGCGCGACGGGCGTCAACCGGGTCGACCCGCCCTGGTCGGTGCGCCGCTACCACGACCTGCTCGTCCGCCAGATCGAGGGACGGGCGCCAGGTCTCGCCGCGTTGGAGCATGCCTTGAACCCGGTGCTGGGCAAAAGCCTCGTCGTGTACGCGCAGCGGCTGACGTCATGAGTCGCCGCCACTCGGCGCGGCCGGCGGTCGAGGGGATCCTCACCGCCGACGACGTCGACGCGACCGTCGACGCCATCGCGAGCGTGCAGCAACCCGACGGCAACATCCCCTGGAGCCCCGGCGACCACACCGACCCGTGGAACCTGGTGGAGGCGGCCATGGCGCTCGACGTCGGTGCCCGCCACACCGAAGCGGAGCGCGCGTACGAGTGGCTCCGCTCGATGCAACGCCCCGACGGCTGCTGGCACGCGTACTACCTCGGGCGCACGGTGGAGGACCCCGCCCTCGACACCAACGTCACCTGCTACGCCGCCAACGGCGTGTGGCATCACTATCAGTCGACCGGCGACACGAACTTCCTCGAAGAGTTCTTCCCCGTGGTCGAGCGCGGCATCGACTTCGCGCTGTCCCACCAGGCCGAGACCGGTGAGATCGCCTGGCGCGGTGACGAGCCCCACCAGGGCGCACTCCTGACCGGGTCGTCGAGCATCCACGCCAGCCTGCGCTGCGCGATCGCGATCGCGGAGCGTCTCGGCCTCGAGCGACCGGACTGGGAGCTCTCGCTCGGCTCCCTGGCGATCGCGGTGGCGCACCGCCCGGACGCCTTCCTCGACAAGGCCCGCTGGGCGATGGACTGGTACTACCCGATCTTGGGTGGGGTGCTGCGCGGCCACGCCGCGCACGCCCGGGTCGCTGCGTACTGGGATCGGTTCGTCGTGCCCGGCCGCGGGGTGCGCTGCGTGTCGGATCGGCCGTGGGTCACCGCAGCCGAGACGTGCGAGCTGGTGCTCGCGCTCGACGCCATCGGTCTCGACCAGCAGGCCACGAGCCTCTTCACCTGGATCCAGTTCCTCCGCGACCCCGATGGCGGCTACTGGACCGGCGCCAACTTCGACGGGGGTCGCTTCGACGCCGACGGCGAACTCTTCCCCGTCGAGCAGCCGTCCTGGAACTCGGCGGCGGTGGTGCTCGCCACGAACGCGCTGGGTGGTCAGGGTCCCACCGCCGGCCTGTTCCGCGGCGAGGGCCTCCCGGTTGGGCTCAGCCCCGAGGAGCTCATCGCCGCCGGCGGCGAAATCGAGCGGGAGCGCGCCGCCCGCCGCTACGACGGCGGCGACTGACTCTCACGATCTTCTCATGGCCTGAGCACGACCATGGGGGTGGTAGTGCGGAGCCGGCGGGACCGACCGCCCGCGGGCTCGCCGGTTCCGCCTCCTTCTTCTCGGCTTCTCCGCTCAGCGACGCAGGACCCGCAGGGAGCCCGTCGTCGACTCCGGCGTGAACCCGTCCGCCACCGCTCGCTCCCAGACCTTGAACGGTGCTTGTCCACCCTCGGCGGGGTCCTCGAACACGTCGTGGAACACGAGCCGGCCCCGCGCGGCAACTCGGGGCGCCCAGCCCTGGTAGTCGCCGAGCGCCACGTCGAGGGCGTGCCCGCCGTCGATAAAGACCAGGCCCAGCGGCGTGGCCCAGTGGCGCGCCACGGTGGGCGAGTCGCCGACCACGGCGACCACGACATCGTCGAGACCCGCCGACGCGATGGTCCGCCGGAAGCATGGCAGCGTGTCGAGGAGGCCCGTGTCGGGGTCGACGAGGCGCTCGTCGTGCCACACCCATCCCGCCTGGTTCTCCTCCGAGCCGCGGTGATGATCAACGGTGAACAGCATCGAGTCGCGGGCGCGCGCCGCCGCGCCCAGATAGATCGCCGACTTGCCGCAGTAGGTACCGATCTCGAGCAGCGGGCCGGCAGCCGCGGCCTCGAGACCGGCGGCGTGTAACGCCAGCCCTTCGTCGTCGGGCATGAACCCGATGGCGTCGCGCGCGTGCTGGAACAAGACCGGGTCCACGGCGTCGGCTCAGATCACCGGCGACTCGGTGTAGCGACCGAACACGTCCGCCAGCGCGCCCATGACCTCCCCCACCGTCGCCTCCACGCGCACCGCGTCGAGCAGGCTGGGAAACAGGTTCGTGGCCGCGTCGGCGGCGTCGGAACGGATGCGGGCCAAGGCATCGTGCACCGCCGCCTCGGGCCGGTCCGCGAGGCGCGCCGCGAGGCGTTTGCGTTGACTCTCCTCGACCTCGGGGCCGATGCGCAGCAGGTCGGGGGGCGGCTCGTCGCTGCCTTCGAGGAAGTCGGTCACGCCCACCACGACGTGACGGCCGTCGTTGCGTTTGCGTTCGAGCGTGTAGGCGGCGTCGGCGATCTCGCGCTGGAACCATCCCGACTCGATCTGGCGCAGCACCCCTTCGAGCATCGAGCCCTCACCCACCGCGTCGAGGTGCGCGAAGACCTGCTCGGCTTGGCGCTCCAGCTCGTCGGTGAGCGCCTCGACGTACCACGAGCCACCCAGCGGGTCGGCGACGTTGGTGACGGCGACCTCGTGGGCCAGAACCTGCTGGGTGCGCAACGCCAACCGGGCCGACTTCTCGGTCGGCAGGGCCATCGTCTCGTCCATGGCGTTGGTGTGCAGACTCTGGGTGCCGCCCAGCACGGCGGCGAGCGCCTCGATGGCGGTGCGCATCAAGTTGACCTCGGGCTGCTGGGCGGTGAGCGACACGCCCGCGGTCTGCGCATGGCACCGAAGTTGGCACGAGCGCTCAGCCGCGGCGTGGTAGCGGTCGCGCATCCAGCGCGCCCAGATCCGCCGCGCGGCACGGTACTTGCAGATCTCCTCGAAGAAGTCGAGGTGCGCATTGAAGAAGAACGACAGACGCGGCGCGAAGTCGTCGACGTCCAGGCCGGCCGCGACCGCCTGCTCCACGTACGCGAAGCCGTTGGCCAGGGTGAACGCGAGCTCCTGGGCGGCGGTCGAGCCGGCCTCGCGGATGTGATATCCGGAGATCGAGACCGGATGCCAGCGGGGCATGTCCGTGGCGCAGAACGCGATGGTGTCGCTGACCAGGCGCATCGAGGGGCGCGGCGGGAACACGAACTCCTTCTGGGCCTGGTACTCCTTGAGGATGTCGTTCTGGAGCGTGCCGCCGAGCTCGGCTCGTGCGACGCCCGTGGCCTCCGCCGCCGCGACGTACATGGCGAGCAGGACCGGCGCGGGGGCGTTGATGGTCATTGAGGTCGTGACCTGGCGCAGGTCGATCCCCGCGTACAGGTCGGCAACGTCGGCCAGCGAATCGACCGCCACGCCGCACTTGCCGACCTCTCCGCACGCCAGCGGGTCGTCGGAGTCGCGTCCCATCAGCGTCGGGAGGTCAAAGGCGGTCGAGAGCCCGTCGCCGCCGGCCGCCAGCAGCTCGTGGAACCGACGGTTGGTATCCGGCGCGGTGCCGAAGCCGGCGAACATCCGCATCGTCCACAGCTTCGAGCGGTACATCGAGGCGTAGGGGCCCCGGGTGTAGGGCCAGAGCCCGGGACGCTCGTCGTCGGGTCCGTAGACCGCCTCGACGGGGACACCCGAGAGCGTCTCGAAATCAGCGTCGCGCTTGGGTGCCGCGTCGTAGGCGGCCTGCCAGCGCTCGCGCGCGGTCGTCACGACCCCACGGTACCGCCGGACCTCACCTGCTACCGTCCGCGCGCCACGACGAGGAGGACCGCCATGACCGCCGCCGAGGTCGTTCAAGCCTTGATCCGGGCCAACGAGGCCCGCGACATCGATGCCGTCGTGGCGCTCATGACCGACGACGTGGAGTACGAGAACGTCGGGATGGGGGTCTGCACCGGGCACGACGAGGTCCGCGGGCTCCTCGGTCCGTTCTACGGCGGCGCAGAACGCGTGGCGTGGGAGGTGCTCGCCCAGGTCGAGCACGGCGACACGGTCATGAACGAGCGGGTGGACCGCTTCTTCATGCCGGGCGGAAAGGTGGCTGAGGTTCGGGTCGCGGGCTACTTCGAGGTCGAGGGCGATCGGGTGCGCCGCTGGCGCGACTACTTCGACACCGGCGCGTTGCTGAGCCAGCTCGCGGGCTGACTCGCCTCGACTCGCCCGGCGGTCCGTCGACGGGCGCCCGTCCGCTCAGGGGCCGGGGACCGAGCCTCGAAACTGGCCCGTGCCCGCGGTGACGCCGCCGTCGACGGGCAGCGCGACGCCGGTCACGAACGAAGCGTCGGGTGAGAGCAGGAACGCCACCGCGGCGGCGACCTCGTTCGCCTCCCCGAAGCGGCCCAACGGGACGTGACTGCGCATCTCCTCGTACAGGGCGGGCGCGTGGCGCTCCATCGGGCCGGTCATGCCCGTGGCACGGATCCCCCCCGGGCAGACCGCGTTGACCCGGATGCCTTCGGGGCCGAGTTCGAGCGCGGCGGCGCGCATGACGTTCACCACCCCGGCCTTCGAGGCGTTGTAGGCGAACAGCCCCGGGTCGGCCGCGAGGCCCGAGACGGACGCGGTGACGACGATCGCTCCGCCCCCCGCGGCGCGCAGCGCGGGCAGCGCGGCGCGGATCCCCAGGACCACGCCGCGCAGGTTGACGGCCACGATGCGGTCGAACTCCTCGAGGGGCTGGGTGTCGATCGCGCCCCGCCCGGCCACGCCGGCGTTCAACACGACCCCGTCGAGGCGACCGAAGCGGGTCCGGGCGGCGTCGACGATCGTCGCGTTGCCGGCCTCGGTCGCCACGTCGGCGGGGACGGTCACGAGGCCCGGGTCGCCCTCGAGCGCCTCCAGGGGGCCGGCCGCGACGTCGGCGGCCACCACCGACCAGCCCCCGGCCCGCAGTCGGGCGGCCACCGCCCGTCCGATCCCCGACGCGGCGCCGGTGACCAGCGCCACCGGGTCCTGGCTCGCCATCGCCGGGGACGCTAACCGGCCCGTCGGGCCCCGGTTGAGCGGGCGGGTGGGCCGGGTACCCTCGGGGCCTCACCGGCGAGGCCAGGAGGCCCGATGGAGCAGCGCGAGGCCCCGGACCGGAACCTGGCCATGGATCTGGCCCGGGTCACCGAGGCGGCGGCGCTGGCCGCCGGCCGCTGGGTCGGACGGGGGGACAAGGAGTCCGCCGATCAGGCCGCGGTCGACGCCATGCGCCTGGTCCTGAACAGCGTCCCGATGGACGGCGTCGTGGTGATCGGCGAGGGCGAGAAGGACGAAGCCCCGATGCTCTTCAACGGCGAAGAGATCGGTGGGGGCGGCGGCCCGGCCACCGACATCGCGGTGGACCCCATCGACGGCACGACCCTCACGTCGCTGGGCCGCAACCACGCCATCTCGGTGATCGCCCTCGCGCAGCGCGGCACGATGTTCGATCCCGGACCGTGCGTGTACATGGAGAAGATCGCGGTCGGAGCCGAGGCGTCGGACCTCATCGACCTCGACGCCCCGGTGAAGGCCAACCTCGAGGCGGTCGCCAAAGCCCGGGGCGAGCAGGTCAAAGACGTCACCGCGGTGATCTTGGACCGGGAGCGCCACGCCGACCTCATCCGCGAGTGCCGGGAGGCGGGCGCCCGGATCCGCCTCATCCCCGACGGCGACGTCATCGGGGCGTTGGCGACGGGTTGGCCCGACAGCGGCTACGACATCCTCTTCGGCATCGGCGGGACCCCCGAGGGGGTCATCGCCGCCTGCGCGCTCAAGGCCCTCGGCGGGGCGATCCAGGGGCGGCTCGTCACCCGCAACGACGAGGAGCGTCGCGCCGCGCTGGACTTGGGGTACGACCTCGAGCAGGTGCTGAGCACCGACGACCTGGTCGGCGGCGACGACGTGTTCTTCGCCGCCACCGCGATCACCGACGGTGACCTCCTCCAGGGCGTGCGCTACCGCGGCGACGGGGCGACGACCGAGTCGCTGGTCATGCGGGCCAAGAGCGGCACGATCCGCCGGATCCAGGCCACCCACAAGTGGCACAAGCTGCTGCGCTACTCGTCCCTGCAGTACTGAACGGTCCGCCCTCGGCGGTTCAGGGCGACCGCAGGTAGGGCCACGCGGTCGTCGCGGTGCCGGCGGCGTCGAAGACCGACCGGCCGATGGCGTGGTCGGCGTGCACGGCGCGGGCGAACTCCACGTAGTCGGTGACCGTCGAGTCGCCGGCCAACCCGCCGATCGGTGCCACCTGGGCGTGCGGGTTGTGCAAATCGGTGCGGAGCCGGCGGATGCTCTCGTCGGTGTAGCGGAAGGCGTCGCGGTACACGCCGCTGCGGACCGTCCAGTACGTCATGGGCAGCCACACGTTCACTGACGACGCCAGCGCCCGGTAGGGGAACTGTGGCCAGAGGACCGGGTTGACAACTTCGAGCTGCACGGCCGGGTACACGATCGCGCCGAGCGGCAGGGCGGGGGCTTGCGAGCGCAGCTGGCGGGCGACCGCCACCAGTCGCCGGTTGCGGTCCGCGACGTCGGCGACCTGTTGGGATTCGATGTCGAGGGCCACCCCGTCGAAGCGCTGCCCGTCGGCGCGGAAGCGCACGATCGCGTCGAGGCGGGCCTCGTCGCGCGCCGGGTCGGCGAGTTGGGGGTAGTACCAGGCGACGACCCGGAGCCCATCGGCGTGGGCGCGTCGCAGCATTTGGGACACGAGGGTGGGGTTGACGATGAGGTCGGGCGAGCGGGGGTCGTCGATCGCCGCCTGCAGGTAGAGGGTGCGCGCACCGAGCGCGGCGAGGTCGTCGACCGTCTGGGGCACGACCGTCGGCGGTCCGGGCGCAGTCAGGAACGTCGGGACGTACTCGAACACGTCGATCCAGGCGCCGAGGCCCGTGAACGGTGCGGGGTCGGGGGGGTCGGCGCGGACCCGGGCGCCCGCCGGCGCCGCGGCGCCGACCAGGGCCCCGACGGCAGCGAGGACGGCAAGCCCGGAAGCCAGACGCCGCGAGCGCATCGCCGGACCCTATGCGGCGGTCCCGGCCGCCCGACGAAGCGGGCCCTCAACTGGCGGCGGAGGACTCCGCGACGCCGGCAACCTCGAGGCGCAGCTCGGCGCGGGCCAGCGCTTCGGTGGCCTCCTCGTCGTGCTCGCTCAGGTCGAGCGCGGCGCGGGCCCGCTGGCGGGCCGCCTCGGCTCGAGGGATGTCGATCTCGGGGGGCAGCTCGGCGACGTCGGAGAGAACGAGCACCCGGTCGTTGCTCACCTCCACGAACCCGCCGTGCACCGCGATGACATGCTCGTCCTCGTCGGGGAGCAGGACCCGGACCTTCGCGATCCCGAGCGCCCCGAGGAACGGCATGTGGCCCGGCAAGAAGGCGATGTCGCCGTCTGAGGTGCGGCACACGACCATCTCGGCGGTGCCTTCGTAGAGGATCTCCTCGGGGGAGACGACCTGGACCTGGAGGGTGGGGTTGTCGGCCACCTACGCCTCCTGGAGAGTTTTGGCCTTGGCGAGCACGCTCTCGACGTTGCCGACGTTGAAGAACGCCTGCTCGGGGATCTCGTCGAGCTCGCCGTTGGCGACCGCCTCGAAGCTCTGCACGGTCTCGTTGACCGGGACGTAGATGCCCTTGAGGCCGGTGAAGACCTCGCCGACGAAGAACGGCTGCGACAAGAACCGCTGGATCTTGCGGGCGCGCGACACGACCAGCTTGTCTTCCTCGGAGAGCTCGTCGATTCCGAGGATGGCGATGATGTCTTGGAGCTCCTTGTAGCGCTGGAGGATCTCCTGGACCTGCAGCGCGACCGCGTAGTGGTGCTCGCCCACGATCTCGGGGGCCAAGATGTTCGACGTCGAGGCCAGCGGGTCCACGGCCGGGTAGATGCCCAGGGCGGCGATCTGTCGGCTCAGCTCCGTCGTGGCGTCGAGGTGCGTGAACGTCGTGAACGGGGCGGGGTCGGTGTAGTCGTCGGCGGGCACGTACACCGCCTGCACCGACGTGATCGAGTGGCCCTTCGTGGAGGTGATCCGCTCCTGGAGTTCGCCCATCTCGTCGGCGAGAGTGGGCTGGTATCCCACCGCCGAGGGCATCCGTCCGAGGAGGGTGGACACCTCGGAGCCGGCCTGCACGAACCGGAAGATGTTGTCGACGAAGAGCAGCACGTCCTGGTTCTTGACGTCGCGGAAGTACTCGGCGACGGTGAGCGCCGACAGCGCGACCCGCAGGCGCACACCAGGCGGCTCGTCCATCTGGCCGTAGACGAGCGCGGCCTTCTCCAGCACGCCCGATTCCTGCATCTCGAGCCACAGGTCGGTGCCCTCGCGGGTCCGCTCCCCCACCCCCGCGAAGACCGACACGCCGCCGTGCTGGGTGGCCACCCGGTTGATCATCTCGAGGATCAGCACGGTCTTGCCGACCCCGGCCCCGCCGAACAATCCGATCTTGCCGCCCTCGACGTAGGGCTCGAGGAGGTCGATGACCTTGATGCCGGTCTCGAACATGCGGGCGCTCGGTTCGAGCTGGTCGAAGCTGGGCGAGTCGCGGTGGATGTCCCACCGGTCCTCGATGTTGGTGAGCTGGTCGGCGGTCGTGTCGAGCGGCTCGCCGATCACGTTGAACACGTGGCCGAGGACTCCCTCCCCGACCGGCATGGTGATGCCGCGGCCGGTGTTGCGCACCACCGTGCCGCGCTTCAAGCCGTCGGTGGGTCGCATGCAGATCGCCCGGATGCGGCCCTCGCCGATCTGCTGGGCGACCTCGGCAACGACGGTGAGCGTCTCACCTTCGAGCTCGATGTCGAGCTCGACCGCGTGGTTGATCTCGGGTAGCGAGTCGGGCGGGAACTCGACGTCGACGACGGGGCCGGCGATCGCGACGACCCGTCCCTCCTTGAGTTCGGTGGTGGGCTCCGCGGTGGTGGTCATGCCAGCTCCTGGCTATCAGCGGGGACAAGAAATCGGTCGGGTTCTTGCTCGACGGGGTTCTGGCGCAAGGCCTCCGCGCCGCTGACGATCTCCATGATCTCGGTGGTGATCGAGTCCTGCCGGGCGCGGTTCATGACGCGGGTGAGCGAGACGATGAGATCGTCGGCGTTGTCGGTCGCCGCCTTCATGGCCCGCTGGCGGGCCGCGTGCTCCGACGCCGCGGCGTTGAGCAGCCCGGCGAAGACGCGCGCTTCGACGTAGCGGGGCAGCAGCCGCTCGAGGATGGCGTCGGGTGACGGCTCGAAGTCGTAGGCGGGGCTCACGTCGTCGCCGTGCGACCCTTCGGCGCTGGGGGCGGGCGGGTCGGGTTCGATGGGGATGAGCGGGCGGACCACGACCTCTTGGGTGCCGGCCGAGACGAACCGGGTGTAGATCACCTCGACGAGGTCGTACTGCTCGGCGAGGAACGGCCCCAGCACCCGTCCGGCGACGGCTCGCGCGTCTTCATAGCTGGGCTGCTCGGAGAACCCGGTGAAGGCGGCGTCGATCGTGTAGTCGCGGAAGCGGAGGTAGCTCTCCACCTTGCGGCCGACGGCGACGATCCCGTACTGGCGGCCGAGGCGGGTGTGCTCGCGCACCGAAGCCTCCGCGGCGCGCTGCACGAAGGCGTTGTACCCGCCGCAGAGACCACGGTCGGCCGCGATGACGACGAGGGCAACCTTGCGGATCTCGGGTCGTGGGTTGAGCAGCGGGTTGTTCGCGCCGGCACCGGCGTCGGAGAGGTCGTGCACGACCTCGGTGATGGTCTCGGCGTACGGCATCGCGGCCCGGACCCGGGCCTGGGCCCGCACGATGCGGCTCGCCGCGATGAGCTCCATGGCGCGGGTGATCTTCTTCGTCGACTGGACGCTGCTGATCCGTCGACGCAGGATCCGTTCCTGGCCGCCAGCCATCTAGTGTCGCTCGCTCGCCGGGCGCCACCGGTTGGGACGGCGCTGGGCCTGGGGGGTCGTCACTGGGGAGCTGGCGCCGGGGCGGGTTCGGCGTCGCCGGGCCTGTCCGAGCCGACCGGGGCGCGGGCCGTCTCGGCCTGGTTGACGGTGGCGAGGAACTCGGTCCGGAAATTCTCGATCGCGCTGCGGATCGCGTTCTCGTCGGGGAGGGCCCCGGTCGTGCGGATCTCCGAGAGCAGCCCGCTGTGGCGGGTGTGGAACCAGTCCAGAAGGTCCCGCTCGAAGCGGCGCACCTCGTCGACCGGCAGGTCGTCGACGAGCCCGTTGGTGCCGGCGAAGATCACGATGACCTGGTCCTCGACCGGCATCGGCGAGTTGAGGGGCTGCTTGAGCAGCTCGACGAGGCGCATACCGCGGTCGAGCTGGGCCCGGGACACGGCGTCGAGCTCCGACCCGAAGGTGGCGAACGCCTCCAAGTCGCGGAACTGGGCCAGGTCGATCTTCAGGGTGCCGGCGACGCTCTTCATCGCCTTGATCTGCGCCGCGCCGCCGACGCGCGAGACCGAGATGCCGACGTCGACCGCGGGTCGCACCCCCGACTTGAACAGGTCGTCGACGAGGTAGATCTGGCCGTCGGTGATCGAGATNNCGGGATGTAGGCCGACACGTCGCCGGCCTTCGTCTCGATGATCGGGAGGGCGGTCAGCGACCCGGCGCCCTGGTCGTCGTTGAGCTTCGCGGCGCGCTCGAGGAGACGGCTGTGGAGGTAGAAGACGTCGCCGGGGTACGCCTCGCGGCCCGGTGGGCGGCGCAGCAGCAAGGAGATCTGCCGGTACGCCTCGGCCTGCTTCGACAGGTCGTCGTACACGATGAGGGCGGCTTCGCCGTTCTCCATCCAGTGCTGGCCCATCGCGCATCCCGAGTAGGGGGCGAGGTACTTGAAGACCGCTTCCTCGGCGGCGGGCGCGTTCACGACGACCGTGTACTCCATCGCGCCGTGCTGCTCGAGCGTGGCGACGGTCTGGGCGACCGAGGAGCCCTTCTGGCCGATCGCGACGTAGACGCACTTCACGCCCGCGCCCTTCTGGTTCAGGATCGTGTCGACCGCGACGGTGGTCTTGCCGGTCTTGCGGTCACCGATGATGAGCTCGCGCTGGCCGCGGCCGATCGGCGTCATGGCGTCGATGGCCTTGATGCCGGTTTGGAGCGGCTCATGGACCGGCTTGCGGTACACGATGCCGGGCGCCTGGACCTCGAGGCGGCGCTGCCCGTCGGCGACGATCGGGCCCTTCCCGTCGACCGGCTGGCCCAACGGGTTCACGACCCGGCCGATCAGTCCCTCACCGACCGGGACGGACAGGATCCGACCGGTGGCCTTGACGGCCTCGCCTTCCTCGACTTCGTCGACCTGGCCGAGCACGACGGCGCCGATCGAGTCTTCCTCGAGGTTGAGGGCCAGCCCCAGCGTGCCGTTGGCGAACTCGACCAGCTCGTTGACCGCGATGTCGGGCAGGCCCGAGACGCGGGCGATCCCGTCGCCAACCTCCAGGACGCGCCCGACCCGCGCCGCTTCGAGGCTCGGCATGAAGCTGTCGACGTGAGCGCGGAGCGCATCCGCGATCTCGTCGGCATTGATGGTCAACTCCGGCATGTGTGCTCCTCGGCGGCGAGACGTGCTGCCCGCGCCTTGATCAGACCTGTTCTTTCAACTGCTCCAGGCGATGACGGACGGTGCCGTCGATGACCGTGTCGCCCACCCGGGCGATGATGCCGCCCAGCACGGACGGGTCGACGACGACCTTGACCTCGACGATCTTGCCGGTCGCGCGGCCGAGCGCCTCGGCGAGGCGTTCGGTCTGTGCGTCGTCGAGCGGAATCGCGCTGCGAACCTCGGCGAAGTCGCGTTGGCGCTCGGCGGCGGCGAGCTCGACGAACCGTTCGACGATGGCGGGCAGGTCTCCGGCGTGACCGGCGGCGACGATGAGCGAGATGAGGCCGGTGCTGGCCGCCAAGGCACCGACGCCGAGCAGCTGCTCCACGACCGCGAGTCGACGGCCGACCGGCAGCGCCAGGTCGGTGAGTGCCATGCGCAGCTCGTCGGAGCCGTCCAGAGCACGGGCGAACCGGAAGAGGTCGTCCTCGATGTCCGCCAGGTTCCCCTCACCGCGGGCGACTTCGAGGAGACCGTGGGCGTACGCCTCGTTCCGGTCGCGGGCTGCGGTCATCCGTGCCCGTTCCCGCTGGTCCCGACCGCGTCGATGTAGCTCTCGACCAGCGCCTGTTGGGTCTCACGGTCCAAGCTGCGTTCGACGATGCGCTCGGCCAGGTCGATCGACAGGCCAGCCACCCGGGTGCGCAGGTCGCCCATGGCCCGGTCGGTCGCCAGGCGGATGTCGTCCTGGGCGCGAGCCCGCGCCTCGGCAGCGTCGGCCTCGGCTCGGGCCATGAGCTCCTGGCGGAGTCGTTCGGCGTCCTGGTGGGCCGATTCGACGATCCGGGTCGCTTCCGACCGCGCCTCCCCCAGCTTGGCCTCGTACTGGCGACGCTGCTCCTCGGCTTCCTCGCGGGCCCGCTCGGCCCCCTCGAGGTCACCGCGGATCTTCTCCGTGCGGGCGTGGAGGGTCTTGCGCAGGGCGGGGAACGCGTACTTCATGAGCGCGAACGCCACGATGATGAACGCGATCGTGCCCCAGATCAGCTCCGACGCCGCGGGAGCGAACAGGCTCGGGGCCTTGTTGCAGTCGTTGAGGGCGTTGGTGAAGTTCGTGTACTGCTTCTTGGCGATCTCGGCCTGGTTGTCCTTCAGCGCCTTCTGGACGCACGTCACCAGGGCCTGACCGTCGGACGTGCCCGGATCCGCCGCCGAGGCGGCGTGGGGCAGCGAGACGACCGCGACCAGGGCCAGCAGCCCGGCCGCCAACAGGGTTCGGATCCGCATGGCAGACCTCTAGATGAACTTGAGAACGAAGCCGATGAGGGCGAGGGCCTCAGCGAACGCGATGCCGAGGAACATCGTCGTGCGCACGTTGCCGGCCATCTCGGGCTGGCGCGCCATCGCTTGGACCGACTGGCCCACGAGATAGCCGATGCCGATGCCAGGCCCAATGGCTGCCAGCCCGTACCCGACGGACGACAGACCGCTCTTCAACTCGTTCGGCGCGATGGCGCCGAGGATCAGGGTGTGCACCTTGTGCTCCTTGTCAAGTGGTCAAGACCGGTTCAGTGCTCCGGGTGAATGGATTCGCTGACGTACACCGCGGTGAGGATCGTGAAGATGTACGCCTGGAGGACGGCGACGAGGATCTCGAAGCCGGTGAAGGCGACGAGACCCGCGAACGGAAGCGGCGAGAAGACCGCCTGGTACCAGCCGCTGTTGCGGGCGAGGAGCAGCTGGTCGGTCATGATCGCGAAGATCGCCAGCAGTACGTGGCCGGCGGTCATGTTGGCGAAGAGCCGCACCGCGAGCGAGAACGGCCGCACCAGGTACTTCGAGAAGAACTCGATCGGCACGACGAGGAACTTCAATGGGGTCGGGACGCCGGGCGGGCTGATGTTGCGCCAGAAGTAGCGGGGGCCCTGCTTCACGAAGCCGGTGACGATGAACGTTCCCCAGCTCATCAGGGCGAGGAAGAGCGGGATCGCCAGCCGGGACGTGGCCGGGAAGTCGACGCCGGGCACGACCTCGAAGATGTTCATGAAGAAGATGAAGAAGAACAACGTTGCGAAGAAGGGGGTCCAGTTTCGGCCCTCCTCCCCGATCGCGGCGACGCTGACCTGCTCCTCGACCAGCTCGTAGCTGGCCTCGCAGACGTTCTGGACGCCGACCGGCACGAGCGCCCGACGCCGGCTGCCCGCCCAGAACAACGAGATGCAGATCGCGCTCGACACGAACGCCATGAGCGCGGTCTTGTTGAACTCCAGGAGCGAGTGCTGGGCGAACATGCCCTTCCACACGAAGATCTCGTTGATGTTGGGCAGGAGGTTGGCGAGCACCGGGTTCAACCGTTCACTCCCAGTGACGGCCGGGCTTGAGGCCCGGAGAGGCGAGCGAGAGGCTGACCGAGCGCAGCTCCCAGCAGAGCAGACCGAAGTAGCCGACGACGAGCGTGATGCAGAAGACCGGCCAGTCCACGATATTCAGCGCCTTGATGCCGACCCCGATCGCGGTGATGAGCGCCAGGCGGCCCAGGAATCCGAAGAGCGCGACACCCATCAACAGGTTCGGGTTGCGCCGGGCCGCCCACCCGAGGGCGGCGGCCGCGACGAGGAAGTTCGCCACGATCAGCGCCAGGGCGAGCCCGACCGCGCCGGCCGCGTCCAAACCGCGCCAGAGGCCGACTCCGACCATCACCACGGGCGCGGCGAGCGCCGCCCGCTTGGCAAGGTCGACGGCGATGCGCGACTCGATGCGGTCGACGTCGGGGACGGCGGGCGTCGTGGGCGCGGTCATGGGCGCTGGCCTCCGGCCGCCGCGCCGCCGGAGCGTCGGCTCCAGGGCTTGCCCTCGTCATGGCGAGCGCTCTTCGCCTCGTAGCGGTAGTAGGCGGAGGCGAAGGAGCAGGCCACGCCGAATGCGCCGAGGGCGATGAGGAAGATCGGTGCCGTGCCGAGCCGGCCGTCGATCCAGGATCCGAGGAGACCGCCCAGGACGGGCACGATCACCATCGCCACCGCGTAGCTGAACGCGTCGTTCGACGCGGTCGGGATGTTGGAGCGCAACCGCCGCACGGGGTCGCTCACGGAGCCTGGTTCCCCTCGTTCCGCCCGGTGTGGGCGTCGCCTCGAGCCAACCCGAGGCGCTTGTGAATGTTTTCACACACTAACGGGACCGGTCGCCGATCGTCAACTTGTCCTCAGCCCCGGTCGCCGGCGGCTCGCCGCCGGGCTTCGAAGTCAACCACGCCGTCGGGGGGCGTGCCGGCAGCGGCGGCAGCCCGATTCGAGCGGCGGAACGAGCGCACGCCGGGGTGGAAGTAGGTGAAGAGGAGGAGGCCCAAGCCGCCCAGGGCGAGGGGCACCAGGGCATTACCCCGGTTGGTGTAGGTAGGGATGAGGGCCACCGCGGAGAGCAGCGCGGTCCAGAGCCACAGGATCACCACGGCCCGGCGGGGGCCGTGGCCGAGGCGCATGAGCCGGTGGTGGAGGTGCTCTCGGTCGGCTCGGGAGAACGACTCGCCGTGGAGCAGTCGGCGCAGGAACGAGAACCCGGTGTCCACGATCGGGACGGCGAGGATCAGGATCGGGATCAGCAGCGGGGCGAAGAAGAAGTAGGTCTGACCGCTGAACTCATCGGCGGTGCGGCCACCGACGGTGATCGTGGTGACCGCCATGAGCAGGCCGAGGAACATGGCGCCCGCGTCGCCCATGAAGATCCGCGCGGGGCTGAAGTTGTGCGGCAAGAAGCCCGCGCAGATCGCCACCGCGATGACCGCGACGAGCGGCGCGATGTTCGAGCCCTCGAGGAGCCCCGCCTTGAAGAGCCGGTCCGCGTACAGGAACAGGGCGGTGCCGGCGATGATCACGATGCCCGCCGCGAGGCCGTCGAGCCCATCGATGAGGTTCAGCGCATTCGCGAGCACGACCACCCCCACCACGGTGAGCAGCGAGGCCAGACCGGGCGACAAGACGATGTACTGGTAACTCGCGAACGGGACCCGGAAGTACAGCATCGTCACCCCGAACAGCGAGAGCAGACTCCCGCTGAGCACCTGACCCGCGACCTTCGCCGGGGGTGACACCTCGCGCAGGTCGTCGACGGCACCGGTCAGGAACATGACACCCGCCGCGAAGAGCAACCCGAGGGGCTCCGAGGAGTCGGCGAACATCTCGTGGAACTGGTTCAGCTGGGAGGCGACCGCCATCGCGGCCAGAAACCCGGCGAACATGGCCGCGCCGCCGAGTGAGGGCGTCGGCTCGGCGTGGACGCTGCGGTTGCCCGGCATCGACATCGCGCCGATTCGGGGCGCGAGGCGTCGCATGACGAACGTCAAGAGGAACGTCGTGATCGCGCCGACGGCCCCGACGACCGAGTAGCCGAGCACCGGAGCTCAGGCCAGGTTGGGGTACGGCGTGAACTTCGAGCAGAGGCGGTTGCTCGCCTCTCGCACCTCGGCCGCGACCTGCTGGTCCTGTCCGGCCCGCAGGACCCGGGTCATCAGGGACGCGATCTCGGCCATCTCGGGCTCCTGCATGCCGGCGGTGGTGACCGCCGCCGTGCCGAGCCGCAGCCCGCTGGTGACGAAGGGCTTCTCGGGATCGTTCGGGATCGCGTTCTTGTTGCAGGTGATCCCGGCGGCGTCGAGGGCCTCCTGGGCGACCTTGCCGGTCACGCCGAACGGGCGGAGATCGACGAGCAGCAGGTGGTTGTCGGTCCCGCCCGAGACGATCCGGAAGCCCTCGTCGCTCAGCGCCGCGGCCAGCGCGCGGGCGTTGCGGATGATCTGTTCCGCGTACTCGTGGAAGGACGGCTGCGCCGCCTCGTGGAACGAGACCGCCTTCGCCGCGATGACGTGCATGAGTGGGCCGCCCTGCAGGCCCGGGAATACCGCCTTGTCGATGGCTGCCGCGTAGGGCGCCTTGCAGAGAATGCATCCAGCGCGCGGGCCGCGCAGCGTCTTGTGGGTGGTGAGGGTGACGACGTCGGCGACGGGGACCGGTGAAGGATGGACGCCCCCGGCGATCAGTCCCGCGATGTGTGCGGCGTCGACGAGGAGCAGCGCGCCGACGTCGTCGGCGATCGACCGGAAGGCGTCGAAGTCGATCACGCGCGGGTAGGCGGTCGCGCCGGCCACGATGAGTTTCGGGCGCTCGGCGCGCGCCAGCGCGGCGATCGCGTCGTAGTCGAGCGTCTCGCGCTCGTCGTCGACTCCGTAGGCGGCGAAGTGGTAGAGGCGGCCGCTGAAGTTTACCGGCGAGCCGTGTGTCAGGTGGCCGCCCTGGTCGAGGCGCATCCCCAACACCGTGTCGCCCGGCTCGAGGAGCGCGAGGTAGGCGGCCATGTTGGCGCTCGCCCCCGAGTGGGGCTGGACGTTGGCGTGCTCGGCGCCGAACAGCTCGCACGCGCGGGTGCGGGCGAGCTCCTCGGCCTCGTCGACGACCGCGTTCCCGCCGTAATAGCGCTTGCCGGGGTAGCCCTCCGAGTACTTGTTGGTCAGCACCGACCCCTGGGCGGCCAGCACCGCCTCGGAGGTGAAGTTCTCGGACGCGATCAACTGGACCGTCGTGTTCTGACGCTGCAGCTCGCGGCGAATCACGTCCGCTACCGCCGGATCTGCGCTGGTCAGGGCGACTGAGGGGTCGGTCACGTCGGCGACTCCTCGAGCCGGAGGTCGTGGTCGAGGCCGAATGCGATCCACATGGGCGAGTCCGGGTCCGAGCGAGCGAGCGAGCGAGCCCTGAGTCTACGGGCCAGTCGCGGGCACTCAGATGTTCACTTTGCGTGGCAGTCCCCCCGAGACCGGCACTCTCAGTGAGATTGCGCCTCAAGCAGCCCTCGAGGCCCGTCGACAACCCCCATGTCGGCGAACGAAAGGGGGCTGGTCATGGAGGCAATACCGCGGAAGCGCCGCCGGATCCGACTGGGCCTCGTGGCTGCCGCCACTGCGCTCGCGGCGGCTGCATTCGGCTGCGGACAGGCGCCGGCCCCGGCATCCCCGGCCGCGCCCACTCCCACCGCCGTCGGCACCCCGGCCAACGACGCGACCTCCCCCACGACCACGAGCCCGACGACAACCCCGAGCACCACCACGCCGCCGACCACCGCGGCGCCGACCACCACGACCACGGCGCCGTCGTCCAACGGGGCGAACGTCGGCCGGGTGGGCGTGAACACCAACTACTACTGGTTCGACGAGAGCACCGACACGGCCGGTCTCCAGACCCTCGCCGCCGCGGGGGTCACGTGGGTCCGCGACGTCTTCGACTGGCGCACGATGGAGCCCACCCAAGGCCAGTTCAACTGGAGTGGCAGCGACGCGCTGGTCGCCGCCACCGCGAAGACGGGCATCAACTTGCTGGCCATCCTCGCCTATTCGGCGCCGTGGGCCTCGTCGGACCCGACTGGGGGCGGGAATCAGTACTACCCCCCGAAGAACCCCTCCGACTACGCGCAGTTCGCGTCCGCGGTCGTGGCGCGCTACGGACCAGGAGGAACGTTCTGGGCGACCCGACCCGACCTGGCAGTCCATCCGTTGGCCGCCGTGGAGATCTGGAACGAGCCGTGGGGCTACTGGTCCTGGGAGCCGAACCCCGACCCGGCCGCGTACGGGCGCCTCGTGATGGCCGCGGGACCGGCCATTCGCGCCGCGGACCCGAACGTCCAAATCGTCGTCGCCGGAGACGATCAGGTCGTCCGGACCGACGGCGCTATCGCCAACTTCGTCCAGCCGATGCTGGCCAGCAACCCGGCGATCGCCAACTACGTCGACGCCTGGAGCGTGCACCCCTACCCAGACCCGGAGACCAACGGGCCCCAGGTGACCAGCCCGATCGAGTACAACTACGACCGGGTCACGGTGACCCAGAACGAGACCGCCGCCGCCGGTGTTTCCCGACCGATCTGGATCACCGAAATCGGATGGACCACCGCGACCGGCAGCTCCGACGGGGTCAGCGAAGCCACACAAGCCCAGTACGTCTCGCAGGCGCTCGCGACCGCGCTCGGTCCGTGGCGCAGCTTCGTGGCCAAGGTCTTCCTGTACACGTGGCAGCAGGACGGGACGAACGTGAGCGACCCCCAGGCCCACTACGGGCTCCGACGGGCGGACGGTTCGATGAAGCCAGCCTGGTCGGCGGTGACGTCCTACCTGCAGTGAGCCGCCGGCCGTCGACGACAGCCGGACAGGTGTCTAAGCGGGACCGGCATCGCCGACCGTCGGCGCGATGCGGAGGAGATCGGCGGCGCGTCGTTGCGCGGGGTCGAGCCGCTCGAAAGCCTCCGTCGGCAACTGCAGCCACGGGTGGCGGCCGTTCAGTTCCTTGTGGACGACATGATTCACGACGAGGATCGACCGGTCCTGGGTTCGCGGCTTCGAGCCGGTGTGGAATCCGGAAGTGTCGGCGATGATCACGTCACCTGCTCGACCGGTCACCGCGACGACCTGATCGGCGCCGTACAGGTCGACGATTTCGTCACGCGTCCACAGATACTGCCTAGTCCATCCCGGCGGGCGGTGTCGATGGCTATCCCGGACGTACAGGAACGGCCCGCCGCCGTCGTCGACGTCGTTGAGATATGTGAAGCACTTGAGAAGGCGGGCGCTGTTCGCGTCGGAGTGGAACTTGTAGAGGTCACCGACGCCGGGGACGTCGTTCACGAAGCTGCGTCGGAGATCGGCGCCGGTGATCGCGGCCGGGCACCGGAGGTAGGCGTCGGCCAACGCGAGCGTCGTGGGGTCGAAGGCGAGCTCGCACACCGTCGGGCACCGAAGCAGCGGCTCCGCCACGGTCACCGTGTTCGTTCGGAGCCGGTAGTGCTCGGGACCCGCCTCGATCTCCTCGGCGTCGAGGCCCGGGCCAGGCCGGTCCTGTCCGCTCGCGGCCCGAGCGGCGTCGTCCTGCACGGTCTCGAGCGCGGTCGGCATGGTGAGGCACGCCTCGAGTTCCTCGCGTAGACGCTCGACCACCGGCAGCGGGGTATGGCCACGCAGGACCACGAACCCGTCGCGTCGGAGATCCGCCAGGGCCGCCTCCAGGTTCGGATCCGGGCTGGGCACTCGACCGACTCGGATTCTCCGCTGCACGCGGCGCCGCTCGTAGTCGGCGCGGCGGGCGGCGACGACGATGGGCTCCAGCGGGCGACGCGCGAGCAGGTGTCGGAGACGAGCCCGAACGCTTTGGGTCTCGGTGGTCATTGCAGCCGCTGGCTCCTCTCGCGTCGCCCCTCGCCCGTCCCCAAGTGCAATCGTAGTCCCATCCAATTGTCGCGCACTCGCTGGCGGATCGAGTGCCGCGGCAGAGGCCGAGGCTCACGATGAACCGCTTGGTCTCGGCGAGGCTGAGACCGCCGGGTCGGCGGCGAGCTGCAGCACCTCCAGGGTGGACGCCGTTTGCCACGCCGCCGGAATGCGGTCCAGTACCACGAGGACCACTTGCCCGCTGATCTCCTCGAGCGCACCCGAACCGGCGGCGACGACCGTCAGCGTCCCGCGCGCCATCGCTTCGAGCGGCACGATGCCAAAACCCTCGACCCGCGATGGCGCGACGACCACGTCCACGCCCCGATACAGGTCCACCAGCTCCGAATCGATCACCGCGCCGAGCCGCCGACACCGGGGAACGGAGTCGGCGAGCCGCGATCGCCGACACCGGGGAACGGAGTCGGCGAGCCGCGATCGCCGACTCCGTGATCACCGAGCGCGCCGGCGAGGACCAGCTGCCACGCTTGGCCCGCCACGCGCGCGGCATCAAACACCACGTCGAGACCCTGTCCTGGCTCGAGCGTCCCGACAGCGAACACTGGGCATCGCCGACATCTGCGGTGCCGCCAACGCGGTCGAGAGTGAGGCCGAGGAGCTTGAGGGGCTTGTCGTCCGCGGGGGTGATCTCGAGAAAGTCCTGAGAGGCGGAAACAGTGACGTGCTCGAAGATGACGGTGTAGACGAGCATCGGGGCCCCTCTCGAGGGAATTTCGTCGCGGACTACCCTTCGGCGCCGTGGTGGGAATCAAGGGCAGAGTCCTGGCGGCGTTCAGGCGTGCCGGATTCGTCGTGACTCGTACGCCTGCGCCTGGAACGCTTGCGAAGCATCTCCGCGAAGTGTTCGATGTCCTCGATGTCGACTGCGTCATTGACGTCGGCGCGAACGAAGGCCAGTACGGACGGATGCTGCGCGAAGAGGTCGGGTTCCGTGGTCGCATCGCGAGCGTCGAACCCGCGAGGGAACCCTACGCGCGGCTTCTAGAGGCAAGCGCCGGCGATCTCGAGTGGGCCACCTTCGACTTCGGTCTCGGGGATAGTGAAGAGACCGCGGTGCTGCGCACGCTCTCGGCCGATGATTTCAGCTCGCTGCATCCACTAAACGCCTACGGCGCGGAACGCTTCGGCCAAACCGAAGTGGGCACAGAGGAGATCACCGTGCGTCGCCTAGACGTCGTGTTCGATGAACTCGTCAGCGGGTGCGAGCGCGTGTTCTTGAAGAGCGACACCCAAGGCCACGATCTCGCGGTGCTCAAGGGCCTCGAGACCCAGAAGGTCGTCGGTCTGCAGATCGAACTGTCGTTCATCAATATCTACGACGGCACACCGGGATTCACCGAGGCCATCGAGACGGTCGAACGTCTCGGCTTCGCTCCGAGCGGCTTCTATCCGATCACGCGTACTGAGGATCAGCTCCGTCTCATTGAGGCGGACGGCGTGTTCATCGCCTATAGCTGACCACCGGACCACCGCCTGGTTTCCGCGTCGCTGAGACCGGCGTGCGCGCTCGGAGAGCCCGAAGCCGACGGCCTTAGCGCGAGGCCGCCGGGTCGGCGGCGAGCTGCAGCACCTCCAGGGTGGACGCCGCCGCGCTCGCCCATCGGTACTGCGCGGCGAGGGCCGTCCCGGCTCGGCTCAGCTCCTCGTGCCGGTCTCGCGCGGCGGCGATCGCGGTTTGCCACGCTGTCGGATTGCGGTCCCGTACCACGAGGGCCGCTGGCCCGCTGACGTCCTCGAGTGCACCCGAACCCGCGGCGATGACCGCCGGTGTCCCGCACGCCATCGCTTCGAGCGGCACCATGCCAAAACCTTCGACCAGCGATGGCGCGACGACGACCTCCGCGGCCCGATACAAGTCCACCAGCTCCGAGTCGGTCACCGCGCCGAGCCGCCGACACCGGGGAACCGTGGCAGCGGCAGCCGCGATCGCTGCGCCGTGATCACCGAGCGCGCCGGCGAGGACCAGCTGCCACGCTTCGCCCGCCACGCGCGCGGCGTTGAACACCACGTCGAGACCCTTTCGCGGCTCGAGCGTTCCCACGGCGAGGACCATGGGTCCCTCAAGACCCCACCGTGCCCGCACGTTGGCGTGGGCGGCGCCGCGGTCGCCCGGGGAGAACTGGTCATCGACTCCGTTGGGCACCACAGTGACCCCGGTCTCGGCGACCCCGACGACGCGCTCGAGCTCCGAAGCTGTCCAGCGCGACACCGCGATGAGACGCTCCGCCCGGCGGGCCGATTCGCGGATCGTCCGAAACTCGAGTCGGCCCCGCACCGACTTCGTCTGGGGCATCGTGATCGGGGTGAGGTCGTGGATCGTGACCACCGACGGCACTGCGAGGCGCCGGGGGAGGACCATCGCCGGAGCCCAGAACACGTCCGGTCGTTCTCGGGCCAGCCAGCGGCTCGCGAACTCGTTGCGCCAGAGTCCGCCGCCCGGACGGCGGGCGACGACCTCGTTCACCCCCTCGATCCCGGAGAAGCCCCACCGTCGGGTATTGGCGAGCAGGGTGATCTCGACATCGTCTCGGGTGGCCAGCTCTCGCACGATGCGGTGGACGTACTTCGGGATGCCGCTCCACCCCCAGGCGAGCACGCTGGCGTCGACCGCAACGCGCAGGTTGGAGCTCACGGACCTATGCCGCGATGGCGGGCGCGCTCCGCAGTTGGGGATCCGGATGCGCGGTCTGAAGAAGCTACGCGCGTCGGGCAGCCGAGACGAGGCTGAATCCGGGATCTTGTGGCCCGGGTCATTGCCCGGGCCTCGTGGTCGACGAGACCGGCGCCGGGTGTCGCAGGATCCGCCAGTACCGCTCGGGATCCGAGAGTGCATCCTCGAAGATCGCCAGCCCCTGTTTCACGGGTTCGAACTGAGATCGGTACGCTGACGCGACCTGTCGTTTCGTGTCTCCGGATGCGGCGACCGACGCTAGCGCCTCAAGCGTGAACCTCGCCGCGAGCTTGGAAAGTCGCCTCGTGACCTTGCGCGGGAAGTTCTGCGCGTACGGCATATCGAGGTAGAGATACCAGTCGAGTGTGGAGTCGCGAGCGACGGTCAAGCATGCGTCACTGACCGTTCGGTGATCTGCGTGGTAGAGACCCACCGGCGCCACGACCGATGCCGGCGCGACCTCGGCGAGGGCTCGTCGTAGCGCGTCGACGACTGGACGCTGAGAGCGCGTCGACGACGCTCGGAGCCTCGCGTGAACCTTCGACAACGCGTAGCGGCTGACCTTCGAGATTCCCGGGACTCCGCGCCCCGAGCCTCCCTTGACCCTTGGGCGAACCAGGTACTCGGCCTCCCAAAGGTCCAGCCAGTACGGCGCGGCGTGCACGAGGGCGAGGGCCGTCGCATCTTCATCTCTTCGGACCCGAAGAGCACTCTGGGCGTACCCCTCGCCGGTCGTCTTGGCGTTCCATCCGTCGGCGCGGGACTCAGGCGGCGCACCGGCGAGGACCGTGACGACGGTCGCCCCCGGGTGAGCGGCCAGGAAATGACTGCACGACAGGGCCACGTCATCGAGATGTGTCGAGATGAAGCAGACCGGCGCGGTGGGAGCGAACGGGTTGAGGGGTAGCGCTTCATCCATCGCTCACATCCCCGTGGTGGTCGAACCGTCCATCGACACGCCGTTCTTTGCCGACTCTCGGCACGTGCCTCTTGTTCCGATCAGCGTCGAGGGTAGGCCGCTCGCTCCCGGCGGTGGCCGATCCGGGATTCATCGTGGAAGCGAAGATGCTCGACCCGGCCGTTCGCCGCCCGGCTCGAGCGGCGGCCTTGACACTGGTGCACGGGCCAGATCACGCCATCGCGTAGTCTCGCTCGAGTGGACGAGCCCCTTCGAGCGCTCTTCTACAACGAAGGCACGGTGGGAACCGGGATCCTCGGGCACGGGATGTTGGAGAGCGCGCTCCGAGCCGGGCTGAGTCGTCGAGACGATGTCGACGCCCACCTGCTCGGACCGGCTCCTGAGGGAAGCATCGCCGGGTGGGCGGCGAGAAGCGTTCCTGGTCTGTTCCCATTCAGCCTCGACTTCCAGCCCACCCGGTGGCACTTGGTCCAGAGCCTGCGAGCCCGGAGGGCGATCCGGAGCTCGCGGGCCGCTCAGATCGCCGACGTGCTGTATGTGCACACGCAGGCCAGCGCGCTCCTGCTGGGATCCATCCTCGATCGGGTTCCGACGTTCCTCTCGGTCGATGCCTCCATCGAGGCGTTCGCCGGGCTGGAGGCGTGGCAACGGGTCCGTCCGTGGACCCACGCGACCCTCCTTCCCAGCTTGGCGTTGGAACGCCGCGTGTTGGAACGGGCGGCGCGGGTGCTGGCCTGGACGCAATGGGCCGCCGACTCCGTCCGGCGCGCCGCCCCGAAGGCGCGGATCATGACGCTGCACCCGGGACTGGACCTCGAGCGGTTCGCCCCGCGCCCGAGGACGGAGCGGTCCCGGATCCGCGTGCTCTTCGTCGGCGCGCGGTTCGAGGCCAAAGGTGGCGCTGACCTGCTCGCGGCCCTCGGACCCGACCTCGGAAGCCGATGCGCGCTCGACGCGGTGACTCAGGACGCACCACCGGCCGCCGAAGGGGTCTCGTGGCATGAGCTCAGCCCGGGCGACGATCGACTGATCGAGCTGTACCAGCAAGCCGACATCTTCTGCCTGCCGAGCCACGCCGACACGGCAGGGTGGGCGATCGTCGAAGCCCTGGCGTGCGGCACACCCGTGGTCGCTTCGGACGTCGGCGGGATCCCGGACATCATCGAAGACGCGGGCATCGTCGTGCCCCGAGGTGACCGGCAAGCGCTCCGAGCCGCGCTTCGGGGACTCGCCGACGATCCAACCCGCCGGGCCGCGTTGGGCCGCCAAGGGCGAGCCCGCGCCGAGCGTTGCTTCGACAACCGCCAGCAGACGAGCCGCTTGATCGACGCCATGCGCTCTGCGGCGTCGTGAGCGACGACGGTCCCTCCGTCGTTCCCGACCAAGCCACCCGCCCGGCCGCCCGCGGGTTGCTCAACCTGGCGTCGTCGAGGGTTGTCGCAACCGTTCTGTTATTCGTCGCGTTCGCGGTCACCGCATCGGCGCTCGGCCCCAGCGGCCTCGGTACCTACGCGTTTGGTCTCGCGGCCTTAGCGATCTTCTCGTATCTCGCGGACTTCGGCTTCCAGACCACCGTGAACCGTGACGTCGCGCGGCAGCCTGGACGCGAACCCGAGCTGATCCCAAACCTGGCGTACGTCCGGGTGCTGGTCGGGATCGCGACGTACGGAGCAATGGTCGGCCTGCTGACGCTCGTGGACTACTCGCAGAGCCAGCGAGAGGCGGCGATGGTGGCGGGCGTCCTCCTCGTGACACTGGCGATGGAGCCCGCGCGCATCCCGCTCCAGGTTCGCCTTCGGGTCGGCTGGCCCGCCGCGGTCGAGGCCTTCGAAGCTGGCGTGTTCGCGGGTGGGACCATCCTGCTCGCCGCGCTGCACGCCGGGCCGATCGCGTTTCTCTGGCTGTACGTCGGTGCCAACAGCCTCACCGAGCTGCTCATCATTCCTGCCGCGTTGCGGCTCGCCAAGCTGCGCTGGCGACCGCGCCTGGCGGTCATGGCCACGATCGGCCGTGTCGCGTGGCCGGTCGGGCTCATCAACCTCATCACGACCATCTACTACGGCATTGACACGCTGATCCTCGCCTCCTTCCACTCGTCCGCCGACGTCGGCCAGTACGGCGCCGCCTACCGCGTACTGACGACGATCGGGGTGATCCCCAGCGTCGTGATGGTCATCGTCATGCCGGTGCTGTCCCAAAGCAGCGAACGGGACCACGAGCTGTTCCAACGGCGGGTGCGACGAATTGCGCGTGTACTGCTGGTCCTGGCCGTCCCGATCGCCATTGGCGGGGCAATGACCGCCCAGCGAGCCTTCACCGCGATCCCGGGCTTTGCTCACTACGGAACCGGCGGGACCGCACTCGCGATCCTGTTGCCCGCCGCCGGCTTCATCTTCTTGGCCGGACTCGCCCAAGCGGTGCTGCTCGTCCAGCGACGCGAGCGGATCCTGATCGGCGTCGCGCTCTCGTCGCTGACCTTGACGCTGGTGCTCTGCTTCACCTTGATCCCGCCGTTCTCGCTCATCGGCGCCGCGGCGGCGACAACAGTGACCGAGTTCGCGGTGCTTGTGGCCTCGGTGATCGCGGTTCGACGCGCGGTGAAGGTCAAGCTGTTCGAGGCGTCGATGTTCCGGCTCCTCGGCCCGGCCGCCGTGCTGATCGGCGTGCTCTTGCCGGGCTACTTCCTCCCGCCGCTCGCCCAGGTCGCGATTGGCGGCATCGCCTACCTGCTCGCCCTGCCGCTCTTCGGTGCGATCACATGGCGTGACGCGGAGGGATTCTCGGATCCCGACGGCCCGGTGGCGGTGGTGCCCGCGGCGCCCGACGCGAGTCGCGCCGCCATCGTGTTGGCGCAACAGCTATCAGCCCAAGGGCGGGTGCGACTCGTGGTCCCAGTGTCCGCGGCGCTACCGGCACGCGTGTCGAAGAACCTGGAGATCGAGCCCCTCGACGGCACCGGCTTTCGGGCCTGGCGACGAGCGCTGAAGGGCACCTCCGCGTGCCGGATCGTGACCGACGGGCTCGCGCCCCGGCCGCGTGTCGCGCTGGCGGCACGACTCGCGGGCTGCCCGATCGTCATGACCGACTCGCGGGACGGCCGGCCGTGGCGCCGGCATCCGCTTCGCCGTCGGACCTGGCGGGCCCTGGTGGACGTCGACGCGGCCGCGCACCGCATCGACGAACCGCTCTGGATCGGTTGGCTGGCCAGTGACCGGATCTCGTGGCGACCGCCGATCTTCGACGGGTGGCGGCGATGAGGGTCTTGTTCCTCGCCGACTCGCCGATCCCGCCCACGACGGGTGCGCGCGAGCGGGACCTTTATCTGGCCCGGGCGTTGGCGGGCGCGATGGACGTGGAGCTGGTGACACTCGGTCCGGCGCCCGCAAGCGAAGACCAGCAGCTCGACGTCGTCAGCGTCGGATCTTCACCGTCGCGGGTTCGTTCCCTCGCAACGTCGCTGCGGATGCCCTACCAGGTCACACGGCACACGAGCCGAGCGCTTCGCACTTACGTCGACCGGGGCGCCTGGGACACCGTCCACGCGTCGCACGCCTTTACCATGCCCACCGCACTCCGAGCGGGCGCCCCGGTCGTCATGGATGCCCACAACTTGGAGACGGAGGTCGCCCGCACCGCAGTCAAGATGGAGACCTGGGCGGTCCGAAGATCCCGGCTGCGTTGGGAGGCTCACAAGATCGACGTTTTCGAGCGCCGTTTCATCCCTCGTGCCGCGGTCGTCACAGCGACGAGCGACGCGGACGCCGACGCGGTGCGCGCCTATGGCGCCCGGGAGGTCGTCGTCGTGGCCAACGGTGTCGACTGCGCAGCTATCCCCTATCGCCTCCCACCGTCGGGGGCGGGCGTCGTGTTCGTCGGCTCGTACGACTACCTGCCCAACGCGGCTGCCGCCCGCGAGCTCGTCGACGACGTGATGCCCCGGCTCCGGGCGCGCGTCCCGGACGCCGCGCTAAGGCTGGTCGGCCGCCAGCCACCACCGAGCCTCGCCGATCGCGTCTCGCCGTGGCTCCGGGTCGAAGGCGAGGTCCCAGACCTCTCGTCGGTATTCGCCACGGCGCGGGTCAGTGTCATGCCGATTCGTGGCGGTGGCGGAACGCGGCTCAAGGTGCTGGGCGCGCTCGCCGCCGGCGTCCCGGTCGTGTCGACGCCATTCGGGGTGTCCGGTCTCGGCTTGGCGCCGGACATGCACGTCCTGCTCGGCGATTCGGCGGACGATCTCGCCGCGCAAGCGGCACGGGTCATTGGCGATGATGCGCTCGCCCGTCGGCTGTCAGAGGCGGGCCGGCGGGAGGTTGAACGCCGTTTCGACTGGCCGATGGTCGCGGCGCCGCTCGTGGAGATCCACGAGCGCCTCGCCCGCGACCGGGGACGCCTGTCCTAAGCGTCGGCGGTCCGAGGCGGGCTGCGCAACGCGGGGGCGGGCGCGGCCGGAGGGGCAGTGTCGGCCGTCTCGGTCAACCGCGCCCACACCACAAAGCCCAGGACCAAGCCCAGCAGAGCGTCGAACCGCGGGTCGGCGCCGGTGTAGGTGGCGGTGACCTCGGCCACCGCGAGGCAGACCAGGCCGCCGCCAACGGCGACGCCCGCGGCGCGAACGACACGGTCGCGGTGGCGTCGCCCGACCCGTAACGCCTCGACGACGCCGGCGCCGAAGAGCCAGAGGTAGATGATGGGGCCGAGGATTCCGAGGTGCAACCAGAACCAGAGCAGGGCGAAGTGGTTGTAGAACGTGCCCTGGGGGAGCGTCTGCGAGAGCGGGTCGCGAACCACCCACGGCGTGCCGAGACCGAGCCCGGTGACGGGGTGATCCTGGATCTCGGCCCAGACGTTCCGAGTCTCGTCGAGGCGGTAGCGGTCATCTTGCGATGACTGGATCTGGGTCGGGCTCAGCTGGTTGAACCGTTGGGTGAGGGCTCCCTGGGCGCCGCCGATGAGGCCGGTGGAGAGGGTGAGGATGATCGCGGCGGCCGCCACGGCGACGGGGAGGAGTCGGGCTCGCCGGCCGCCCCGGACCGCGACGATCACGAACACGATGCCGACGATCGCCCCGATCCAGAAGCTGCGGCGGAAGCTCAGCACCAAGGAGAGGAGCGCCAACACGCTGGCGATCGTGGCCCAGAGCGGCAGTCGACCCCGCCCGATCACCAGGGCCAGGGCTCCGAGGATCAGCAGCACCGTGAACCAGTTCGGGGTTTCGGCGAGGAAGGTGATCGTCACCCCATCCAATGTCTTGCCCGCGCCGGTGGCGTACGAAGCGAGACCATCGAGCCCGGTCAGACCTCCGATGATGACCGCGCCGATCACGACGTTGCGAACGGCGCGGGGCGGTGTCGGGAGGTTGACGATCGCGAACGGTGCGATGATGAGGATCGTCAGACTGCGAATCTGGTTGAGCAGTTGGGTCGTGTCGTGCGTCGGGTTCGTGAAGCCGACGATTGCTCCGCCGATGGTTGCGATGGCGAGTACTGCGAGCGGCCAGGCGAGCAGCCCCGGGGCTTGCCACGCTCGGCCGGTGCGGCGAACGTCGAAGACGATGGCGATCACCACGGCGATGAGCAGCAGGTTGGCGGGCGAGAGCACGATTCCGGGGAGCGCCTGGTGGAAGAAGGCCTCCTGGCTGATGAGGCCCTGGGTCGGATCCTCCTCGAAGAGGATGATCACCACGGCGAGGACCCCGAACGCCCACCACGGCTTCTCCACCAACAACAGGCCCGCGGCGAGCGCGAACGGGATCAAGGCGCCGACCAAGCCGATGCCGGCGATGAGACCAGCGACGGCCAGCCCGGCGAGAAGTCCCGCGATTACGACGGCGCCAACCCGACCAACGCGTTCGAGGAGCATGGTCAGGTCCGGATCCAGCGCCTCCGGGCGGCGTATCGCTGTGGGTAGCGCGCCCGGCGAGCCGAGGACCCGTTGTAGACGATGCCGAGCAGCGGGATTTCAAGGGCACGAAGCGTCTGCACTGCTCGCCGCGCGTCGCGTTTGTGCGTGCGGTGGGCGTTGACGACGAAGAGCACGCCGTCGGTACCTCGTCCGGCGATGATCGCCGCGTCGACGACTGCGCCCACCGGTGGGCTGTCAAAGATGACCGCTTCGTACTGCTCGCGGAGGCCGGCGATCACCGTTTCGATCCGCTCGCGTGAGAACAGCTCCGAGGCTTCGCGATTGAGCAGTCCGGCCGGCATGACATCGACGGCCACTCCACCCCCGACCGGGACCACCCGAGCTGGGAGTTCGGCGAACCAGCCATGCAGGATGTTGGCGAGCCCTGGGGAAATGGGAATGTCGGTGACCTTGTGCAGGGTGGGTCGGCGAAGGTCGGCGTCAGCAGCGAGAACCTTCCGGCCCTCAAGCGCGAGTGAGGTCGCCAGGTTGATGGTGACGAACGTCTTCCCGGCGACTTCCTCGGCGCTTGTGACGAGCACGACCATGCTCGATCGACCGCGCAGCGCGAACAGCACGCTCGTTCGCAGTGCTCGGAACGCTTCGATGCGAATCTCGGGCTGGTTCGCGAGGCGCGGCACCTCGGCAAGCAGGGGGAGCTCGAGGTCGTCACTGGCATCCTCACCCGAGTCGTATCGATCGGTGAGTGCGGCGCGTAGGTAGACGATCACCACTCCGAGGATCAACGCTGCGAGAGCGGCGAGCGCGGCGTCGCGCTTGGGGACTGGGGAGATCGGGCTCGTGGGAATCGTCGCGGGCTGCACGAGCGTCGCGGTGTCGCGCGGCATGCTTTCTTCGGTCGCAGCCTGAGTCCCTAACGCGGTGAGCTCGGTCGTGAGCGCGGTGCGGGTTGGGTCCTCGGGCGCGTTGGGGTCGGGCGAGACGGGGACCGCTCTGAGCTGGACCTCGATCTGGGAGACCTGGGCGGCGATCCGGTTGAGCGCATCGTTGCGCTGCCCGGTCTGGTAAGTCGTCACGTACTGCACGAACCCCTCGGCGTACGCCTGCGCATATTCCTGGGAGGTCTGGGGACTTCCGGTGTCGGCCACGAAGTCGAGGACGGTGACCTCGTTCTCCTGCGAGATCGTCACGGAATGCTTGATCCGCAGCTCGAGGGTCGTGGGTGGCTGGGGCACCGCGACGGTCGTCGGCGTGGAGGCCGGAGGCACGGTCGTGGTGGTCGAGGTCGGGGTCGTGGTCGGCTGGGCGGGCAGGTACTGGATCGCGAGCTGCAACACCGCATCTGTGCCGGCGAGGCTCTGATAGGTGTTCGCGAGCTGCATCAGCGTGGGCTGATCGATGAACTGACCACTGGCCTGGAGGCCCGACTCGAGCTGCACCGACGCCGTCGCCTCGTACGTGTTCGATTCCCGCGAACTCAAGTAGTAGCCGCCCGCGGCAGCGGCGATCGCGAAGAGCAGCAACCACCACTTGTAACTCCAGATCGGGCGAAGCGTCTCTCTGGTCACATGATTTCCCGCGAATTCACGCCTCGTAGTGTACGACCCACCGTCACCGAAACGGTGGCGAGCGCACGAAGTGCGCAGAATCGCGAGTTTCCGGAGCTAACCTGATAGCCAAATGCCGAGTTGCCGCGCGCGTCGCGAACGCCGGGTCAGGCGAAGCTTGCTGACTGGGTCATCGTGGTGGGCGCCGGCCTGGATCTCGGGGATCACGAGGCTCGTGTGACCGTCGTCGATGTCGTGGACCGAGGTTCCGGCGCGGCGCGTGGGGGCACGGCCGAGGGGGCACGCGTGGTGCGGCGAACTCGGACGTCGGCACGGGCCAGTTACGCGAGACCCTGAGCCGGATGGCCCCGAGGTTCTCTGTCGTCGTTCCGACCCGGAATCGCCGGGCCTCGCTTGAGCGTTGCTTGGGATCCCTGGCCCTCCAGACGGTCCCCCGGGACAGCTTCGAGGTGATCGTGGTCGACGACGGCTCGGACGACGACACCGCGGCATGGCTGTCGGCCTTGACGATGCCGATCGAGCTGGTGACCGTGCGCGTCGACCACGGAGGACCGGGGGCGGCGCGCAACGCGGGGGCGGCCCGAGCCGTCGGCGACTACCTGGCCTTCACCGAGGACGACGTCGTGATCGTGCCCGATTGGCTCGAGCGTGCTGGTGAGCACCTGGACTGCACCGAGGTCGACATCCTCGAGGGCGAGACCCGGCTCGAGGGGACCGACCGTTCGACGCGGCGGGCCGAACCCGTTCCCGTGCCGTCGTTCATTCCGTGCAATCTGTTCGTTCGGCGGACCATCTTCGAGCGCATCGGAGGCTACGACGTCGCGTACTTCGACTCGCGGTCCGGCCTGTACTTCCGCGAGGACGCCGATTTTGGATTCGAGGCCCTCGAGCAGGGCGCAAGTCACGACATCGACCGGACCGTGATCGTGGAACATCCGGCGCAGTTCACCTCGGTGGGGTCGTGTCTCCGCCACGCGCGCCGGTACGTGTTCGACCCGCTGCTGTACCGTCGCCACCGGGCGCTGTATCGCAAGCTCATCGAGGTGAAACGGTTCGGGCCGGTCCGGATTCACCGCCCACTCCATCTCGTCTCGGTCCTGAGCGGGCTGGGCTGGACGGTCCTTGTTGTCGGCGCCGTCGTGCAGTCGCTGCTCGCCGTCGTGATCGGACTCGCCGTGGTGGTCGCCGCCGGTGTCGCGGTTCGAGCGAAGTACCAGGGTCTCGGCGCCGTGCGCGTGTGGCGGCCCCTCGAGACGCTCGCGTTCCTCGTCCTGCCACTCGTCTACCTTGCGTCACTAGTCCGGGGCTGTGTGCGCGCGCGGGGAGGACTCGGCGTGCTCGTGTAGCAGCGCGCTGTAGCGACCGTCGGGCCCGCCGAGGAAGAACGGGGTTTCGAGCGCCTCATCATGCGGATAGCGCAGAAACTCGGACTCGTAGGCCCGCGTCTTGCGCCAGAGCAAGAACACACTCCAGGCCAGCCTCGGCCACCGCCGAGCGAACCACAGCGCCGGGGCCCGGGGCAGCGGATAGAAGTTCGATCCCCGCACCGTCACGAGTTCGAGGCCACCGGGGAAACACTGATCGATGAAATCCTCGAGTCCCGGAATCGTGAAGCCGCGGACGTGCGCTGATGCGGTTCGGATCACCGACGGCTGGCGGCCCGCGGCGAGGAGGATCCGGTTCTGGATGCCCGCCAGGTTCGGAACCCCCACGAGCAGATGTCCACCGACGCGCAGCACCCGCACCATCTGGTGGAAGATCCAGAAGATCTCCTTGGTGTGCTCGAGCGTCTGATTCGAGATGACGAGATCGACGCTCTCGTCCTCGAAGGGGAGCGGCTCGTGCTCAAGATCGATCGCGTGGACCGCAATCCCGTTTCTTGTCAGCTCGGCAAACTTGTCGGGCTCGAGCTCCACTCCGTGGAGCTCGGCACCGGGAGAAGCCCGTCGTGCGGACGCGAGGTCATCTCCTGCTCCCGCGCCGAGATCGACCACCCGGTCGAACGGAGCGGCCAGGTCACACAACTCCGAGACCGCGTGCCGCCCGTAGTTCAGCGTTCGGTCAATCGGCCAATGCAAGGTGCTCATCCGTGTATCAGCGCGCGACCTGCGGCCATCGGGGCACCCTACCGCGCGCTGGTTTGCGGCCGACTGATCCGTGAATCGTGCCACTACCATCCGCACGGATGTTTCGTCACCGGATCCGCAGTCTGCTGGTCGGGGTGCTCGTCGCAGGCTTGGTGGGCTTGGGCTCCGCGGGTTCCGCCGCGGCCACGACGCGACCCCGCGGGCTCGATCGCGGACGCGTCGGCGTGGTCGGAAGCCTGATCTTCTCGTCTGCATCGGAGACGATCCGAGAGCTTCGGCGCATCCGAGCGGGCGGGGTGCAATGGGACCGGGAGGCCTTCTACTGGTCGTTGCTCGAGCCAGCTCGCGGACACTTCGATTGGCGGCGATCGGACGCGCTGATGACGGGGGCGTCGAAGGCCGGCGTCAACGTGCTCGCCATCTTGGCGTTCTCCGCGCCGTGGGCTTCGTCGGATCCCAGCGGCCTGGGCAGCGTGTACTATCCACCCCGAGATCCGGCGGACTTCGCGCAGTATGCCACCGCGGTCGCGCAGCGTTACGGGCCCGGCGGCACCTTCTGGGCGGCGCGACCCAAGCTCGCTCCTCGGCCGCTCCAAGCTGTCGAGGTGTGGAACGAGCCCTGGTGGCATGGCTTCTGGGAGCCGAGCGCTGACCCGGCGGGGTACGCCGCGCTGGTGCGCGCCGCCGGCGCCGCCATCCGCCAGGCCGTGCCGAGCATCAAGATCCTCGTCTCGGGCGACCTCGCGCCCGGAGCGTCGGGGAGTAGCCCGTGGCTGACTCAGCTGCTGGCGGTCACGCCATCGATCGCCCCGTATGTGGACGCCTGGTCGGTGCACCCATACCCCGACCCGAAGAGCCATGGGCCTCGCGGCGGGCCGATCGAATACTCGTACCAGCGGGTCCCGGTCATCGCGCAAACCGTCGCCGCGGCGGGCATGGCGCGACCGATCTGGATCACCGAGATCGGATGGAGCTCCGCGACGCACGCAGTCGGGGGCATTTCCGAAGCCGACCAGGCCCGCTATCTCCACGAGGCCCTCGTCCAGGCACTGACGACCTGGCGGGACACGGTTGCCCGTGTCTTCGTCTACGACTGGGGTGAGGACTCGGGGCGTTCGAATGATCTCGAAGGTCACTTCGCGCTGCTTGAGTCCGAAGGTCAGTCCAAGCCGGCGTGGAACACCGTGCAGCAACTTGCTCGACGCTAAGAACAGCGCGTCGTTGGCCGGTCAGTAGGCTTCCGCCGTGAACGTGCTCGTTGTGTGTACGGCCAACCGGTGTCGCTCCCCCGTCGCCGCGATCATGCTCAGCCAACAGCTCGAACGCCTCGGGGTCCCGGCGTCGGTGCAGTCCGCTGGGTTCCTGGACGCGGGGCATCGCTGCCCGCGCGAGCTCGTCGACGAGCTCGCCGGTCGCGAGCTCGGGATCGGTGATCATACGAGCGTCGTGCTCGACCTCGAACTGGCCGAAGGTGCCGATCTCATCGTGGGCATGGAACGCCGTCATGTCCGTGACGTCATCCTGCGGGCGCCGGATACCGCGGCGAGGACCTTTACCCTCAAGGAGCTGGTGCGACGCGGGGAGCAGGTTGCGGGCACGCGGCCCGGGGTGCTGCTCCAGGACTGGCTGACGGAGTTGGCGGCCGGTCGTGGACCATCGGACCTGTTAGGCCAGTCCGGAGCGGACGACACTGCCGACCCCTTCGGCGGGTCACGATCCGCGTATCGCCGGATGGTGATCGAGATTGACGATCTGACCGCGCGCCTCGCTCGGCTTCTCGCCGCCCACCCAGCGGGGCCGTGATGCGCGTCGCGATCGTGCACGAGCGCTTCACCGAGATCGGCGGCTCGGAACGGGTGGTCGAGCAGCTGCATCGGATCTGGCCCGACGCACCGATCTACGCGGCGATCATCGACCCCGACGCCGTCCCCTCGAGCCTTCGCGGCTCGGACCTGCGATCATCCCGGCTTGAGCGCCGCTATCACGGGGGTACGAGCTACGCGCGCTTCCTCCCCTTCCTGCCCGGCGCGTTCGCGCATCTCGACCTCTCGGGCTTCGATCTCGTGGTGACCAGCCATCACGCCTTCGCGAACCGGGTGCGGCCGCCGAGTCAGGTACCAGTGATCTCCTACACGCACAGCCCAGCCCGCTGGATCTGGGAGCCGTCGACGCGTCGGGGCGAACCCGGCGGGGTGTTCGGCGCGATCGCGCTGTCCGCGTTCGCGGCCACCCAACGGCGCCCCGACCGGGCCGCGGCGGGTCGCACTCGAGGGATCGTGGTCAACTCGAACGCCGTCGCCGGACGGGTCAAGCAATGGTGGGGACGAGAGTCGACCGTTGTGCACCCACCCGTGGACGTAGCATGGTTCACGCCCGACGAACGGTGCGTTCGCGGCGACTTCTTCTTGTTCGCGGGGCGCCTCGTGCCCTACAAGCAGCCGCTCGTGGCGGTGGAAGCCGCGCGACGCGCGGGTGTCCAACTCGTGGTTGTCGGCGACGGACGGGAGCGGCGCGCGGTGGAGCGGCTCGCTGGACCGAGCGTCGAGGTGCTCGGCGGCGTTGACGACGGGACCTTGCGCGACCTCTATCGGCGGTGTCGGGCCGTGGTCTTTCCGGGGACGGAGGACTTCGGGATCATCCCGGTCGAGGCCCAGGCGTGCGGCACGCCCGTCGTCGCGCACCGCGGTGGTGGCGCCCTCGACACCGTCGTCGACGGCGTGACCGGCATCCTCTTCGACCGGGGCGAGGACCCCGTGGTGGCCTTGAGCGAGCAGCTGTCGGCATTTCTCCCGTCGTCGTTTGACGCCGGCGTGATCCGCCGGCACGCGGAGCAGTTCGCGCCCGATCGGTTCCGACGGGAGCTCGAGCAGACGTGCGCGCAGATTCTGGATGTCGGCTGCACCTGAGCCGACCGGTCCGGTCTGGCGCTCAGCGGCTCGCTGAGCGGGCGACTTCCGCCGCGGTGCGGATCAGGATCACGACGTCTCGCCACAACGACCAGTGCTCGATGTACTGGTTGTCGTAGCGGGATCGCTCTTCGATCGAGGTGTCGCCGCGCAGCCCGTGCACCTGGGCCCAGCCGGTGAGGCCGGCGGGTAGCCGGTGCCGGTCCCCGTAGCCGTCGATGCTGGCCCCGAACCGCTCGACGAAGAAGGGCCGCTCGGGGCGGGGTCCGACCAGTGACATCCGACCTCGGAGCACGCCCCACAGCTGGGGGAGCTCGTCGAGTGAGGTGGCCCGGAGGATCCGGCCGACGGTCGTGACTCGGGGGTCGTCGTCGGCGGACCAGCGCGTGTCGCTGTCGTGGTTCACCTCCAGGGTGCGGAACTTCGCGACGCTGATCTCTTCGCCGTGCTGACCGATCCGCTGCTGGCGGAACAGGACGGGTCCCGGGCTGCTGAGCTTCACTGCCACCGCCATGACCGCGAGGAACGGCGCGGTGACGAGCAGGACGGCGCCGGCGACGGCGACGTCGACGAGCCGCTTCATCGCCCACGCGGGGGCGCGCAAGGCCGCACGCCGGACCCGGTAGAGGGGGATTCCGCGCACGTCGTCGGTTTCGGGTCCTTCGGGGGCGACTCCGCAGTCAAAGAAGCGGGGCACGACGTGGACGTCGACCCGGTGCTGGACGGCGAGGCGCAGCACGGTGACCAGGTCGGCCTCCCGGGCGGGACCGAACGCCACGATGACCCGTCGGATGGAGTGCTCGTCGAGGACTGCGTCGAGGCGATCGACGTCGCCGAGCACCGGGTACGGAAGGCCCTCGTCGCTGACGCAGTCCAAGAACCCGACCGGGGCCACGCCGAGCTCGGGGAAGTCCCGGAACGCGCCGGCAAGCTCAGCGCCGATCTCGCCCGCACCGAGGATGACGGCCGGGTCCAGCAGGGCGCCGGCACGCCGGACCCGCCGGAGGACGGCGTACGAGAGCGTGCGGCCCACCACGACGGCGACGACGCCAACGAGCGCCACCTTGATGAGTGCGTCGACCTCCCCGCCAAGCCAGGCGGCCGGGGCGAGGACCAGCACCGCGGTGGCAAGCCGTCCCACCAGCCAGGGCGCGGCGTCTAAGGCCCGCAGCGTGATCCGGGGCCGGTAGGCGCCGCCGACGCCGAGGCTCACCAACGCCAGCGGCACATACGCCAGGACCAGCAGGGGGTTGGATCCGACCAGCAGCACCGCGACGGCGAGGGCAACCACGTCGACGGTGAGCAGGAAGAGCGGCGTCAGCCACTGCGGGGCGTGCGCCGCGGTGGCGGCGCGGGGCCACGTCGCCGCACGGGACGGCGCGTGCAGGGTTGTGACGTGCTGCGTCGCGACAGCCATGGCTCAGAGTCCCAGGTGGTGAGAGCTCAGGCGGCGCTGTGCGGGTGTCGACCGAGGCGCACCAACAGGACACCACCGACGGCGAGCACGAGGCCGAGGCCGAGGAGCAACGCGATGTTGCCCCCGGTGAAGGCCAGCGAGCCACTGCTCGCCGTCGCGGCCTGCACCTGGACCGGTGACGTGACCGATGTCGCGCAGACCTGCACCGTCGTGGCGCCCGTGCAGCTCACGGTCGTCGTGCTGGTCGTGGTCGTCGGGTAGGCGGTCTGGGCGGACGCCGCTGGTGCCATCACCAGCAAACCCAGTCCCACCACCGCCGCTACACAACTCAACCAACGAATGGTTCGAAGCTTCATCATGCCCTCCACTTACGCCTGCCCCATTGCCGAAGAGAACGCCCCACGCATCTGGGAGGTTCCGCCAGTCCGAAGGTTACCACGGAGCGTAGCGAGAGCGCTAGTGGACTACCACGCCAAGCGTTCAGGGCTGGAGTCCGTGAACCGCGCGGGGCCATAGTGCCAGGTGATGGGTGGGATGCGAGCGGAGGGCTCGACCTCCACCGCCTGGGCGCCGGCCGGGAGCTCGAAATCGATGGTGGCCCGCAAGGTCTGGCCTCGGGGCACCTGGAAGTAGCCGCCGGCCACGGACTTGGTGGGCCCGTCGATCCCCGCCTCCAGGAGGGGCGCCACCCCGTGCAGGGTCGGCAGGGACGCGGTCCCGGGGACGTTCACCGCGAGGATCCCCTGGTAGACGCCTTCGGCGGCGCCGCTGTTGGGGTTGGGGCCGGCCACGTAGCCGGCGAGGCCGGTGGGGGCCTCGTTGTGAAGATCGACGGCCAGGTGGGCGCGGCTCACCCCGTTGGGGCCGACCTGGGTCGAGAGGGTGGCCGTGACGTGGAGGAACTGGTCCAGCTTGTTGCCCCCGAAGTTCATGACCGAAACGGCCAGCGAGTCACTTTGGAGCTGCCCCGAGATGCCGGCCGCCTTCCAGGCCTGCTCCTCGACGGGGTCCGACGACCAAGCGAGCACGTGCCGGCCCTTCCCGACGCCGGACAGCTCGCTGATGAGGGCGCTGGGCTGCCAGGGCCGGGAGGACAGCGCGTCGACGGTCGCCCGGGCGACGCCGCTCAGCTGGTCCAGGCGGTCCTGCTGGTCGGCGACGTCGGCGGGGATGCCGGCGTACTGGTCGAGCAGCAAGAACGGAACGACGTTGGCGGCGGAGAGCTGCTGGGCGCCGACCTGCACTGGCCCCTGGGCGGCGAGCAAGGCTTGGAGCGTGACGGGGTCGACCGCGAGGACACCATCGACGTGCTGGCCGGTTTCGGCCTGCCACATCTGGGCGGCGAGCGGCGCCGTCGCGTCGAAGCGGGGGGTCGTGGCGAGGTTCCGCCAGTCCGCGCTGGGGGCCAGCCAGCCCCAGAGGGAGGCGAGAGCGCCGGTGAGGGGGACCGCGCCGGGCGGCGGGTTGATGGTCGGGGTCGGGACCATCGGGCCCATCGTGAACGAGCCGTTCGCGAAGGTGGCGACCCCGGCGGAGAGGAACATGCCCGAGCCGGCGCGCATCTCCCCGTTGTTGGCGGCGAGCACGAGGTAGTTGTGCGGCCCGCGGAGCAGCTCCGCGGCTCCCTGGGCGAGCGATTGGGCGTCCGCGATCGTGTTGCGCAGGCTGGCGAGCCGGTCGAGGAAGCGGGCCCGGGCGCTGCCGAGCGGTCCGACGAGGAAGAAGTCGGGTCCGAGCTTGATGTTGTTGAGTCCCTGTTGGGCGCGGGCCGCGAGCGCGCCGACCTGGTCGAGGAGCGCCAGGCGCTGCGCTCCGGTGCTCGCCGGCTGACGCAGCGCGGCAGAGCCGTCGCGGGCCGCGGTGGCGCCGACTCGAGCGATCCGCTCGGCGGCGCCGGTGAGCGACCGGATCGAATCGACGTTGTCGTTGGCGAGCGGGACGAGTGACCACGGTGCCAGCACCGGGTTGCTGGCCGCCGAGTGAGCGGAGGAGAAGTCTCGCTCGGCGGCCTGGAGTGCGGGGAGCGCCTGGCCAGTCAGCAGCGCCTGCGCGCTGAGGTGGTCCCGCGCCGCCTGGAGCGCGTTCAGCCCGTGGTTGACGCGCTGGCGGGCGATGAGGACGAGCGCGCCAGTGGCGAGCACCCAGACCACGATCAACGCGACGAGCACGCGCACCACGATCCGGAGGCGCGAGCGTGACCCAGGGTCCTCAATGGCCACGCCAGCATTGTACGGGCGCCCGATCGCTTTCCCGCGTTCATCGCGCGCGACGCCGGTACCCTCGCAGGCGTGGACCGCACCGATGACGATCCGCCGAAGGTGACACCGTTTCTGCTGCGCGACGCCGACACGCTGTGCCCGCGGCGTCTCTCGTGCGAGCTGACCCGCGCGCCAGCGACGAGCGATCCGGTGAACCGAGCGCGCGTGCGCAGCGCGCTGCTGGACCGGGTACGGACGTGGCACGCGACGACCGGCGCGTGGCCGGATCCACCCGAGCTGACGCCGGAGGAGCGGGCGGTGCTCGAGCGGGCGAGCGACTGGTACGCCGCACTGTTCCCCCGCCACGGCGTCGACGTGTGTCTTCCCGTCGACGAGCCCACCCTCTTGCCCCGTCGCCGGGTCGTGCTCGGCGGGTGGGTGGACCTGGGCGTCCGCCACCCGGACGGAGCCCGGGAGCTTCGCCAGCTGGCCTGGCGGGGCGACCCGGCGCCTCGTGACCCGCTCGAGGTGCCGGCCGTGCGCCTCGGGGTGCTGCGCCTCGCCAGCACCGGCTGGTGGGACCAGGGTCCGTTGCTGGTGACGTGCGTGGACCTGCTGGCCGGGTCGACGAGCGAGGCGACGGTCGAGCTCCCCGAGGGGCTGGCGTCGCAGGGCGGCTGGCTCGACGATCGTCTCGCGGTGCTGCGCGCCCGCGCCGACGACGACACCGTCGAGCCGGGGGTGGGTTGCGGAACCTGTCGGTTCCTGCCTCGCTGCCCGGCGCACTCGGTGCGCGCGTCGATGCAGACCCGACGCGAGTCGCTCCTCCCGGGGATCGTGTCGCTGTCGCCGACCTCACTGGAGTCGTGGCATCGATGTCCTCGGGAGTGGCGGAACAAGTCGCTGCTCGGCGTTCCTCCCAGCAACGTGGAGCACGGCGCGACCCACGGGCTGCTGGTGCACCGGCTGCTGCACCTGCTCCACCGGACCGGCTCGTGCCACGACGCCGAGCACGTCGCGGACGTGCTGACCACCCACGGCGCCGACGCGCGCACCGCCGACGAGGTGCAGCGCCACGCGCGCCGCTGCCCAATCGGCGCCGAAGCGGTCGGGCACGAGATCGACTGGGCCCGCGCGTATCCCTCCCCGCCCCTGTTCGTCGCCACCGCCCGCCTCGACGCGGTGTGGGAGCACGACGGCATCTTGGATGTGCGCGACTACAAGACGGGCCGGGTGGCGCCCTACCCGGTGCACGAGGACCGAGGGGCTCGGCTGCAAGCCTGGGTGGCGGCGCCACAGGCCGCGGCCCGGGGTCTGCAGCTCCGGCTGCGCTACGAGCACCTGGCGGCCGAGGTCGTGGACGACCCGGAGCCGTGGGAGCCGAGTGAGGACGACCTCGCCGCGATCGAAGCCGACCTCGCCGCCACCGTGACAGCCATGCGGGCCGAACGCGACTTCCGGGGCGTCGCCGACGCCGCAGTGTGCGGGTACTGCTCCTTTCGCGCGATCTGCGACGAGAGCGCGACACCCGCCGCGCCGACGTGGCCTGAGCCGCCGAGCGTCGAGGCGGCGCGTTCCCCCAGGTAGCGTCCGGCGGTGGATCCGCGCACGCCCGTGATCGTCGGGGTCGGCCAGGCGCAGCAGCGACCCGTCGACCCAGCCGACGCGTTGGAGCCGATCGCCCTCCTCGAGCGGGCGGCGCACACCGCAGATTCGGACGCGCAGGCCTCGATCCTCGACACGGTCGACACGATCGCGGTGGTCTCGATCGTCTCGTGGCCGTACCCGGATCCCGGCGCGGTGCTCGCCCGTCGGCTCGGCCTGCGCGGGCTGCGCCGAACGATGACCACCACCGTGGGCGGCAACAGCCCACAGCTGCTCGTGAACACGGTGGCGCCGATGATCGAGCGCGGCGACGCCGACGTCGTGCTGCTCGGCGGCGCGGAGTGCATGCACACGCGCTGGAACGCCCGCCGGGAGCCCAAGTCCTGGCTGGCGTGGTCCACGTCCACCGACCCGCCCTGCCCGGTCGTGATCGGCGACGACCGACCGGGCAACAGCGACTACGAGCTCGCCCACGGCGCCGCGGCGCCGGTCCAGGTGTACCCGCTGCTCGAGACCGCCCGGCGGGCGAGCACGGGTCGGTCCGTCGACGCACATCAAGTCGCGCTGAGCGAGCTGTGGAGCCGCTTCAGCACGGTGGCCGCCACGAATCCGCACGCCTGGTCGCGGGAGGCGAGGACTCCCGAGGAGATCCGCACCGTGACGGCCGACAACCGGATGGTTGTCTTCCCGTACCCGAAGCGGATGTGCGCCAACATCGCCGTCGACCAGGCAGCGGCGCTGCTGCTGTGCTCCTACGAGGCAGCGCGGGCCGCCGGGGTGAGCGAGGACCGGCTGGTGTTCCCCCGATCGAGCGCCGACGCGCACGACCACTACTTCTTCACCGAGCGTGAGCGTCTCGACGCGTCGCCGGCGATCGCACTGGCCGGCCGAGCGGCGCTGGACGGTGCGGGGATCGGGATCGACGACGTGGCGCGCTTCGATCTGTACTCGTGCTTCCCGGTCGCGGTCGAGATCGCCCTCGATGCCCTCGGCTTGGCCGGCCCGCCCGGCGATGAGCGTCCCCTCACCGTGACCGGAGGGCTGGGGTTCGCCGGCGGCCCGGTCAACAACTACCCAACCCATGCCATCGCGACGATGGTCGGCGCGTGCCGTGAGGACCCCGGCTCGGTCGGGTTCGTGAGCGCACTGGGCTGGTACAGCACGAAGCACTCGGTGGGCTGCTACTCGACGACTCCCCCGACGACGGGTTTCGCGCGTACCGATCCCGCCCGCACCCAGGCGGCGGTCGACGCCACCCCCCGACGGGAGCCGGCCGGCCCGTACACCGGACCGGCGACGCTCGAGGCCAGCTCGGTGGGGTTTGACCGCGACGGCACGCCGTCGGCCGCGACCGTGAGCGTGCTGACACCCGACGGGCGACGGGCGCTCGCCATGACTCGCGACGCGCCGACCCTCGCCGGGTTGACGACCGAGCCGTGGGAGGGTCGCTCGGTGCAGGTCCACACCGACGGCACGACGAACGTGCTCCGCCCGTGACCCGATGAACGACCGCCGTGCGTCGTCAGCCCCCAGCCGGGGCCGCCAGCTCGCCCGGGGTCTCGGCATGCGGTGCCCTCGCTGCGGGTCGGGCAACCTGTTCCATCACTGGCTGCACATGGTTCCGAACTGCCCGCACTGCGGCTTGGTGTTCGAGCGCAAGGACGGAGACTGGACGGGCGCGCTGGTGATCAACTTCGCGCTCACCGTCGCGGTGTTCGTCGTCGTCCTCATCGCTCTCGTCGCGGCGACCGCGCCGCAGATCCCCGTCGCCCCGCTGCTCGCGGTGCTCGTCCCGATCACCGCGCTCGGACCGGTGGTCGGCTACCCGGTCTCCAAGACGCTGTGGGTCGCGATCGAACGAGCGGTGCTCGACCCGCTCTGACGACCCGAGGTCACGCCGGGGGTTGCAGGTCGACGCGAAGCGTCAGCACGCCGTCGGTGAACTCCCACGTCGCGTCGCCGACGATCGAGAAGTCCTGGAAGTCGAGCTGGGCCTGGTCGAGGAACCGCTGGCGTTCGGGTCCCGCCACCGGTGGCAGCGGTCGGTCGCGCACCGCGCCGGCGCGGTCACGGAACCGCTCCAGCATGGCGTCGACGTCCAAGGCGTCCTCAGTCACCGGCCTCACCTCCTCGGGCCACCAGGACCCGCTCGCGATCGGCGAGATCCCGCTCGACCCGGACCTCCACGAACCCGGCGTCGCGCGCCAGCTGCGTCACCGTCGCCGCCTGGTGCGGGGCGAGCTCGACGACGAGCGTGCCCCCCGCCGCGGCGAGGAACTCGGGCGCGCCGGCGACCACGCGCTCGATCGCCTCCAGCCCGGTCGGACCGCTCACGAGCGCGTCGAGGGGCTCGTGGCCGGCGATCTCGTCGGCGAGATCCGCCACCTCGGATTCGGCGACGTAGGGGGGGTTGCTCACGAGCAGGCGGAATCGGCCGCGCAGCTCGGTCGGGAGCGCGTCGAACCAGTCGCCCTGCACGAGGCGCACCCGGGTCGCAGGGCCGGCCGAGCCGGCCAGGTTGGCCCGCGCCACGGCGAGCGCGTCGCCGCTGCGGTCGGTGCCCCAGACCTGGGCGTCGGGGAGCGCGCCGGCCAACGCCAACGCGATCGCGCCCGACCCGGTGCCGAGGTCGGCGACCAGCTCCTCGCCGCGGGCGTCGCGCCAGCGATCGCCGCGGCCACGACGCAAACCGAGACGGGCGGCCTCGTCGAGCGCGACCTCGGCGGTCCGCTCGGTTTCGGGACGGGGGATCAGCACCCGAGGGTCGACGAAGAGATCGAGGCCGCAAAACGACCAGGACCCGAGCACGTACTGGAGCGGCTCTCCCTGGCGGCGGCGCTTCACCATCGTGTCGACGCGACGCTCGGCGAGCCTCGGCGCCGGTTCCTCGACCACCAGCGCGAGGGCGCCGTCACGCTGATCCGCGGCCTCTTCGACGATGCGGCGGGCGTCGATCGTCGGCGTGGGCAGCCCGGCGTCGCCGAGCGTTCGCTCGGCGTCCTCGAGCAGCGCCCGCCAGGTGCTCACCCGTCGCCGCCCAGCTGCGCGGAGCGTTCCGCGGCGGCGAGTGCGTCGGCGAGCTCATCGAGGGGCTCGCCGCCGGCGAGCACCTGGTCAAGGGCGTGCACCGTGACGCCGACCCGATGGTCGGTGACCCGGTTCTCCTTGAAGTTGTAGGTACGCACCTTCTCGGACCGGCCGCCACCGCGGACCTGGCTGCGACGAGCCGACGAGAGCTCGGCCTCCTGGCGGTCCCGCTCGAGCTGCAGCAGCCGGGACCGCAGGATCCGTAGCGCCTTGTCCTTGTTCTGCAGCTGGCTCTTCTCGTCCTGGCAGGTCACGACGACGCCGGTGGGGACGTGGGTGATCCGCACCGCGGAGTCGGTGGTGTTGACCGACTGGCCGCCGGGGCCGCTCGAGCGGTAGACGTCGATCTCGAGATCGTTGGGATCGAGATCGACGTCGAGCTCCTCAGCCTCGGGCAGGATCGCCACGGTCGCCGCGCTGGTGTGGACGCGACCTTGGCTCTCGGTGACCGGCACCCGCTGCACACGGTGGGGGCCGGCCTCGTACTTGAGACGAGCCCACGCGTCGGGGGCCTTCACGGCCAGGGTCACCTCCCGGGTGCCGCCCATCTCGGAAGGCTGGGTGGACAGCGTCTCGATCCGCCAGCCGTGTCGTCGCGCCAATGCCTCGTACATGCGGGCCAGGTCGGCGGCCCACAAGTTGGCCTCCTCGCCGCCCTCCGCGCCGCGGATCTCCACGATCACGTTGCGCCCGTCGTTGGGGTCGCGGGGCACGAGCAGATGGCGGAGCCGCGCGTCCACCTGTTCGACCTCACGTTCCTTGTCCGCGATCTCAGCCCGCAGGTATTCGCGCATCTCGCCATCGCCTTCCGCGGCGAGGAGCTCACGCGCGTCGGTGAGCTCGCCGTCGGCGCGCCGGTAGTCACGGTAGAGATCAACGATCGGGCGCAGCTCCTGGTGGCGACGCCCAGCGTCCCGAGCCGCGCGCTGGTCACCCGAGGCGTAGATCTCGGGCAGCTGCGACTCGAGCTTCTCCAGCTCGGTCTCGAGGTCGGCTAGTTGCTCGAACACCGGGCCAGGGTACCGACCCGCCTGTGACGTCAGTTGACGACAGGCACCGGGTCGAACTGGCCGCCGAGGACCGCCTGGGTGTCCTGGACGCCGAGCCAGGAGAGCCCGGTCGCGTACAAGGTCCGAAAATCGACGGTGGGCGTGACGTTGCCGGTGTCGTCGAGCTTGGTGAGCGACGGCGGCTCGCCGTAGCGACCACCTTTCACGGCTGGTCCGATCAGGAAGTGCGGGTTGGCGGTGCCGTGGTCGGTGCCGCTGCCGTTCTCGGTGGGACGGCGGCCGAACTCCGACGTGGTCATCACCATCACGCCGTCGGCCGCGCCGCCGAGGTCGTTGAAGAGCCCGGCGATTCCCTGGTCGAGGTCGGACAGCAGCGTCGGCTGGCGTTGCGCCTCGCCCTCATGGACGTCGAAGTCCCCGACGCCGGTGATGTAGACGACGCGCGGCGCGAGCGGCGACCGGATGAGCTGGGCGGCGACCGCCAGGGACTCCACCACCGTGCTCTGCCCGTAGCCGGCCGCGCTGCCCGCGGCGGCGGTTCGCCCATTGCTCGTCGTCCCGGTCGACGAGCTCGAGCCCAGCACCTGGTCAAGGCGGGCGCGCGCTTTCACGGTCAGACCGACGGCCCGCTCGACCTGGCCGACGAGCGACGAGGTGTCAACCCGGGCCGGCGCGAAGTGTCCCCACGACGCCAGCAGCGCGTCGGAGCCGCCGGCCCACACGGGAAGGCGGGGCTCCAGCCCGGTGGCGTCGGCGATGGTGGTGGCGAACGAGTGCTGGCCGAGCAGCGCGGGGGCCGGCTGGGGGCCGACCGCGATGGCGGCGAGCGGGTCGTCGTAGCCGACCGTGCCGTCGAGGTAGGTCCCGAGCCAGCCGAGGTTGGTGGGGCGTTGCGCGCTCCACCAGGTCGCTAGCGACTCGAAGTGCGACAGGTTGGGGGGCGAGTACCCGACACCCTCGACGATCGCGACCTGGCCGGCCTTGTAGCGCGCCGCGAGCTGGGGGAGGCTTGGGTGCAGGCCGATCTCGCCGTCGAGGTCGATCGAGTTCGTGACCCCGAGCGTGGGTCGCAGCGAGTGGTACGCCGGGTCGGCGTGGGGCACAACGGTGTTGAGGCCGTCGTTACCGCCGGCGAGCTCGATGACCACCAGGGTGCGCCCCGGGCTGGTCGGGCCCAAGGCGCCGGGTTGCGGCGCCGCCGCGTCGGCCGGGCCGGCCCACGCCCAGGTGCTGAGGACGTATCCAGATGCGGCGACCGCGACCGAGCCGGCGCCGAGGCGGCGCAGGAAGTCGCGGCGGGAGAGGTCGGTCATGTGACCGCGAACTCCGGCGACATGGCAGCGAGGGCGAACCGTCGAGCCGGGTCGGACTCGGCGTCGAGCACCGAGCGGGTGCTGGACGAGACGTCGAAGATCCCGAAGGTTGCGAGCAGATCGTCGACGCGCGGCGGTGGTGTGGGTGGACCGCCGAGCGTGTCGAGGAGGTCGAAGGCGGTGACCAGGTCGTGGGGGCCGAGGAGCAGGGTGCCTGACGGGAATCCGCCCACGTTGGGGGGGAGGAACGGGAGGTAGTCGCCGGTGTGGAGCGCCTGGGCGGCGACGCCGGCGCGCTCGCCGGTCGTGGTGACGTTGCCGGCTTGGAGGATTCCGACCAGCTTCTCGACCGGGGTGCGGACCCGGTTCCGAACCGCGGCGTCGGACGTGAACGCAGGTTCGGCCACGATCGCCTCCACGAGGGGCATGATCTGGTAGTTGCGCGCGAAGTTCGCGCCGAGCCGGCGGGCGGTCGCGGTGCTCGGATCGCTGCCCACCAGCTCGCGGTAGAGCTTCGTGGCGATGAACGTCCCCGTGCTCGGGTCACCCAGGATGACGTCGAGCGCGCTGTCGAGGTCGAAGTTGCCGGTGTGTTTGAGGAGCGTCTTGGTGGTGTCGTCGTGCCGGCGGGGGAGGAACGCGGCGGTCCAGGGGGCGATCCCGGCTTCGCTGAGTCGGGCCGAGGAGGGCAGTTCGGGCAGGTTGACGATCCAGCCGGTGAACGACCGGGACGCGCTGACGACGTCGGCCTGGGTGTAGCCACCGTCGCGGCCCATGGTGAAGAGCTCCATGCACTCTCGACCGAAGTTCTCGTTGCTCTTGTCGACCGTGTTGGTGATGCCGTCGAGGAAGAGGAGCATCGCCGGGTCCTTGGCCACGGCGTGGAGCAGGTCGGCGTAGCTGGCGGTGGCGTGCTCGCGGACGGTCACGTGCTGTTGGCGGAACAGGTAGGGGGCACGCACCTTCTGGAGGCTCGTGGCGAAGTGGTCGTGCCAGAACCAGACGAGGCGCTCCTCGATGAGCCGCGACGGCAAGCGCATCTGGTCGACCCACCAGCCGATGAGGGGGACGATGTCGGCGGGGCGGCTCGCTCGCAACGATGCGGGCGCCGGCATTGCCGGCGGCACCGGGCTGTGGCCCGAGAGGTCGAGTGCTCTCGTCACCGCCGAGTCGGGATCGGTCAGACCGGCAAGAAGGTCGGGGTGGGGTCCGATCCCGAGGCGCCGCACGACGTGGGCGATGCGCTCCCGAGCGGACACGTGCGTCACGCTGGTCAGCATCCGCTGGTCCTATGAGGGGCCTGTAAAGCCGGGCCCAGAGATCGGTCAAACGAATCGAAGACCCTCCGGGTGGAATCGGATCGGAGGGGTCCGTGCTCAGTCAGGCCAGCAGGTCGCGGAAGTCCTCGGGGGTCTCGCCGGTGGCGGTCTTGGCCGCGAGGTCGTCGAGCCACCGGTGGAAGTCGTCGCTGCCGGAGCGGTCGGCCAACGCGCGGGGGATGGCCGGGTACGCGTAGTCCGGGGATGGGAGCGGCGGATGGTCCGCCGCGGGCTTGCGGGCCAGCGCCGCCTCAATGACCGGCTCCAGACGCCGCGCTTTGTCGCGCTGGTGCGCGTCGTCACGGTCGGCGAACTCGGGGAGAACCTCGGTTCCGAAGAGCTCGATGCTCTCGAGGATGTCCTCGTGACGGTTCTTGCCGACCTGGGCGCAGAAGATGAGCTGGTCCACCCCACATGCCTCGTAGCGGCGCAGGTAGTCACGAAGCTGGTCGGGCGTGCCGATCGCACCGCGGATCCCGAACGATCCGGCCTGCACGACCTTGGCTCCGAGCCGGTCGCCGTGCGCGCCGGCTGCCGCGACCGCGTCGGGGTCGTAGCCCTGTTCCGACCGGCGGGCCCGGTACTCGGCCCACACGTCGGTACGGCCCGGCTCGTGCCGTCCAAACAGGTAGTAGTGCGCGAGGGAGTAGCCGAAGAAGTTGCCGCCCTCGAGGCCTCGCGCGAGGGCCTCGTCTTCGTTTCGGTGGCACATGAACGGGGTGACGCAGGCAATTGTGGGGTTGACCGCGTCACCGACGGGGACGCATTGCTGCGCGAGGGTCTGCTCGTAGTCGCTGATCCAGCGCTGGGCCTCTTCGGGGTCGATGAACGCGAAGGTCAACGCGCCGATTCCGTGCTGGGCGGCGAGATGGATCGTGTCGCGCCGGCTGCACGCCACCCACACCGGCGGGTGGGGTTTCTGGAACGGTTTCGGGACGACGTTGCGGGGCGGCATCGTGACGAAGGGCCCCGCATGGCCGGTGAACGGCTCCTCGGTCAGGCAGCGCAACGAGACCCGCAGCCCCTCCTCCCACATGGCCCGCTTGTCGTCGGGGTTGATGAGGAAGCCGCCGAGCTCCGCCTCGGAGGACGACTCGCCGGTGCCGAAGTCGACGCGTCCACCCGAGATCAGATCGAGCGTGGCGATCCGTTCGGCGATGCGCGCCGGGTGGTTGAAGGGTGGGGGTGTCTGGACGATCCCGTGGCCGAGGCGCAGGTTCTTGGTGCGTTGCGACACCGCGGCGAGGAACACCTCGGGTGCGCTCGAGTGCGAGTACTCCTCGAGGAAGTGGTGTTCGACCTCCCAGACCGAGGCGATGCCGAGCGAATCGGCGAGCTCGCACTGCTCCAGGGCGTTTTGGAGCAGCTCGTACTCGGACTGCTCATTCCAGGGTCGCGGGAGCTGGTGCTCGTAGAAGAGGCCGAACCGCACCCGCCCAGGCTAGGGGGCGTCAGCGTGGCGCGCCGACCGCCGCGTGCCTCGCGCCCATCGGTCCCGACCACGCGCTCGGCTCAGCTCCGCTCGCGCGTCCGTGCCGGCGCGCCCAATCATCTGGCGCCGAAGGAACGCCAGTAGCGGTTGACCACCAACACCCGCATGGGGCGGCGCGGATCCGAGGCGGGCGGGTCAGGCGGAGCCGAAGGCGGGCTGCGGTCCCGGGACGCGCTGGGGCACCCGGGCGTCGACCTCGGCGAGCTGCTCGGGGGTGAGCACCGCACGGAGCGACGCGATCGCGACTTCGAGCTGGTCGAGGCTCGGCTGGCGGGTCGTGAGCCGTTGCAGGGCCAAGCCGGGGACCATCAGGGTCCGCACCCAGCGTCGATCCATGCGCGACGCCGCGAATCGGATCACTTCGTAGGCGAGCCCGGCGACGACGGGGAGGAGCACGATGCGGGAGGTGACGAGCCAGAACAGGTCCGGGCGCCCCACGAGGGCGTAGACGACAATCGTGATGACCATCACCGTGAGCAAGAAGTTGGTGCCGCAGCGCACGTGCTCGGTGGTGAAGCGCTGGGCGGACTCGGGAGTGAGTTCGGCGTCGCGTTCGTAGGCGGCGATCGACTTGTGCTCCGCCCCGTGGTACTGGAACACCCGCTTGATGTCCGGCAGCAGCGAGATCAAGGCCAGATAGCCGAGGAAGATCGCCAGGCGGATCACACCTTCGGCGAGGTGATACGCGATCCCGCTCACGCCGAGCGCGCTCGCGATGCCCGCATTGATGAAGGTTGGCACCACGATGAAGAGCGCAGTGAAGAAGAGCAAGGCCCCCGCGATCGTCCAGCCCATGGCCCGGGACGAGAGGCGCTCCTCCTCGGGCAGCTGACGGTCGGCCGACCAGGCGAGCGCCCGGAACCCCAGGCTCAGCGACTCGGCGAGCGCGACGACACCCCGCACGAGTGGAACTTTCGCCCAGCGTTGCCCCCAGTCGGAGGCGTCGTGGACCGCGAGCTCGATCTCCCCGTCGGGGGCGCGGACGGCGACCGCCCAGCTGCGCTCCCCGCGCATCATGACGCCCTCCACCACGGCCTGGCCGCCCAGGTAGCGGGGCGTGGACATGACGCGGGCTAGGCCGGCTTGTTGGCTTTGGCGTAGCGGCGCTGGAACCGCTCGACCCGGCCGCCGGTGTCCACGAGCTTCTGCTTGCCCGTATAGAAGGGGTGGCACTCCGAGCACAGCTCGACCCGCAGCGACGGGACGGTGGAGTGGGTCGTGAACTCGTTCCCGCACGAGCAATGCACCGTGCAGGTGACGTAATCGGGGTGAACGTCGGTCTTCATGGCAACCAATCTACAGGTCGATTCGGGGCGTGCCGCGCGCCGCCCGGGGAGTGGTCACCCGGCGAGGGTCGGGGCTTTCGCTACCTCAGCGAGGAACTCGTCGTTGCTCTTGGTGGTGCGCAGCTTGTCCAAGAGGAGCTCGAGGCCCTTGCCGGAGGCGCCGTCGCCGTCGAGGGCTTGGAGCACCCGGCGGAGCTTCCAGACTTGGTTGAGCTGGTTGCGCTCGAAGAGCAGCTCCTCGTGGCGGGTACTCGACTGGTCGACGTCGATCGCCGGGTAGATGCGGCGCTCGGCGAGGCGCCGGTCGAGGCGCAGCTCCATGTNNCCTCGTCCATCCGGCTGCCGGTCTCGATGAGTGCGGTGGCCACGATGGTGAGTGAGCCGCCCTCCTCGATGTTGCGAGCCGCCCCGAAGAACCGCTTCGGCGGGTACAGGGCCGTCGAGTCGACACCACCCGACAGGATCCGACCCGAGGTGGGCGCAGCCAGGTTGTAGGCCCGGGCGAGCCGGGTGATGCCATCGAGGACCACGACCACGTCGGTGCCGAGCTCGACGAGACGCTTGGCGCGCTCGATGGCGAGCTCGGCGACCATCGTGTGCTCCTCGGCGGGCCGGTCGAAGGTGCTGGAGACGACCTCGCCCCGGAGGACGTGGCGGCGCATGTCCGTGACCTCCTCGGGCCGCTCGTCGACGAGGAGGACGATGAGGTGCACCTCGGGGTTGTTGCGCTCGATCGAGTACACGAGCTGCTTCAGGATCGTCGTCTTGCCGGCCTTCGGCGGGGAGACGATGAGCCCCCGCTGGCCCTTCCCGATCGGCGAGATGAGGTCGACGATCCGGCCCGTCGCCTCGAGCGGGTTGTCGGCGAGCTCGAGTCGCAGCCGCTCGTCGGGGAACAGCGGCGTCAGGTCCTCGAAGCGGGGCCGGTCCCGGGCGTCGTCGGGCGTGCGGGCGTTGATGTGGTCGACGCGCAGCAACGCCGGATACTTCTCGTTCGAGGCTTGCGGCCGCGAGAAGCCGTGGATGAAGTCCCCTTTGCGCAGCGCGAAGCGCCGCACCTGAGACGCCGAGACGTACACGTCGCGCGGGCCGGCCAGGTAGCTGGTGGTGCGCAGGAATCCGTAGCCCTCTTCGCGCAGCTCGAGTAGGCCCTCGAGCTCGACCGGTTCGCCGGCCGGCTCCTGGGGCCGGGCGTCACCCTCGGGCCCGCTACGGCCGCGCCGCCGCCGACGGCGACGAGTGTTGCCCTCGCCGTACGAGGCGCGCTCGTCGTCGAAGTCGCCGCCGCCGCCATCGGAATCGCTCGCGTCGCTCCCCGCCTCGCTCGACGCGTCCTCACGCGACGGGTCGGTCGACTCACCGCCGGTCTCGGACGCGCCGCGGGAGGCCCGAGGCGCGCCGACGGGTTCCGGTTCGCCCGGGTCGGCGGCGGAGAGCGCCGCTTCCTCGGCCAGGAGTGCAGCCACCGAGTCCGGTTCGAGCTCGGAGGATCGGGCGGAGCGCACGGTGCGGCGACTCTGGGGGTCGTCGTCACCACGCGAGGAGGCAGCTGGCCCGTTGTCGGAGGTCGCGGCGCCGCCCTCCGCCGCGTCGAGAATGGCGTCGATGAGTTCGGACTTGCGCATCCGAGTCGGGGCCTTCACGCCCATCGCACCGGCGATGGCGTGCAGCTCCTCACGGTCTTTTCCGTCGAGCATCGAACGGTCGAGCTCCTGCGTGCTCATTCGCAGTCGTCTCCTTGGCGGTCGGGAACCAGATCGGGGAACAGCCCGGGCGGAGGGGACCACCCGGCGCTGGTAGGCGGCTCCGGCTGATGGCCGGGGCATCGCACGAGGGGAGACCGCGGCACTGTTCGGCGGGCGCACCCCCAACGAACGCCGGCGCCGAGGTCTGGGCGAGGCAAGGGCGGTGCTGCCGCTCCGAGCGGGGCGGCGGAACACCCTCAATATACCGAGGCACCCGGTGCGCGGCAAGGTCAGGCGACGACCACAGGATGAACGTCTGCGTGCGAAGCCGCGGCGTCGGGATGAACGTCTCCGTGCGAAAGCGGCCGCGGGCTACGCGACGAGTCGGGCCATAAGCCGATGGGCGGGGACGGGTTCACAGTCCGCCACCGCGGCCTCGGTGTAAGTGCCGCCCGGTCCGCGCGCGTCGGCATCGACGAGCAGGTAGGGCACCGGGTCCGAGACGTGCGTGCGGAGCGCGCAGGGCGTCCCGTGGTCGGGCAAGAGCAAGATCCGGTACGGCTCGCCCGCCAGCGCCGCGACGAGGGGGCCGATCACGTCGCGGTCCCAGTGCTCGAGCGCGGTCACCTTCGCGGCCACGTCGCCTTGGTGGCCGGCCTCGTCGGTCGCTTCGACGTGGAGGAGGAAGAAGTCGCGGTCGGCGAGCGACGTCAGGCAGGCCGCGGTCTGGGCTTTGTAGTCGTTGTCGAACCCGGCGGTGGCGCCGGGCACGTCGACGACCTCGAGGCCGGTGAGTACGCCGAGGCCCCGTACCAGGTCCACGGCCGAGCTCAGGCGGCCGGTGACTCCAAACCGCTCGGTGAAGGGGGGCAGCGTGGGGCGGACTCCCTGGCCCCAGAGCCAGATCTGGGTGGCCGAGGACCCGACGGCCGCGGCCGCCTCGCCCACGACCGTGCGCGACGCGTCCATCAGTGCCTGCAGGCGGGGCGCGGCGGGTCCGGTGGGCCACCGGGCGACCTGTCCGGTCAGGTCGTGGGGTGGCACGCACGACGCGTCACCCCACGCTCGGGGCGTGACGCAGAGATGGCGGTACTCGACGCCGGGATGGAACCGCACGCCCCAGCGGCCGTTGCCGAGCTCGGCGTCGACGGCG
>PLJD01000127.1:93417-100358 GCA_003140175.1 Actinomycetota bacterium
CGGCGTCTGGTCGTCGAGCTCGGCCAGCGGCTCGTCGGCGCACCCGTCGGGTACGAGCACGATGTATTTCACCGGCTCATCGTACGCGGCGGGTGCCGCGCATCCTCCGAGTCGGGGATCGCGCGGACCTCAGGCGTAGCAACCTCGGATCGGCGCGTCTGGGTCGTCGACCACGCGCGACATGCGGTCGAACAGCATCGTCGCTCGCCGCGCCGGCTCATACGCCGGCCAGGCGACGTCATCCGTGCTCGGCACCGCGTCTCGAGCGAACGCGGCCCANNGGCGCGACCGAGCGCCTCGGCGGCGGCGTCGGCCCCCACCGCGGTCCCCCAACTCTCGCGGTCAAAGGTCCCGAAGGTGAACGGCAGGTCGACCGCGTACGCCGCGCCGAGGTGCGGCGCAGCCCAGTCGAAGCGGTAGAGGAAGGTCGTGGCGTCGTTCGCGGCGCGGGCTTCGGCGAGACGAAGATTCGGGATCCGCATGAGCGCGTCCGTTCGGACCGCTTCCCAGACGTCGCCGTTCGTGGCGCCAGCGCCGAGCTGCACCCGGTACGCGCTGACGGTCGATATCGGATCGCTGGCCGGGACCAGGCGCGCGACGCGACGGCGGAGGCGCTCCGGATCGAGGGTGTCCGAGGTGGGATCGGGGAACAGGCGCAGCTCGTCACGGGTCGTGCCGAGCACGACGGCGACGTCGGCCCCGCGACCGCCCGCGGTGGCGGCCAAGACGTCGTCGGCGAGGAACTCGCCGTCGACCGTCGGGGCGTACACCATCACGCCGACGGTCCCGAACAGCTCGCGGGCCACCGCGTCTTGCGCAGCGAGCAGGACCGGCAACGGCGTCGACTCCAGGCGGGCGGCGTCGCCACCGTGCGCCTCGACCATGCGCGTGAAGGTGGCCGCGACGGTCGCGCCCTGCTCCTGGGTGAGGGTGCGGGGCTCGCCGCTCTGGGCGATCGCCCGGTCGAACGACTGCGGGCCCCCCGCGGCGGTCAGCAGGTGCAGGATCGAACCGGCCCCCGCCGATTCGCCGACCACCGTCACCGAGCTGGGATCCCCGCCGAACCCGCCGGCGTGCTCGCGGACCCACGCCAGCGCGGCCAACTGGTCGTGCAGCCCGGCGTTCGCGACCCGGTCACCCGCCGCGTCGGGCGGGGACAAGAAGCCGAGGGCGCCGAGGCGGTAGTTGAGCGTGACGACGACCAGGTCGTGCTCGGCGGCGAGACGCGCACCGTCGTAGACCGGTTGACTCGACCCGCCGCTCGTGAAGGCACCACCGTGGATCCACACCAGCACCGGGCGGTGCCCGTCCAGCGCCGGGGTCCACACGTTCAGGGTGAGACAGTCCTCGGCGGTGACCGCCGGTCGGAACGAGGGCAGGACGCTGGGCAGCCCTGCGGTCTGGGGAGCTGCCGGACCGAACACCCGGGCGGCTCGCACGCCTCGCCACGGCTCGGGCCGCGCTGGTCTGCGCCACCGGCGGCTGCCCTCCGGCGCCGCGGCGTACGGCACGCCGAGGAACCGTCGGACGCTCGCCCCCACGTCCGCCTCGACGGTTTCGCCCTCGAGGGTTCCCGACGCGGTGACGACGCGGGGTCCGGTCACGGCGCGCTGCGGTCCGCCGCGACGTGACGGGCGACGTCGTCGCGCAGGGCGCCCTTCGCGACCTTGCCGCCCGAGGCGCGGGGCAGGGCGTCGACGACCACGAGCCGCTCGGGCCAGAGCTCCTTGCCGACGCCCCGAGCTTCGAGGTGGGCCCGGACGTCGGCGAGCTCGAGCTCGGCGGCTCCGGGGCGCAGCTCGGCGTACACGCACACGCGCTCGCCGAACACGGGATCGGGCATCGCGACCGCCGCGGCGAGCGCGACCGCCGGGTGGGTCGAGACCTCATCCTCGACCTGCGCGGCGCTGATGTTCTTGCCGCCCCGGATGATGAAGTCCGACGCGCGGCCGGCCACCCGGAGGTAGCCCTCGGCGTCGATCTGGCAGCGGTCCCCGGTCAACATCCATCCGTCGGCGGTGTAGAGCGCCGCGTTGGCAGTCGGGTCGTCGTAGTAGCCGAGACAGGTGAGCGGGCCTCGGCACGCGGCGACGCCCGGTCCGCCCTCGCTGGTGACATCCGTGCCGTCGTCGTCGAGCAGCCGGACGTGCATCTCGGGGATCACTGCACCCGCGGTCCGCAACCGGCGCGCTCGGCTGTCGGCGAGGGTGGTACGGCTCAGCGCGCCGGTCTCGTTCGAGCCGTAGAACTGCAAGACGCGACAGCCCGTTCGGTCCTCGAACTCCGACGCGCGGCGCTCGGGGACCATCTCACCGCCGGTGAAGAGCACCCGCAGGCTCGTCAGGTCATGGTCGGCGAGCGTTGGGGCGTTCAACAGCATGATGAACTGCGTGGAGACCGCGGCCAGCACGCTGACCTGCTCCCGCTCGATGAGCGCCAGGGCCTCGTCGGCATCGAAGCGGGGCAGCACCAGGCACGGCGCACCGAGCACGGTTGGGGTCACGTGCGCGGTCCAGATGCCGAACCCGAACGGAGCCGGCAGCGCGCTGAGGAACACGTCGTCGCCGGTGAGTGCGCCGGCCTCGACCGCGAGGTCATGGAACGCGAACCAGCGCCGCTGGTCATGCATGACGCACTTCGGGAGCCCGGTCGTCCCCGACGTGGAATTCAACAGCCACAGGTCCTCGACGCCCACGGCTCGGCCGTCGAGCGACCCCTCGCCGGACGGCCGCGCCGTCTCGGTGACCGGGATCGCGACCACGTCCGGTCCAGCCTCGGTGGCGGGCGGAGCGAGGAGCCAGGACGCCCCCGTCGTCGCGAGCAGGTGCTCAACCTCGCGGCGACCGGCGCGGGGCCCGATTCCGACGATCACCCCGCCGGCACGCTCGATCGCCACATAGCAGACGTGCACGGCCGGCCCGTCCGCCAGCCATACCGCCACCCGGGCCCCCGGTTGCACCCCCGCGTCGACGAGCGCGCGGGCGAGCGCGTCAGCCCGCTCGTGGTACTGACGCCAGGTCAGGCGCTGGTCCCCACCGAGGTAGGCGAGCCCGTCGCCCGCCTCCACGGCGTGGGCCGCGACCAGAGCACCGAGAGTGCGCACGAAGACGGAAGGTAGCCTGCGGCCTCATGCGAGTAGCCGTGCTCGACGACTACCAGCACGTGGCGGCCTCGATGGCCGACTGGAGCCGCCTCGAAGCCGACGTCGTCTGCTTCGCCGATCACGTGGCCGACCCGGACGCCCTGGTGCGCCGACTGGCCGGCTTCGAAGTCGCGGTCGCCATGCGCGAGCGGACCCCGTTCCCCCGCTCGGTCCTCGACCGACTCCCCGACCTCCGCCTCCTCGTGACCACGGGCCCGTACAACGCCTCGATCGACCTCGACGCCGCCCGTGAGCTCGGCGTCACCGTCTGCGGGACGGGCGGCGCCCTCTACAACACCGTCGAGCTCACCTGGGCCCTCATCCTGGCCGTCGCGCGGGGCCTGCCCGCCGAGGACGCCCTCCTGCGCGCCGGCGGCTGGCAGCGCGGCGTCGGGCGGACCCTGCACGGCAGCACGCTCTCCGTCCTCGGCCTGGGCAACCTCGGGTCATTCGTGGCCCGGCTCGGGTTGGCATTCGGGATGACCGTGATCGCCTGGAGCACGAACCTCACCGAGGAGCGCTGCGCACAGGCCGGGGCGACGCTGGTCGAGCGCGAGGAGCTCTTCGTTCGCGCCGACGTGCTCACCATCCATCTCAAGCTCAGTGACCGCACCCACCAGCTGGTCGGCGCGCGTGAACTCGCGCTCATGAAACCGAGCGCGGTGGTCATCAACGCGTCGCGGGGTCCGATCGTGGACGAGCTCGCCCTCGCCGACGCCCTGAGCCGCGGTGACCTCGGCGGGGCCGGCCTCGACACCTACACCACCGAGCCGCTCCCCCTCGATCACCCGCTGCGACGCGCGCCGAACACGGTGCTCAGCCCCCACCTCGGCTACGTCACCGACGACTGCTACCGGATCTTCTACGGCGACGCCGTTGAGGACATCGCAGCCTGGCAAGCGGGGAAGCCCGTCCGAGCCATCACCTAACCTGGGGGGCGCGTGAACGCGTCGGAATCGCCGTTCAAGCCGCGGGCCATCGCGCCGATCGGCGTCGAGCTGAACGAACGCCAGAAGTTGGCGTGCTTGCACCGAATCCTGGCTCGGCTCGGCTTCAACGAGAACATGGCCGGCCACGTGACGATGGCGGCCGACGACGAGGGGAACCTCTGGGCGAGCCCGTGGGGACTGTGGTGGGACGAGGTCCGCGCCCACGACCTGTGCTTGGTCTCACCCGAGGGCGAGGTCCTCGAGGGACGCTGGGACGTGAGCCCGGCGATCTTCGTGCACACCGAGCTGCACCGCCGCCGCCCCGACGCCCGCGTGGTGGTCCACAACCACCCGTACCACGCCACGCTGCTGGCGACGATGGGTCGTCTACCCGAGATCACGCACCAGGCAGCCTGCATGTTCGACGATGCCCTGGCGCTGGTCGACGAATACCAGGGCCAGGTCCTCGACCGCGAGGCGAGCAGCTGGCTGGCCGAACGCGTCGGCACCGCCGACGGGGTGATCCTCGTCAGCCACGGGGCGCTCGTCATAGGTGCCTCCGCCGAGGAGGCCACGTACCGGGCCGCGACCTTCGACCGCATGTGCCGACTCACCGCCGACGCGCTCCTCGGCGCCCACGAGACCCGCGAGATCGCGCCGGAGCTGCGGGCGTCGCTGCGGGCCGCGTTTCGCACCCACGCTCTCGACGCGTACTGGAACGGCGCGGTGCGCCAGCTGCTACGCGACGATCCCGACGTCCTCGACTAACAGGAGCGAGACCGTGCCGGTCACCCTCGATGAGTTGCAGAACATGGAGTCGTTCGGCGGCGGCGGTGAGCGCCGCCCCGAGGTGAGCTTCCTCCCCGAACCCGACCCGCGCGACGCGCGCTACACGGTGATCTCCACCGACGACCACATTGTCGAGCCACCCCACATGTGGGCAGGGCGGTTCCCGGCCAAGTTCGCGGACCTCGCCCCCCGCGTCGTGACAACCAACGACGGTGGGGAACGCTGGCTCTGGGACGGTGAGCAGATCGCCAACGTGGGGTTCAACGCCGTCGCTGGCCGCCCGACGACCGAGTACGGCTTCGAACCGACCCGCTTCGACGAGATGCGCCGGGGGGCGTGGGACATCCACGCCCGGGTGCACGACATGGACGTCAACGGCGTCTACGCCAGCGTCTGCTTCCCGTCGTTCCTGCCCGGGTTCGTGGGGCAACGGATCTCGCTCGCTCCGACGGACCCCGAGCTCGGGTTGGCCGCCATGCGAGCCTGGAACGACTGGATGCTCGAGGAATGGTGCGGGACCTACCCGGGGCGCATGGTTCCGCTCCAGCTGCCATGGCTGCGCGACCCCCAGGTCGCCGCAGACGAGATCCGGCGCAACGCGGCCCGCGGGTTCAAGGCGGTGACGTTCTCCGAGAGTCCAGACAAGCTCGGGCTGCCGTCGATCCACACTGGATACTGGGATCCGTTTCTCGCCGCGTGCGCCGAGACCGAGACGGTCGTGTGCCTGCACGTGGGCTCCTCGTCGACGTCGCCGTCCACGACCGACGACGCGCCACCCGAGACGATCGCGGTGCTGTTCTTCGCGTACGGCATGTACGCCGCCGTCGATTGGCTGTACTCGCGGATCCCCGTGCGGTTCCCGGATATCAAGATCTGCATGTCCGAAGGCGGCATCGGGTGGGTCGCCGCGCTCATGGACCGCCTGGATCACTGCTTCCGCTATCAGATGGGATACCTGCACACCTGGGAGGGCGTGGCCGAGACACCGACCGACGTGCTGCAACGGAACTTCTGGTGGTGCGCGCTCGACGACGAGTCCGCCTGGTCGACCCGCCACCGCATCGGCGTCGACCACCTCGTCGTCGAGTCCGACTATCCCCACGCCGACTCGACGTGGCCCGACACCCAGGCGGTGCTGGCCCGTCAGCTGGCCGGCATCCCGACCGAGGAGGTCCGGGCGATCTGCTGGGAGAACGCGGCGGCGCTGTTCCGCCATCCCGCGCCGGCGGCCCCCCGGCCCTGACCGGGTGGGCGTCAGTGGGTGCGCCGGGTGACGAACCCCGCCATCCGCCGGGTGACGCCCGCGGGCAGCGACGCGGAGAACGCCGCCGCAGTGGTGTTGATCGGACCCGGGGTGCACACGGCGCGGCCCTTGTCGTAGGCGCGCAGGGCGGCGTCCACCACCTCGTCAGGGGTTTGCCAGAGCAGCCCGGGTGTCTGGTCGACCGGCATCTCGGCCCGCTCGTGAAACTCGGTGTGGGTGTAACCGGGCGCGAGGACCATGATCCGCACCGACGTGCCGCGCAGCTCCTCGTAGAGCGCGTGCGTGAAGCTCGACACGAACGCCTTCGTCGCACCGTAGGTCGCGCCCCACGGCGTGGGCTGGTAGCTGGCGACGGAGGAGACGTTGATCACCCCACCGTGGCCTCGCTCCACCATCGCCCCCAACGCAGCGTGCGTCAGTCGCACCAGCGCGACCACGTTGAGGCGGATCTCGTGCTCTTCCCCGTCGACGTCGAGCTGCCAGAAGGCGCCGTTCGTGCCGAAGCCCGCGTTGTTGACGAGCAGGTCGACGGGACTCGTCGCGTCAGCCAGTCGAGCCTCGACGGCTCGCATCCCGGCGTCGGTCTCGAGGTCGGCGACGAGCACCTCGCCGGAGCGGCCGTGGTCGCGCTCGAGCTGGGCGGACAGGTCACCGAGCGTGGCCGCGCGGCGAGCGACGAGCACGAGGTCCTGGCCTCGCGAGGCCAGCGCGACGGCGAACGCCCGACCGATGCCCGAGGACGCACCGGTGACGAGTGCCCGCGGAGTCTTCATACCGTCGAGCCTACGGATTCCCTCCCGCGTCGCCGGCGCTGGCC
>PLJD01000127.1:100392-100622 GCA_003140175.1 Actinomycetota bacterium
CGACGCCGCCGACGCCGGCTCGACGAACACGCCGACCGTCGCGGCGAGTAGCCGGTACGCGTCGAGGATGGCCTGGTCCGTCACCGCCCCGATGTGACCACCCGATTCGTCGCGGGCGGCGACCGCACCCTGCCACGACGCGGGGTTCCCGATCTGGATGGCGGTGGCGAGAGTTTCGGGGTGCAGCACCGGTTCGCCCGCCACGATCGGTGCCGCGCCCGCCGCCTGCC
>PLJD01000030.1 GCA_003140175.1 Actinomycetota bacterium
AAACTCGATCACGCCGCTGACCCTCGAGTTCGCAGGAGCGTGCCGCAGTTTCGCGCTGTGAATTCTGAGACTCCTGCGGCTGATGAGGTTCTGTACCAGCCTCGAGAGGCAACGATCCGGCCTCACGGGCCAGCAAGAAACCGCTGGTCAAAGGCGTGATCGAGTTTTGACACCCCACACGGTCGCGGGGATGCGATCTGGCGAGACTCCTGGCTTGGCTAGGGAACTGGTGGTGGTCCGACCAGAGTGAGGAGCTGCGTCACGGCCGGACCGGCAACCGGTCTCGGTTGGAGGGCATGGACAAGATCGGGGACCGTTCCGGCGAGCTGGTTGGTGAGCCCGGAGATTCCGAGGGCTTGCAGCGCTGGGATGACTGAACCGGGCGCGGGCAGGTTAGGAGTCAGCACGGGGGTAGTACCCGGGGATGGAGCGGCGACCGCTGGCCCGGACGGCTCGAGGGGCGTTGAAGAGGAACGTGTAGCCGCGGGGTTGAGGGCGGCGCTGGACGCTTCGGACGCGACGAGCCGGTGGACGCTGTGGCCATGGGTGGGGGGTGCGGCGGGCATGGTGAGCGCGCCGAGCCCGATCAGCGCCGCGCCGAGCACACCGAACGTCGGACCGGTGAGTTCCAGGGAGCTGGCTGCGAGCGCGGCGGCGCGGGGAAGGATCCCGATGAGGGGAAGCTCGGCGAGGCCGGCGACGAGCCCGGCCCGCCAGCGCAGCCGAGCCATCGAGATGCCGAGGAAGGAGCGCACGACTCGAGGATCGAAATGGGTGCCCGCGCAGCGCACGAGCTCGGCGCGGGCGTCGTGGATGCTCATGGCTTTCTTGTAGGAGCGCACCGCGGTCATGGTCTCGTAGGCGTCGGTGAGCGCCACGATGCGCCCGGCCAGGCTGATGTCGGTGCCCGCAAGACCAGCCGGGTAGCCGCTGCCATCGTATTTCTCGTGGTGCTGGTCGATGGCGTGACGCCACTCGCCGAGCCAACCCGCCAACGGCTCCGCGATTCGCAGACCCTCGACGGGGTGTCGCCCGATGGTCTCGAGTGCTTCGGGACCGGGCCGCCCAGGATCGTTGAGAATCTCGGCGGGGACGGCGAGCTTGCCGACGTCATGGAGCAGCGCACCCCAGCGCAACCGATCCCGCGCCTGCTCGGGAAGGCCCATCTCGACCGCCACCAGCTCGGTCAGCGCCTGCACCCGATCCGAATGGCCTCGGGTTCGATGATCGTGGGCGTTGAGCGCCGTGACCAGGCTCAGGACCGTCTCAGCCTGACGCTGCGCGTCGCCCGCCGCGCCGGGTTGGATCTCTCGCTGCGCCCACGCCTTGAGTCGCCGAGGGTTCCCGGCCCGCAACGCCACCGCGAGACGGGACGGCGCCCGATCCGGGAACACCAACGACAGCCGCAACAACATCGCCAAGGGCAACAGGCGCCTCCCAGCCCGCTCGACCAGCACCAGTGCGACCGTGGAACAGGCCAAGACGCCCAGCAGCCAGACCACGTGGGCTGGGATCCCCGGCGGGTTCGGCAACTCCCGGCTCACGAACACCCCGGTGCCGATCGAAACCCCCACCGGCACCGCATAGACCGCCGCCCGCACGCACCATGCCTCGATGGGCCGTGCCGCCCAGCGCTGCGGGGCAGGATTCTGCGACATCTCCACTCCCCGCTTCAGCCCCTCCGGGCCAGCCACTTATGGTGGTCGTATAACCGTTCTGCGTGTCTGTCAACGTTGCGGACGGCTGGAGGGATACGGGTTGGCCCAGAAATCTCTGGGTTCGAACGGCCGGCACCGACGCCACCCAGGAACCGAACCTCAGTCCGGGCGCGGCCCAGACTCAGCGGGCCGGGCACCCACCGCGCCGCGTTCGGCGGCTGGCACGTGTGCGGCCTTGACCATCGAGCCGCCATGCCCGCCCTGTGTGCTCGGGGCCAAGGTGCACAAACCCGGAGAGGCCGTCGCGTCCTCGGCGCGCAGTGGGCGACCGAAGATCGAGCACCTCTCGACTCGTCACCTGGCCGCGGTGCACGCCATCTCCGACCGCGGAGCGATCCCGAAATTGTTGGGCGAGCCCGTATCCCCCCCGGCGTCGGCGGCGTTGACACTCGAACGGCGGTCATGGGAGGCCACCACAGCCATCGAACCCCGGTCTGCGAGAGCGGCGGGGTCACAACACCGGGAGTACCCATGTACACCAAGATCGGTTTGAGCCTCCTCGCCGCCCTCGGTCTCACCGCTGGGGCCATCGGCCTGACCATGGGCGGCGCCGCCGGCACTGCCAGCACCTGCGGAACCGCGTCCCCGTCGGGCGCCACCTCATCGGTCCCCAGCTCGGCGGGTTCCTCAGGGGCCGGATCGTCCGAGCCTGCGAGTGGCTCCAGCAGCACGACCGGTCTGCTCGGGCTCAACGTCGCCGCGGCGGCGAACGCCACACCGGGCGCGACCGGGGCGAACGGATCAGCGACGGTGAGCTCGCCAAGCGGCTCAGGGTCGACGAGCGGCAGCAGTGGGCACGGCCTGAACCTGTCACTCAACGCCAACGGCCAGGCGAATCCGTCCGAGTCGAGCACCCCGTCCGCGTTGCTCAACGTCAACGCCAACGCCTCGGACGGTTAAGAGCGAGCCCCGGCCCAGCGCACGGTCGTGGGTAGCCCCCGCCCCGTCACGGACATCGGACCCACCTTGGGGCTGGCCGAACCCGTGTCGACCCAGACCGTCATGCGCCCGGCCGGATCGCGAGCCGGTGCTCCCCGCCCACCCGTCCGGGCGGGGAGCACCGCGCTCTGGATCGAGCCGCCCCCAGCTCCCAGCCCCGACACGGCGGCTCAAGCCTGCCCACCTTGGGCCGATACCCACGCGGTGGCACCGGGAGTGGCTCCCGACGGTGGGCAACCCAGAGTCTTCGAACTCAGCTTCTCGGACACGATCGTCCACGCCCAAGCGGGCTGCCCCACCGCGTGCCGAGAACTCTACGAGTCCATCGCGGGAAGGGTCTGCGGATACCTGCGACTCCACGGTGCGGCCGAACCCGACGACCTCACCAGCGAAGTGTTCCTCCGAGTGTTCACCCACCTCCAGGACTTCTCGGGCGACGAACCAGGGTTCCGAGCCTGGGTGTTCACCGTCGCCCATCACGTGCTGATCGACGAGAACCGCCGCCGCGGACGCCGGCCCCAACTCGTCGAGTTCTCGACACCAGCCAGCGACACGCCCTCAGACCACGACACCGAAGCCGACGCCCTCAACGCGATCGAGGACGCCGACATCAGCCGGACACTTGCCGGCCTCGCCCCGGACCAACGAGCCGTCCTCACGCTGCGCGTCGTCGCCGACTTGAGCATCGAGCAGGTCGCCCAGGTACTCGGGAAACGCCCCGGAGCAATCAAAGCCCTCCAACACCGCGGCGTCACCCAGCTCCGACGCCAACTCGAGGAGCGAACAGCATGACCACCCGCCTCCGACACCGCGACACCGCAGCGCTCATCGACCGCCAAGCAACGCCGAACCCGACCCTGGACGGCGTGGATCAGTTCCTGTCGAACCTCCGCGACCAGGCTGCGACCTTCCCCCCTCCAATGCCGTCCGCTGCGCTCGCCGCAACCCTCACCGGACACACCCCACTTCGCCTCATCGACCCCGACACCCCAGCAATCCTCGAGCACCGACCAGTGCCGCGACGGCCGCGCCGACCCGGTCGCGCCAAGATCGCCGCGCTCGCATTCGCCAGCGCCATCATCGCCACGAGCGGCGTCGCAGTCGCCGGCAACCTGCCAACCCCCATCCAACGAGCCACCGCCGACCTCGCCTCCCACCTCGGGATCCACCTGCCCCACCCCGCCGCCTCCCAACCGCTCCGCCGCCACCACCGCGAAGCCACACCAACCGCTCCCACCCCCGGATCGAGCCAGCCGCTCCCGCCCACCAGCCCGATCCCCAACCCCGTCCTCGTCACTCCGAGCCCCACGACCATCGGGCCCCTCGCACCCACCCCCCTCACGATTTCCGGCGACCACCCCCACCAGCGACCTCCCCAACCCGCTCATACTCAAACCGATCCTCCTCACACCACTCCACCTCGACCTCCTCAAATGAGACCGCGGGTCTCGACCCTGCACCCGACCTCCCCTCGGCACAACCGCGACCGAAACCCTTGTGGGGTGTCAAAACTCGATCAGGCGGCCCTTGACCAGCGGTTTCTTGCTGGCTCGTGAAGACCCGATCGCCGCCGCTCGAGGCGGGGTGCAGAACCTCATAAGCCGCAGGAGTCTCAGAACTCACAGCTCGATCCACGGCAAGCTCCCGCGAACTCGCAGGTCAGCCGCATGACCGACTAAAGACACCCTTCAGGCGGCGCAGCGACGCCGAGGCCGCGAACCGCCAGATCGACGACCAGCTCTACCTACGTCGTGCCCGCAGCCTCGGTGCCCGTCGTCAACTCTTCGACCTCCTCGCCCACGGGCTCGTCCAGAACTCGGTCGCACTCCATCGCCACCGCCTCCGAGCCGGGCCGAGCGCCGAGATGGCCGCCTGAAGCGAACCAGGGCACGGCCCCGGACCAGTCCCACGCGCCCACAACCTCTCCACCCCCCTCGCTCCAGCCCCTGAATCCCTCGTCGAGCGCCTGACCGGCCCGCAAGGGGGGCACGACTACCGTTTCGAAGCGGCATGTCGGCGTGGAGGGAGTTAGTGACCAGATTCGTGACCGCGTTTGTCACATGCCCCTGCCCAGGTAGCTCAGCGGATAGAGCAGCCGCCTCCTAAGCGGCAGGCCGTCGGTTCGATTCCGACCCTGGGCGCGACACAGCGATGCTCGCGTCGCGAGCACACTGCGCCGTGGCGGTCCGAAGGTTTTCCAACGGGGGTTCATCATGCTGAGCACGATGCAGGATTTTCCGCTCACGATCACGCATCTCTTCGAGCACGGCCGTCGTGTCCACGGCCGAAGCGAGGTCGTGACGGCGACGAGTGATCGCTCGCGACGCGCCTCGTTCGCCGAGGTCGCAGATCGCACCGAGCGGCTCGCCGCGGCGCTGGACCGTCTCGGTATCGGTCCCGGCGACCGGGTCGGCACCTTCCTCTGGAACACCCAGGAGCACCTCGAGGCGTACTTCGCGGTTTCCTGCATGGGAGCCGTGCTGCACACGCTGAACCTTCGTCTCTTCCCAGAGCAGCTGTCCGGGGTCATCAACCACGCCGAAGATCGGCTCATCGTGGTGGACGCCAGCGTCGCGCCGTTGTTGGCGAGGGTCGCGCCGGAGCTTCGCACCGTCGAGCGGTTCATCGTGGTCGGGGACGGCGACGACGGTGTGCTCGGTGACGTCCTGCGCTACGAGGAGCTGCTCGCTGCCGAGTCGGGTGGATTCGAGTGGCCAGCGCTCGACGAACGGAGCGCGGCCGCGATGTGTTACACGAGCGGCACGACGGGAGCTCCGAAAGGCGTGGCGTACAGCCATCGCTCGACCTTCCTGCACGCCTTCGGCTCGAGCCTGCCTGGGGCCCTTCCACTCTCGGACCGGGACCGCGCGCTGGTGATCGTGCCGATGTTTCACGCGAACGCATGGGGGATCCCCTACTCGGCGTGGATGTCGGGCGCCGACCTCGTCATGCCAGAGCGTTTCGTGCAAGCCGAGCCGCTGTGTCGGCTCATCCAAGCGGAGCGGCCGACGGTCTCTGCGGGGGTCCCGACCATTTGGAACGACGTCTTGCAGTACGGGGAAGCCCATCCGGAGGTGGACCTCTCGAGCTTGCGGCTGGTCACCGCGGGCGGCTCAGCGCCGCCGCGGGCGCTGATGGAGGCCTTCGAGCGCCGCTTCGGCGTTCGCATGATCCAGGGTTGGGGCATGACCGAGACCAGCCCCATCTGCTCGTTGTCGCATCCACCGCACCCGTTCGCCGAAGACGACCTCGACTGGCGCACGAAGGCGGGGCGAATTGTCCCAGGCGTCGAGCTGCGAATCGTGGGCGAGGACGGCACGGTCCTGGCCAACGACGGCGAAAGCCAGGGCGAGATCCAGGTGCGTGGCCCGTGGGTCACCGCCTCGTATTACCGAGACCCGACCCCCGAGAAGTTCCACGACGGGTGGTTGCGCACCGGCGACGTTGGGACGCTGGACGACTACGGCTTCTTGGAGATCCGGGACCGGGTCAAGGACGTGATCAAGTCGGGCGGCGAGTGGATCTCCTCGGTGGGCTTGGAGAACGAGCTGATGGCACACCCCGATGTCCTCGAGGCGTCCGTCGTTGCCGTCCCAGACGAGCGTTGGCAGGAGCGTCCCCTCGCGGTGGTCGTCCGCCGCCCGGACTCCACGGTCGATTGCGCCGAGCTCCAGGCGTTCCTCGACGGGCGCGTGGCGAAATGGTGGGTGCCCGAGCGGTGGGCGTTCGTGGCGGAGATCCCAAAGACCAGCGTGGGCAAGTTCGACAAGAAAGAGCTGCGCGCACGGACCGAAGCAGGTTTGTTGGACGTCCAAGGCGCGCCCATCACGAGCACCTGATCCTCGTCACGGGAACGGCCGACCCGCTGTCGGCGACGGCCGTTGGTCGCCTGGCGGCCCGCCGAGTGGCTCCGAGTCGGGGGTCGCTGCCCCGGTGGTCAGTCGGTGAGCACGTTCGGGCGGGGAAACCCCTCGACGTCGCAGAGCGCGTAGTAGGCCGCGAGCGTTCCCGCGCCGTCAGTGACGCTCTCGACGTTGCCGTCGGCGTCGAGATTCAGGTTCGCGCCGTACATGTGGAACCAGACGCGCGTGTCGGCCTCGACGCAGGTCAGGGTGTGGACGGAGCCGGCCGGCTCATAGAGGAAGGAGCCGGCCCGGTTGACGTAGTCGTACTCCTTGTATTTCCACCCGCCCGATGAGGTGTAGCCCCAGACGGGCCCCGTGTGCCGGTGCGTTTGGACCTCGAACCCAGGCTGGAAGATGTTCTCGATGATCCAGAGCCCTTCTCGTTCTTTGACCTGGAGGACCTTCAGCTTGTTTCCGTCCCCGATGTCGACGAAGGGCAGCTCGTCGGCGCCGACGTGGACAGCGGTGGGATTGGCTTCGGTGATCGTCATGACGCCAGTGTGCCCGATTCTGGGATGGGGAGCCCATAGAGCTGGGCGGCGTTCGCGCCCAGCAGGGCGGCCTTGGCCGCCTCGTCGATGTCGGAGCGGTCAACGAGCAGCTTGACGCTGTCCGGGAAGGCGCAGTCCCAGTGGCAGTAGTCGGAGGCGTAGCAGACGATCCCCTCTCCGAGGGTGTCGATCACCCACGGCAGCGCTCGTTCCTCCGGCTCGCAGGACACGAAGCCGCGGCCGAGGAAGTACTCCGACGGAGCTCGGTCGAGCTCGGGGGCCTGCTCGGGCATGAGGGACCAGTGCTCGTCGAGGCGCTCGAGCCAGAACGGGAGCCAGCCCGCGCCGGCCTCGAGGAACGCCACCCGCAGGCTGGGGAAGCGCGCCAGGACACCGCCGACGGTGAAACTCGTGAGCGCGAGCATGGCGCCGACCGGATGGGTGATGGCGTGTTTCGCCAGCCGGGTTGAGAACCGGTCGATCGCGACCGGTACCTGGCCCGGAGCCTGCCCGCCGCCGTGAACGCACACCGGCACCCCGAGGCGCTCGGCGACGGACCACACGGCGTCGAACGCCGGGTCGTCCAGATTGCGCTCGAGGATGTGCTGGGCGGTGACCATCCCAACGAAGCCGTGTTCGGTGACGCAACGCTCGAGCTCGTCGGCTGCCGCCTGGGCGTCGAGCATTGGAAGTTTGGCGACGAGCTTGAGACGGTCGGGGGCGAATGCCGCGTACTCCGCTCGGGCGTCGTTAAGGGTGCGGCACAACGCGGCCGCGAACGCGGAGTCGCCCAGTGCCCACTCCTCGCCCGACCCGGGCGGGAACATGACCGTGACGTCGATTCCCTCCAGGTCCATGTCGTCGAGGCGAGCCGCGGGATCCGACATCCCGGGCCGCATCGGCGGGTCGAAGTCGAGCTCGTCGTCGTCGTCCCAAGCCGCGGGGCGCGGATTCGCCTCGTTGAGTTGCAGCCCTCCACCAGGGACGTCGCCGTAGATCCGCTTCATGGAAGCGACATACTCGGCCATCGGTGCGCGGTAGCGGTCCGGGATGCGCCGCCGCCACCGGGGCGGCTCGCCGCCGTGACCGTCGGCGTCGATCACCCGGTAGCCATACGAGCCCACGACGCCATCATGGCGCGTCGCGACCTGGCGCGACAGACGAGGCCGCCCCGGGTACCTCGTCGCGATGGTCTCTTCGACCTCCCGTGCCGAGATCGAAGCGACCATCCGCGGGTCCCGTGGCCGCCATTGGCTGGCCTTCCAAACGATGAGCGCCAAGAGCGCCTCGCGCCAAGTGATGGAGCATCGCCGGCCCGCGCGGTGGGCTGAATGAGACACTGGACTGGTGGGGAAGCCGGAGCCGCCCAAGGTGATTGCCGATATCGACGGCTCGGACGAATTCGTTGACACAACATTCCGCCAGCTCATCGTCGATCGACAAGCCCTGACGAGCGAGGGCTTCGACACGTGCACGTTTGAGTCGTGTTCCTTCCAAGAAGCCGAGCTGGTGGGTTGCACCTTTCGCGATGCCACGTTCATCGGCTGCAACCTCGCCGCGGCGAAGTTGACGAACTCGCGCTTTGCCGGGGTGAAGTTCACCCGCTCGAAAGTCACCGGGTTGGACTGGACCGTCGCACAGTGGTCGAGTGTCGGGCTGCCGATCCTGTTCGAAGATGAGTGCCTCTTGGACTGCTCGGTGTTCCTCGGGCTCAAGCTCAAGAACGCGGTCTTTCGAGACTGTTCCGCTCGCGAGGTCGACTTCACCGAGGCCGACCTGTCCGGGAGCAGCGTTTCGGGGACGGATCTGTCCGCAGCCCGTTTCAATCGCACGAACCTGACGAACGCGCGCCTTGAGGGAGCCTTCGGCTACTCGATCGATCCGACCAACAATGAGCTCAAAGGCGCTCACGTCTCGTTGCCCGAGGCGGCCTCGTTGATCCGCGCGCTCGGGATTGAGATCGTTGACGCGCCTCGAGGACCCCAGACGAGCTGACCGTCGGGGTGCCCCAGCCGGAGCACGTTTCGTCAGGTCATCGGCGCAGGTCACGGACCGGCACGCTCGCCACGTCGAGTGCGTTCGCCCCCGACGCCCCAGGAGAGTCCCCCCGGGTTGCCGGGACGGGACGGGACGGGAGCGTCCCGGCCCGGGTCCTCGCCCGGCACGATCCACGAGCGCCGCGTGGCACTGGGAAGGATGGCGACCTCCCGAGCGCCGGCTCGGGGGGCCGGGGCGCGCGAGGAACTCGACGGTCCAGTGCCACGATGACGGCGAGTGTCCTTCCGCCGGGGTCAACGTCCGAACGCTGAGCGGATCGAAGGGCGAGTCCGAGCCAGGCATGGGTCGTGGCTGGTCCTGGCTGTCGCGGTCCTCGTGGTCGCTGCTCCCGCGGCGATGGCGTCGGCGTCGACACCACCCGGATTCTCACCACTCCCGCTCGACACGAGCTCCTGCGTCCCCGGAACCGTTGCAGTACGAGTCGATCCACGGTCCCAGGGCGGCATCACCCTCGATGCCCACGGTCTTCGGGGTCACGAACCGGTCGACGTGTTGTTGAACACCGAGGCCGGAGCGACGCTCTTGGCCCGCCCAACGAGCTCGGCGACCGGGTCGATCTGCCGCGAGGACATTCCGCTCCCGACCAGCTTCGTGGTCCACAACTCGAGCGTCCCCGGCGGCACGGTCACCGTGCCGCTGCACGACCACAACGCGCTCGAGCAATACCAGCTCACCGTCATCGGCGAGGCACACGGCGATGGTTTTTCTCTCGAGCTGCCGATCGAGAACGACACGCTCCAACATCCCGTGCAGGTCGGCGCCCTCAACATCAACCACGTCGCCGACGGCACGCCGTGTCCCAAGCTGGCACCCAAAAACCGACCGAAGCCTCCGGTCGCGGCGCCGCTCGCGACCGAGGGTCGCTGGATCGTTGACAGCACCGGCAGGCGGCTCAAGCTCGCCAGCGTGAACTGGTACGGCGGCGAGGCCGCCGACTTCATTCCCGGCGGACTGAACTGTCAGAGCGTCACCGCGCTCGCCGAACAGATCCGAGATGACGGCTTCAACTCGGTACGCCTCCCCTGGTCGAACGCCATGCTCGAAGAGGACCCCCACACCTGCTCTGCCTCGACGCGCATCGGTCAACCCTGCGTCTCGCCGGGGCTCCTGGAGGGCGCCAACCCGACCCTCCGTCGTGACGACGCGATCGGGATCTACAAGGCCGTTGTCACCGCGCTCGGCCACCAGGGCGTGATGGTGATCCTCGACGATCACACCACCGATGCCGAGTTCTGCTGTGCCCCCGGAGTCTTCAACGGACTCTGGTGGGGCGGGCAGATCTGGGACGACGCCGTCGGCTACGGCTTGCTCAACTGGGAGCAACGACAGGGGTTCTTCGAGTCGGACTGGGCCACGATGGCCGACCTGTTCGCCAAGGTCCCCAACGTCGTTGGCGCGGACCTGCGAAACGAACCAAGCGGCGCCTACGGGTACAGCGCAACCTGGGACGGGGTGCTCATCGGCTCGGACTGCCACACGGGCAGCAACGCCGCTGTCGACACGCCGACCAACTGGGAAGAAGCCGCACAGCAGACGAGCTCGGTCATTCTGGCGACGAACCCGAACCTGCTGATCTTCGTCGAGGGAATCGATTCCGGGACGAATCTCTCGGCAGTTTGGAACGGCGACAGCGGCCAGGGGCTCCCGCTGCAACTGTGCCTGGACGGCGCACCCGTCAACAAACTGGTGTACTCACCTCACGACTACCAATGGGACGTCAACAGCTCAAACTTCGATGTGCTCACTGATGACCTCGACGCACACTGGGGGAAGATCCTCACGCCAGACCAGCCCTACACCGCGCCCATCTGGGTCGGTGAGTTCGGCGGCTGCGACACCAGCCCGGCGTGCACCACCGTCAACGGAAACGACTGCCCCTCGGGGCCGATCCGGGGCTGCACCGGCAACTTCTTCGTGTACTTCACGCAATATCTGGCCCAGACGGACGCGGACTGGAGCTACTGGGCCTTGAACGGCACAAGATCGGACGGCGGCGCCAACGTGTGGCCCGATCCATTCGCGCGAGCCGATCTCGTCCTGCGAACGAGGTGGACATGGTTCCAGCCGTCCATCCGCGGCATCTTCAACGCCGGATGGCGCAACGACACCGCGACCGGGCGCTCGGGCCTGCTGGCCCGCCTGCAGTGCATCCAACCGCCGAGCCAAGGTCCCAGCGGCGCTCCGAGGGGCACCACCGCGACCCGCCGCACCTCGCCGGCCTGCCCACCCGCCGCGGGGTCCACTCGAAGCCGGACCCCAAGCTGAGCAGGCTCCGCGCGGATCTCAGCCCCGGGTCACTCGGTCGCGCGCTCGTGACGCCGTCTGTGCGACACGTGCACAGATCCCCAGCACGCGCACCCGACATCGGCAGTCTTTACGGGCGCCAGCCGGCTGCTTTGCGCTCGGCGCAGGTCGGGCAGATCGGGTAGCGAGACGGGTCGCGGCTCGGCACCCACTTCTTGCCGCACAGCGCGACGATCGCCTCGCCAGTCACGTAGGCGCGAGCGATGTCCGCCTTCTTGGCGTAGTGGGCGAAGCGGTCATGGTCCCCATCGTCGGTGGTCTCCCGCTGGGGCGCCTCGACCGGCGTCAGGGTCTCGGCCGGCACGCCAGGATCGTACCGCCGCCCCAGGCGTACCGGCGGGGCGCCGGGTTCGCCGGTGGTGGTGTCCGGTCTGACGAGCGTGGTGTGGTCTCGGTACGCTCCGCCAATGCGCGCATTGCTGTACGGGGTGAAGCCCGAACCCTGGGATCCGCCGGGTGACGTGGAGGAGCATCCGCTGCTGCGCGGTCTCGCGCAGACGCCGATGCGCCTCGCGGATCTGGACGACCCCGGGTTCTTGCTCCCGGACTGGGTTGTCACCGCGCCCCGTCTGACCGGCGTGTGCGGCTCGGATTCCAAGCAGGTGTTCATGGACTGGGGCGAGGTCCAGTCCCCGGACAACCCGATGAAGGCGTTCTTCTCGCTGCCTCAGGTCCTCGGCCACGAGGTCGTCGCGGACGTCGTCGCGCTCGGCCCCGAAGCGGAGGGCCTCGACGTCGGCGATCGCGTGGTGCTCAATCCCTGGCTGTCCTGTGGACCGCGCGGGGTCGAGCCGGTCTGCTCGGCCTGTGAGCGGGGCGACTACAGCCTCTGCGCGAACTTCGCGGTCGGGCCGATCGCGCCGGGGATCCACACGGGGACGTCACGTGACGCCAGCGGCGGCTACGCGCCGCTCATGCCGGCCCACGATTCGATGCTGTTCCGGGTACCGAACGGCGTCCCCGACGAGGTCGCCGTGTTCGCCGACCCGTTCGCGGTGAGCCTCCACGCCATCACCCGCCATCCACCGCCCCCCGGCGGGCGCGCCATGGTTTACGGCGCGGGTGCCCTCGGCACGTGCGCCACCGCGATCCTCCGGTCCCTCTACCCCGAGGTCGAGGTCCTCGTCGTGGCCCGCTTCGAAGCCCAAGCGAACCTCGCGTCGGCGCTCGGAGCGACCGTCATCGGACACGAGCCGGCGCGGCGCGTGATCGAGGAAGCCGCGGCTTGGTCGGGCGGTGTGCTCCAAGCTGCCGACGGGTTGCCGATGGCGTACCCGGGTGGCATCGACGTGGTCTACGACACGATCGGCAAGCGCGAGACCTTCGAGGTGGGTTGCCGTGTCGCCCGAGCCCGCGGCACGATCGTGAAGGCCGGCGTGCACGGCCCCACCTTCTGGGAGGACACCCCGCTCTACTTCAAGGAGCTGGCGCTCGTCGGGTCCAACGCCTTTGGGTTCGAGGAGATCGACGGCGTCCGCCAGCATGGGATCGCGCACTACCTCGACCTCGTGTCCGACGGTCGCATCGACCTGAGCGGCATGCTCACCCACACCTTCGCCCTCGACGACTGGCGCAACGCGTTCGTCGCACTGGCGACCCAGGACCAATCAGGCGCGATCAAGATCGCGTTCGACCAGCGCTCGGAGGTCTAGCGACGATGCCCGACCAACACCTGACCGTGACCACCGCCGACGGACCCATGGAGGTGTACGAGGCGAAACCCGACGGCGCCGCCCGCCAGGCCGTCGTGGTGATCCAGGAAGCATTCGGCATCAACCAGCACATCCAGGACGTCACCCGACGCTTCGCGGCCGCGGGGTACCACGCGGCCGCTCCCGCGTTGTTCCACCGGGCCGGCGGCGGGTCGATCGACGACTACGACAACCTGGACTTCAACCAGCTCCTCGCCCTCTTCGAGGGCGTCACCGACGACGGGATCCTCGTCGACGTCGACGCGGCCCTCGGTGTCCTCGACGATGCTGGCTTCAGCGGCGAGCAGATCGGCATCGTCGGCTGGTGCTTCGGTGGCCGGGTGACGTTCCTGACCGCCGCCCGGCGCACGCTCGGCGCCGCGGTCGGCTTCTACGGCGGAGGGATCGTGTCCGCCGGGCACCTGCCCTTCCCGCCGCTCCTCGACGAGGTGGCCTCGCTGCGCACCCCGTGGCTGGGTCTCTTCGGGGACCAGGACGCGTCGATCCCGGTCGAGGACGTCGAGAAGCTCCGGGCCGAGCTGCAGCGCGCCCCGGTCGACACCGACATCGTCCGATACCCCGACGCCGGCCACGGCTTCCACTGCGACCGTCGAGCCGACTACCACGAGGCCTCGGCTCGCGACGCGTGGTCCCGGACGCTGGCCTGGTTCGACGCCCACCTCGGCTGAGCTGTCCGACCCCCGACCCCGCGACCTGCCGACCGGCCGGGGGATCCTCGGGCGATTGGCCACGGAGTGCGCGATGGATAACACTGAGCGTGGGGAACGGGGTTTGACGGCCAAGAGGTAGCGCCGGTGCTGGGAGGAACGAGGACCGCCGAGGGCGACCCGCGGGTCGTCGACGAGGTCGCCGCCGCCACCCGCAACGCCCGCTGGGCGGTGCACTGGCGCGGATGGGCCGACTGGCCCCTGTCCCCACTCACCCTGGCGGTCGCCGCGGTGGCCGTCGCCCTCGACGTCACCACCGCGTGGACCGGGATCTCGCTCGGCTCGCTCGGGGGCATCCAGGTCTCGCCCGCCCTGCCGCTCGCCGCGCTCGTCGTGGTGTGGATCGGGGCCGACCGTCTCGGCTGGAGCCGTCGGGCCGGCGTCGCGTGGCGCGAGCTCGCGGTCGGCCTCGGCGCGGTTGTCGCGCTCGCCACCGTCGCATACGCGCTGCAAATGGATCGGCCAGCACAAGCCGTCGGGCTGGTGCTCGACGCGCTCGGCGAGGAGCTGGTGTTCCGCCTCGCCGCGGTGATCGTGCTCGGCGCGTGCTGCGCGTGGCTGCTCGGGCGGCCGTGGCGCAACCCCCGCGACTGGGGGAGCATCCCGGGCTTCGTCGCCCTCGGCGCCGCCGCGTTCATCTTCAGCGCGCTGCCGGGACACGTTGCGCAGATGACGAGCCCGGCCACGACGCTGCCGTTCGTGAGCTTCGGGCTCGTGCTCGGCTACACCGTGCTGCGCACCGGCGCCGTGTGGCCTGCGGTGCTGGTCCACGCGTTGGTGAACTTCACCACGATCGCAGCGTGGCAAGGCGCGGGGCCCTCCGGGCTGCGCCTGGCGGTCACCGCCGCGGTGCTCCTGGCCCTGGTCGGCGCCGCGGACCTCGCCGGACGGCGACTCGGACTGCGGGTCCGGGTCCCGACCCTGATCGATCTGCACGCCGGGCCGGACCCCGAGCTCGTGGGGGACCGCCGCCTACGCTGACGCCGTGCGCGGCGCAGCGAGCCCCACCGGTGCGGCGTGGCTCCCGAGCACCACCACGACCCGCCCGTTGCTGGCGACGCGGGTGACGCCAGGCGAGCAGGGACGAGACCGCGGAACCCCACCGCGCTAGTCGCGCCCGGCCGCGGCTGCGCGACCATCCGCGGCTGATCGCCCTTGCCGCGGGTCCATGCGCGCTCGAGGCGCTCCTCGTCGCGCTCCTCGGCCCCGCCGGCGCGGCGCCGCTCGCCCCCCAAGCGGCGGCGCCGACCCCGTTCGACGTCTTTCACGACCTGCGCTGGCTCCTCGTGTACCACGCCTCCTGGGCCACCTTCGTGCTCGAGGCGGTCGCGCTCGTCGCGCTCCGCGGCCTGCTCGTCACCGGCCTGGTGCGAGCCGCGTGGCCCCGCACGATCCCCCGCCCACCGTTCCGCGATCAGCTGCGCACCACGACCGGCTTCGTCGCGATCGTCGCCCTCGTGTTGCTGCCCTTCGCTGTCTTGGTGTTCGCGATGGCTGTCGTCGCGCTCTCGTGGCTGTTCTTCGTCGCCGTGCCAGTGCTCGTCATGGCGGCGGTCCTCGTCCACCGGGGGACCGTCTCCCGATCATGGTGGCGGGACCGGCCGACCTGGGACACGGTGCGGGTCATCCTGTCGGCCTTCGTCGTGCTCAGCGCGGCGGGCGCCGCCCTCGTCTGGGCGCCACCGGCGGCCAGCGTCCCCATCGCGGGACTGGCCGGGATCGCCGACGCGTGGTGCTGGCTGCGCCTCGTGCACGCCCTCGCCGGGGTGCCCGCCCAGCGTCGACGGCGACCCTTCGTCGTCGTCGCGCTCGCCGCCATCGTGGTCCTCGTGGTGGGAGGCACGGCCGCCGGATTCGCGGTGTCGGTCGCGGTGCAGAACGGGCGCACACCGGTCGCCGTGGAGTCGCCCCACGCGACCGGACCACCCGTGCTGATCGTGAAAGGTTTCAACTCCGAATGGGACGGCGTGACGCGCCGGTGGGTCCAGGGGAACTATCGCATTCGACGCTTCTCGTATGCAGGGCTCGACGCGCGGGGCCAACCACGCCAGTACGCACGGCCCGCGACCCACCAGTCGGTGCCCGACCTCGCGCTCGAGCTGCGCACCCAGGTCGACGCCTTCCATGCCGCCACCGGCCAGCCGGTGAGTATCGTCGCCGAGAGCGAAGGATCGGTGGTCGCGCTCGCCTACCTGGCGGCCAGCCCCGACGCGCCGGTACGCAACCTCGTCGTGCTCAGCCCACTGCTCGCCCCGGGACGCGTCTTTTACCCGCCGGTCGGCAACCCGGGGTGGGGCGTCGCGGCGGGCACCGTGCTCGACGGGCTCGCGCGGGCGTTGAGCGGCGTCGGCCCGGTCAAGGTCTCCGCCGACACGCCGCTGTTCCGGTCCTTCGTCGAGGAGGGTCCGGCCCTACAAGGTCTGTTGCGCTGCGCGGTGCCCGGGCGGCGCGAGCTGGCCGTCATCCCGCTCGACTCCGGCGTCAGCGTCCCCGCCCCGGCGCACGTCGGGATCCCCCACGTCGTGGTCCCCGCCTTCCACGGCGGTCTCCTCGGCGACCACACCACGGCCCGACTCATCGACGATGTGCTCCAGGGGCGGCGCACGTCGGGGTCGGGGGTCTGGGCGGCCCTCGGCGGTGCCGTCGGAGCGATCGCCGCCCCGTGGCAAGCCCCGGGGCTCGTCCCCAGTCTCGAGCCGGCGTGGCACGACCTGGCGTCGCCGTCGAACTGCGCGGCAGTGCGCGGGGCGATGACCCGCTGGATCGACGGCGCGTCACCCGGACGGTGAGCGCGCCCCTCAGAACAGGAAGCGGCTGATCGCCTCCACGACGCACGCCGGCTTCTCGCTGCCTTCGATCTCGACCGTGTTCCGGGTCGTGACCTGCACTCCGCCCGGTACGTCCTGCACGTCGATGACCTCGGCGCCCATGCGGACCCGCGAATCGACGGGGACCGGCGCGGGAAAGCGCACCTTGTTCGCCCCGTAGTTCACGCCCAGCTTCGCGCTCGGGACGCGCAGCAACTTCGGGAGGAACTGATTCGTGATCGACAGAGTGAGGTAGCCGTGGGCGATCGTGGTCCCGAACGGGCCGTCACGGGCCCGCTCGGGATCGACGTGGATCCACTGATGATCACCGGTCGCCTCGGCGAACTGGTCGATGCGCGGCTGGGTGATCTCCACCCAGTCGCCGTACCCGAGATGCGTGCCGATCGCGCCGTGCAACGCCTCGGCGGACTGGAACTCGACGCCCATGGGAGCATCGTAGAGATCGAACAGCCCGCTACGCTCCGGCCGCGGGGAGCTGCGCTTTTCAGCCCAGGACGAGGCGTTCCGCCGTGAGGCGCGCGCCTGGCTCAACGACCGGCTCTCCGGCGAGTTCGCCGTCGTGCGGGGCCGCGGCGGTCCCGGAGACGAGCACGAGCTCTTCGACGAGCGGGCGGCCTGGGAGCGCGCCCTCGGCGAGGCGGGCTGGATCGGTGTCGGATGGCCCCGCGAGTACGGGGGGCGGGGGCTGGCCCTGACCCAGCAGGTCATCTTCTACGAGGAGTACGCCCGAGCCCAGGGGCCTGGCCGGGTCGGGATCGTCGGCGAGGGCCTACTCGGGCCGACGATCGTCCAGTTCGGCACCGACGACCAGAAACGCCGGTTCCTCCCCGGGATCCTGGCCGGCACCGAGATCTGGTGCCAGGGCTACTCCGAGCCCAACGCCGGCTCGGACCTCGCCAACGTCGCCACCCGGGCCGAACCGGACGGCGACGAGTGGGTCCTGCACGGCCAGAAGGTCTGGACGTCCCTCGCCCACTGGGCCGACTGGTGCTTCGCGCTCTGCCGCACCGACCGCGACGCGCCCCCACACCGGGGCATCTCGTACCTCCTCGTGCCCATGCGTCAGCCGGGGATCGAGATCCGCCCCATCGCCCAGCTCACCGGCACGTCGGAATTCAGCGAGGTGTTCTTCGACGGCGCGCGCACCCCGATCGAGAACGTGGTCGGTGACGTCAACGGCGGCTGGAAGGTTGCGATGGGAACGCTGGCGTTCGAGCGTGGCGCGTCGACGCTCGGCCAGCAGCTGAGCTTCGAGAACGAGCTCACCGAGATCCTCGACGTTGTACGCAAGCGCGGTCGCGGTGACGACCCGATCCTGCGTCAGCGTCTCGCCGACGCCTGGATTCGGCTACGCATCATGCGACTCAACGCGCTGCGGGCGCTCCCCGCGCTCGAACGGGGCGAGATGACGCCGCTCACCAGCGTCCACAAGCTCTACTGGGCGAGCCTGCACCGCGGGTTCGGGGAGCTCGCGATGACCGTGCTCGGACCCGACGCGGCGATCGCCGATGCGTTGCCCTATGAGCTGTCGCCGTTGCAGCGGGTCTTCCTCTACAGCCGGGCCGACACCATCTACGGCGGCTCGAACCAGATCCAGCGCAACGTGATCGGCGAACGGGCCCTCGGGCTCCCAAAGGAGCCCCGATGACCAGCTCACCGCCGCCGTACCCCGACGGCCACCAGCTGCTCGCCGACCACATTGTGGTGGTGACCGCCGCCGCCGGGACCGGGATCGGGTTCGCCACCGCCCAGCGCGCCGCCGAGGAAGGCGCCACCGTCGTGCTCTCGGACCATCACCCCCGCCGCCTCGACGAGGCAGCCCAGACCCTCGCCGACCGAACCGGCCACCGGCCGCTCGCGGTCGTCTGCGACGTCACCCAGGAAGCCGACGTGCAGCGACTCCTCGACACCGCGGTGAGCGAGCACGGACGCGTCGACGTGATGGTCAACAACGCCGGCTTGGGTGGCACCACCGACCTGGTCGACATGACCGACCAGCAATGGAGCTCGGTGCTCGACGTGACACTGAACGGCACCTTCCGCTGCACCCGCGCCGCGCTGCGACACATGACCAGCCGCCAGGCCGGGGTCATCGTCAACAACGCCTCGGTGCTCGGCTGGCGAGCCCAAGCCGGCCAGGCGCACTACGCCGCGGCCAAGGCTGGCGTCATGGCGCTGACCCGCTGCGCGGCGATCGAAGCCGCGCCCCACGGGGTGCGCGTCAACGCGGTCGCGCCGAGCCTGGCCACCCACCCGTTCCTGACGAAGACCACGAGCGAAGCGCTGCTCTCCGAGCTCACCGAGCGCGAGGCGTTCGGTCGCGGCGCCGAGCCGTGGGAGGTCGCCAACGTGATCATCTTCCTCGCCAGCACCTACAGCTCGTATCTCACCGGCGAGATCGTGTCGGTGAGCAGCCAGCATCCGTAGCCGGGGCGAGACTCCCCGCGACACTGTCCCGATGGCCGACTGGCTCGTCCCGGTCTCGAACCGCACCCGGTTCGTCGATCGCTCCGGGAAGGCGATCACGCCACGCTTCGAGGTGGTGCGATCCGCCGCGCTCGACGGCAAGCTCGCGTCGGTGGTCACCGAGGTGCGCGGCGCGCTCGCCGATCTGCGGACCGGAGACCTGGTCTGGATCTTCTGGCCCGACCACGACGTCGGGGTCATGGCGATGGGTCGAGCGCGGCCCCGACCGGCCCGCAAATCCGAGCTGCCCTCCATCGGCGTCGAGCTCGACCGGGCCCGCACCCGCGCGCTGGCCGTCGACCCGATGCCCGCGGCGTTGGTGCGCCGCTGGCTGTCCGACCTGCGGGGCGGGTCGCGTCTCGACGTGCACCCCCGCGCTCTGGAGGCGGTCCGGGCCTGGGAGCACGAGCGCGCCGAACGAGACGAGGCAGCCTTGCAGCCCCTCGGCGTCCCAACGTGGCGGGACCGGGCCCTGCGGGGCGGGAAGGGCCGGCCGGCCGACGATCCGCTCCTCGCGCCGCTCGTCCCGTTCCTCCGCTCGCAGACCTTCGCGGTCGGGGTCGACCACCGAGCCGGGACCACTCGGCTCGTCGCCCGCCGGGTCCGCGACGTGCTCCTGATCCACAGCGTCGACGCGGCGGAGCGGAGCCGAGACGAGGCGCTCTTCGCCTTCGGCGTCGCACGCGAGCATCGCTGGTCCCTCGAACGGGCGCACGCCGACCTGCGACTGCGGGCGTGGGCGTGGCTGGCGTTCGGGCGCCGGCCCGCCCCCACCGTGGTGGCGTTCCTCGAGGACGAAGGGGTCCTCGTCACCTGGCCGCTCGCGCGGGGAATCGAGATGAGCGACCGGTCGAAGCAGCGCTGGTACCAGGAAGTCGGCCTCGGCTAGGAGCACGCGCCAACCCGCGACCGGCAACGGCACCCCGACCACGCCGGGCGACGCGTACCCGGCGGGGCATCCTCGGCGACGTCTACGGGGTCATGTTCTGCGCGGCGCGCAGGTACGCGGGCCATTCGCCGCCGCCGTGCATGACGACGTGCTCGCCGGTGACGTAGCCGGC
>PLJD01000057.1 GCA_003140175.1 Actinomycetota bacterium
CTCGACATCTGGCAGTACATCGCCGACGATGGCGTCGAGCTCCCGGCCCTCTATTACGCGCATCGCCGCGACGTGGTGCGCCGCGACGGGATGCTCCTCGCCTTGACCCCGTACCTGACCCTCCTCGAGGGCGAGTCGCCCGAGGAGCTCCTGGTCCGCTTCCGCACGGTCGGTGACGCAACCTGCACCGGCGCCATCGAGTCCCCCGCCCGCGACGTCGAGGCGGTCATCGCCGAGGTGGCCGCGTCGACGATCACCGAGCGGGGTGCCACCCGCGCCGACGACCGTATCTCGGAGGCGGGGATGGAGGACCGCAAGCGCGAGGGATATTTCTAGCGATGGAGCTGCTGCGATTCGCCACCGCCGGATCGGTCGACGACGGCAAGAGCACCCTGATCGGCCGGCTCCTCGTCGAGACCAAGCAGATCTTCGAGGATCAGCTCGAAGCAGTCGAGCGCACCAGCCGCGACCGGGGCTTTGACTACACGAACCTGGCGCTGCTCACCGACGGTCTGCGAGCCGAACGTGAGCAGGGCATCACGATCGACGTCGCCTACCGCTACTTCGCGACCCCTCGGCGCAAGTTCATCATCGCCGACACGCCCGGCCACATCCAGTACACCCGCAACATGGTCACCGGCGCGTCGACCGCCGACCTCGCCCTGGTTCTCGTCGACGCCCGCAAAGGGGTGCTCGAGCAGTCGCGACGCCACGCGGTCATCGCGTCGCTGCTCCAGGTCCGTCACCTGGTGCTGTGCGTCAACAAGATGGACCTCGTCGACTTCGACGAGCAGCGCTTCGACGAGATCTGCGCCGAGTTCAGCGACTTCGCGGCGAAGCTCGACATCGACGACCTCATGTTCGTCCCCATCTCGGCCCTCCACGGCGACAACGTGGTCGCGCACTCGCCGGCCACCGGCTGGTACGAGGGACCGACGCTCCTCCACCACCTCGAACACGTCTACATCGGCTCGGACCGCAACCTCATCGACGCCCGCTTCCCCGTCCAGTACGTGATCCGCCCCATGAGCCACGAGCATCACGACTACCGGGGCTACGCCGGGCAGGTCGCCAGCGGCATCCTGCGCCCCGGCGACGAGGTGATGGTCCTGCCCAGCGGGTTCACGACGACGATCGCGAGCATCGACCGGTTTGGCGGCCCGGTCGAGGAGGCGCTGCCGCCCATGTCGGTGAGCGTGCGCCTCAGCGACGACCTCGACATCAGCCGAGGCGACCTCCTGTGTCGACCCAACAACGCGCCGACCGTCACCCAGGACGTCGACGCCATGGTCTGCTGGTTCAGTGAACGCCCGCTGCGCCAGGGGGCCGTCTACGCGGTGAAGCACACGACCCGCTCGGCGCGTGCCCGCGTCCAGGAGCTCCACTACCGCCTCGACGTCAACACCCTGCATCGCGACGACGACCACCAGGCGCTCGCCATGAACGACATCGGGCGGGTCACGCTGCGCTGCACCGTGCCGCTGTTCATCGACGAGTACCGGCGCAACCGCGTCACCGGGTCCTTCATCCTCATCGACGAGTCGACGTTCGAGACCGTCGGGGGCGGGATGGTGCTGGGCGCCACGGCGCCGTGAGCGGATCGCCGGTCAGCTCCGACGTCGTCTGGCACGAGAGCGACGTGCCCCGCGCCGAGCGGTGGCGGGCCAGTGGTGTGCACGGCGCGACTGTGTGGCTCACCGGACTGTCGGGGTCCGGCAAGTCCACCATCGCCTCCGCGCTCACCGCATCGCTGGTCGCCCAGGGGGTGCTGAGCTACTCGCTCGACGGCGACAACCTTCGCCACGGCCTGAACGGCGACCTCGGGTTCTCCGCCGACGACCGGGCCGAGAACGTCCGCCGGGTCGGGGAGGTCGCCCGCCTCTGCGCCGACGCCGGCCTGGTCGTGTGCGTGCCCCTCATCAGCCCCTACCGGGCGGGGCGCGCCCACGCCCGCGCCATCCACGAGGCCAGCGGGCTCGTCTTCCTCGAGACGTTCGTCGACGCGCCCCTCGCGCTCTGCGAGGACCGCGACCCGAAGGGCCTCTACCGGCGAGCCCGGGCCGGCGAAGTCACCGGCTTCACCGGCGTCGACGACCCCTACGAGGCCCCCGACCAGCCCGACCTGGTGCTCGCCACCGCCGAACTCACCCCGCCCCGGGCGGCGGCGATGATCGTCGAGGCGTTGAGAGCCCGGGGGGTCGTGGCATGATCGGACGGTGGGTCGCTGGAGGGTCGCAGCCTGGATGTAGCGTCGGTCCTTGCGAGAGCCGTCGGTCCCCTCGGTAGGAGGGGGCGTGACACTGCCTTCGGGCTGCCGACGTAAAGCCGAATGTGCGCGACGGGTGAACCTGACCCACTATCCATGATCGCAGTCGTCGAGGGAGGCGCGGTGAGCACCGAGATCGAGGTCGCCGGGCAAGCCCCGAGCCCGCCCCTGCTCGAGCAGGCCCACGCCGTCGAGCACGACGTGCTGGTCGCCTCGCTCAAGATGTCGATGATCGCCATCCCGATCTGCGTCGCGATCTGGGTCGGCATCGTCTCGATCGGGCTGGCGATGGCGGGGAGCGGCAACTTCCTCGTCGCCCTGCCAATGGCGGGGGGCGTGGGGATCGTGGCCGGCGCGTTCTTCGGAATCTGGGCCGCGTTCCTCGCCAAGGCCCACCAGTTCGAAGAGCTCGACCGCAAAGCGGCCCAGCGACGCTAGGGCTGGGTCGGCCCGGACCCGGCCGGGCCGCGGGTCACCCGCCGAAGTCTTCGGTGGCGTAGACCGACCCGTTGGCGTAGGCGACCCCGATGCCGACCGAGCTGTACGCCGGGGAGAGGATGTTGGCCCGGTGGGGCGGGGAGTTCATCCACGCCACGTGCATGTCGGCCGCGCTCATGGTGTACGGACCCCGCAGAATGTTCTCACCCAACGTGTGGTAGCCGCGGAAGCCGGGTGAGGCGAGGGTGGCGGCGAGGTTGCGCTCGGAGAACCCGCCGGTCGAGGCCAGGTACTGGCTCCACGACTGGGCCAGGCAAGTGAGCTGGCCGTTGCCGGCGAGGCCGGGCAGCCCGGCCGCGGCTCGGGACTGGTTCACGTAGCTCAAGATCGCGTTCGAGGTGGCGTCCATGCCGCAGCTCTGAGCGGACACCGCCGCCGGGGCGGGAGCGCACGCCGCGCCCACCAGGGCGAGGGTTCCCGTCGTGGCGAGGACCCCGGCCCAACGACGCCAGCGGCGGTGGGGGACCCGGGCGACCTTTTGGTGTTCCACACCAAGGGGATCGGCGTCCCCCCCGCCACCTTGAGCACGAAGCGTGGCAAGCGCCCCCGTTTTGGCTACGCAGCGTGTTGGTGGTCGGGGTGGCGTTGCCTCGAGCCCCCGGTCCGGGCGTCGAGCCCGGCGAGCTACTCGCCGGTCAGGAAGGCCCCGAACCGCTCCAGGAGCCCGTCGACCCCCGAGCCGTGGAGCGTCATGCCGCCGTCGACGACCAGGTTCTGGCCGGTGATGAACCGGGCCAGCTCCGAGCACAAGAACACGACGACGTCGGCGATGTCTTCGGGAGTGCCGATCCGGGCCAGGGGCGTCTTGTCCTCCATATGCGGCACGGTCCAGTCGAAGCCCGTCAACAAGATGTCGGTCAGGCCGGTGTGGATCATCCCGGGCGCCACCGCGTTGACCCGCACGCTCGGCCCATACTCCAGGGCGGCCGTCGCGGTGAGCGCCGCCACCGCGGCCTTCGCCGCCGCATACGGCGCCTCACCCGCCGCGGGTCGGGTGCCGCTGATCGAGGAGGTGTTGACGATGCTGCCCCCACCGCTCTCGACGATGAGCGGCGCCCCGACCCGCAGGCCGTGGAACACGCCGGAGAGGTTGAGGCGCACGATCCGGTCCCACTCGTCGACGTCCCATTCGTGGATCGGCGCCATCGTGGAGGCGCCGGCGTTGTTGAACAGCGCGGTGAGGCCACCCAGCCACGACGCGGCCTCGAGCATCGTGCGCTCGACCGCGTCGGCGTCGGTGACGTCGACGGTCCACGCCCGGCCGTCGACCTCGGCCCCGGTGGCCGCGGCGCCGTCGCCGTTGACGTCGAGCACCGCGACGCGGGCGCCTTCACGGGCCATCGCCCGGCACGTGGCCCGCCCGATCCCCGAGGCGCCACCCGTGACGACCGCCCGCTGACCCTCCATCAATCCCATCTGCCACTCCCTGGTTGCCTGGGCCGACCATGATGGTCGCTCGGTCGAGTTCGGGAGCTGACCCGGCGCCATGTGGAAGGCCACGTTCAAAGGCATCCTCGGCCGCCGGGTCCGTCTCGCCCTCACCGCCCTGGCGGTCGTCTTGGGGGTGAGCTTCGTCACCGGCACCTACGTGCTGACCGACACCCTCCACGCCTCGTTCCAGGGCGTGTTCCAACAGACCCTCGCCGGGGTGGACCTCGTGGTCCGCCCCGCCGCCGCCTTCGGGGGTGGCGGGGCCGCTGATCAGGCCCGGTTCCCCGACAGCACCACTGCCCTGGTGCGCCCAGTCGCCGGCGTCGCCGAGGCGACCGGGTTCGTGACCGGCTACGCGCAGTTCGTCAGCCGGTCCGGGCACGCCATCCAGACCACCGGCGCCCCCACCTTGGGTGTGGCCTGGGCCCAACCCGGGTCGCACGGGCCGTTGCGGCTCATCGCCGACGGCCGCCGCGCCAGCCGCCCACCCGAGCGGGCGGGGGAGGTGGCCATGGACGACGGCACGGCGCGTCGCTACGGCTTCCACATCGGCGACTCGGTGCGGGTCCTGCTCCAAGGGCCCCAGCAGCGGTTCCGGATCGTGGGGTTCTTCGGCGTCGGGGACCGCAACGACCTCGGCGCGATCACCTTCGCCGCGTTCGACCTCCACACCGCCCAGCAGGTCTTCGATGCTCCCGGCCAGCTCGACGCCATCAACGTCACTGCCCGGCCCGGCACCAACCTCGCCACGCTGCGGACCCGACTCGAGGCGGCGCTCGGACTGAACTACGCGGTCGACACGCCGAATCAGGTCGCCGCGCAGCGCGGCGAGGTGGTCTTGACCTTCCTCGATCTGTTGACCCAGCTGCTCCTCGGCTTCGCGCTCATCGGGATGGTCGTCGCCGCGTTCATCATCTCGAACACCTTCACGATCCTCGTGACGCAGCGAACCCGCGAGCTCGGGTTGCTGCGCGCGCTGGGCGCGAGCCGACGCCAGGTCATCGGATCAGTGGTCGCCGAGGCGGCCGCGATCGGCGTCGCCGCGTCAGCCGTGGGCCTCGGCGTCGGGTACGCGCTGGCCGGGCTGCTGCTCTCCCTCGCCAGCCGGCTCGGCTTCGCCATCCCGACCCAAACCCTCGTGTTCCAGGAGCGCACCGTCCTCGCCGCGCTCGGCATCGGCGTGCTGGTCACGGTCGCGGCGTCGCTCTGGCCCGCGATTCGAGCGGCCCGGGTCCCGCCGATCGTGGCGACCACCGGCGTGTTAACCCCCCGTCCCCGGCCGCTGGCCCGCCGCGTCGTGGCGGGCACCGCCCTGGTGGCGGTCGGCGTCCCGGTCCTCCTGGTCGGCCTCCACCGCACCCGATACCAAGCCGACGTCCTCCACGAGATCGGCTGGGTCGCGCTCGGCGCGGTGCTCATCGCGCTCGGACTGCTCGTGCTGCTCGCCGTGGTCGCCGGGCCTCTCGCCGGCCTGCTCGGCCAACCGCTGCGCCGGGCGGGAATGCCCGGCCGCCTGGCGCGAGCCAACGCCATGCGCAACCCCCGCCGGACCGCCGCGACCGCCTCCGCGCTCGTCATTGGGCTCGCCCTGGTCGGCCTCGTCGCGATCTTCGGCGCCTCGGCCAAGACGTCGGTGCGTCAAGCGGTCGACGGGGGGATCCGCGCCGACCTCGTTCTCAAGACCCAACAGTTCGGCGGCTTCTCGTCGGTCGTCGCCCAACGGGTGGCGCAGCTCCCCGGGGTGGAGGGCGTCACCGCCTTCCGGTTCGGCAACGTGCGCGTCCCGGTCGGCGGCAACCAGGAGACCGTGGCCGGCGCCACCCCCGCCCACCTCGCTCAGGTCGTCGATCTCGGCCTCCGGCGCGGCAGCGTCGGCGCGCTGGACCAAGACGGGGTGCTCATCACCGAGGACGCCAGCCACGAGTACGGGCTGGCGGTCGGCGACCACGTCGACATGCAGTTCCCCCAAGCCGGCGTCGAGACGCTTCGGGTGGCGGGCATCTACACCCGCAACGACTTCACTGGCGGGTTCCCGGTCGGGTTCATCGTCGCCGAGCCGGCCTACGAGGAGGGCTTCGGCACCGCCTCCCAAGACTCGCTCGTGTACGTGCGCGCCAAGCCCGGCGACGCGGTCGCGGTCGAGACGGCCGTGCGCGCCGCGCTCGCCACGAGCTTCCCGAACGTCAGCGTCTTGACCCGCGCCCAGTTCCGGGGGAGCCAGCAGGACGCGATCAACCGCTTCCTCGCGGTGACCGTCGCGCTGCTGATGCTCTCCGAGATCATCGCCGTCCTCGGCATCGTCAACACGCTCGCCCTCTCGGTCTTCGAACGGACCCGCGAGCTGGGCTTGCTGCGCGTCGTCGGCATGTCCCGACGCCAGCTGCGCCGCATGATCCGCGGCGAATCGGTGATCGTCGCCCTCCTCGGCGGGCTCGTCGGCACCGGCCTCGGGCTGCTCTGGGGCTGGGTGTTCACCCTCGCGCTGCGTTCGGAGGGCGTCACCGCGCTGACCATCCCGGCGCTCCAGCTCCTGGCCTTTGTGGCGCTCTCGATGGTCGCCGGGGTCGTCGCCGCCCTCGCCCCCGCCTGGCGGGCCGCCCGCCTCGACGTCCTGGAGGCCATCGCCACCGAATGAGGGCACCGGCGCTCCCGGGGCGCGCCCCCGACCGGGTCGGGCCGGGACGCCGAGGCGGCTCCAGTCGGGGTGGGGGCGTTCGGCGCGCCCGTCGACCTCGCCCAGAGCCCGTCGGGCTCGTCAGGCGAGCCGGCCGGCCAGCTCGAGGATCCGGGTCGGCGGCAAATACTGGTCGGTCACCGTGACCCCGAACGGGGCGAGCGCGTCCTCGATTGCGTTGGTGAGCGCGGCCGGGGCGCCGATCGCGCCGCCTTCGCCCACCCCGCGAAAGTCGAGCGGCCCTTGGGGTGGCGACTCGAGATGCACGATCTCGATGGTCGGGATCTCGACCGCGGTGGGCAGCAGGTAGTCGACGAGGCTGGCGGTGCGGGGCTGGCCGTCCCCGTCGTAGGCGAACCATTCGTAGAGGACGCCGGCGATTCCCTGCGCGACGCCACCCCGGATCTGGCCCTCCACGATGGCCGGGTTGATCATGGCGCCGCAGTCCTCCACCACGAGGTAGCGGACGATCTCGACGAGGCCGGTGTCGAGGTCGACCGCGACCCACGCACAGTGGGTGGCCTGGGACCATCCCCCGTTGGGGATCGCGAAGTCGAACGTCGCCTCGATCCCGGGGGGCGCGCCGGACGCCGCCCCGGTGTCCGCGTGGAGGGTCTCGGCGAGCGCGGCGATTTCGGTGAGGGTCCGGCCCGCCGCCGGGGTGCCCCGAACCTGCACCCGTCCGGCGCGCAGCTCGAGGTCGTCGCGGCTCGCCTCGAGGTGTTGGGCGGTGACACGCATCGCCTGGTCGGCGAGCTCGTCGATCGCGCCGAGCACCGCGCCGCTGGCCAGGGTGGCGGCCCGGCTGCCGCCCGTCCCGACCCGGTTGAACGGCGTATAGCGCGTGTCGCCGTGCACGACGCGGATCGCGTCGAGGCCGACGTCGAGGCGGTCGGCGGCGAGCTGGGCGAGCGTGGTCTGGTGGCCGTGGCCGTGGGGTGACTGGCTGGTCAGGACGGTCACCGTCCCGTCGCGTTCGAGGCGCGCCACGGCCCGCTGGGCGCTTCGGGGCGCGGCGCCGGCGCCGATCGCGGCGCCGTAGTCGGGTGGGCCGGGTGCCGGCTCGAGGACGGTGGCGAGCCCGAAGCCGAGGTAGCGGCCCTGCGCCCGGGCGGCGCGCTGCTCGTCGCGGAAGGCGGGCAGGTCGACGAGCGCGGCGGCGGCCTCGAGGGTCTCCGCCGCGGTGACCGACTCCATGGTGGGGCCGGTGATCATGCGGCGCGGGAAGTCGGCGGCGCGCAGCAGGTTCCGGCGCCGCACCTCGAGGGGCTCGAGGTCCAACCGTCGGGCGATCACGTCGAGGAGCCGTTCGCGCACCCAGGTCTCGGCTTCCCACGGGCCGCGGTAGGCGACGTAGGTCGCCTTGTTCGTCGCCACCACCGTGGCGTCGAAGCGCAGATGCTCGATTCGGTACGGGCCGGGGAGCAGCACCCGCACGATGGTCGGGACGATCGTGCTGGGCAGCGTGCTCAGCTGGTAGGCGCCCTCGTCGAGGGTCATGCGCACGGCGAGGCCGAGCACGACACCGTCGGCGGTGACCGCGGCGTCGACGGTGAGCTCCTCGTCGCGGGCGTGACCCGCGGCGAGGAGGTTCTCGCTTCGGTCCTCGATCCACGCCACCGGCCGTCCGAGCGCGACCGCAGCCGCGCACACCGCCACGTCCTCGCGGCTGACGTAGGCCTTCTGGCCGAACGAGCCCCCGATGTCGCCGCACCGCACGTGCAGCCGCTCGGCGGGAAGGTCGAGGAGCTGGGCCAGCTCGACGTGCAGCGCGTGCGGGTTCTGGTGCGCGGCGTGGTAGACGAGCTCACCGGTCGCCGGCCGGTAGTCGGCGACGCCGCCGCGGCCCTCCATCGGCACGTTGGCCTGCCGGCGTTGGCGGAAGGTGAGCGTCACCACGTGGTCGGCGTGCGCGAACGCCCCGTCGGGATCGCCGTGCTCGCGGTGTTCCCGGTACAAGACGTTGGTTCCGATGTCGTCGAAGAGTGGGGGACTCGCCGGATCGAGCGCCGCCGCGCGACGGGCCGGAATCCNNCGCCGCGACGACGAGCGCCACCGGGTCCCCGACGAACCGGACTTTGTCGTCGGCGAGCGCACGGTACGCGGGGCGAGCCAAGGTGGGCGGGGCGCCCAGGCGCATCTCACCGGCCCGTCCGACCAGGTCGGCCGCGGTGAAGACCGCCGCGACGCCCGGCCCGGCGCGTGCCGACGTCACGTCGACCGCCGCCAGGCGAGCGTGGGGCAACGTGCTGCGAACGAAGGCGGCGTGGAGCAGGCCGGGCAGACGCACGTCGCCGACGAAGACACCACGCCCGGTCAAGAGCCGGTCGTCCTCGACCCGGGGGACCCGGGCGCCCACGAGACGGCTCACCGTCNNTGACTCCCCTGACTCCCCTGACCCTCCCGACCGTCCGGCGGTGCCGGGCGCGGGGAGTGGCCGGCCGGCGAGGCGGGCCGCGGCGAGTGCCACGCCTTCCACGATGCTCTGGTAGCCGGTGCAGCGACAGAGATGTCCGGCCAGCGCAGCCCGGATGGTGGCATCGCTCGGCGCGGGTTCCTCGGCGAGCAGCGCATACGCGCTCAGCACGAACCCGGGCGTGCAGAAGCCGCACTGGAACCCGTGCGAGTCGCGGAACGCCTCCTGGAGCGGGTGCAGCCCGCCGGGTGGCGCGAGGCCCTCGAGCGTCACCACGTCCGCCCCGTCCGCCTGCACGCCGAACACGAGGCAGGACCGCACCGGCGCCCCGTCGAGGAGCACGGTGCACGCCCCGCACACGCCCTGCTCGCAGCCCAGATGCACGCTCGTGTACCCGAGGTCGTCGCGGAGCAGGTCGGCGAGCGTCGTGCGCGCCTCGACGTCCGCCCGCGCCCGGCGATCATTGACGCGCAGCGACACCGGGTGGCTGCTGCTCACCCGGCGAGGCCTTCGACGGTCCGGATGTCGAGCGCGTCGACCATCGCGGCGACGGCGGCCCGGCTCTCGGCCGGGAGGGGCAGGCGAGGCCGGCGGGGCCAACCGCCGGCCAGGCCGAGCAGCTCGAGCGCAGCTTTCGTCGCCGGGATCCCACCCAGCCGTCGGGTCTCGGCGAACAGGTGCAGGACCCGGGCGTACGCGGCGTGGCTCGCGGCCAGGTCGCCGCGGGCGTAGGCGTCGACCACGGACACGCACAGCCGCGGTGCCAAGTTGCCCTCCGAGCTCAGGTAGCCCTGACCGCCCAGCGCGAGGCAGCTCAGCGCCTGCATCGGGCCGCCCACGTGGACATCGACGCGGCCCGCGACCACGTCGAGAACTCGGACCAGGTAGGTGAGGTCCTGGTTCGTGCAGTTGACGCCGACGATCGACGGGTAGCGCTCGAGCAGACGACCGAGGAGATCGGTCGGCAGGTAGTAGCCGGCCGCCTGGTGCGACGAGAGCACGACGGGCAGCTCGACCTCGTCGAGCACGTCGGTCAGGTACCGCTCGAGCTCGTCGGGGCGCGGCCGGTTCCCGTGCCCCATGTCGAGCGAGTACAGCTGAATCGCCTCGATCCCGACCTCGGCGGCCACCCGCCCCAACTCCACCGTCTCGGCCGCCGAGCGCGGCTCGACGCCCATCGCGCGCACCGGCACCACCCCGGCCAGCTCGTCGACGCCGATCTCCAGCACCCGGCGCCGCTCGACGGGACTCAGCGTGTAGCCCTCCCCGCTGCCGCTCCCCCCCAGGTACACGCCGATGCCGCTGGCACCCAAGCGCTGCAGGTGCGCGCGCAGCCCGGCCTCGTCGAGTGCCTCGTCGCGGGTGAACGGGGTCAGGCTGATGACGAACGTGCTCGGCGTTCCCGCCATCGGGCTCCCTTTCGATCGCGTCCGGCGCGAGTCGAGTCGACCGGGGTGAACCTGCGCCACCCGAGCGAACCCCCGGGCGGGCCGGCGCGGACAGACTCGCAGTCGATGAGCCCGCAGGTCGTGACCCCGACCGGCGCCGCTCCGCCCGGTCTCGGCCGGCGGGGCGGCTCGACGGCGACGAGGCCCTACGCTCGCCGTCCGGGAATGGTGCCGGGCGCCGGGATCCCTCGCCGGGGGGCGGGTCAACGGGCCCGACCGGGGGTGGTGACGATCGAGTCGAGGACGCGCCCCATGAGGATCTCCGACGTTGTGACCGGCCCCGACCGGCGCGCCGCGTACCAGGCGGCCGGCCTCTGGGACGAGCAGACGCTGGCCGGGCGCGTCGCGCACTGGGCCGCGTGCCGGCCCGGCGACGTCGCCGTCGTCGACGACACCGGGACCCGGACCTACGCCGAGCTGGGCGCCGACGTTGGACGCGTCGCCGCCTTCCTTCGCGAGCAGGGCGTCGAGGCGGGCTCGGTCGTGTCGATCCAGCTCCCCAACCGGATCGAGGCGGTCGTGACCGCGGTCGCGGTCCAGGCCCTCGGCGGCGTCATCAACCCGCTCCTGCCCAACTACCGCGCCCGGGAGCTGACCCACGTCGTCGAGACCGCCGCACCTCGGGTGCTCGTCACGCCCGCAGAGTACCGCGGGTTCGACCACCGGGCGCTCGTCGCGGCGATCCGCGCCGGGCGCGACGCCGAGTTCGTGCACGTGGTCGTCGACGACGGGGCCGGCGGCGGCGACGCCTCCTACGCCGAGCTCCTCGGGCGCGAGCCCGTCCCCCTCGAGTCCGGGCCGGCCGCCGCGGTGTCGGAGCTGATCTTCACCTCGGGTACAGAGGCGAGCCCGAAGGCGATCATGCACACCGAGCAGACGGCCAACTTCAGCGTGCGGGTCGCCTACGACGACCTGGGTCTCGGGCCCGATGACGTGGTCTGGATGCCGTCGCCGATCGGTCACTCCACCGGCTTTAACTACGGGGTGCGGTTCGCGCTGTACCACGGGTTGCGGCTCGTCCTCCAGGACCGCTGGGACGGCGACGACGCGTTCGCGCTGGTGCGCCGCGAGCGGGCGACGTACACGCTGGCTGCGACCACGTTCCTCCAGGACCTGGTCGGCGCGGCGCAGCGGGCCGGGGAGCGGCTCGACTGCCTGCGCTCCTTCGGGTGTGGCGGCGCGCCCGTCCCCCCCGACCTGGTGCGGGCCGCGGCCGAGCGGGGGATCGGTGTCCGGCGTCTCTACGGCTCCACCGAGGTGCTCGTCGCGACGTGGAACCGGCCCGACTCGCCACCCGACCGGCAGGCGAACACCGACGGGCCGGCGCTGAGCCACGTCGAGCTTGCGGTGCACGCCGACGACGGGACACCAGTACCACCGGGGGAGCCGGGCGAGCTGTTCGTGCGCGGCCCGAACACCTGCGTCGGGTTCTTCCGAGACTCGGAGCGCACCGCGGCCACGTTCAGCCCCGACGGCTGGGTCCGCTCCGGCGACCTGGTGACACTCGACCGCGACGGATTCGTCACGGTCGTGGGCCGCAAGAAGGAGATCATCATCCGGGGCGGGATGAACATCGCGCCCCGCGAGATCGAGGAACTGCTCGTGGTGTTCCCCGAGGTCGAACGGGCCGCGGTGGTCGGGCTTCCCGACTCGCGGCTCGGCGAACGATCCTGCGCCTGCGTCGTGCTCACCCCGGGCGCCACCCTCGACCTCGAGACGACCGTCGAGCGTCTGCGCACCACCGGACTCGCCGCCTACAAGCTCCCCGAGCGCCTCACCGTCCTCGACGCGTTGCCGACCACCGCGTCGGGCAAGGTCCAAAAGCACGAGATCGTCCGCCGCCTCGCCGCGGGGGAGTCGAGGTGAGCGCGCCGCCCCTCGTCCTGGTCGAGCGGGAGTCCCTCGACGACCGCTCGGCGCGTGCCGCGGTGTTGCGCCTCAACCGACCCGAGCAGCTGAATCCCATCGACGACGAGATGCTGGGCGCGCTCGACACCGCGCTCGACGGGATCGAGGCCGACCCGACCGTCCGGTGCGTGCTGGTGACCGGCGCCGGCCGGGCGTTCAGCGCCGGCGGCGACCTGAAGCGCTACGTGACCCTCCAACGCGACCCGGTCGCGTTTCCGCGTTTCGTGGCGCACCTCCACGAGACCTTCGGGCGGCTCCGGACCCTGCCGGTCCCGGTCGTCGCGCTCGTGAACGGCGTGACCGCCGCCGGAGGGCTCGAGCTCGTCTTGCGCTGCGACTTCGCGCTCGTTGCCCGCTCGGCCCGCCTCGGCGACGCCCATCTGAACTTCGCCCAGATGGGCGGCGGCGGGGTCCTCACCTTGTTGCCGCGGGCGATCGGGCGAGAGCGGGCCGCCGAGCTCATCTTCACCGGGCGCTTCCTCGATGCCGACGAGGCGGTGGCCTGGGGCCTCGCCAACCGGGTCGTCGACGACCGCGCGTTGCTCGATGCCGGCCTGGACCTGGCGCGTGGCATCGCCGCCAAGAGCCCGGTGGCGCTCGCCAACGCCAAGGAGGTCCTGACGTCGGTGTGGGCCGACAATGGCCCCGAATCGGCGGGTCTGCGTTTCGAACGGGAACGGAACTCCTACTACTGCCTGACGTCCGCCGACGCCCAGGAGGGCCTCGCCGCCTTCCAGGAGAAACGCCGACCCGACTTCGGCGGCCCCTGAGTGACGGAGCCGACCCCGCCCGAACCTGACCAGGACAGCGCGTCGTTCTGGACCGCGCTGGCCGAGCACCGCCTCGTCCTCGAACGCTGCACCGCCTGTGGACGTCACCGCGCCGCGCCCGTGCCGGCCTGTCCCTGGTGCGCGTCGACCGGGACGGAGCAGGTCGAGTCGCCCGGCGACGGACGTGTCTACTCCTGGGTGACGGTGCACCGGTCCTTCGGTGCCCCGTTCGCCGACCAGGTGCCCTACACGATCGCGCTGATCGACCTCACCGAGGGCGCTCGGGTGCTCGGGCGCCTCGAGGCCGGGACGAGCCCCGTGCACGCGGGGCTCGCCGTGTCGGCCCGGTTCTTTGACCATCCCTCGTGGACCGAGCTGCGCTTCGCCCCGGCACCGGAGGCGTCGTGACCGCGGCCATCGCCGGCGTCGGCTACACCGAGTTCTCGAAGGCGTCGGGCCGCAGCGTCCTCGACCTCGCCCGCGCGGCGTGCGAAGCCGCCGTCGCGGACGCCGGGCTTCCCCTCGGCGCGGTCGACGGGATCGTCGGGTTCAGCCTCATGCACGACTCGGTGCCCAGCCAGGCCGTCGCCACGGTCCTCGCGCTGCCGCAGCTGCGCCTCGGCCTCGACGTCGAGCTCGGCGGCCAAGCCCCCTGTCATCTCGTCGGGCTCGCTGCCAGCATGGTCGAGACGGGGCAGGCCGACCATGTCCTGGTCTACCGGGCGATGAACGGCCGGAGCGGCGCGCGGGTCGGCACCATGCAGTTCGCCGGGCTGGGCGCCCAGTATCGCTACCCGATCGGCTACGACGCCTACCTCATGTACGTCGCGATGTGGGCCCGACGCTTCCTCCTCGAGACCGGCCAGGACGACGACGACCTCGGGGCGGTCGCCGTCGCGCAACGCCAGTACGCGACGACGAACGAGCGTGCCTATCGGCGGGCGCCGCTCACCCTCGAGCAGTACCGAGCCGAGCCCTACGTCGTGGAACCGTTCCGGGCCAGCGACTGCACCGTCGAGGTCGACGGAGCCTGCGCGGTGCTCGTCACCTCCCTCGATCGGGCCCGCGACCTGCGCCAACCACCCGCCGTGGTCGCCGCCAGCGTCTACCGGGCCGGCCCCCGACCGGGTCTCGACATCGGCGACCACCTTCTGTGGGACGACTACACCCGCAACTACACGAGCCTGCTCGCCGACGAGCTCTTCGGCCGCGCCGGCCTCGAACCAACCGACGTGCACGTCGCCGAGATCTACGACTGCTTCTCCAGCACGGTGCTCATCGGCCTCGAGGGTCTCGGCCTCTGCGAGCGGGGCACCTCGGGGGCTTTCGTCCGCTCCGGCGCGACCGCGCTCGACGGTCGCCTGCCGACCAACACCCACGGGGGGCTGCTCGCCGAGGGCTATCTGCACGGGATGAACACGGTCGCCGAGGCCGTCTTGCAGGTGCAGGGCCGTGGGGGGGACCGCCAGGCGCCCCGCCACGACGTCGCGGTCGTGACGTCGGGGGCGCTGATGGACGGCTCGGCGCTGCTCCTCACCGCCGGGTAGGTGCCTCGACGGTTACGCGTCGCGCAGCAGCGTGCCGTGCACCGTCGTGCCCGCGGCGACGAACTCATGACGTTCGGGCGCACTGAAATGCGCCCGGGCGAGCTCCTCGGCCCGCGCCGCCTCGCCGGTCTCGATCGCGCCGAGCAGCGCGACATGATCCTCGACGCTGCGAACTCGAGCTGCCCGGTCGTCGAACGCGCCCAGCTGCACCGACTGGCGGGCCAACGTGTCGACGTGCGCCGACCACAGCGACTCGAGCGCGCCGACCAGGAGGATCATCGTGGCGTTGCCGCACCCCGCGACGAGCTCCTCGTGGAACACGCGGGCCTGGTGGACGTACTCGTCGGCGTCGTCGAGCACCGCCCGCGACGTCTCGACGCGCGCCGCGAGCACCGCGGCCACCGTCGCGTGCCGGTCGGCGCGCCGGGCGGCCAGCGCGGCGCACACCGGCTCGAGGCTGCGCAGCGCCACCGCGACGTCGTCGACCCCGACCCGCTCGGCCTGGAGGACCAGGCCGAGCATGTAGGCGACCTTGCTCGCCTGCGGGGCGCGCACGACCGCCCCTCCGGTGTTGCCCCGCAGGACCGTGACGAGGCCCTCGGTCTCCAGGATGCGCAGCGCCTCACGGATCGGGGGGAGGCTGACGCCGAACTCCTCCAGCAGCTCCTCTTGCTTGGGGAGCAGCGCGCCGTCGCCCAGCTCCTGGGACAAGATCCGGTCCCGCAGCTGATCGGCGACCAGGTTGGCGAGCCGGGGCTGGCGCAGCCGGCTGCGCCCCGGGCCCGCCGCTCGGGTCGGCCCCGCCCGGGCGACCGTCTTGCCCTCCCCCGACTGCACTATCTAAGATTATAACGATAAGCCTCTGGGGAGGGCCCCTGGACGGCTATAGAGGAGGAGGAGGAGCCCGCGTGCCCGCAGCGCCCCCAACCGGCGACCGCCGCCAGTACCGGCTCATCTCGGCCGACAGCCACGTCAACGAGCCGCCCGGGTTGTGGGCCGAGCGGGTCCCGGCCCGGTTCCGCGACCGAGCCCCCCGCATCGAGCGGTTCGACGAGGGCGACGCGTGGGTGCTCGAAGGCGTCGAGGACCCGATCAACTTCGGCATGAACGCCTGCGCCGGCCTCGAACCCAGTGAGCAACGAGGCTGGGCTCGCTTCGAGGACCTGCGCCGCGGCGGCCACGACCCCGCGGCCCGCCTCGAGGAGATGGACCGCGACCACGTCGACGCCGAGATCCTCTACCCGACCCCGCGCCTCTCCCAGGGCATCAACGCCAACCGCGACGACGAGTTCCACCTCGCCTGCGTGCAGGCCTACAACGACTGGATCGCCGACTACGTCGGCTACGCGCCCGACCGCTTCGGCGGCCTCGCCTGGCTCCCCAACTGCGGCGTCGAGCACGCGGTCGCCGAGATCGACCGCGTCCTGGCCCGCCCCGGCATGCGCGGCGTCCTGATCGGCTGCTACCCGAACGGGACCCTCCGACCCACCCCCGACGACGACAAGGTATGGGCGCGCGTCGTCGAGGCCGGGGTGCCGGTCAGCATCCACGTCAGCCTCAGCCGCACCATGCCCGCCGCGCACCGCGCCAAGCTCCCCGGCTACGGACGCTTCTACGACGCCCCGAACCGACTCATCGACCTCGTGTTCAGCGGCGTGTTCGACCGCTTCCCCGAACTCGAGTTCATGATCGCCGAGGTCGACTGCGGCTGGGTGCCCTACGTCAAGGAACAGATCGACAACAACTTCCACCGCCTCGACCCGGTCAGCCAGTTCGGCCTGGCCGCCCCCCCGAGCGAGTACATCGAGCGTCACTTCCACTTCGGCTACATGACCGACACGTTCGGGATCCACAACCGCCACGCGGTCGGCGTGGAACGGATCCTGTGGTCGAGCGACTACCCGCACGTGAGCGCCGACTGGCCGCTGTCGTGGCGCACCATCCAGGCCTCCTTCTCGGGGGTGCCCCGCACCGAACGGGAGCTGATCCTGGCCGGCAACGCCCGACGCCTCTACGGCTTCGGCCGGTAGCCCACCGCCGGGTTCCATGAGCGCCGCTGAGCTCGCGTCGCTGCTCGACGAGCGCGCCGTGTTGCGGGTGCTGGCGGAGTGCGCGCACGCGCTCGACGGCCACGACGTCGCGGCGTGGGTCGACGCGTTCACCCCCGAGGGGATCTTCGACGTTGTCGAAGTCGGCGGCCGGCGTCTCCACCGCGAGGAAGGCCACGCCGACCTCACCCGCTGGGTGCAGGCCGCGCCGGCCGGCCGCGAGCGGCGTCACGTCCTCGCCGACCCGCTCGTCGCGCTCGACGGCGACGAGGCACGCGTCGAGTCGTGCTGGGTGCTCCTCGAACGCGACGCGCGCGCCCATCCCGTCGTCGGCGCGTTCGGCCGCTACTCCGACCGTCTCGTCAAGCGCGACGGGCGCTGGCGTATCGCCGAGCGTCGCGCCGAGGTGGAAGCCACCACCCGGACCCCGGGCTAGCCGGCCGGTGGGTCGGTGTCGGCTACCGGCCCGCCCAGCGCGGCGGCCGGCGCTCCCGAAACGCGCGCGGCCCCTCCTGGGCGTCCTCACTGCGGTAGACCGGCTCCCAGATTCGGTCGGCGTCGTCGAGCAGCTCCTGCTGCGCCCGCTGGGCCGCCGCGGTGACCATCGCCTTGGCTGCCGCCACCGAAAGCGGGGCGTTGGCGGCGATCGTCTCGGCCAGCGCCTGGGTGGCGGTGACGAGCTCGGCGAGCGGCACGACCCGGTTCACGAGGCCGACCTGGTGCGCGCGCGTCGCCTCGAGGGGCTCGCCGGTCAGCAAGATCTCGAGGGCGACCCGCGGAGGGATCAGCCAGGGCAGCGGGGCCGCCCACGGCGCGCCGCGCCCGACCTTCGCTTCGGTGATGGCGAAGCGGGCATGGTCGGCGGCGACGCAGAGATCACACATCTGGGCGAGCAGGAAGCCGCCCGCGTACGCCACGCCGTTGACCGCGGCGATGGTCGGCTTCGTCACCTCGACGTTTCGCCCGAAGATGGGCACGTAGTCCGCCGGCGGGACCTCCATCCCGAGCTCGGCCATCTCCTTGAGGTCCGCGCCGGCGCAGAACGCCCGGTCGCCGGCGCCGGTCAGCACCAGCACCCGCGCCTCGTCGTCGGCGTTGAAACGCTCGACCCCCCCGAACAGCCCGGCCCGCACCGCCGCGTTCAATGCGTTGCGCGCCTCGGGCCGGTCGATGGTCAGCCACGCGACCGCACGCTCGACCCGATAGTGCACGACCTCGTCAGCCATCGGCGTCACCCTTCCGATCTGGCTCCACGATGAGCAACACCTGCCCGAGCTGAACCTGGCTGTCGTTCGCGACGTGCAGCTCCGCCACCGTGCCGTCGTAGGGAGCCTGGATGGTGTGCTCCATCTTCATAGCCTCCAGCGCCACCAGCGGCTGGCCTTCGCGGATCCGATCCCCCGGGTGGACCATCACCTCGACCACCCGTCCCGGCAGCGGGGCCCGCAACGACCCGGCCATCGCCCCGACGCTCGGGAGCGGGAACCGGGCGGAGACCCGCCACCGCGACGCGCCGCGGGGGCTCTGCACGTACGCGTCGTCGGCAACCAGGTGGACCCGGACGGTCCGGCGCACCCCCGCGACCTCCACGTCGACGTGCTCCGACGTCACGGACCACAGCCGCACCCCGGCGAGCTGGACCCCGTCGGTCGACACCCCCAGGCGATCTCGCGCCCCTGAGCACACGACCCGGACGGTCCCGCGGTCCCCGACGAGCTCGACGGGCTGATCGGCCCTTCCCACGTTGCGCCATCCGAGCGGAATGCCCCGCGGCAGCGGCGAACCCGCGCCGTCGCGTTCGCGCACGGCGAGCGTCGCCGCGACCGCGTGGACCTGAACCTCGTCGTCGTCGAGCGGGGAGCGGCCCAGCGCGCCGCCTCCGTGCCGCTCGACGAACCCCGTATCGGTGTCCCCGGCGTCGAAGTCGTCGCTTGACAAGGCGCGGACCAGCAAGTCGCGGTTGGTGGGTGGCCCGTCGAGCTCGGCTCGGGTCAGCGCTCCGATCAGGCGTCGCGTCGCGTCGGCGCGGGTCGGTGCCCAAGCGACCACCTTGGCCAGCATTGCGTCGTAGTCGGTGCTGACGGTCGACCCGTCGACGTAGCCGGCGTCGACCAGCACCCCGTCGTCGGAGGGGATGACGAGGCGGTGGATCGGCCCGCCGGCGGGGACGAAGCCGGCGGGGACGTCCTCGGCGTACAGCCGAGCCTCGATGGCGTGGCCGTGGAGCCTCGCGTCGCGGGCCTCGGGCGGGAGCGCCTGACCCTGGGCGAGCTGGAGCTGAAGCTGGACGAGGTCCAGTCCGGTCACGAGCTCGGTCACCCGGTGCTCGACCTGGAGTCGGGTGTTGACCTCGAGGAACCAGAACTGCTGCTCGGAGTCGAGCACGAACTCGACGGTGCCGGCGTTCGTGTAGCCGATCGCCGCGCCCGCCGACACCGCCGCGGCGCACAGCGCGGCTCGCAGCTCCGGTCCCACCGCGGGCGACGGGGCCTCCTCGATGACCTTCTGGTGGCGGCGCTGGATCGAGCACTCGCGCTCGAACAGGTGCACGACGCTGCCCTGCGTGTCGCCGACGATCTGCACCTCGACGTGGTGGGGGGACTCGATGAACCGCTCCAAGAACACCGTCCCGTCACCGAACGCGGCCGCGGCCTCCCGTTGTGCCGCGCCGACCGCCGGCCCGAGGTCGGCCCCGGACCGCACGATCCGCATGCCCCGTCCGCCGCCGCCGTAGACCGCTTTCACCAGCAGCGGATAGCCGACCCGGTCACCCGCCGCCGCCAGCTTCGGGTCCGCGAGGTCGCTCGTCACGGTCACGCCGTCGAGGACCGGGACCCCGGCGGCGGCCATCACCCGCTTGGCCTCGACTTTCGAGCCCATCGCCTCGATCACCGCCGGCTCGGGTCCCACGAACACGAGCCCCGCGGCCTGGCAGGCCCGGGCGAACGGGGCGCTCTCCGACACGAAGCCGTACCCCGGGTGCACGGAGTCCGCGCCACTCGCCCGCGCTGCCCCAACGAGCGCGTCGACGTTCAGGTAGGTGTCGCGGGGGGTCGCGCCGGGCAGGTGGACCGAGCAGTCGGCCTCTGCCACGACGGGCGCGTCGCGGTCCGGATCGGAGAACACCGCGACCGTCTGCAGGTCCATCGCCTGCGCGGCGCGCAGGATCCGGCGGGCGATCTCGCCCCGGTTGGCGATGAGAAGTCGGTGGAACGGGGCCATGCGCCTACATCCGGAAGACGCCGAAGCCCCGGGTGCCCTCGACCACGTTGGAGTGGACCGCAGAGAGGGCGATGCCCAGCACGGTGCGGGTCTCTCGAGGGTCGATGACGCCGTCGTCGTAGAGCTTCCCCGTGTTGAAGAAGGCGTGCGACTCACGCTCGATCTGCGCCTCGACCGCCGCTCGTTGCTCCGCGTCGGCCGCCTCGTCGAAGATCCGGCCGGCCGCGTCGGCGGCCTGACGAGCCACGATGGACAGGACCCCGGCCAGCTGCTGGGGACCCATGACCGCCAGCTTCGAGTTGGGCCAGCTGAACAAGAACCGCGGTCCGTAGGCCCGCCCGCACATGCCGTAGTTGCCGGCCCCGTACGAGGACCCCATGATCACGGTGAGGTGCGGCACGCCGCTGTTCGTGACCGCGTTGATCATCTTCGCCCCGTCCTTCACCATGCCGGACTGCTCGTAGTGGCGTCCGACCATGTAGCCGGTGGTGTTCTGCAAGAAGATCAGCGGCGTCTGGCTCTGGTTGGCGAGCAGGATGAACTCGGTTGCCTTCTTCGACTCGTCCATGAAGAGGACACCCCGGGCGTTGGCGAGGATCCCGACCGGGTACCCGTGGAGCGACGCCCAGCCGGTGACGAGGCTGGTGCCGTACGACGGCTTGTACTCGTCGAAGCGAGACCCGTCGACGACCCGGGCGATTACCTCGCGAGGGTCGAACGGCGCCCGCAGATCGACCGACGCGATCCCGAGCAGCTCGCCGGGATCGTGGACCGGCTCGTCGGCGGCTCGGCTGGGACCGGGACCGAGCTTGCGCCAGTTGAGGTCAGCGACGATCTGACGCCCGATCCGGATCGCGTCGAGCTCGTCGACCGCGAAGTAGTCCGCAAGACCCGAGACCTGGGAGTGCATCGCGGCGCCGCCGAGCTCCTCGTCGTCGGCGTCTTCGCCGGTGGCCATCTTCACCAGCGGCGGGCCACCGAGGAACACCTTCGCCTGCTCGGCGACGAGGACCGCGTAGTCGCACATGGCGGGCACGTACGCGCCCCCGGCGGTCGAGTTCCCGAACACGAGCGCGATGGTCGGGATCCCCAACGCCGAGAGCTGAGTCAGGTCATGGAAGATCTGCCCCGCGGGGACGAACAGGTCGCCTTGGGTCGGCAGATCCGCCCCGCCCGACTCCACGAGGTTGACCACCGGCAGCCGGTTGACGCGGGCGATCTCGAGCGCCCGCAGGTTCTTCCTCAACGTGACCGGGTTCATCGAGCCGCCCTTGACCGTGGGGTCGTGGCCAATGATCACGCACTCGACCCCCGAGACGACCCCGACGCCGGTCACGATGCTCGCCCCGATGTGGAACGACGAGCCCCACCCGGCGAGCGGGGACAGCTCCAGGAACGGCGCGCCGCGATCGAGGAGCGCCTCGATGCGCTCCCGGACCGGCAGCCGGCCCCGCGCCCGATGCCGTTCGACATAGCGCTCGCCGCCCCCCGCCAGGACCAACGCCAGCTGCTCGTCGTGCTCCTCGAGCAGGGCGAGCAGCCCCGCCCGGTTGTCGCGATAGAGGTCGCTCGAGACGTCGACACTGGATGTCACGACGGGCACCGGGATCTCCCGCGCAGGCTCGGTCGCCGCTCGATCAACGCAGCGAATCCCAGTATGTTATTCACCGTTCACATTCGATGCGCAAGGCAGCGGCATGGACTTCGCTGAGACCGACGAGCACGTGATGCTGCGCGGCGCGGTGCGCGCGATCGCGGCGAGCTACGGGCACCGCTACTACGCCGACCAGACCCGTCGCGGCGAGAAGGCCGAGGCGCTGTGGGCCGCGATCGCCGAGCCGGGATTCCTGGGCGTGCACCTCCCCGAGGCGTACGGCGGTGGGGGAGGAGGCGTCACCGAGCTCGCCATCGTGTGCGAAGAGGTCGCCGCGCAGGGCTGCCCGCTGCTCTTGATCCTGGTGTCCGCCGCCATCTGCGCCGAAGTCGTCGCCCGCTTCGGCACCCCCGACCAGCGACAACGCTGGCTGCCCGGGCTGGCCGCCGGCGAGAAGATGGTGTTCGCGATCACCGAGCCCGACGCGGGCTCCAACACCCACCGGCTCGCCACGAACGCGCGGCTCGACGGCGACGTCTACCGGCTCCATGGCACCAAGACGTTCATCTCGGGGGTCGACGAGGCCGCCGCGGTGCTGGTCGTGGCCCGGACCGGCCTGGACGACGCGGGCCGGGCGCAGCTGTCGCTCCTGGTGGTCGACACCGACGCCCCCGGGTTGGAGAAGACCCCGATCCCGATCGAGATCGCCTCCCCCGAGAAGCAGTATCTCTTGCACTTCGACGACGTCGAAGTCCCCGCCGACCGGCTAATCGGCGACGAAGGGGAGGGGCTGCGGCAGGTCTTCTTCGGCCTGAACCCGGAGCGGATCATGGGCGCGTGCATCTCGGCTGGGATCGGTCGCTACGCACTGGCGAAGGCCAGCGCGTACGCGACCGACCGGGTCGTCTGGGACGTGCCGATCGGCGCCCACCAAGGGGTGGCGCACCCCCTCGCCATGTGCAAGGTCGAGCTCGAGCTCGCCCGCCTCATGATCGCCAAGGCGGCGTGGCTCCACGACCACGACGGCGATCCGTCCGCCGCCGGGGAGGCCGCGAACATGGCCAAGTACGCGGCTGGGGAAGCCGGGCTGCACTGCCTCGACACCGCGATCCAGACCCACGGGGGGAACGGCCTGGCCTCGGAGTACGGCCTCGCCGACCTGTGGGGACTGGCCCGGCTCCTGCGCATCGCGCCGGTCAGCCGCGAGATGATCTTGAACTTCGTCGCCCAGCAATCACTCGGCCTCCCCCGGTCCTACTGATCATGAGCACCCCGTCCGTCGCCCCGGTGGCCGCGACCCCCCGCGGGCGCCTGCGTCGCCAGCGGATCCTCGACGCTGCCGCCGAGCTGGTCGCCGCCCATGGCTTCCACGCCGTGGGCGTGGCAGAGATCGGCGCCGCGGCCGGTGTCACCGGCCCGGCGATCTACCGGCACTTCCGCAACAAGCAAGAGGTGCTCGTGGCGCTCATCGAGCGGGTCGTCGACCAGCTCGTCGACGGCGCCCGAGCCGTGGTGCGCAGCACCGACGACCCCGACGACGCGCTCCAGGCGCTCATCCGAGCCCACGTCGAGTTCGCCTTACGCGATCGGTCGATCATCGCGGTCTACGACCAGGAAGCCACCAACCTCCCGGTCGACGACCGCCGCCGACTCCGCCGCCAGCAACGCCTCTACACCGAGATCTGGGCCGACGTGATCGCCTCGTCGTGGCCCGACCGACCCCGCCCGCTCGTCCGGGCCTCCGCCCACGCGGTCTTCGGCCTCTTGAACTCGGTGGCCGACTACCACGCCCACCTGCCCGACCCGGAGCTCGGCGCGCTGCTGAGCCGCATGGCGACTGCCAGCCTCGCGAACGCCTCCTGACCCGCGCCGCCCCGCGCCCCGCCCCGCGTCTCGCGTCTCGCGTCCAGTCGCGCCGCCAGCCCGCGACGCGAGCCCACGCACCGCCCAGCCGGTGCCCGACCCCGTCGCGCCGCCTCGAGAATCACCGCCCCGGGTGGCATGTTGAGAGCGTGCCGTTGATGGGAGCGCGCGCCGTCGAGCGGCCCGATTAGCCCGATGGACGAGGACCCGACCGACGCCGATATCCCCGTCTTTCCCGAGCCGCTCTCGGGGCTCCCCGAGCGGCCGCGGCAGCGGACCTTCGGGTCGCTGCGGCACCGGAACTTCCGCCTGTTCTTCATCGGCCAGCTGATCTCCAACAGCGGCAACTGGCTGACCACCGTGGCGATGGTTTTGCTGGTGCTCCACCGGACCAACAGCGGGCTGGCGGTGGGCTTGATCACGGCCTGTCAGTTCGGCCCGATCCTGCTTCTCTCCGCGTGGGCCGGGCTGATCGCCGATCGATCCGACAAGCGCCGGCTCTTGATCGTGACGCAGACCCTCGAGATGGCCCAGTCCTGCACGCTCGCCGCACTGGCGTTCATCCCGCACTCGCCGATCATCGCCTTCTACATCACGGCCGCGGCGGGCGGCTGCATGCTCGCCTTCGACAACCCGGTCCGCCGCTCGTTCGTCACCGAGATGGTCGGCGTCGAGGACGTGCCGAACGCCGTCACCCTCTACAGCGCCCTCGTCAACGCATCCCGAATCGTGGGTCCCGCGCTCGCCGGCCTGTTGATCGTCGTGGCCGGCTTCGGATGGTGCTTCACCATCGACGCGTTGTCCTACGCATTCGTGCTGATCGCCCTCGGGATGATGCGCCCGGCGGAGCTGCGCCGCGTCCCCGTCACCCCCCGAGGGAAGGGGCAGGTGCGAGAAGGGATTCGGTACGTCGCGAGCGTCCCCGAGCTGTGGATCTCGTTCACGATGCTCGCCGTCATCGGCACGATCAGCTACAACTTCAGCGTCATCTTCCCGCTCTTCATCGAGAAGGGCCTGCACGGCGGCGACGGCGCCTACACGCTCGTCTACTCGGTGTTCGGACTCGGAGCGCTCGTCGCGGCGATCGCGGTCGCAAGCCGTAGCCACGTGCAGTTCCGCAACATCGTGATCGGAGCCGCCGCATTCGGGCTCGCGCTCTGCGCGTTCGCCGCGGTGCCCAGCATCGCGGTGTCGTTCCCCGTCGTGGCGGTCGTTGGAGTCACCAGCATCATGTACATGACGGCGACGACCTCGATCGTGCAGGTGCGCGCCGACCCTCGCATGCACGGTCGTGTCCTGGCCTTGCAGACGGTGCTGCTCATCGGCACGACACCGATCGGGGGCCCGATCCTCGGCGCGGTGGCCGACGCGCTCGGCCCCCGATCGATCGTCATCATCGCTGCCATCGCCCCCCTGGTTGCCGCCGCCTTCGGCGTGATCGCCGGGCGAGCCCTCCTCGCCCGGCCCTCGCGGACTTGAGCTCCTCCCGCCTCGGCCTCGCCGCGTCGGCGGTGCGGCTCCGCGGGCTGGTGTCCGGGGTCGGACGTGCTTCACAATCGGGTCCGGTGAACATCCTCCCCGCACCCGGTGATCCCACGACCCCCCTCGACCCCGAGCCGTCCCGAGCCACGACTTGGGCGGGCGAGGCCCGAGGGACCCGCACCCCATCGGCCCCGCGATGCCCTGGGACAGGTCGAGGACCCGGACACCTGATCGATCGCAACCCGAAGGGGGCGACACCGTGACCGAACGTCTCATCTCCGCCGACTCGCACGTCAGCATCAGACACGACCAGGTCAAGGCGCACCTGCCCGCGAAGCATCACGACGCCTACGACGAGGCGCAGTCGGCCTTCGCCGAACGGATGCGCAAGGCCATGGGGGCCGGCAGTGCCAACGCCGACGCGATGAAGCAGAACTCGCACGCCGCGTTCACCCGCGCCGGCTACACCGACGGGTCCGAGCGGCTCAAGGACATGGATACCGACGGTGTCGACGCCGAGGTCGTGTACTCAGAGGTGAGCGCCTTCCGCTACATCGGAGACATGCGAGAGGGCGCCGGGGACGCGACGCGGGCGTTCAACGACGTCATGAGCGACTTCGCGTCGGCTGACCCCAAGCGGCTGCTCGTCTCCTACCAGATCCCGATCCACGACATCGACTGCGCGGTCCAAGAGGTGCGACGCGTCGCCGCCGCGGGAGCAAAGTCGCTGCAGCTACCCGTCTTCCCGACCGAGATCGGGCTGCCCGACTACTACGACGAGCGGTACTTCCCTCTCTGGGCAGCGATCCAAGAGGTGGACCTGCCGATCTGCTGCCACATCGGCCTCAACACCAACCTCGACGACCTCACCCGCCGCGACCCGACCCCCCAAAAGGGCGTGATGGTCCCCATGACGGCCCTCTCCACCGCCGAAGCCTTCGGTATGTGGATCCTCACCGGCGTCCTCGACCGGTTCCCGCGACTCAAGCTCGTGTTCGTCGAACCCGGCCTCGGCTGGGTCGCCTGGTACCTCTACATCATCGACGACATGGCCACCCGCCAGGGCTACACGTTCCCATCGATCAAGGAACCGCTCCCGAGCACCTACTTCCACCGCAACATGTCGCTTACCTTCATCGACGAACCCGACGCGCTCCAGCGTCTCCGAGACCGTATCGGCGTCGAGAGCATCCTCTGGTCCACCGACTATCCCCACCCAGTGACCAGCTGGCCCGACTCGCGTGCGCTTATCGACCGCGCGTTCGTCGGCATCCCCGCCGACGAACGCGAGCTCATCCTGTCGGGAAACGCAACTCAGGTCTGGAACCTCTCGTAACACTCCGGCACGGCTCGAGCCAACTGATCGCCTCTCGGCGCACGGACGACGACCGCTCAACCAGCTGGCAGGAGTGACCTCGGCGGCGGACGGTCGAACAGCTCGGTGTGAAGTCATTTCCGGATCTGCGGACGGGCAAGGCTCGGCGACGAACGGACCGTGTGGTCGGATACGGACTCCTCGGATGCTGGATCCTGATCGCGTCGTACGTCGCGGCGAGCCGCGGCTGACCAGGATTTCAGCGAGGACTATCGGGCTACCGGGCGGCGTGCCGGCGCTGCTTCGGGGGGTGCTGAGTCAGAGAGCCGGCGGAGGTTCCACGACAGGGCGCTGCTAGCCTCGCCTGTCCCGAGGGCGGTTAGCTCAGGGGGAGAGCACTTCCTTGACGCGGAAGGGGTCAGAGGTTCAAATCCTCTACCGCCCACCACAACACCGCAGGTCACAGCCTCCACCGGCGTGTGTCTCAGCAGCCGGAGCTGCCCCAAGTCCGCGAAAAGTCCGCGGCTCGGCCGGTAGTGCGCGATGGGACACGTACGACGACGGAGACTTGAGGGTGGCGGAACGGCTTACCTGGCTCGATATCGGGGGCCCGACGGCCGCGAGCGATCCAAGCAGTTCGCGAAGCGAGGCGACGCTGAGCGGTTCTTATCGGTAGCCGAGGTCACTAAGGCCGAAGGGTCATGGATCGATCCCGCCCGAGGACGGATGCGGCTTCGAGACTGGCTGGTCCGGTTCCGGGAGTCAGAGCGACAGGCCCTCCGGCCCAGCACGTTCGCCCGAGACGAGGTCTACGTGAGGACCCAGATCCTCCCGGTGTTCGGCGACGTCGCCCTGGCTCGCATCGAGCACCAGGACATCCAGGAGTGGGTCAACGAGCTCTCAGAGCGGCTCGCGCCGACGACAGTTCACAAGTGCCACCAGATCCTGCGAAAGACGCTCGCGGGAGCCGTCAGGAGCCGGCTGCTCGTGCGAAACCCCAGCGACGAGGTCCAGCTCCCGAGAGTCCATCTCGAGGAGATGCGCTTCATCGGGCCCGCTGAGATCCGGCTGCTCGCCAGCGCCATCGATCCCCGGTACCACGCCTTCGTCCTCCTGGGCGCTTATGGCGGGCTGCGCTTGGGTGAGATGGCCGGCCTGCGATGGCGACGCGTCGACCTTGAACGCGGACGAGTCGAGGTGGCGGAGATCTCGGTCGAGATCAACGGCACCATCACCTTCGGACCGCCGAAGACGAAGGCCGGCCACCGGGTCGTCGCCGTTCCTGATCTTGTCGTCGCATCGCTGTACGCCGCGACGCCACCGCACGTCGACCAGGACGGCCTCGTCTTCCGCGCGCCAGGCGGCGGCCCCATCAGGCACCGCCTGTTCCGTCGGCGGTTCTGGTATCCGGCCGTGTCCAACGCCGGGCTCGACGGCTTCCGCATCCATGACCTGCGCCACAGCGCAGTCGCCCTTTGGATCGCAGCCGGCGCCAGCCCGACGGAGGTCGCCCAGCGAGCCGGCCACACCAGCGTCGTCACCGTCCTGGACCGCTACGGGCATCTGCTCCCGCAGGCGTCGGACGCTGTGACCCAACGGCTCAACCAGATCGCAACCGCTTTGGAGATACCTCAAACCTCCGCCCAAAGACGATGACCACGAGCATCGGCCCGCGAGTCCGACCGGGGATCTAACGACGGTCGGGCATGTCGAGGCCATCGCGTCTGGACTCGAGCCACTCGTGGACGTCTTCGAGCCTGTATCGAACGTGACGCCCGACCCTGAAGCCGGGTGGCCCTGCGTGGCGCGAGCGCCATCGATAGATCGTCGGGAGTGGCACCCCGAGGAGCGCAGCCAGTTCCTCGGGACTCAGAAGAAGTGGGCTTTGGATGGAGCTGCGGCGGTCGAAAAGCATCGCATTCATGTCCATTCGAGAGTTCCTCCTGCATTTCGTCGAGCCGCGGCTCCGCGCGACCGCGTACGGCTCATGATGCAAGGGTCACCTCCCAGCTGACCTCCTGGTCGCGGGAATGCAAAGAGGGACAGCCGCATGCAAAGACGCCTGGGAGGTCACACCTGGTAGCCCACCGACTACCAGCAGCGCGTCGCCTCGCGGACCAGGAGCGCCCCAATCACACCTGGCAACTACCAACTTGGGCAGGTCACGCCCGGGAGGGCGTGACCTGCAATCGTGTATCTGCCTGGTGGTAGCTGGGATCGAGGGTCGGAGTTGTGCTGGAGCTTTGCCGGGCTCGCCTTCTCGGATCTCGGGTACGTGAATGGACAGGGGTCGTAGGCCGGGATGGTGGGCGGCTTGCTTGTCGGCGGTGCGCTGGTCTGCGACGTGTGCAGTCATGTCGGCAAGCGTGGCGAGGCGCGTTGGTTCAGTCGATCGAGCGTTTGGGTTGTCTAGTCTCGACGTGCTGGCCAGTGGGTTGTCTTGGGAGTGGGTGGGTGCGCGCGGAGAGGGGTAGTGGGGGCGTGAGTTGGTTGTGGCCGCCGCCCCTTGTCGCGTGCGCCCTGGGCCTACCAAGCGTCGCGGAGCCGACCTGATGTCGGGCAGTGGATGGTCGTCGCTCAGCGAGCCTGACCGTGAGGCTTGGTTGGACGCCGGATTCTCTGAGGAGACGACCGAACGGTGGCTGGCCATCGACGCGATCAGATTCCCGATTGAGGCTGATCGGTGGCGTGATGCCCGTTTCACGCCCGAGGAAGCGTCTGCGTGGTTCGGCGTTGCCGGCGTCCATACGGCGAGCGACGCCGAGGGATGGCGCGATTCGGGGTTTTCGCCAACTGAGGCAGCGAACTGGGCCAACGTTGAGGTAGGCCGTGGCGGCGCGTCGCGGGGCATGGATGCCATTCGGGCCGAGTTGTGGCGCGACGCTGGATTCGACGCCTCAGATGCCGCGCAGTGGATCTCATATGCGGAGTTACCCGCCGACGCGATCGGCGCCGCCGAGAGATGGCGCGACGCTGGTTTCGCTCCCAAGGAGGCAAAACGCTGGATCCTGCAAGGCCTCTCGGCTGATGAGGCGCGCCATCGTGCCCGCGAGCAGGCTGGCGCCGGCCCGCGTGCCGGGTCCCGCCAAGACGGGCAGCGGCACCAGGCGGGCCCAACCGCTCGCTCGTCGAGTGCCACACCGACCTACTACGAGGTCCTCGGAGTCTCCCCGACGGCAACTGAGGCCGACATCAGGACGGCATATCAGCATCTAGCCCGACAGTTTCATCCCGATGCCCATCCGGGGGTCTCAGCCGAGGAGCGCCAGTCCTACGAGGAGGCCATGGTGCGGATCAACGCCGCCCACGACACGCTCATTAGTTCCACCAAGCGGAGCGCCTACGACGAAAGCCTGCGCTCGCCAACCGGCCATCATCCGCATCCGCCACGCTGAACCGGCACCACTTGGATGACCTCGACACCAATGACTGACGATCAGCTAGTCGTGCGATATGTCTTCGTGGTCGCCGCGCTACCCCTGGTCGTGGCTTTCGCGCGAGCAATCAACAGCGACATCGCGATCGTCGCGGAGGCGATGATCCTGATCATGTGGCCCTGGTTTCTGGTCTTTCGGATGCGCCGCGATCACCGACTCGATGACCGAGCCTATTGGCAGTTCTCGATCACCCAAGGCATCGGCTTCGCACTATTCTTGGTTCTCGGCTCATTGGTTGAGGTCGCGTTCTCGCTCAAAGCCGCCATGTTCTGGCTGCCGCTCCTCCTTGTTCCGTCGTACTTGCCCGCGGCACCTCGAGCGATCTCCGAGACATTGCGGCGCTATCGATGGTCATCGCTCAGCGCCGGCATGTTGGGTGCCCTCGCAGGTCTCAGTATCAGCCACACGAGCATCGGCCCGGCACTCGTGATGGGGGCATTCGCTCTGACGGCCCACACCATCCTCGTCGCCAGATTCATCGTGGGATCGACGCCCGCATAGTCGGTGTCATCGGAACTTCGGCGAGGTCGGTCCTCTCGAAACCCGGTATCGGGCCCATCTCGACGGGCAGTTGACCGTACGTGTGTTGGAGCTCGTCGAGGCGAGGCTGTATGAAGCCCAGGCCCTCGGGTACCTCGATCAGGCATGTCCGTTCGAGATGGCGTGAACCCAGATTCGCCGCGCAGGGTGGAGCAGCTCGTTGAGCTTGGGAAACGTCCGGTGTGAGCCGCATTCGAATGTCGGCCACATCCCAGACTCGATCGACACGACCTGTAGGCGAGTTCGCCCCCAGGTTCCGCGCCCTGGCTTGAGCTGCAGTGTGTGGGTCCCGGGTTCAAGGCCCAGGGTCCGGGTCTGTCCACGTCGGATGGTCCCGGCTCGGGCCCCGTCGATCAGTACCGGGAGGAGAAGATCGGAAAGAGCTCATGCAGGCGGACAAGGACGATTCCTTGGCCTTCCGCGGGCGGGTCGGGGATCGTTGGGATCCGTCCAGGCGGCGCGGTGGGTTTGGGGACAAGAATGAAGAAGACCAACCCCAGGGGTACCCCAATGAGACCCCAAGACGACCCTCGACCAAACAACAACGCGGGAGGCGCCGTGGTCGCCCAGTAGGCGGGGAGCAGGGCACAGAACATGGCGAGGAACCGGTACTTCGCGACGAACTGGGTACGCGTCAAGACCGCCGGGCGCCCGCGAACCCGCCGCCATCCGTCGATCGTGGCGTAGACCCACAGGGGAGCCGTGAAGAAGGCCAGAAAGCCAACCAGACTCAGCCAAGCAACGAGTTGCACCCGGACATGCTCTCAGAGTCGATCGGTCGACTACCTCCCAGCCCCTCGAATCAGAAGACGCCATCACGACGCCCCAACACGCGCACACGAAAACCACCCCACTTGCAGGGGGATGGTTCGGGGCGAGTCGAGTCGGACCCAGAGGGATGGATGCGAAGAGGCCTTAGAGGGGTCGTGTCTGGGGTGGCTCGCTACGCCGGTCGGGTGTTTGGGGGCAGCGGCGTGGAGGCAGGACGGACCCAGGCTCGCTGCTCGGGGTGGTATCGACGGAGAAAGCCACGCGTGTTCTGGCGTGTGCCGCACTCCAGGCCCGACCATTTGCCGGGCTGGATCAACACGACTTGGGGGAGGTTCGCGTGCGAGTCAGGGAATTCGGGGGCTCCTGGATGTTTCTTGATTTGTAGAGAATGGACGCCGGGCTCAAGGTCATAGGGCTGTGTTTCGCCGGCTCGGATGGTTCCGGCCCGTTCGTCGTCGATGAGGATGGGAAGGGCGACCGGTGGCACGGCTTCGATCTGGCGAGTCAAGACGATGCCTTGGCCGCGCAGAGATGGCTTTGGGACCGTCGGCATGCGCACTGGTGGCGGTTTGGGTCTCGGACAGAGCACGAGGAACAGGATGGCCACAGGGAATCCCGTGAGTCTCCACAGCGTGTGAGGAGCTGAGTACGCCGCGGGTACGAAGAATGCGATGACGAAGGTTGCTGAGCCCTGCGTAGCGAGCAGGCCGAGGAAGCGGTACTTGGCAAGAAAGTCAGCACGCGTCACAGCAGAGTCATAGCCACGAACCCTGTGCGAAAGGTCGAGCACAGCGAGGACCAACACGCTCCCCGGCATGAGCGCGAGCAGGAACCCGAAACTGAGCCACGCGGCAAGTGCCATCGCTCATATCCTCGCAGGCTCCGCGTCGCCTTGTCATCGCCAAATGGTTGTGGCCATCGGCGCCGCGCTTGGCGGGAACGCTACAGCGCTGCCGCCTCGGCGACGACGCGGAACTCGGCGTGGGTCGGAAGAAGACTGGCCACGAGGAAACGCTCACTGCGGCAGCTCCGGGGGGATGTCGATCCGTTGTTCGCCCCGGTCCGCAACGTGCTCGGTCCACCGTTCGCCATCCCAGTACCTAACTTGGTGGCGTCGATAGGGGTCTCGGTACCAGTACGGCAATCTTGGGTGTTTGCGATCGATCTCAGCCTGGTCACCTTCGACGAATCCGCCGCTCGCGAATTGCGATGCCGGCCGCGTTCGCAGTCGCCGCTAGATCATCAAAGAAGTCTCCGGTGGTCTGAGCGTCAGCCAGGACCTCATGCACAATCTCGCTGGTCGTGGGTCCTGGCTCGAAGCGTTCGTCCACGCCGACCTCGGTTGCCCGGATCTCTCCTTGCTTTAGAACGACCGAAAACGAGACGGCACGCCAGGGCACGAACCCGGGCCACCCGAAGATCCCATCGGCACCACCCATCCGCTGTGTGGCATAGGTGAGCTCCGCGATGTCTGCGAATGCAACACGGATGGCGCGCTCGCCGGGTTCGAGTCGCATCAGGTACAGCGCCTCCTCGTCGAACCCAACCGCGAGTCCCGAGTACGCGGAATGTGTACGCCGACGCCGGAACTGCGCAACTCGGCCCAGATGCGGCTCACGCAGCCCCAGACGAGCGAAGAGGTCTATTGCGATTTCTGGCGTTGGTGCCGCTCTACCGTGTATCCATCGCATGTGGCCTCATCGTTGTGCGAGTCCGCGCCTCGGATCGCAAAACGGGCTATCAGGCCGCGCAACCAGGCACCCCCGGGGCGTCATGGTGGTGATAGTGCCAGAGACCCCGTAGGTAGGGACATGCCGGAAACAGGTCCCATGCCGCGCCTGGTGACGGACCGGGCCTCCACACGGGTGAAGACGCACGGGCCGCCCCGGAGATTTCAGCCGACCACGAGCGGTGGTCAACTAAGGCCGGACGGAGCATTGTGAACACATGTCCGGATCCGGACTGGCGACCGGCGATCCCCCTTGTACCGCGCGCCCTGTTCATGCCGATCCTGATCGGCACGACCCGCGATCGACCCCGCATCGTGGTCCTGCGGGCGGCCTTCATCGGGGTCGCAGTTGCCGTGGCTTTCCTGGTGCTGGAGTCGTGGCGCTGATGCCAGCGGCGAGCAGGCGCGGGGACCAGGAGGTGGATGCGTAGCCGACGGGAGCGCGTCCGACTTCGCGGTCGAGACTGTCTCTCCTCAGCACACGTACGATCGCTACGGCCGCTTGAACGGTAGGACGTGCGAGTTGATGATCATGCTCCCGAATGGCCTGCCACGCGCGCAGGCGCTCACCGAGCAGTCAGAACGACGAGCCCGCCGCCCAAGGTGGGGGCACGACCAGCACGCCGGGACCACCCACGTCATTCAGTCGCGCTGACCGAAGGCGACCAAGAGCCGGGCAGTTAGCCCCAGCAAACCGCCAGCAAAAAACATGACGAAGCCGACAAGGAGCAACTCACCGCTGTCGGCTACCGCTGCAGCTGCCATTACCAGCACCGCCGGAATCATCAGGAGCGTGGTGCCCCACTTGAGGATGGACGAGATGACGACCTCCTAAACTGGAGCGCCGGAGCGCACGCATCCCTGAATGTTCTCAGAATTCGCGGTAAGGAGCCGGCCGAATAGAGGTCTCTCCCGAGCCCACCACTCGATTGTCGACAGGGTCGAATTGACGACCACCGACCAGCTGGTGGTTTCGATCACCATCACACCGGGAGTGTTCTTGGGTGAGGACTCACCGGGCTCCCTGTTGACGATCGCTGGGAACCTGCTCAGCATCTCGGGGCTGCTTGCATTGGCGTTCGCACTGATCTTGGTTGGGTGGCATCGGCGTCGGATCCGCAAAGCCGCCAGCTACCACTAGGAGGCAGTCGATCGGAGTGAACGTAGCGGGGAGGTCCGTACCGATAACTCTCCCGTCACCCGCCGAGCGATGAGAAAGTCTGGCTCATGCCAGAATTTCTGTATGGCTGAGCAACCCATCGGGACGACGTCTCAGTTCGAGCTCACGCGCCCGGTTAGCCAGGTACGGTGCTCGCCATGAGCAGCCGCTTGGCACGGCTCCGGTGACGGCATGTCATCGAACGGGTCGGAGCAGCGGACAGGGTCGAGATCGCGCGGGAAGGCACGGATGAAGCGGGCCGCCGGGTTGGGCACACTCGTCATCGCGGCCGGCGTCGCGGCAATGACTGCTTGTTCGGGAGGGTCTACGACGACCGCCATTCCGAGCAACACACCCCACATCCGCTCAACCGCCGCCTCTCTGAGGCCAGGCCTCATCACGACCAAGGACCTGCGAAGCGTTCCGGACCTTCCGACGCTCGAACCCGTGCCGCTCAAGCAAACCAACGCCTTCGAGAACCCCGATCCACGCGGACCCTGCGGCGCGAAGATCAGCCAACCTGATCTGTCCAAAGGCGCGACTGCGGTCTTCGAGTCGCAGGCGCCCCTGACCCTGAGCGACACCGTCCTGAACCTCGGGACGGCCGCAGCGACAAACTACCTGAGCACGCTGTTGGCAGACGCTCGCCCTGGATGCCCTCCATATGAATCGACCACGAGCCAGGGCCAGACCCAAACCGTCACGCCGAGCGCATTCCTCGATCCCCTCAATGCCGGAGCTCAGCGCCTCGTCGTCCTCGAGAAAGCTACGGTGAATGACCAGACCGGCTACCTGGGATATGCAGTTGTCCGTCGTGACGGACTGATCGCCATCACGATGGTGGTCTCAGCACTACCTGTGTCTAGCGACACGATCCAAGCCCTCGCTACCCAGGTGGGCGACGCGCTCGGACGTGTCCGACCAGCCCAGCTTCCATGATTCCCGACGCACGTCCGAGCTATTGCAGCGCCAGGACGGCCCAGAGTGCTGGTGGGTTTTCGGGTCGACTCGCCCCTCCGACACGCACCCCTCCGACACACTTCACGTACACGCGACGGAACCGCAGCCACGGTCATGAGATCCTCGGCCGGCCGATAGTGAGCGTGATCCCGAGGACAGCGTAGACCGGGGCGCGCAACTCTGGGTCGGCTTCCGCGGGCACGGCCGGGGATGATGACCTCGCGTCGCGCGGCACGTCAGCGCGCGGCGAGCACGACGATTGCGACCGCGACGTACTGTGTGAGGTATCCCGCGAGCGTGAGTCCGTGGAACACTTCGTGATAGCCGAAGACGGCGGGGTGCGGGTCGGGTCGCCTGCGTCCGTAGACGATCGCACCGAGCGTGTAGAAGATGCCGCCGAGGGCGATGAGCGCGGTGGCGGTCCAGCCCGCGTGACGCACCAGCGCGGGAAGGACCGGGAGGGCCACCCAGCCGAGGGCGACGTAGAGGGGGACATAGAGCCAGCGGGGTGCGGAGGTCCACACCATGTTGAACAGCGTCCCCGTGATCGCGCCGGCCCACACGGTCACGAGCACCAAATCGCGTGTGGACCCGTCGAGCGCCAGGACGGCGACCGGCGTGTAGGTCCCCGCGATGATCAGGAAGATGTTCGAGTGGTCCAGGCGCTGGAGTACGGCTCGAGGTTTGGGTGACCAGTTGCCTCGGTGGTAGAGCGCGCTCACCCCGAAGAGCAGGCAGCAGGTGACGGCGTAGACGGAGGTCGCGGTGCGAGCTCGACCGCTGCCGGCCGCCACGACGAGCCCGGCACCGAGCATGAGCGCGACCGGGAACGCGCCGAGGTGCAGCACCCCTCGCCACCGCGGCTTGACCGGAACCGGCCCGGTGTCCTCTGCCTCCGAGGACAGGGGAACTGCATTCACGCCCGAGGTGACGGTGAGGTCAGCGCGGCGGGTCACGCCGCCGTGCGCGTGTCGGCGACGTCGTCGTAGGCCGGAGCGAGCCCGAGCGCGCTCCACTGAGGACGGCGCGGGGTGTCGACGAGCCCAATCTCCGAGGGGAACCGCACGAGCTTGGCAAGACCGGCGACGATCATGGCCCCATGGTGCGGGTTGGCCCGCGCGGTGTCCAAACGTGCTCGAAGCCGAGGCGGTCGTAGATGCCGAGGGATCACGGCTCAGGTCCGCTACGCCGCCAGCATGATCCCCGTCGGAGAGCGACTCCTGCCAAGAGGTGCGCACGACTCATGTCGCCCTTGCAGGGCGAGGGTCAGGCGCAGGTCGAGTAGGGACCTGCATGGGTGTATATGCCTGGTGATAGCTGGGATCGAGAATGGGACTTGTCTCGAGCCTTGATGTGCTCGCCTTTGCCGTGTTCCTTGAGGTCTGACGAATGGCTAACGCTTGAGGGAGTCGTTGCTCATAGCGTGTACGGCACTGGGACGACGCGACAAACGGCCCGTCAGTTCGGGACCGCTCGGCGTTCTCGCGAGGGTCGCACGACGCGACTATCTTCGTGCCGGCCTCGAGCAAGACGTGAAACCCGAGGTTGGGAGCCCAACCCCGGAGTCAGCACCCGCCGTGCACCCCAAGGATGAGCTGGAGGACCGAGGACAGGACCCGATCCCGCCAGAGCTGGCCTGGGTGTCGCATTGCCGAGACGAGATGCTTGGTGTGTACCGGGTTTGGCGCCAGTACCTGGAGCCCATTCCGGCCTTCGAGCGGGCTCTCGCCGACGTCTTCGACGAACCCATGTACAAGCGGGTGCAGGACTACTTCGATGGGACGATGGACCCCATCGACGGCGCGGGAGCAGGCGAACGAGCTCGCACCCTCCTGCGGAACGCATTAGAGCGCGAATCCGGCACCGCACCTGGTCCCCATCCCCCCAAGTCGGCCCCGGCAACTCTGCCGGCGGTCCCTGGCCCGCTCCTCCCAACCGCCGACGGCATCCGCTTTACGACTATCTCGGGCGCGCACTACGAGGTCGACTTCCTGCGAAGCAGAATCCGAACGTTTCAACAGATCGCGACCTGGCATGCCTTCTCGCAGATCAGCCTGATCGAGCCGGGACGGCCGATCGAGATCACCTGGACCACCGGACCGCCGGCGACGACCACCACCGAGCCGGTCCTCGAAGCCTGGACCTATGACCCATCCACCACGGAGTGACCAACCGGCTGATGCCCCGCCATCGCTGCTAACCAGATGGTCGTTAGCACGCACGACGCGGTCTGTAGGCTCCCGCTGGCTATTGGCGTGGATCGTGGACGGCTGGATCGCCTGCTTGGGTAGACGAGGGTGAACCGCGAGGAGCCGGTTCCGCCGCCAGGTTGGGCGTGGGATCCGTCGAAGCGGCATGCCGAGCGCTTCTGGGACGGGACGGCGTGGACAGCCCGGGTTCGCGACAGCAGTGTGGAGAGTACCGACGCGGTTCTCCCCCACAGCGTTCCGATCCGTACCTCGGGAGGGAATGCCGTTTCGGACCCACCCCAAGGGCCGCTCCCGGGTGGGTTGTTTCCTCGTCGCAGAGACGCCCTGTTGTTGCTTGGTGGAGTAATGGGATGCTGGGCCGCGTTCTTGGTGCTGGCTCTGGCCATTCCACCGTCAAACGACGCGAATGCCAACTTGCCTCCGTGGGCTTTGCCAGCGGTTCCGCTCTTCTTTGTCGGGTTTTTCGCCGTGACGATCGCGGGGTATCAGATCCAGGAACAGATAACTGGTCGTCGCCCGCGAATGTTCTCGCCTGGCGACAGCTTCCGCATGCAGCTCAGACTGATTGCACCCTCGACGATTGCTGCCGCGGGCCGACGGGTCGGACTGAAGTCATCAATCGCGATCTGCTCTGCGTATTCCCTGCTGCTTGCGGGTCTTATCGTCTTCGTTAGCAAGGTCCCCTGGTGAGGCGCGTCAACTGCCGTGCGCTTGAGTGGGGAGGGGCAATGAGGGGACTTTGTCACGGCGGCGATGATTCTCGCGATCGTCGCCGCGGGAGGACTGGCGAGTGTGGCTCCGAACCTCGACGCGAGCGTGACGAAGCCCGGTGTCATCCAGCTCAGTGATCTCGGGTCTGGATGGCGGGCGGGGCCACCGCCGACGTCGTCGGCCGAGCAATTCAATGGCGTCTCGGCGTGTGCAAACTTTTCCTAGCGAATGATCGCGTCGATCAGTGTCACAAAAGCGCAGCGACTAGCACCAAAATCACTCCGATGAGTTGCCGGCGCGCACCCCGGGAAAGACGTTTCCACGAGAGTCTCACGTGAAAGACGTCGGCGTTTTGTGCTGGGCAGCGCGCTGTGATGGCACCGACGGGTGCTTTTTGGTCGCTTCGATGGCATCCACCGCTGAAAGCATCCGTGACGATTTCGGCAGTCGTGCCATATGAGTTCGTGTGCAGGGAGGTGCGCTTGCGGGTGTCCGCCCCAGCGATCGAGCCGGCCGGGTCGGGTCCCCTCATGTGATCGCTTGGAGTCGCGCATATTGGGCCAGAGCGAGGGCTTCGACAGCGGCGCCTTCGTCGCTCGCAGATCCAGCGTTAGTGTTAGCGGCGGTGTCGATGAGATAGACGCCGTGTTGGAACACGACGACCGCGCCGTTCCCACCAGATGGTCCTGGCCCCACGAAGCCGAAGGCGTCGGGAATACCGGTCACTGCGAGCGCGATGGCTCGATGACCTTTCTTCAATCCACGAGGCAACAGGGCACGGGTCCGGCGTGCGTAGAGCGTGGCACCGGCCTTGGACTTGAACTGGTAGAGAATGATGAAGTTCTGGGCGGTCTCGTCCGGGTTGGTCCACAGGCGCTGGAATCCTCGAAGGAAGCCAGCTCGTTCGAGAGCGGCTCGAGCCCCGGCCCCACCGTCGTCGTGTGCTGCCTTCGCCAGGTTCGATGGGCCGGTGTCTCCGACCGAGTTGGGCTGGAGCATGAAGCCGCTCGGGACGGTCGTGAGCATCAGCGCCTGAAGCGGCGGGCCTGCGGGTTGAGTGCTCGACGCTTGCAGCGTCGGACGTCCGGACCTGCTGTCAGCGCGCGCTGGTGCGGACAGGCCGACCATCAGGAGACACGATGCCGACACGACAAGGACCCCGCGGCCAGCCTGCCGTGTTCCTAACCAGCTCAGAAGAGATGGTCGCGCTCGCACGGCGGGCACCCTACAGGTGCCGTGGCGTCCTGCCTCAGATCTCAATTCTGGCCGGCTTGCTACCACGCCCCCACGCCGCGGGGTCTGGCGTGCGACGCGACGGCCGGTCTGATCAGAACGCGTTTGCCAGGCTCAGGCTTGCTGTGGTGTCGTGCTCGGATGAGGCGCGGGTCGCTGGTTGATCGTTTGCCGCGTCGGCTCTGGCATTTGGGCAACTTGTATCTCGGGGCTCGACTGCACTTCTGCATCGGTCATGGCTCGTCGGATCCGGGGGTGACGGTGCGAACGGTGGAGTGGAACGGCCATGTGCTGGCTCGAGGCAAACAATGGGTCCGCGGCTTCCCGGACGGGCCGCTGCCCGACGACGTCGATCTCGACCAGGTGCTGTCCTATCGGGGGGATCCCGACCCGCAGGTGAGGCTCGAGGTCGCTGCCCAGCTGCCGTCCTGGGCGGGTGAGCCTCCTGACGATCGGGTCGTCGAGGCCCTGATCGACCTGACGGGCGACCCGGACGATGACGTCCGCTCGTGGGCCACCTTTGCCCTCTCCGGCCAGCTCCCTGCCGTGGATACGCCGGCGGTCGGGGCGGCGTTGTGGGCTCGGACCGCAGACCAGGACGCCGAAACGGCCCGCCACGCGCTTCGGGGATTGGCCCAGCGTCACGATCCACGAGCCTTCGGGCCGGTGGCCGAGGCGATCCAGCGGCCCGACGTCAACTATCAGCTGATTGAAGCCGCCGGTGCGTTCGGCGACGCCACGTTCCTCGATGCACTCGAGCGGCTCAAAGCCCGCGGCTGGGAGGCTGAGAACTACCCGTACGACCCTGTGCTGGACCGGGCAATCGATGCCTGCCGGCCTCAGCCAGGCGAGCAGCAGGGCTCGGGGCTACCCGAGCGATCCGAGTGAGTCGCGCTCGCGCCTGCGCGGCCGCATTGCTTGCCGTCACGGTCCTGGTGGTGGCGCTCGGCGTCGCGGTACCGCCTGACGCGGCCGGTGCCGAGGCGCGTCCGATCCAGGTCTCCGCCACGGCGCTCAACCCCGACGTGAACGTCTTCATGGTCGTCGATGCGGTGCCAGCCCAGCTCGACGGGGTCCGGAAGGTCGTGAGCCATCTTGGAGGTGTCCGCCGGTACGCCCTCATCGATCACGCCGACGCGTTGAGCCAGTACCGCCGGCGTTTTCGTAACCGGCCCGACCTCCTCCGCGGGGTGACGGCGGCAGACCTGCCCGAATCGTTCGAAGTCGAGACAACGCACCGCAACTGCGCCAGCGCCGAAGCGGTACGCGCGAAGGTCCAGAACCTCGCTGGTGTCGACACCGTCGCGTACCCCAGGACTCTCAACTGCTCGCCGACCCCTCAGTTCAGCGCCGCCCGCAGAAAGCAATGCACCCCGCGTGACTACAACGCCGAGGTCTTCATGCAAGTCACCGCCACACCCTCCGAGGTGCAACAAGTCCAGACGTTCATTCAGCACCGTCGAGACATACGACTCGTCCGAGTCGTCGATCCAACCCACTCGTTGAGCATCTTTCGATGCATGTTCGCCGGTAATCCAGATGTGCTGCGCAGCGTGACCGCAGCCCAGCTGCCCCTCTCGTTTGAGGTGATCGCCCCGAGCCTCGCCGACTACCGGGCGTTCGAAGCCGCAGTGCAGGCCCTACCGGGAGTCGACGCGAGCTCATGAGATACGCCGATGGCAGATCCCGCCCGACGAGCAGCAAGTGCTCACCGGCCTCGAGTGTCCGACCTTGCGGACGACATTGACAGTTACGGCCTAACTGGCGTCGTTTCTGGTCGTATTCTCCTGGAAAGCTCCACTCGCTCATGAGGTCACCGCATCGCAGGTCGTGAATGAATGACGAGGCCATGACTGAAGAGGCTGGCTCTACGCGGTTCCAATGGCTAGGGGCGTTTACCTTCAGAGCCTTCGATGGTTTCGCGTGGGGACTGTTGGCTGGCACTGGTGCAGTCACAATTTGGGAGACGCCAGTCGTCGGCACGCTCGGCATCTTCCTGGTTGCTGGCGTAGCGTTGTCGTTCATCCAGCGACGCGACCGCCGCCGTGGTCGATCAGTTGGGGCGCCCAGATCACTTGGCGCTTGGGCTGACCTACTGAAGAGATCCGGCCTTCTCGACTCACTTGTGATCGGCGTCTCTGTTGCGGTAGCTGGGGTGTTGGGAGGCCATAGCGCGGCGGTCGTAGTTCTCGTTGTCATGTTCCTTGCCGTTGTGGGTTTTGAATTCGATCGCCGGCGTCGAGCACGGCGAGCGCCTTGAATCCGAATCCGTCCGTATATGAAGGCACTACATCCGCCGAAATACGCTGCTGCTTAGAGGTGGGACACCGTCCCGAGACCCGAGTGGAGCAGGCCTTAGACGCCGTGCATTCTCGACGACGGCAGGGCGACCTTCAGCCGCCGAGACCTGGTGCTGGCCCTGGCGCACAAAGAGGGCGGTGGGCAGTCGACGGGCCAGCGGAGCGGACCGATCGCTAAGTGGCGCGACTCGGCTCAGGCGACTCCCTGATGACGGGTGGTACCGCTGTCGGCAGCTGGCAAGGTGAGCGTCCCCGGTCGTCGAGAGTGGTAAGCCTGAACCGTGGCGCTCGGTCCTCAACTAGTCCTCAGA
>PLJD01000076.1 GCA_003140175.1 Actinomycetota bacterium
ACCATCGCAAGCCGCCACTCCCTGGTCACGTCATCTCCTCGCTTTCCTTGGATGCCGTCGGACCGGTTCACGTCCCGGTGGTTGTGTCGGGGTCGGAGACGCCGCTGGAGCGGCAGGGATTGGACGCACGATGGGGTTGTTGAGCGTCGCGGTCATCGGCTCCCCGTGGTGAGCGATGGGCATCGGCTCACCGTCGAGCAGGGTGTAGGTGACGGTTGCTGTCCGTACGTCCACGGCCAAGCGTCGCCGCCGTAGGCAGACCTTGAGGGCGAGCCGGGACAGGTCCTCGGGGAGTCGAGGGGCAAAGCTCAGGGTGCGGTCTCGGTCCCGTGTACCGGCCAGACCGGCGACCAGGGCGATCCAGCTGCCGGCCAGGGCGGCGATGTGCAGGCCGTCGTGGGTGTTGTGTTCCAGGTCGTCGAGGTCTATGAGTGCCGCCTCGGCCAGGTAGTCATACGCCAGTTCAAGGTGGCCTACCTCGGCGGCGATCACCGCCTGGGTGCAGGCTGACAGCGAGGAGTCCCGGGCGGTGAGCCGTTCGTAGTAGGTGAAGTTGCGGGCCTTCTGCTGGGCGGTGAACGCGTCGCCGCGGCGGTGCATGGCCAGCACGAGGTCGGCTTGCTTGACCACCTGCTTGCGGTACAGATCGAAATAGGGAAAGTGCAACAGCAGGGGGTATTGCTCGGCCGCGGTGGTGGCGAAGTCCCAGACCTGGTGGTTGGTGAAGCCTTCTGCCTGTGGGTGGATGCCGAGCGTGTCGTCGTAGGGGATGTACATCGCTTCGGCGGCGTCGCGCCAACGGGCCGTCTCCTCCTCGTGGATCCCGAGCTCACGGGCACGGTCGGGGAGGCGACTGGCCACGTCGGCGGCGCCACGCAGGTTCTGCTGGGCCATCAGGTTGGTGTAGACGTTGTTGTCGGCAATGGCGCTGTACTCGTCGGGACCGGTGACCCCGTCGATACGGAACCGGCCCTGGGCGTCGTGTTGACCGAGGGAGCACCAGAGCCTTGCCGTTTCGGCCAGGAGCTCCAGGCCGACGGAGTGTGCGAACGCGGCGTCGTCGGTGGCGTCGAGATAGTGGATGACGGCATCGGCGATGTCGGCGTTGATGTGGAATGCGGCGGTGCCCGCCGGCCAGTAGCCGGAGCATTCCTCGCCGTGGATGGTTCGCCACGGAAACGCCGCGCCCTGCAGCCCGAGCTGTCTGGCCCGCTCGTTGGCCATCGGGAGGGTGGCGTGACGCCAGCGCAGGGCGTGTGCGACGGCCTCCGGCGAGACATAGCTGAGCATTGGCAGCACGTACGCTTCGGTGTCCCAGAAGCAATGCCCGTCGTAGCCGGGCCCGGTCAGACCCTTGGCGGCGATCGCTCTGCCCTCGGCCCGGGCACCGGCCTGCAACACGTGGAACAGCGAGAATCGCACCGCTTGCTGTATCTCGGCGTCCCCGTCGAGCTCCACGTCGGCCCGATCCCAGAACGCGTCGAGGTAGGCCCGCTGCTCGGCGAGCAGTTGGTCCCAACCGGTCTGGCTTGCCCCAGCGAGCGCCGCGTCAGCCTGATCACGGACCGCAGGCAGCGATCGGGACCTCGACCAGCCGTAGGCGACGAACTTGACCAGCCGCAGTCGCTGTCCAGGCTCGAGCGCCGCTGTCACCGTCACTCGGCCCAGATGGGGGAAGCTCTCCGCCTGGACCACGGTCGCGGCCGGCCCGTCGACGACATGGTCCATCACCGCAGCGATACATAGACCGCTGTCCCGCGTCGAGTGCACCAGCCCGGCACGCGCACCCTTCGCTGCGTGCTCTTCCTCCATCAATGGCGCCTTGAGGATGGCCGCGGCCCGGGGATCACCGTCAGACGATGGAAGCCGCTCGTTCGCTACGAGCTCGGACTGCACGATCACCCGCGCCGGGCCGTCCAGGGGCTCAACGTCATAGCAGATCGCCGCGATCGACCGCTGCACGAATGACACCAACCGGGTCGAGGACACCCGCACCGCGCAGCCGGCCGCCGAGGCCCAGTCGGCGGTTCGGTGCAGTACGCCGCTACGAAAGTCGAGGCACTGCTCATGCGCGCGCAGCTCGCCGTAGCGAACGTCGAACGGCTCGTCGTTGACGAGGAGACGGATCAGCTTGCCGTTGGTCACGTTGATCACTGTCTGGCCGGACTCCGGGTAGCCGTAGCCCGCCTTCTCGTACGGCAGCGGACGCAGCTCATAGACGCCATTGAGATAGGAGCCGGGCAGCCCGTGCGGCTCTCCCTCGTCGAGGTTCCCACGCCAGCCGATATGCCCATTGGCCAGCGCGAAGACGGACTCGGCCTGCGCGAGCACCGACAGATCGAGGTACGTCGCTCGCAGGCACCACGGCTCGACCCGGAATGCCGGATGAGTGATCATGAGCGGCCCAGCAACTCGGTCAGGTCGGCCACCACCACGTCAGCGCTATGCGCCTTGAGCTGGCCGGCCCTGCTCGGCTCCGTTGACCCCGACCACGAAGCCGAACCCGCCAGCCCGGCCCTGCGCTCCTCACCAAAGCGCGGCGTCAAGCAATTCACCTCGTATGCGACGCTGTCGGTGCATGGACGAGGCTCGGCGAGTTCATGCGCGTCGTGGTAGGTGCCTCTGTCGTCACGGGCGGATTCGAGAGGCGCTCCGCCGATGCGTATGCGGTCCTGCATCATCGATTCGTTGGGGGGGTGCTCGGTCCAGCGGCGACAGGGGCGTCGGGAATGAGAAGGAGTGGCCGCTTCGTCCTGTGGGCGAGCTTCATCGCGGTACCGCCCAGCAGGTGCTCCCCGACCCCACCGTGTCCGGTCTTGCCGATGAGGAGCAGGTGGGCATCTTGCTCATCGGCCGCGCTGAGCACGGCATCGATCGGATCGCCCACCAGCAGAAGGGTCCGGAAGGTTACGCCGGCGTCTCGGAGCGGTTCTGTCCAGAGACCCTCGAGCAGTTCTCGTCGCTTGCGCTCGATCTGTTGGAAGTCCACCTGGGCGACCGACATGAACCATTCCGCGACGTTCGACATGACGTGCACGACCACAACCTCTAGGTCCACGTTCTCGGCAAAATCGACACACCACCGGATCGCTCGATGCGCCGCCGTCGAGCCATCCGTTGCTACGACGACCCGAATCCTGCTCGTCATATCGTCCTCCGATATACCTGTCGTCGACGAGAACGGTCTGCTTCTGGTTGGGTCGCAAGGTCAGCCGGGAGGCACACCCGGAGCGTCGGTCTGGGCTGTGACCCGTCCGCGATCTCAGTGAGCAGCGCAGCACTCTGGGCGGCATCAGCAGTGAGCTCCTCAGATCGGCCTTGACACCAAGTGGCACGCAGGCCAAGTTCTTCGAGGATTCGTTGCTGGACGTTGTTCGGGTCTCGACAACCGTCCCGTGCTTGGTTGTGGTAACGGGCAGCGATCGCTTCGACGCGGCCGTCAGGAGCGACGCCGGCCACGATGAGCCACTGCGCGACGTCCTCCGAACAGCGGCTCCAGTCGGTGGTGAGCTCGTCGAGCAGGATCACGAGCAGCGGGAAGCCACTGGACTCGAGGACTTCACCGACATCGCCAAGGTCCACTCCGACGTCGTGGAGCCGATCGAGGGTGGCCGGCGCCGCGTCGAGATCGTCGCAGACCGGTGCTGGCGTCTGCAGGTCCGTGACGGTGCTCATTTGCAGCGTTCTCACCGCTCGATCCTCTGCGAGGTCTTCGCGGAGAGGGTGGCCAGAGCCGAAACGTAGGATCTCTGGAGGGCTGCCACGGCCTGGGCTTCGAGTATCCGTCCGACGTCGCTCAGGTCGATGGCCACGCGACGCAGATGCTCGAACACCTGTGCCGCCTCATCGATGCCTTGGTCCACCGTGCGCGCGGTTCGCCCGTGATTTTCGAACGCAGTGATGGTTTGTTCAGGCAGGGTGTTGATCGTGTTCGGGCCGATGAGGTTGTCGACGTAGAGGGTGTCGGGATAAGCCGGGTTGTCGGTCGAGGTGGATGCCCACAAGGGTCGCTGGATTCGGGCGCCTCGATTGACGAGCGGCTCCCAGCGGGGCCCACTGAACTTGTCTCGAAAGATGTGATAGGCGAGTTTGGCTTGGGCGATACCGGCTCGTCCCCGCAGCGCCAGGGCCTCGTCGGTGCCGACCTCGTCCAAGCGCCGATCGACTTCGGTGTCGACTCGGCTGAGGGAAAACGAGGCGACGCTATGGATCGCGGCGAGGTCGCCCGGGTGTGCTTCAAGCCCCGACAGGTAGGCGTCGATGGCCTGCTCATAGCGATCGAGGGAGAAGATCGACGTGAGATTGATGCTCCTGCCTTCGGCGATCATCAGATAGAGGGCCCGGATGCCTGCCCGGGTTGCCGGGATCTTGACGAGCAGGTTGGGTTCGCTGATCTGCTGATGCAGCGACCGTGCTGTGATGACGCTGCCCCCGGTGCTGTTGGCCAGGCTGGGAGGTAGTTCCAGCGAGGCGAATCCATCTCCACCTCGAGCCTGGTCGTAGAGCGGTCGAAGCACGTGCAGCGCGTCGACGACGTCGTCGATGACGAGATCCCAGTAGGCGTCCTCGACTGCAACGTGGCGCTTGGTGAGCAACCTGAACTCGTCGCTGTAGCCGTCGGACCCAGCGATGGCGTGCAACCCGCTCCCAGTACCTGCCCATCCGCGCTCAAAGATGGTCGGGTTGGCCGTCACCCCGCGGATACCGGACTCGATGAGCCGACCCAACTCGCCGGAGCGGAGATAGGACCGTTTGATGTCGTCGAGCCACGGGCTTTGACCGTGCTCTGCGAAGAGCTGATGCAGGCGAGTCACGTGTCTTCCCGGTCCGTTTCAGGCGCCACGCGACGCCCTACCGCGATGCGTCNNGGTCAGGACTGCACCGTCGCCCCTTCCTGGTCGGCCACGAAGCGCACGAGCTCGGCTCGCGTGTGCAGGCCGAGTTTCTGCATGGCGTGGGCGCGGTGCGCTTCGACCGTGCGCAGTGCGATACCCAGCGCAGCGGCGACCTCGGCGTTGGTGTGCCCGAGGGCAAGCAGCTCGAGGACCTCTTGTTCCCTCCTGGTGAGCGAGAACAAGGAGCTCCGGTCCTGGCGGCGAGGGATCTCGTCCCATTTCGCCAGTGCAGCACCCAGGGTCGGCTGGACGTATTCCTCACCTCTCGCCACCCGACGGACCGCATCGAGCAGCTCCTCGGGAGCGACCGACTTGAGGACATACCCGTTGTCCCCGGCCGTGAGGGCGAGGTGGACGTAGGTGGGATTGGCCAGCCTGGTCAGGGCCAGGAGCGCAGCCCGAGGGAACCGTGCACGCAGCCGGGCGACGAGCTCCGGTCCGGTGCGGTCCGGCAACAGCAGACCGTGAACCACCACATCGGGATCCCAGGAGCCCCCAGCGGCCTCGGCCAGCGTCGAGATGCCGCCGCAGACCTCCAGGTCCGGCGCGGCTTCGAGCAGTAAGCGAATGCCTCGCCGAACCACGGTGTATTCCTCGATCAAAAGGATGGTGGCCACGACCACTCGGCCTCGCTGCTGGTGGTATCCGGGCACCTTCTGCTGGCCAAAGCCGAACAGCCGGCGGGATGCGCGTGTCAGAGTAATTTGGGTGATTGCTTCCCGGCAGGGGCGACCCTCACCCGCCTGCCGGCGCCTCGTCGCCCCCCACGATCCACCATGGCCGGAACACTGGTGAAGTCCTGCAGGAGCACCCCCGACGGTGCGAAGGTGATCTCTCGTTCGCTGGCCGTGTCGGGCCGCCAGCCGGCCAGGCCACCCCCTCACCGCTCACCCCTGCTGCCAGCCGCCTGGGGGACCACGTTCTCTAACACGACCTTGATCGAGTACGGGAGCCGACCGGGGTCGCCGAATTCGTCGAGCACGCTGAGGGCGAGCATCTGGTAGGTGGCGTCTCCCACCCGCAGGAGCCGCCGAGCACCAAAAACGTATAACGGGAAGTCGTCGCCCGGTGATCCGGCTCGAAGCGCCCTGGCCGGGCGCCCTGTTAGCCGGGCCCAGCCACTCGCGAGTCGCGACGAGCACGCCGTGCCAGTCGTCGGGCGTGGCGAGCGTGTCCAGAGGCGATCGGTCCAGATCGGCGCCATATCGTCGAACTGGTGGATGCCGTCGCTTCTGAGGCGTCGTCTTTAGTCGGTGTCGGTCCGAGGTCGGACCAGGTCTCGGAGGACGTAGCGCAGGATCCCGCCGTGGCGGTAGTAGTCGGCTTCCTTCGGGGTATCGATGCGCACCCCGACGACGAAGTCGACGACATGACCGTCTTCGGTTTCAGCTCGGACCGCAAGCTCGGTGGGCAGCGGCGCGTCGGTGGCGAGCCCGGCCAGACCTGAGATGGTGAAGCGCTCAGTACCGGTGAGCCCGAGCGTCTCGGCACTGGCGCCTTCACTGAACTGCAGGGGCAGCACGCCCATGCCGATCAGGTTGGACCGATGGATGCGTTCGAGGCTCTCGGCGATCACGGCGCGGACGCCGAGGAGCATCGTGCCCTTGGCGGCCCAGTCGCGCGAGGACCCCGAGCCGTAATCCGATCCGGCGAGGACGATGAGCGGTACACCATCGGTCATGTACCTGGTCGAGGCCTCGTAGATGGTCATCTGTTCACCGCTGGGTTGCAGGCGGGTCCAGCCACCCTCGGTGCCCGGCGCAAGTTCGTTGCGAAGCCGGACGTTGGCGAAGGTCCCTCGGATCATGACCTCATGGTTCCCGCGACGCGAGCCGTAGGAGTTGAAGTCCTGCGGAGCCACGCCCTGGTCGATGAGCCATCGCCCGGCCGGAGTATCCGGAACGATCGAACCCGCCGGCGAGATGTGATCGGTGGTAATCGAGTCCCCAAGCTTGGCCAAACACCGGGCGTCGATGACGTCGGTGAGTGGTTCGGGCGAAGCGGTGATGGCGTCGAGGAACGGTGGACGGCGCACATAGGTGGAGGTCTCGTCCCACCGGTAGCGGCCACCGCCGGACACCTCGAGGCTGTTCCAGCGCTCATCTCCCGCGAACACTGAGCCGTAAGCCTCGCTGAACATGTCAGCCCTGAGCGCGTCGCGGATGATCTGTTGCACCTCCCCGGGCGCAGGCCAGATGTCGGCCAGATGCACCGGATTGCCGTCGAGGTCGACGCCGATCGGATCGCGTGTGAGGTCGGTGTCCATCGTGCCGGCCAAGGCGTAGGCCACGACGAGTGGCGGCGAGGCCAGGTAGTTCATGCGCACATCGGGGTTGATCCGGCCTTCGAAATTACGGTTGCCCGACAGCACTGCCGCCAACGCCAACCCCTCGGCGGCAGCGGAGATGGCCGGGTCGAGCGGACCGGAGTTGCCGATGCAGGTCGTGCAACCGAACCCGACAAGCTGAAAACCGAGTGTTTCGAGGGAGGGAAGCAGCCCGGACCGCTCGTAGTAGTCCATCACCACCCGCGACCCTGGCGCGAGCGAGGTTTTCACCCAGGGCCTCACCGTGAGTCCATGCTCGACCGCGTTGCGGGCCAGCAAGGCCGCCGCGATCATCACCGCAGGGTTGGAGGTGTTCGTGCAGCTGGTGATCGCGGCGATCACCACCTGGCCGTTGTCGACCTCGCAGGCGGTGCCGTCGGCGAGGGTCACCACCACCGGGTTCGAGATCCGCGCCGCGTCGTGGAATGGATCGGCGGCCGGGATCGGTACGACGAAGCGAGTCCCGGGAACACTTTCGGGGGGGTCGCTGGCCGGAAACGAGTCGGCCGAGGCGCGGTCGATGCTCCCCGTGAACAGCTCGACGGGAGGTGTGCCGGGCGGGTCGGGAAGCAAGGCGGGCAGCGCGGCTCGGTAGGCCCGCCCGGCGTCGGCCAGGGCCACCCGATCGTGGGGTCGGGTCGGTCCCGCGATGCTGGGTTCGATGGTGCTCAGATCCAGTTCGAGACGCTCGGAGAACGTGGGCTCGACCGTGGGGTCATGCCAGAGACCCTGGGTCTTGGCGTAGGCCTCGACAAGCGCGATCCGTTCCTCGGAACGACCGGTGAAACGCAGGTACCGCAGCGTTTCGTCATCGATCGGGAAGATCGTGATCGTCGACCCGTACTCGGGTGACATGTTGCCGATCGTGGCCCGGTTCTCGAGCGGCACCCCAGCCACGCCCGGCCCGAAGAACTCGACGAACTTGCCGACGACGCCGTGCTGGCGCAACTGCTGGGCGATGGTCAGCACCAGGTCGGTGGCGGTGACGCCTTCCGGCATCTCCCCGTGGAGCTTGAAGCCCACCACGCGGGGCACGAGCATCGTGATCGGCTGGCCGAGCATCGCCGCCTCGGCCTCGATGCCCCCCACGCCCCAACCGACCACGCCCAGCCCGTTCACCATCGGGGTGTGGGAGTCGGTGCCGACGAGCGTGTCGGGGTAGGCCGCCCCGTCGTCGGTGTCGAAGACCACCCGCGCCAGGTACTCCAGGTTTACCTGGTGACAGATCCCTGTGTCGGGCGGGACCACCAGGAGCCCCTCGAAGGCCCGCTGGCCCCAGCGGAGGAACTGGTACCGCTCAGCGTTGCGGTCGAACTCCATCTGGGCATTGAACTCAAACGAGTCGGCCGTGCCGAAGCGATCGACGATCACCGAGTGGTCGATCACCAGCTCGACCGGCACATGGGGCTCGACAAGAGACGGATCACCGCCCAGCGTCTCGACTCCATCACGCATGGCTGCCAGATCCGCCACCGCAGGAACGCCCGTGAAGTCCTGCATGAGGATCCGCGCGGGCGAAAACGCGATCTCCCGGCTCGGTGCCGAGGAGGGATCCCACGTAGCGAGCGCCTCGATGTCGCCCGCGGTGACCGACACGCCGTCCTCGTGACGAAGCAGGTTCTCCAGCAACACCTTCAACGAGTACGGCACTCGCGCCACATCGAAGCGATCAAGGGCCGACAGAGCGAAGTAGCGGTACGAGCGCCCGCCCACCACGAGGTCGGCACGGCTGGCGAACGTGTCGGCGCTCACAACCACTCGTCCCAACGGGACAAGGTGTCCGGGCCGGCCCGGGGGCGGACCGTCGGTGGGACAAGATGTCGAAAACGCTGGATCACGGGATCCTCCTCTGGGAGCCGCCGCGTGGATCCTGGTCAGCGGGCGAGCCGGTCTGTCGAGGGCGTGGTGCCTCGTAGGTCAATGTACGACTTGGCTCCCAAGACGGCATTGGAGCCCGTCCCCCGTTGGCCCGACGTCGTCACGGCCCGGCGCACGCGGCGGTCGTGCGCCGCGGGGTGATCGAACTCGAGAGAGCCTGCGAAAGGCTGAGCGGGTCGCGCTGGCTTTCGGGATGCGATTCTGGGGGGCTCCGACCTCCTACGACAGAGGCTCGGCGTCGGTGATGGCCTGGTAGGACTTGTTCGGTGGAGCTTCGCGAGAGGGAGCGACGATCGTGCACACAATCCGAACGCTGGGACACGGCACGCTCACCACAGAAGAGTTCGTCGCCGTGGCCCACAACGCCGGGGTGGAGGCCGTCGTCGACGTCCGGCGGTTCCCGGGCAGCCGGCGAAGCCCGCACTTCGCCAGCGAGGAGATGGCGCTCTGGCTCCCCGAGCACGGGGTGGACTATCGGTGGCTGTCTTCGCTCGGTGGTCGACGCAAGCCGGCCCCGGATTCGCCGAACGTCGGGTTGCGAAACGAGCAGTTCCGCGCCTACGCCGACTACATAATCTCCGACGAGTTCGCCGGAGGGGTCGCGGAGCTCTGCGCCCTGGCACGGGGCCGCCGGGTGGCAGTCGTGTGCGCCGAATCGGTGTGGTGGCGCTGTCATCGCCGCCTGCTCGCTGACCACCTCGTGCTCGTCGAGCAGATGCGCGTCGAGCACCTGTTCCACGACGGGCGCCTCGTCGAACACGCGCCGACGCCCGAGGCTCGCCGGGTCGACGGTCACGTCGTCTACGACGTCGGCACCCAGGGATCCCTGCCCGGCGAGCAGTGAGCACACTCGTCTCGGGCGTGAAACCACCGGACCTTGGATGCACTGCGGTGACGGGCAACGCGGCCGACGCGACGGGTGCGCTGTGCCGCACCGAAAAAAGACCAAGGTGAATCCCCGACGACCGCGAGGGTGAGGAGAACTCGGTGGGTCGCAGCGCGCGCGCCGACAACTGCTCGAAGGGTCGAGGGGTTGGCTCGTACCGTTGATGGCGATGCGGGCTCGTGATGGATTTGTCGTCGTCAGCCTTGCTGAGAGCCCTCCCACTCGGCCGGCGTGCCGGGCCCGTCGAGCCACCCGGCCTCGTCGATGCCGGCGAGGAGAAAGTGGAAGTAGACAAGGCCGCTATAGGGCGCCCAGCGCGACGTGACGCGGCAAACCTCGTCGTAGTCGAGGGGGGTGCTGAGGCCGAGCCGGCGCTGTAGGTTGTTGCGGGCCCCGACGTCGTCTCCGGGGAAGACCTCCAGGCGCCCGAGGCCTCGGAGGAGTGCGTACTCGGCGGACCAGCGGCCCACGCCTCGCAGTCCTCGGAGCGCTGTGGTCGCCTCGTCGTCGTCGAGGACCGTGATGTCCTCGACGCACAGCTCTCCTCGCTCGACGGTATCGGCGAGTTCGACGAGGGCCGCGGACTTTTGGCGACTGAAGCCGAGGGAGCGCAGCGCGTCGGGATCGACGCCGACGAGGTCGCGGGCCTCGGGGAAGGCGTGCGCGCCCGGCCGGTCGCCGGGAGCGGGACGGCCGTAGGTCGCGGCGAGACGGTTGAGTAGCTCGATGCCGAAGGTGAGCGTGAGCTGTTGGCAGGCGACGGCGTTGACCAGGCCTTCGAACAGGCTGAGGAACCGCGGTGGCTTCAGGCCGCGGAAGCGCACCGCCAGCGGATGCAGGTCGGGGTCGCGCTCAGCGCATTGGTAGAAGTCCTCCAGGTCGATGTCGAGTCCGAGCAAGCGGCGCAGCATCGCCGTCGTCTCGGCGCGTGTCCGGCCACCAGCCACTGGGGTGTCCGTGGTCACCGCGACCTCGAGGCGCGGCACCTCAACCGTCCCGACCTGCATGACGGCGACGTCGGCGAGCGTGTCGTCGACGCGCATCGCCCGCTGGTAGGTGTGTCCGTCCCACCGATCGACCGCGTTGTCGGGGCGTCGTCGGAGCGCCCAGACGCTCAAGTCGAGGCGGAAGGGCGCGACCGCCTGGATCTCGAACCGAGTCGTCATCATGCTCTCCTGATCGTCGGCGTCCGCGCGGTCGCCTCGAGCCGCCGGCGCTCGTCCCGTGACGGTACGGACCTCCCGGCACTGTCCGCAAGAACCGTCGACGTTCGAACTGAGCGATCCCCGACGGTCGTTGTCGAGCCCGCCACGCCCGCGGCGAAGCAGGCCCGCCGCCGAGGAGGATCCCTGCCAGCATGCCGATGCTGGTGCCCATCTCGGCTCGAACGCAGTCGGAGCGCCCGGCGGTAACCTTCGCCGCCAGCTCGCGCCCACGATGACGAAGGTCGGCGAGTTTCCCATAGATCGTTCCTCTCCGACGCGCCTTGTCGACTCTAACTGCACCGTCCAGAGCTCGGTCACTCGATCACCAGTAGGTGTTCCCGGGTCCTTCAGATCGCCACGCGGTACCCGAAGAACTCGTGGTCTTCGTTGCAGCCGCCGTGACCGCTGCCGAGATGAGCGGAAGTCGGCGACGAACTCGATGGCTCGCACCCACTTCACTCGCCTTGAAGCCGAGCTCGGCGTCAAGGCGGAGACGCAACGTGCCGCCGTGCGCGGCCGGGAGCGAGCTCAGTGCGGGACCGTGCGGCTTTACCGCAGGTTCTGGGATGTCGTCATGCCCCGATGTTCGGGCGTGCACACGGTCATAGCCTCCGGTATGTGCAGAGTCGTCCGGGTCTCGGACCGGTGTGCTGGAGGCGGGGAGGCCGATGCGGCTGGTCGCCGGCGGCACGGATTGTTCGCCGCCCGCTGGTACGAGAAAAGAGACATCGCCGATCCCCGCCGTGTTGGGGGGTCTGGACGCGACCGCCGCCGCATGTGCCTCGGCAAGGGTGGCCCGCTGGCGAGAGGCCTGGTTGGGGTTAGGCCGAACGGTCGTGCCGATGCTGGTGCTTGATGACGGCTACGTCTCTTGAGGCTTGGCCGCGCTCAAGCGGCTGGCCGACCTTACGGGCTGCGCTGAGGGTGCTGGCACCTCGAGCGGACGGGCCCATGGCGCCTCACCCGGCTGGCGACCCCCGTCGTTCTGACCAGGTTCGACGGAGCCGGGCCGCGAGAGGGGAACCATGATGGGACGAGGTTGCTGGTGAAGCTGCCCCGGGTTGTGATTGTCGGTGCCGGGTTCGGGGGGATCGCCGCGGTCAAGGCGCTCACCCGGGCGCCAGTCGAGGTCACGATCGTCGATCAGCACAACTTCCATACGTTCTCGCCGCTGCTGTACCAGGTTGCGACGGCTGGCCTGGCGTCCGAGGACATCGCACCTAACCTGCGTGGGATTGTGCAGCGTGCGCGCAACGTGGAAGCCCGCATGGCCAGGGTGCACGGCGTCGATTTCGACCGTCACGAGGTGCTCGTCGATCACGGCGTCTCGATCCCTTACGACTACCTGATCCTGGCGGCCGGCGCGGTGAGTAGCGACTTTGGGGTTCCGGGCGTAGCGGAGCATGCCGTTCCGCTCAAGACCCTGGCCGATGCGACCCGGGTACGCAGCACGGTGCTCCGACGGTTCGAGGAGGCCAACACCGACCCGTCGCTGATCGAGGGGGGCACTCTCACGTTCGTGGTCGCGGGTGGCGGCCCGACCGGTGTCGAGCTCTGCGGCGCGCTCGGCGAGCTGTTCACGAAGGTGCTGGCAAAGGACTTCAAGAACCTCGACGTCGGACGGGGGCAGGTGGTCTTGGTGGAGATGACCGACCGTCTGCTTGGCGGCTTCTCAGCGGCGTCGCAGGCTGAGGCGAAGCTCGAGCTCGAGCTGCGGGGTGTCGACGTCCGCCTCGGCGTGCCGATTGCTTCGGTCGGACCCGACAAAGTGGAACTCGCCGACGGCACGGTGATCCCCGCACGGACCACAGTGTGGGCAGCCGGCGTCAAGGCCAACCCGCTCGCCGATGCGCTCGGATTGGCACAAGCCACTCGGGGCGAGATCATCGTGAGCCCCGACCTCACCGTGCCTGCCCACCCCGAGGTCTTTGTGATCGGTGACCTCGCGGCTGTGCAACGACCTGGCGGCGAGCCTTACCCGCAGCTCGCTCCGGTGGCCATGCAAGCGGGGCAACACGTGGCCCGCACGATCGAGCGGCGGGCGCGAGGCAAGCGGACGAAGCCGTTCCACTACACCGACAAGGGGATCATGGCCACGATCGGACGACGCTCCGCGGTCGCGGAGTTACCGTTTGGCATCCGGTTCGGAGGGACACTCGGCTGGGTGAGCTGGCTCGGCCTGCACCTGGTATTCCTGATCGGGTTCCGCAATCGGGCCGTCGTCCTCGTGAACTGGGCGTGGAACTACGTCAAGTGGGACCGCGGCAACCGAGTAATCCTCTCCGACCCCGAATGACGGGTCGTCCCGTGGCGCAGTGATCGCCCTGGCGGGCAACGGTTCGTCGCCCGACGACCAAGACGCAAACGAAAGACAATGGAGGTGAGATACGCGTGCGAGACGCCACGGTGATGCTGTCGTCACCTGACGTTGACTCCTTCGACGACTACGTCGCGATGGATGGCGGTTTGGGTCTCGAGCGGGCGCGCGCGCTCGGCCCAGACGGGACGATCGCTGCGTTGGCCGCTTCGGGTTTGCGGGGACGGGGCGGCGCCGGGTTCCCGACCGCCACGAAGTGGCGTACCGTACGTGACGCGCCCGGCCGGCATACCTACGCCGTGTGCAACGGCGCGGAGGGCGAACCCGGGACGTTCAAGGACCGAGCCATCCTGCGAGCGAACCCCTACCAGGTCGTCGAAGGACTCGCGATCGCCGCGCTCGCGGTCGAGGCGCGCGAGGTGTTCATCGCGCTCAAAGCGAGCTTCGAGCGCGAACGCGAACGCGTGCTACGTGCAGTGACCGAGATGGAACAGGCCGGCCTGCTCGGCGAGCTGAGCGTCGCGATCGTCGCGGGGCCCGAGGAGTATCTCTTCGGTGAGGAAAAGGCGCTGCTCGAGGTGATCGAAGGCAACGAGCCCCTACCGCGCTGGCTGCCGCCTTACATGCACGGCCCGTTCGCGACCGCGCCACAGCTGGGCTGGTCAGCGCACGAACCCGAAGCTGGCCATGCCGGCCGACACGAATCGAACCCGACGCTCGTGAACAACGTCGAGACACTCGCGACCGTCACCCACGTGCTCGCGCGCGGCGTCGAGTGGTTCCGGTCGATAGGCACCGCGGCATCGCCGGGGACGGTTGTCTGCACCGTCGTGGGCGACGTCGCACGACCCGGCGTCGTTGAGGTCGAACTCGGCACCCCGCTCCGTGAGGTGCTCGCGAACTGCGGCGCGCCGTGGCCGGGACATCGCATCAAAGCAGTGTTTCCCGGGGTTTCGAATGCGCTGGTCGGCGAGGCGCAGCTCGATACCCCCTGTAGCTACGAAGACTTCGTCCGTATCGGAAGCGGACTCGGCGCCGCCGGCTTCATCGTCTACGACGACACCGCATGCATGGTCGAGGTCGCCGCCGTCCTCTCGCGATTCTTGTCGGTCGAGTCGTGCGGGCAGTGCCCGCCCTGCAAACTTGGTACCGGTGCGATCACCACTGCGCTCGACGAGATCGCAGCCGGTGCAGGCACCGATGCGAGCATCGAGCTCATCCAGCATTGGCTCCCCGAAGTCGCTGACGCCAACCGCTGCTTTTTGCCCCTTGAGGAACAGCAGATGCTCGGCAGCATCCTGCGCTCCTTCCCCCAAGACTTTGACGCCCATCTCAGCGGGCCGTGCCCGTCCCCCCGCCACATCGTCGTCCCTAAGCTCGTCGACCTCGACGACACCGGCGCCAGCTTTGACGAACGCCAAATGCACAAGCGACCCGACTGGACCTACAACGACACCGACGAGACGACGCGCTCACCATGACCGAGAAGGTCGAACACCGCAACCCGGTCGTGACAGCTCGTGCCTGACGTCCGGGTGTGCTCCGCGAGCGACCTGAAGGCCGGCTCGGCAATTCGGTTCGAAGTCGCGGGCCACGGCCTCTGCGTGGTCAAGCTCGAGGAGCACTGGTATGTGATCGGCGACCGCTGCACCCATGGCGCCTACTCGCTCTCCGAAGGTGATGTGTGGGAGGACGCTCGCGAAATTGAATGCCCGGCGCACGGCTCGATCTTCTCGCTCGAGACCGGCGAACCACAGAGCCTGCCCGCCACGAAACCCGTTCCCGTCTACGCGGTGCGGATCGATGGCGATGATGTGATCGTGACCCTGCCGTGAACTGCCTGCGGCTCACTAATTCCCACGCGCCCGTCACCGCCGAGGAGATGGGCAGGCTCGATGTCAGCGCGGCCTTTGATGGTGTGTGCGTCGAGATCGAGATCGAGATCGAGATCGAGATCGAGATCGGGATCGAGATCGAGATCGGGATCATCAGCGATTACCGCGCCCGCTTCGGGGGCGAAGGCGGTTGTTCCGAAGACCCGAGTCCTTCGGCTGCACAGCCGAGATCTGACGGTCGGAGCCACGCAGCTGGCTCCGAGAGGAGGAACCATGCTGGAGCCATCCCACAAGATCGCGATCAAGCGTGCCTACGAGCCGCCCGCGCGCGGCGACGGGGTACGCATCCTGGTCGATCGGCTCTGGCCCCGCGGCCTGCGCAAGGAAGCTGCCCACTTCGACCAGTGGCGCAAGGACCTTTCGCCGAGCACCGAGCTGCGCCAGTTCTACGGTCATCGCCCTGAGCGGTTCGCCGAGTTCAAAAAGCGCTACCGAGCGGAGTTGCGGCACAAGGAAGCGGCCGCCGCGGTCTCGGAGCTGGTCGATCTCACGCGACGGCGTGCCGTCACATTGTTGACAGCGTCGCGCGACCTGTCGCACTCCGAAGCGGCGGTGCTCACCACGCAGATCCGGGCGATCGCCAAACGCCGTGCGGGCGCCCGTACGACGAGCGCACCTCGTTCGTCGTCGACCAAAACGAAGTGAGGCCCAGGGAATGGTGAAGGCCGTACATCTCAGCGGGTCTGAGCGGGAGATGTCGTGGTGAGACGACGGCTGACCCCGGTAGGGCTGGCCTTGGCAACCGGTGTGGTCGCCGCCGCCGTGTTCGCTGCCTCCGGGATCGCGCCGAACCTGACCAAGTGGGAGGACCATTCCCGAGTCACCCGCCAGGTGTTCGGCGATGTTCCCCCAGCGATCGAGGCGGTGTTCTACGCGGTGATCGTGACGATGGCTCTCGTGCTCGGTTGGCTCTGGTCCAATCGGGTCCGAAACTGGTCCCGAGGCCGACCCGAGGACCGGTCGACCACCCGGGCGAACTGGCGCCGTCGCGCCCGCGACTACCGAGCCGGGGTGCTCATGCGGACCCTCGTGCGCGACCCGGCCGCGGGAATCATGCACTCGTTGATCTATTTCAGCTTCCTTGTCCTCTTCGCGGTCACGGTGACGCTGGAGATCCAGCACCAACTGCCACCGTCGTTGAAGTTCCTCCACGGCGACGTCTACGAGGGCTACAAGTTCATCGCCAACCTGGCCGGCGTGGTGTTCGTGGTCGGCGTCGTCTGGGCCTTGCTACGGCGCTACGTCCAGCGTCCCTACCGGCTGCGGATCAAGACCCGACCCGAAGACGCCGTGATCCTGGCCACCCTCCTGGCCATCGGCGTCGGCGGCTTCCTCGTGGAGGGCGCACGGATCGCCTTGGTCGGACGCCCGGCGTTCGAGAAGTGGTCGTTCGTAGGCTGGGCTATCGCCTGGCTGATACGCGGCTGGTCACACGGCACGCTGCAGACCCTGCATCGTTGGCTGTGGTGCATCCACGTCTCGACGTTCGTGGCATTCCTGGTGCTCCTGCCCACTACGAAGCTGCGACACATGTTCACCTCGCCGCTGAATCTGTACCTGTCGGACCGTGAGCGACCAAGAGGAGCCATGTCGGCCATGCCGAACCTCACGGAGACCGACCTGACGAGCTTCGGCGTCGGCACCGTCGAGGACTTCACCTGGAAGCAGCTGGTCGACACCGACGCCTGCACCGTCTGTGGGCGCTGCACGATCGTGTGCCCCGCGCACGCCACCGGCAAGCCCCTCGATCCCCGAGAGATCATCCTCAAGGTCGGCGAAGTAATGGCCGCGACCGGCACACCACCGACGTCGCCCACGGTCGGCACCGTTGCCGAGATCACCGTGCAGGCCGACCTCATGTCCGAACGCGTCACTCCAGAGGAACTCTGGGCCTGCACCTCGTGTCGGGCCTGCGACGTGGCCTGCCCGGTCGGCATCGAGATCCTCGACAAGATCCTCGACATGCGCCGCTACCTCTCGCTCATGGAATCCAACTTCCCCACCGAGCTGGGTCGCGCCTACCGGGCCATGGAGAACCAGTCCAATCCCTACGGGCTCGCCCAGAGCGACCGGGGCGAGTGGGCCCGGACGCTGCCCGAGGGCGTCTCGGTGGTGAACGACTCGGAGCCATTCGCCCACGAGTACCTCTTCTGGGTCGGTTGCGCCGGATCCTTCGACGATCGCAACCAGAGCGTCGCCCGGGCCGTGGCCACATTGTTGCGCCGAGCTGGGGTCGACTTCGCGATTCTCGGTTCTTCCGAGTTGTGCACCGGGGATCCGGCGCGCCGCTCGGGCAACGAGTACCTGTTCCAGATGCTCGCCGGCCAGAACATCGAAACCCTCGACCGGCTCGGGGTGGCCAAGATCGTCACCCAGTGCCCCCATTGCTTCAACACGATGGCCAACGAGTACCCCCAGTACGGAGGCCATTACGAGGTCATCCACTACACCCAGTTGCTGGAACAACTGGTCGTCACTGGGCGCCTCGACCTCTCGGGTACCAGCCTCCCCGAGCGGGTCACCTACCACGACGCCTGCTTTCTCGGCCGCCACAACGACGTCTACGCTCCCCCTCGCCGCGTTGTCGGCGCGCTCGGCGGTATCGACGTGGTCGAGATGCCGCGCAACGGGACCAACTCCTTCTGCTGTGGCGCTGGCGGCGCCCGATTCTGGATGGAAGAACGGACCGGCAAGAAGATCGGGGTCGACCGCGTGGAAGAAGCTCTGGCGACCGGCGCGACCCAACTGGCCGTCGCGTGCCCGTTCTGCCACGTCATGCTCGACGACAGTCTCAAAGAGACCGGACGCGACCAGGAGCTCGAGGTCGTCGACATCGCTACGCTTGTCCTCCGCGCTCTCGCCAAACCCGCCAGCCAACCGCCCGCCGCCTCCTAGAAGCTGCGCGCTACGTACCTCGGCGGATGTCGGCCCGAGTAGCCCACCGACGTTGATCGTCACCGCGGTCGAACGTGACCGTCTTGGCCTCGGCCGCCACAACAGCGGGGCGAACTCGGCCACCCGATCGGCTATCGAGCGACCATCCCTCACGCGCTCGACGTTCGCCGGGGCTCAGCCCGGCTATCGGTCTGCGCCCGACTGTAGGGCGTGGAACCACTCAGCTATTCGTGTCAATGCACATTGCGTCGTGTTCGAAAGCACGCAACGTTCAGCGGCCTTGGCCAGCACGCCGAGCGTTGCGGAACCACGCGCCGACCCAGTCACGGTTCATCATCGCGATGAAGTCGACGCTGATCGCCTTCGGACACGCGACCTCGCACTCGCCGTGGTTGTCGCACGACCCGAAGAACTGCTCCATCGTCTCCACCATCCGCCCCACCCGGCTCCAGCGCTCGGCCTGACCCTGCGGCAAGAGCCCAAGATGGCACACCTTCGCCGCGGTGAAGAGCTGCGCGGCCGCGTTCGGACACGCAGCGACGCACGCGCCGCAACCGATGCACGCGGCGCAATCCATCGCGGCATCCGCCGCGTCCTTCGGCACCAGAATCGCGTTCGCCTCGGGCGCGCTCCCCGTCGGCGCGGTGACGTAACCACCCGCGGCGATGATCTGGTCCAGCGCGCTGCGGTCGACGACGAGATCCTTGACGATCGGGAACGCGGCCGCCCGAAACGGCTCCACCGTGATCACCGCGCCATCCTGGAAACTGCGCATCCGCAACTCGCACGTCGCGGTGGCGAGCTTGGGGCCATGCGCGCGCCCGTTGATCATCACCCCGCACGACCCGCAGATCCCCTCGCGGCAGTCGCTCTCGAACGCGATCGGCACCTCACCATCGACAATGAGCCGCTCGTTGAGAGCGTCGAGCATCTCGACGAACGACACGTCCGGTGAGATCCCCGCCATGTCGTACGTCGCGAAGCCTCCAGGGGCCTCGGGCCCGTGCTGACGCCAGATCCGCAGCGTTACTTGCACATCGACCCCTCCCGCCACTCGTCGGGGCGGTGATCTCGGGCGGAACCTGAAACGGGCTCATCGCTGGTGAGATACCACCATGAGGTACCGGTGACTCCCGCCAAAGCGCGGCGCATCCCGTCGAGGCACGGATGGAAGAGCTGCTGGAAGCCGCGAGTGTGAGTGTGGCGAGGGCACTGCTCCTCCACCGTGTCCGGAGCAGCGGTCTCGGATCCGCTCTGGCTCTCGAACGAGACCGATGCGTTCATCCGGCACGCCGCGAGACGTGATCGAAGAGCGCGGAGTCCCCGAAGCGCGGGAGATCGCAGGTCGCGGTGAGCAGCACGACCCGGCACTTCCGGGCGACCTCGAGGAGATGGTCGTCGGCGTACATGGGGTTCGCTACGCGACCAGTTCGACAATTCGTCGATGCTGACGCTGGTCGTCAAGCGAATGCTGCACTTCGCTCAGCGTTCGCCCCAATGGCATGTGTTCGAGCAGCTCGCTGAGGACTTCGGGGTCGACCTTGTCGGGCGCCACCGTGCGAACCGTGGCCCAGAACTCGAACAGGGGCGGCCCGTCGGCAATGCGATGCACTGTCGCGGCCACGCGCTCACCGTCGAGCACCTCGGCGAGACCGGCATCACCGAAGCAGTACACGTGCTCGCCGTTCGTCGCGTACCGAGCCGAGACTGCCCGCCCGTGGCCGTCACGGGACCTCACCCACACGGTGTGGTAGCTGGAGATCTCCTTCGGGATCGTCATCGTCCTGTCTCCAATATCTAGTTGCTGCTCGAAGAACGGATCGGACCGCCTGGCGTCGCCCCTTCGCCCGATGATTCGGCTGGGTCCTTCCCGGTCAGCTGCGCTCCGTCGGGGAGTACAACGGCGTGCTGGCCAGGGAAAACATCGGTCTCAGAACGGTGCCAGACAGGGTCGTCGCCGACGGTCTCGACGTTGAAGCCGTAGTCGAAGACCAGCGTTCCGCCGTAGGTGGACCCGACGGCGACAAGAACGGCGGCGATAAGGCTGAGGACGAGGATGGCGACCGGCGGGTGCGACATGTTGTGGTACCGAAACCACCGCAGACCCAGATCGACGAACACGATGGCGGTGACCGTGAGCATGATCGTCGCGTGAGCGTTGATCGTGCGCCGGGCCTGGGTGCCGGCCTCGCTCGAGCGCCACCAATCCCAGAACCCGGTGAGCGCGGTGGCCAGCGAGACGAGCGCGCCGCCGGTCAGAACGAAGGAGGCGGCCTGGTACCACTCGTGGCTCCAGGCGGCGTGACGCCCGATAAACGAGATCAGGTCGAAGGCGCCGACGAGCAGGTAGGCGGCGATCGGGATGTCGGTGAGCGGCGGATGGGTGGGCTTGCCGGAGAAGCCGCGGATCCCCTTGAACGTACGGCCCTTCACGGTCAGCGTCGGTCGAAACGAGAAGTGGCGCATTGCGCTGCCTCCGTGGGCGGTCAGGAATCGTGGCGATCACGCGGGTCGGGATCGACGTCGTATCGGCGGGCCGCGTCGTGGACCGTGTCGGCCTTCAAATCCCCGTGCAGGAACAGGCCCCAGAGCACGGCCACGACAATGCGGGCGGCGTCGGTCTCGGAGTCGCGGCGCAACGCGACGGCGGCGTTCCAGCGCACGTAGTGACGGATTCGAGCTTCGAGGGTCTCATGACCGGGGAAGAGACGCTCCGCTTCTGCCGGATGGTATTGAGATAGTCGCTGGTGACACCGGGCGCGAGGCCGACGCCGTGGGCTCGAGCTGAGTCGAGGACGTGGCCGACGACTTGACCGGCCCGGTAGACGCCCGCCGGCCGCGACCAATGCATCGACCGAGTCGAGCCACTCTTGTGTCTCACCGGGGTCTGAACCAGGGAGAGTCGTGGGCTTCGCCTCTGTTCCAAGGTTGGCCGGGCAACCGCGACACACACCCGTAAGAGGTCAAATGGTGGCGGCGGCCCCTAGCCACTCTGATGGTAGGGACCACCCGCCGGATTGGGCATCGGGGCATCTCCGGTGTCGCCCGCTTGCGGGGAACCCGTCGGCCTACGGTGCCCGGCCCGAAACAGTCTGCGGTCTTCCCAACGGATCTGGGTGTCAGGCGTCGTCACCGATTCGGGATGGTCGCACGGACCCCTTGTCTTTTGGTAACTCGACAAGACATCCGTCAGCGGCCCTGGTGGTCCGCCGGGTCTGGCGGTCGCCTTCGGTGGCCCGCGTCGGGAGGGCCGCGAGCTGAGCGCGGGACCGTGCGGCTTTGCCGCAGGTGCAGGGATGTCGTCATGCCCCGATGTTGGGACGTGCAGACGGTCATAGCCTCCGACACATGCGTACTCGTCAAGGCAGCAGGTCGTCGGCCGGCGCAAAGGTTGCCGAGCACACGGCGGCGCCAGCGGCGACTAGCGAAGCTCCAGGCACCCTCAGTGACCTTCGTGTCGTCTGGGACACCCCGACCCTGAGCGCTGACGAGCGTGCCGAAATCGAGGCTGTCCTCACCCAAGTGTTGACCGAGGCGCTGCTGGAGGTCGTCGAGCGTCCGGGCACCTCGGCTCCGCTCGCAGCGAGGAGCGACCCGAGAGAGGCCTCGAGGCGGAACGGCGCCGGAAAGCGCACCGCCGCAGGACGAGACGAGCACCAGGAGGTGGCCGTGCGACTCGATTACGCCCATGTCCTGCCCGAAACCGGGAAGGCGATGCTCGCGCTTGAGAGGGTCGTGCAGCAAAGCACGCTCGAGCCGAGGCTCGTGGAGCTCGTGAAGCTGCGCGTCTCCCAGATCAACGGCTGTGCCCGTTGCACGGAGATGCACACCAAGGACGCTCGCGCCCTCGGCGAAGACCAGGACCGCCTGGACCTCGTCGCCGTGTGGCCCGAGACCCCCTGTTTCAGCCCAGCCGAACGGGCCGCGCTGGCCTGGGGTGAGGCGCTAACGACGATCGCCGACTCCCGCGCGCCCGATGACACGTACGAGGAGCTGGCACGGCACTTCGATGCGCAGGAAGTCGTAGCGCTCACCCTGGCCGTGGCGGCAATCAACGCCTGGAACCGACTCAATGTTGGCCTCCGCATCCCCGCTGGCGGCTACGTGTCACGTCTCACCAAGGCGGCTGGGGTGGCGATCCAGCCTGCCTGAGGACGCTCCTGATGTCGAAAACGAAACTGCGACTCACCGAACGCATCCGAGGCCGCTACGACCAGGTTCCCCCGGTCCTGCGCCTCGAGTTCGACTACGTAGTCCGCGCGCCACTCGACGAACTACGGGTCCAGGTCGGAGGCGGCTCCGTCGGCCGGCGGATCCACTCCGAAATCGACCCGATGCTCATCAGCCGGAGAACCTTCGGGCTCCCCGCGCGAACACTCGAGATCCCGCTGTCCTGGCAGGCCGCCCAGCACCCCGCGCTCTTCCCAACCATGAACGGGCGGCTTCGCATCCGCGACGCTGGGCACGAACAGATTGAACTCCGCCTCACCGGCGAGTACACGCCGCCGCTGGGCGCCATCGGTGCCATCGGAGACCGCTTCGTTGGCCACCAGGCCGCGACGTCCTCGCTTCGCGGGTATCTGCTCGAGGTCGCCCACCGCCTCGAGGCCAAGCTTGGCGAGCACACGCCGTCGCCAGCTCCTTCCCGACCTCGCGGCGGCCGTGAACGTTCACCGTGATCCACGGCTCAATGAGCCAGCATCGCTCCCGAAAGGCTACGGACCGCCCATCCCGACGCTGCGAGGGCTGCCGGCTTGTGACCACCGCGAAAGGTGCGAATCGCGTCGGCGTTCGCCGTGACCCCGGCCGCGCTCGTGGTCGCGATCTCGAACGAGCGCCGGAGCCGGGCCGGCCCGCGGCGCGTTGACGAGGTCGAGAAGCTCGTGATCCGGACGATCACCGGCTTCCATAAAGACGCGAACGGCGATTGGGACGCCGAATTGGGGTGCCTGCACAGCCAGCACGTGCGTCACCGTCCCCCGTTTCAGAACCGGCCCTGGGTCGAGGACTCCGCGCAGCGCCAGGCCCGGGTCGGTTCTCCAATCGAATGCCCCCTCTGCGACCGGGCGGAGACGCCAGACAGCCTCACCCTTCTCAGGGCCGCGAGACCGTGGGACCAAGACACGCTCCCGGCCGGGCTGCGCCATTCGCACCGCATCGCGGAAGGCACCTGGGGGATGCTGCGGGTAACCGAAGGGTCCGTGAACTTCCGCATGCAGACCTCCCCGACCTCGCCCGCCATGGACACCACGCTCAGCGCTGGCTCGACGCAGCCCATCCCACCCGAGGCTCCTCACGAAGTCACAATCACCGGTCCGGTCAAGCTGGTCGTCGAGTTCTGGGGACGGCCCCAATAGCGGAGCACGAACAAGCTCGGGTCTCCACCAAGTCGTGGCCCTCCAGCGCCCGGGTCGTAGGTGAATCCGCCGGGGACCATCTTGGCTGGAAGCGGGGGTGGTGCCGGCGAATCCTGCTCCGGAAGCGGCGATGACGATCAACCGAACGCTCATCGGTGAGAGCGTGCGCGTCGGGGCAGCGCGGTGTTCCCCTCACCGTTGACAAGATCTACCGAGCCGAGGCAGGCGACCCGGCCGCGGGCCAGCCGCTCACCTGGACCTTCATCGAGTTCGCGAACTCCACGACCAGGCTGAGGCGCTCGCCACAGCTCTCAGCCACGCCCTCGAGCCTGTGGAGCCTGTCGCACA
>PLJD01000037.1 GCA_003140175.1 Actinomycetota bacterium
TCGTCAATAGTGCGACAGGCTCCACAGGCTTGACAAATGTCCGGCGAGTGCCGCCTCGGGTGCGCTCGTTACGGCTGTTCGGTCCGCGGATCCGGGTAATGCCAGCCAGTCCGTTCGGAGCCGCCGAGTCGGCTCCGTTGGTGACAAGTTCGGTGACGGATCATGGGAGGCGAACGCCACGCGAGATTGCCAAGCAAGCCCGTCGACCATGGAGACGGCGTGCGCGGCTACGGGCCGCCGATACCGTCCACGGCGGCGAGCGCCCGTTCGGCAATCGTCGGTCCGGCATAGTCGCAGCGCACCCGCTCCCGGAGCGGCGCCGCCCTTTGGCGTGCGCCCGAGATGTCAGCGGCCACCTCACGTAACAGCTGGGCCGCGTTCTCGATCGAAGGCTCGGCCCATTTCTGGTCCGCAGAGTACGACAGCGGTTCGTGATGCCGCACCGGCACCAACTCGTAGTCGACGAGCCACGCCGCGTCGGGGTCGAGATAGGCCAGGTGACCGCCCCAGCCTGTCGTGACGACCGGGTTCCCATATGCGCAGGCGTCGAACTCGCCGAGCCCCCAGCCCTCGCCGTGCGCGAGCGACACATAGCAGTCGCCGCGCCAGTGCAGTCCGGCCATGCGGTCGGGCGATATGTCGTGCACCTCGAGCCGCACGTGCGGGGCGTGTGGGTACTCGCGGAGAAGACGGGCGACTTCGAGGCTCGTCGTTCCGAATACCGGCGTCTCCAATCCCCACTTGCCGAGGGGCCGCGCCTGGATAGTCGGCGTCGTCTTCACGACGAGCGCGACCCGATCATCGGAGGTGAATGCTTCGAGGAACGCTCGCATCGTGAGCCACGGCGCCTTGCGCGGGTCCCATCGGGCGATCGTGTAGAAGACGAGGACGTCGTCGGGAAGGTCAAGTGGGACACCCCGATCCCCCGGGACGGGGTCGCAAACAACATGCGGCACGATGCTGATCGGGGACGTCACGCCGCCATCCACAAACACCTGCCGGTTCCACTCGCAGGGCACGAGCACGGCCTCGACCGCGTTCATCATCTCCGGCCAGTGGGCAGGGACGAGATCCGTCTCCCAGACGGTGTGGCCGATGAGCGGAACGTCCCCGACCAGTTCGCGTACGGCGCGATAGTGCTCGGGGACCAGATGGGCGATCGTGGGCACGTCGTGGCCAAACTGACAGTCGGGCTGCTCATCGCGCCGATACGGGTTGACGTGGGCGCACAAGTCGCGCCCGTCGCCCTCGGCGTGGAAGCCCCGATACTCGACAGCGACGCCCCGAGCGCGCAGCGCTTCCACGAGCCGATACGACGACTCGCCATATCCCGTGCAGGCGTCCTCGGCAAAATAGCGTAGGGCCAGGCGAGGCGGGCGGGGACGCATCTCAGAAGCAGCCGTGCTGAGGAAGGAACGGCCGCGCCGCGACCGCGTATGTTGAGTCGGCTTCTCGCACCCAACGCTCGCCGATGACCGCCGCGTGCACATCACTGAATTCCCGACGCTGCTCCTCCCACCACAAATGGGCGTTGAGGTGGAGCGAGTACACGCCGTCAAGGTTGCGTTCGCGTTCGACCAACAGTCGCTTGAGTCCCTCCGGTGAAGGCTCGAACGCGTGAAAGGCCCGCTGCGGCTCGACATGCACCGCGTCGGGCATGCGTTCGACGAGATCGTGGGCGAGAAAGCAGCTGTGGGTGCTCCACGAGCCGTCGAGCGCGTCGCCGATCTCCTCTCGCCACGCTTCGATAAAGCGCGCTCCCGGCGCGGCCATGAGGAGCGCATTGGACAGCGACGCCCGGGCGTGCCCTGTCGCCGGGTCCATCACGTCGGCTTCACGGCCGATCACGGCCGGCCCACGCCAAAGCTCATCGGGCACAGGAGCAACGAACAGCGTGTCGATGTCGGCGTAGAGTCCGCCATGCTCGGCCAGCACGTCCAGGCGGACGAAGTCGGCATGGTGCGCGTACGAATAGTGGGCGACCCACGGATCGGAATACTCGAACTTGCTAACCTCTGGCACCGGCTCAACGCGGTGGAGCGTGACGCGGGGTCGAATCAGATCCCAGTAGAACCCGTAGGGAAGCTCATCGCAATGGACGTGCACCTGTTGGGTCTTCACCACCTCGAGACACGACGCGATCGCGAGGTAGTGGACAAGGTGGAAGGGCTCCGCACTGTGTGCGAAACCCCACACAAAGTGGGCGATGCGCGGGACCGTCTCGACAGACATGGAATCCGCGACATCCTATGAGCGCAGCGCTGAGCGAAGGCACGAGCGTGCTCTTTCTCGCCCCGATCGCGCCTGCACGGGGTGGGAACGGCCTCGCCATGCGAGCCGGGATGCTCCTGGAAGCGATCGCGCCCCAGGTGCCCGTCGACGTCGTGGTGGTTCCGGTCTCGGGCCCCGCCAACGACCTGGAGTGGGTTGCAGGGATGGCCCGCACCGTTCGTGTCATCAGGCCGGTCGACGCGAGCCGCTCGGGGATGCATCTCGCGGCGCAACTCGCCGATGAGCGGCTCCGCGGGCTGCTCAACAAGACGGCTCCACTTCCCCTGAGAGCGAGCGCGGCGCCACCAACGCTCGCCGGTGACATCGTTCGCGGGATTCCGGCAAGCACCGACTTGGTCGCCGTGCTCGCCATGCGCTCCTACCTGGCGCCGCTTGGGGCTGAGGTCGCAAGAGGGCTCCGCGCGCCGCGGCTCGTCGTCGACCTCGATGACGACGATGAGGCGGTATTGCGCTCTCTGGGCGAGCATGCCGAGGCCGAAGCCATCGGTCGTCTCGCGGCGGCATGGCTTCCGGGAGCGGACGTCGTGCTCACCGCGTCGGCCGTCGATGCGGATGCCGTGCGAGGCCGATACGGGCTCGACCGGGTGGTCGTGGTGCCGAACGCGATGTGCCCGGTCGCCGATCCGCCTCCGCTTCCCGGCCGGGGCCGGCTGCTTTTCGTCGGGAACCTGACTTACCGGCCCAACCTCGAAGCCGTGTCCCTGCTCGTCGAGGAGATCCTGCCCCGCGTGCGACGGGCCTGCCCTGCGGTGACGCTCAAGGTTATCGGCCCGTCTGCTCCCGGCTCGCTCGATGAAGTCGCCGACTTCGAAGGTGTCACAGTCGCCGGGTTCGTCCCCGACCTCGGCCCGAGCTACGCGCGCGCCGACGTGGTGGTGGTTCCCCTGCTCCACGGTGCCGGGACCCGGATCAAGGTGCTCGAGGCCTTTGCGCACTGCCGGCCAGTCGTTGCAACCCCGGTCGCGGTCGAGGGCCTCGATGTGCGCGACGGCGAGGACGTGCTGCTCGCCGATGGCCCCGAGGCGCTCGCGCATGCGATCGTGACCTTGCTCGACGACCCCGCACGCGCAGCGGCCCTTGCGGAGCGAGCCGGGCGCACACTCGCCCGGTGCTATGTGCCATCAGTGGTTGGGCCCAAGGTGCGCCGAGCGGTCTTACCGTCGAGGACGGAGGCCGCGTGAGCACAGAGCATCCAAACCGCGCTGACGGGCTCGATGTCCATGAGGTGGAGGACGGGCTGGTTGTGTACCACGCCGCGACCGACCGCGTGCATTACCTCAACCCGTCGGCCAGCGTGATCTTCGAGCTGTGCAACGGCGAGCGCACCAACGAGGAGATCGCCGAGCTCGTTGGGGCCGCGTGGGGACTCGAAGCGTCACCGCGCGACGAGGTCGCCGAGTGTCTGGAGCGGCTCCGCACTGAGGGGGTCGTGGGATAGCACCGACCCTTGAGTTCCAGCTCCTCTGGCACCGGGTGCGGGTGAACGCGCCCGACGAGCGCACCGCGGCGGGCATCGAGGCGATCGCCCCCACGGCGGGCCAACCGATGAAGCCGCTACGCACGATGCACTACGACATCGAGATCAACGGGCACGGGCTCGTGATCCTCGAGCAGGGCGACGTGGTGGGCCGCGTCGACGGGCCCGAGGCCGCGCGCGATCTCGTGTACATCCGCACGCACCGCCGCGCCTTCGAGTTGGCTTCACTCGTGGGCTGGGTTCGCGTCCACGCCGCGCTGGTCGACATCGGCGGGCGACGTGTGCTGGTGGCCGGACCGTCGGGGGTCGGGAAGACCACCTTGGCGGTACGCCTGCTCGTCGACGGTCATGCCGTGCAAGGTGACGAGAGTGTGCTCGTCCGCGCGGGAACCGCGATCGCCGTTCCCCGCCCCCTGCATGTCGAGGCCGACGGCGCATCGCTCGTACCCGAGCTCGCGCCGCTCCTTCCGCGACTGCCACGGGTCGAAGGGACGGCGGTGCTCGACCCCGGGCGCTGCGGCTTTGGCTGGCAGCTCCGCGAGGCGCCACTCGATCATGTCGTGCTGCTCGGTCGCGACCCGGGCGCTCCGAGCTGTCGCCGAGCGGCGCAGACGGAGGCGATGACCGCCCTGGTCCCGGAGGTGTTCCCGGTCACCGAGACCAAGCGGGTGCTGCTCGGTGAGTTGACGGCAGCGCTCGCCGGCGTCGCCGTCTGGCGCCTGTCCGTCGGCGAGCCCGCCGCGATGCGCGCCGCGTTGCTCGATGTCGTTGAGCGTTGAGCGTTGAGCGCAAGGGTCTGAGGCTCCCCGGACTGGGCCGGGAGATCGCGGTGACGACGTTGACGATTCCGGAGACCGCGCGCAGCGTCACCTTCCGAACGGCGCTGGAGGCCGCCCCGCGTCGTCCTCAGGTCGTCGAGACGGGCACGACGCGCAATGCTGCGGCCTGGGAAGGCGACGGCTGTTCGACACTCGTGTTCGGAGCCTGGATCGCCCGACACGGCGGCCGACTCGTCTCGATCGACATCAGCCCCAGCGCGGTCCAGACGTCCCGGCGCCTGCTGCGCCAGTGGAGCCTACCGGGGGAGGTGGTGTGTGCAGACTCCCTCAGTTACCCCGAACAGCGGACCGAGCCGATCGATCTCGCGTATCTCGACTCGCTCGCCTTCGACTTCCGCTTCGGCGGCGCCTCCCAGCGCCAAACCCTCGCTGAGGCCCAACTTGCCTGGCGGAAGCTCTCGCCCGGCGGCGTGATCCTCCTGGACGACGCCCACCTCGCGTACGGCGGCAAGCACACGCTGGCTCGGGCGTGGCTGATGGGCCACGGCGCCGAGACACTGGCCGTGGGCCCACGCCGGGTAGCGATGCGAAGGCCACGGCGCGCGTCGCATGGCCTGAGAGTTGGCTCCCGGCCGGGGCCATCACTCGCGGGAAGGGCAGTGTCGAAGGTCGGGTGGCTGATCGATCGTCCGCGAGTTCGCGGCACTTGAGTCGGCCACCGCCGGCAACGAATCGGAGCCTGCTCGTGCGGTCTCGGCCACTCCGCGCCCCGGCTCAGGTCACCGGTGTGGGCCTGCTGAGCTCCGCCACGGCGGCTTCGGTGACGGGATCACCAGCGATTCGCGTGTGTCGCATGACTCGCGCCTCGCGCCAGTCCCAGCCGCGGGCGCGGTGCAAGACGCACCGGTTGTCCCACACCGCGATGTCGCCCACCCGCCAACGGTGGCAGAGGACCCGCGGTGGGCGACAGGCGAAGGTGAGGAGCCCGCTGGCAAGTGCCTGCGCGCTCTCGTCGTCCATCCCCCGGATCGCGGCTACGTGTCGATCAATGAAGAGTGCTCGACGTTTGGTGACGGGATGCAGTTTGACGAGATCGTGCTCAGCGCGCACTTGAGCCGAGACCTCTGGAGAGCCGTGAGCGGCGCTGTCGAGTTTGGTCAGCCAATACCCGTAGATGTGGGTAGCAGTCAGGCTGTCGAAGCGAGCCTTCTCCTCGGGTGACAAGGCGTCATATGCAGCTCGCAGGTCGGCGAATTCCGTCTCACCGCCCCGTCGGGGGACGACGTCGGCCGACAGCAGCGACGCCTTCGACGAAACGGGTCGACACGAGCTATCTGTGTGCCATTCCTGCGCGCCGGTCAGGGCACGAATCACCGAATCGCTTGGGTTAGTGATCCAACTGCCGTCGCCGGCACGGGCGGCGACTTCAATGATGCCTTTGCTGGGAAGCTCGATCGATTGCTCGATCTCGCCGAAGCGCCGACCGAAGGCCACCTGCTCGTCGTTGCTGAGGCACTGGCCGGGGAAGACGAGCAGAGCGAACTCATGGAATGCGGCTTCGATCTGCCTCCATGTGCGGTCATCCAGCCTGCCCAGGTCCGCACCGGTGACCACCGCGCCGAGTGTCGACTCGGTGGGTGTAACCGTGAGGATCCGAGACGTGCGGGTGCGCTGCGACTCGGAGCCTTGCGCACCGTTCCAGCCGGCGAGGCGTCGGGCCCCGCCGCGTGAGGCATGGCGAAGCCGCGCCACCGTCCGCTGTCCTCGGCCGTGGGCGTCATAGAGACGCGCCATCCGCGCGGCACTGAGCGCGCGTGGCAGCAGGGCGGCTTCCCGATACGCCAAGCCAGCCGTGGGATGCCGGACGGCCCAGCGCGTCGCTCGACTCCAGGATCGGCCACCTCGAAGCTGCAGCGGCGCCGACATGCCGAACAAGTCCTCGACGGCAGCCACGAAGCCGGAGAGACAACGCAGCTTGCCGACCCGTGCGAAGCGTTCGCGTACCTCTCCCCAGTCGACGGCGCCATCGCGACCCTGCGCGTTCAAGAGTGCGAAGTCATACAGCGCACGAAGCGGAAGATGCAGGAGGCGGTAGCCATCATCTTGGAGCTGGGCATGCGCGATCAGCAGGGCAAACGCATGAGTGGGATTGGGTAACGCCTGCGCGCGACCATTGAGTTCGGCCGCGCTCGCATGAGCCCAGAGGTCAGCGTCGGGCAGGACTGCGGCGTGGCGGCTCATCAACGTCGAGCGGTGTAGTTCGAGCGAACCGCTCCGCCCGGGCAAGACGAGCGGCGCCACCTCGTGGTCGGCACCCTCCTCGCGGCAGACGACCGCGAGGGGCCGATAGCCGCAGGCGTGAGCCACTCGGCACGCGTCGGGGATCGCAGCGGGGTGTACGAGGACATCGATGTCGACCATCGTGCGGGCCGCTGGGTCGGGGAGCCAGCCCGCGAGTAGCAGGTGCAGTCCCTTGATCGGCATCGCCGCGATTCCGGCGTCGCTGAGCGCTGCGAGAAGTTCTTCGCCCTGGGCACGCAGGTCGGCGCTCCGAAGCGCGTTCTCGGCGTGTGCGTCTTCGAGAACCGCGAGCGGGGAGCTGTCTCCAGAAATGGCTCGCAGCGCACGGGGGAGTGGACGCACGCCTCGTGCGGCAAGCGCGGACCAGACTGCGGGCAGCAGTCGGTGCTCGGCGGCGAGTCTGCAGACGTCGTCCCAACCTGTGGTCGGCTCGCGTGGACCCTCGGTCGCCCTGGGGTTCAGCTGCGCCGCGAGCTCGCGGAGCGCGGCTTCCCGTTGTCTCGGGGCGAGGCGATCTGGGTCCCGGTTCATGTGCACGGCGACGTGGCGGCACGAGTCCAGCCCTCGGCAAGGCGGCGCTTCACTATGTATTCGGTCTTGTGGGGTACGCAGGCTGCGGCGCGTCCGAAGGCGTCAGCCGCGCCCGGGCCTTCGCCGAGCGCGAACCGGCACAGGCCCAGCAGATGCCAAGCCCATTCGCCGAAGACACGTTCGTCGTAGGAGCTGCCGGTCGCGACGACGTCCTCGAGATCGAGTGCGAGCAACCACTCGAGCCGCGGGCTTGCGAGCCGAGGACGGCCCGTGGCGAACTCGTGCACCGCGGCGGCCAGCTCGAGCGCGGGGACGTTCGGAAAACGTTCGAGACCCTCCGCGACCAGATCTGCCAGTTCCGCGTTGATGCGGCCGGCGGCAAGCTCGTGGACGATGAGATCAATCCACACCAGCCGGTCGTCGTGCTGGGGAACCTGGCGGCTCTGCACAACCGCGATGCCGCGCTTCCACATGGCGACCGCGCGGTCAGCCTCGCCGCGATCCTCGTAGATTCGGGCGAGATGGTCGTAGTAGAAGATCCGCTCCGGCCATTCATCGAGCGCAGCCAGCAGCATGGCCTCGTTGCGTTCGTGCTTCTGGCTCTGATCGCCCTCGTAACCGAGATGCTCGATCGTGATGAGATCGCTATCGGTGATGATGAGACCATCCCGATCCGCGCGTGCGTATAGCGACGACAACAGTGTCTCGTGGATGATGCCGCGAAAGCGAAGATCTGGGGCGTTGCGCCACAAGCGGCATTCGTAATACGGGGTCCAGCCCACGCGGGGAACGAAGCGAACGCGGAAGGCGCCATGCTCGTCATCCTGGCTGAGGCTGCTGCGAACCGCATCGTTGTCCGCCACGCGGACTCGTTCGTCGGCGTCGATGTAGAGGATCCACTCACCCGAGGCGAGATCCAACGATCGGTTCCGTGGCGCCGAGAACTCGCCTCGCCACGGCTCGCGTGCGGTGACAGCGCCATGGCGTCTCGCGATATCGAGCGAGTCATCGACCGACCCGGTATCGACGACGACCACCTCGTCGACCAGCCCGTCCAACGAGGTGAGGCACGCGTCGAGATGCTCGGCCTCATCCCGGACGATCATCGCCGCGGACAGGAGCACGGGCGTACCGCCGGCGCTACGCCGAACTAGCCGGCGAAGTTACCGTTAGCGATCGTCGTCGTCGTCGTGCTGCTGCTCGTCGTGGTGCTGCCCGGAGCAGTGGAACTCGAAGTTCCGCTGGTCTGCCCGCTCGCGGCCGGGGTCTGTGCGTACACAGCCTGGATCCCCGCCATCGAAAACGACGACACGACCGGCACGGCAAACGCAGTCCCCACCACAAGCCGTCGCACGAACGTTCGGCGATCGGGTCCGACGCCTTCGACGGCTCGGTCACGCTCCGATGACACCGCACCCCTCCTTCGTCGCCGGCCGGGGGCCACGAGGTCAACTATTTGGAACCATATGCTAACCGTTGGTGCCAACCCGGACAAGAGGCACGAGCATCGGCACTTCGGCGTTCTCGAACCCTCGTTGCGCAAGCCCACGACCTGGCCCAACGAGGCTTGTCACATGCCCCACCTGGGCAGGGGATGAAGAATACCCGGGAGAAAACTCGTTCGATCTTTCGTCAGCCAGGTGTGGCGGGACTTGAGATCGTCAGTGCTCGGCCGATCGAGTCCGGAAGTTCGGATATCGGCCGGAATTCGACGCGCCGAAGTTCCTCAACGTCGAGTCCGGCAAGTCAGCCGCGTACCACGAACCCGGACACGGGGCACTGTTAGTGTCCTTCCGGATGGGGGGCTGGCGTTCGTTGACGGAACGCTCCGAACGGTGGCGATCGTCGGGGGCGCTACTCCTGCTGCTCGTCGGCGCCATCACGCTCGGCGGCCTGTTGCTGCGGCTGCCGTCGTTCCACGACTCCCTGTTCGCCGACGAGATCTCGACCTACTTCGTCGTCGTCGGACACAGCCTGAGCCGCGTCCTGCTACTCGTCCACAGCAATCAGGAAGAGACCCCTCCGCTGTTCTTTGTCCTGGCCTGGGCGACCAAGGGAGTGCTCGGGAATCCGAGCCAGTCGATTCGGATCGTCTCACTCCTGGCGGGCGTCGCGGTGATCCCGCTCACCTTCGTCCTCGGGCTGTGGACGGTGGGGCGGCGTGCCGCACTCGTCGGCGCGGTCTGTGTCGCCCTCTCTCCCCACATGATCTTCTTCTCGACCGAAGCGCGCGCGTACATGCTGGTGACGTTCTTCGCTCTCCTGTCCACGCTGGCGTTGCTGCGAGCGCTGGACTCGGGCCGCCTCGGCTGGTGGGTCGCATACGGAGCCTTCTCGTGTGCCGCCTCCTACACCCACTACACCGTGGTGTACCTCCTCGTCGCCCAGTTCGTATGGGCGTTCTGGACCCGGCCCAAGGCGCGCCGGTGGCTCCTCGCGGCGAACGCCGCGGCACTGCTGGCCTATCTCCCTTGGCTCGGAGGACTTCGGGAAGACCTCAACGGGCCGAACAACATCGGGCCCTTCACCTTCCACGTCCTCGGAAGTGAGCTCGAGCGCTTGTGGATCGGGCATCCGGACCTCCCGATCTCGCACATGCCCGATCGTGTGGGGCTGGCGCTGGCCGTGACCGGGTTGGCCGTCGGACTGCTCGGCCTCGTCCTCAGGGCACGCGGGGCCGGCAGGGCAAAGTGGCGGGTGCCGCCCCGCACCGCCTTGATCGTCGTGCTCGCCCTTGCTCCTGCCGTCTTGATCACGGTGCAGAGCATGGTGGCAACGAACATCGTGGACGGGAGGGACCTGACCTCCTCGTGGCCCGGCCTCGCGCTCGCCATCGGGGCTCTCGTGACCAGTCCGGCGAGACCCCTGCGGCTGGTTGCGGTCACTCTGACGCTCGGGGCATTCGCCATCGGCGGAGCCAAGATGCTCGGCTCCGACGCGCAGCGCCCCGACATCGCTGCGGCAGTGGCCTTCGTCGACCGAGTCGGGCGCCCCGGGGATCCGGTCGTGGACGCACCCTTTTTCGCCAATCCTCTGTCCGAACTCGATGTCGCACTCGCCGACGCCGGACAATCGACGCGCTACCCGGTGCTCCGCCTCGGCGTCCCGCCACTCGCCGAGCAGCTCCCTCCCCTGAGCGGCCCCCACCCGCAACCTGATCCCAACCTCCAGGTGACGCCCCCGCAAGACGTCGCACGACAGGCCGTGGCGCTCGCACGGCACGGCACCATCTTCCTCGTGACGCCCGGCGGCGCAGACGCCTCGCTCGTGCTGAAGCGCTCTCCCGACACTCCGGTGGGCATGTTCCTTAAGACCCTTCCCGGACGCTTCCGGATGGTCGAGCACGTGACCTATCCCGGCCTCTCGGGGATCTTGCCCGAATCGGTGTACGTGTTCCGGGACAGAGGCCCGACCGGGGGGCGGTGAGGCAGCGAGCTCGTGCGGGCACCGGCCGATCGTCCCCCGGGGACGTGCTCTACTGAGAAACGCACCATGCGGATTCTGATTCTGGGTACCGATGGCATGCTCGGGGCCGATGCGCTTCACCGGCTCGGGGGCTCGCGGTCCTCGACGGCGGAGGTCGTGGGGACCACACGGCTCCCGCATGTCGCGAGCGCGTGCCCGTCGGAGATGCTCCTCCTTCGTGACGTCCGTGCGTTCGATGCCGTGGAGGCTGTGCTCGACCGCGTGCGACCACAGACCGTTCTCAACTGCGTCGCGGTTCTGAACGCTCGCGACGACGACCGCGATGCGATGCGGGACGTGAATGCCGAGTTCCCCCATCGATTGGCGAGCGCGGCACGCGACCGTGGCGCGCGAGTGATCCACATCAGCACTGATGGCGTCTTCTCGGGACGACATGGACCGTACGACGAGAGTTCGGAGCCGCATCCGCCCGACTCTTACGGGCAGACGAAGCTCGCGGGTGAGCTTCGCGATCCTCCGCACCTGACCGTGCGAACGTCCATCATCGGACGAAGCCCATCGGGCGCGGGGCTGCTCGACTGGGCCGTCGCACGACGCGGCACCGTCGTCGACGGGTTCGCCAACGTGCTGTGGAGCGGGGTGACCACGTCAGAGCTCGTTCGCCTCCTCGAGCCGCAGCTGCTGGACAGCTCAGCGATGACCGGGCTCGCCCATGTGGTCTCGGAAGGCGTGAGCAAGGCCGAGCTCCTCAGGCGATTGAGCTCCTCCTTCGGGCTCGACCTCGACGTCGTCGATGTTGCGGAGCCGGTGATCGATCGACGGCTGGTCAGCAACCGGGGTGACGACGCGCTCCGCGCGCTGCCGCTCGACGTGCAGCTCGCCGCGCTCGCTAGCGGTGGAAGGTGAGCTCGGGGAGCGGCGTGGACCAGATGCCTCGGTACCAGTCCTCGTTCCGCCGGATCCCGTCGAGGTAGTTCCAGGCAGTCACGAGGACGTAGTCCGGATTCGCGGCGCGGAAGGCTTCCGGCGAGACGATCGGCGTGTGCGTCCCCGGCATCAACTTGCCCGCCCGAAGTGGCGACGCGTCGACGACACCGCCGAGGTAGGCCATGTGGCACGCGTTCACCCACATCGTGGCCTTTCCGGCCGCGCCGTATCCCCAGATGGAAGCCGACCTCGCGAGGCGCTCGAAGGTCGCGGCCACGATCTCGATGGATCGATCGGCATCCCGGGCGAACTGGCGCCACCGATCGATCTTGTCGAGCCCGATCGACGATTCCCAGCGGACGAGCTCCTCGACCGCCGGAGCCGCCGGTCGAGCAGCGTCGAGGCTCGCGACGACCCGTACGGATCCACCGTGCATCGGGATCCGCTCGGCGGCGATGACGTGGAATCCGTGGCTCGCGAGCAGCCGCCGGATCGTGCTCAGTGAGTAGAACGTGAGGTGCTCGTGATACAGGGTGTCCCATTGGAGCTTCTCGAGGAGATCGCCCGCGTACATCATCTCGAGTGCCAGCAGTCCGTCGTCCGGGAGCGCAAGCCGAGCAGCCTCGAGGATCACGGTGGGGTCGGCGTTGTGCGCGAAGACATTGCTCCCCGTGACGATGTCGGCCGGGCCGTGCTCGGAGCGGATGTCGCGGGCCAGCTCGGGCGTAAACGCGCCGGTCATCACGTCGTGCCCACGGCTCCGCGCAAGCGCGGTGATGTTCTCTGACCGGTCGACGCCAAGGCCGCGAACACCGAGCTTCGTCAAGGGTTCGATCAGGACGCCATCGTTGGCCCCGAACTCGACCACGAACGACGGATCGAATCGGTCCTTGAGCCAAGCCGCGTACCCGGAGAAGTGCTCGACAAGCGCGGGAACGGTCGTCGCCGAGAACGAGTAGTCCTGGAACAGCACATCGGGATCGACAGGATCGACGATCTGGACGAGGCAGCAGTCCGCGCAGATGTCGATGCGCAGCTCGTAGGTGGCCTCATCCGCGCAGTCGTTCTCGGAGCCGAGGAAGCCGCCCGCAAGCGGCATGCTCCCAAGATCGAGAAGCGGCTCGAGATGAGCCCCACCGCATGCTCGACACCGCACTACGCGCTCTCCCGCCGTCCGCGCTCCGCTCGTGTCCGATGCGGGAGTCGCCTCCACGCAGCGTAGATGGGATACCGGGCGTAGCGAAGCAGGAGCGGGGCCGAATAGCCGAAGGCCGAGCTGCGTTGCGCGGCAGTGCGCGTGCGCAGCGTCGTCGGCACGTCACCGCCACGGAGACCGTGGCGCTGAGCCCAGTACCACTCTTCCATGATGATCGCGAACCCTGGTTCTTCGAGCGGCAGCGCGAGGAACGCATCCGTCCGTATCGCCCGGAAGCCGTTCGTGATGTCTCGGTGCGGGCTTCCCGAGAGGACTCGCGCGAGCAGATTGCCGGCGCGGGAAGCGACGCGCCGAGGTGCAGGAACACCCTCGACCGACGACCCGGCTCCGTACCTCGTCGCCTTGAGATAGTCGACCTCGCGAGTCATCTGCCGCACGAAGCGGGCAATGTGCTCCGGGGGATTCGTCAAGTCGCTGTCCATGAAGAGCACCCAGTCGAATCGGAGCTTCGCAGCCCGCGCCGCGCCGGTTCGGAGCGCGGCGCCGTACCCGCGATTTTCCCCGTGGCTCAGCACCTCGAACATGGTCTGCGGCGGGGCTTGGATCGCCTGCAACGACGCGAGCGTGTCGTCCACGCTCCCGTCGTCCACCATGAGCAGGGCGGATCGGCCATCGAGGGCGACGAGGGCTCCGAGCACCGCCCGCGCGCACGTGCCCGCAGCCTCACCCTCGTTGAACGCAGGGATCACCACCGCGACCGAGGTGGCGATCGCCGCGTCCGGGTCAGCCATCCACCGTGAGCCCATCGCCCTGATGGGAGCGAGCCACCGCAGCCGTGAGGTGGTGGCGCTCTGCGAGGTGCCCGTGGAAGCGATCCCCATCGAGTCTCGCGAGCAGATCATCGACGATTCGATCCGCAGCGTGGCCATCGCCGAGCCCATGTTGCCAGGTCTTGCCGACCAGGCCTTCGAGCTTGGCGAACACGACGCCGGCGGGGTATGCATCCGGATCTGACGGATCGAACTTCACGCTCGAGCCGCAGTCGTAGACCTGGGGTCGCTCGGTCGCTCGACGCATCTGCAGTGACGGAACCTGGAGCACCGCGGTCTCCTCCACCACGGTGCCCGAGTCGGTGATCACGCCACGCGCGTTCACCATCAGGGCGAGCATCTCCTCGTATCCGATGGGGTCGACCATCTCGACGTTCGCGGGGAGCTCGAGTCCGTAGCGCCCGAGCGTCGCCTGCGTGCGGTAACTCGCCGGGAAGTAGATCGGTCGATCCGTCGAGCCGATGAGATCCACGATCGCGCTGAGCGGTGCGCGCTCCTCGACGTTCTCACGCCGATGACATGTCATCAGGTAGTAATCGCCGGCCGACAAACCCCGCTTGTCCAGCAGCCCGTCGTCCACCAGAGCCTGGAAGTAATCGCCGCGGGCGAAGTAGTAGTGGTCGAGCACATCGACGATCAGGTTCTGCACGACGACGATGTTGTCGGGGTTCAGCCCCTCGGCGATGCCTTGCTCCTTGTATTCGTCGAAGTACGTGTAGATGACGTCGGCAAGGTGGTCGATCGTGGTTCGGTACTTCTCCTCGGGCATGCGCCAGTCGTACGAACGCATGCAGCCTTCGATGTGGACGATCGGGATGTTGAGCTGGGCCGCGGCCAGGGAGCCCATCACCGTGTTCGTGTCGCCCAGGAATACGACTGCGCTCGGCGCGAGATCCACGAGGACCGGGGAGAGTTTGGCGATCACCGACGACACGACCTCGGCATCGCTCTCGCCGGAAGCGCCGAGCTCGATCGCAGGCGGTTCGATCTCGAGCTCACGGAGGAAGACGTCTTTGAGGTTGTCGGAGTAGTGCTGACCGGACCAGATGAAGACGACGTCGTCAGGTCGTCGAGCTTGCAGACCTCGAAGAACGAGGCTGGCTCGGATGAGGTCGGGGCGGATGCCGAGCACGACGGCCAGAGTGCCTTGAGTCATGAGTGTCAAACCTCAGTACCAGGGAAGGCCGAGCCGTTGCAGCGCGGCGCGGACGAGGACGTATGCGTATCCCAAGATCTCGTGGGGAAGCGCGAACTTGGCCGAGACCTGACCGGGAAAGCCCTCGGGCTGTCCGGCCACGAACGTCAGCTCTCCACCGGAGAGTAAGACCTTGAACGTGATCTCGGGGCACACGCTGAAGCGATTCGAGTTGAGTCCGAGCGCTTGGATGTACTTGCGATCGAAGGCCCGAAACCCGTTCGTGCTGTCCGATACCTCCGCTCCGAGGCCGAGGCGGACCGCCTTGCGGTACATGGACTGATACCAACGAAAGCGCTTGGACACCCGAGCCTCGGACTCTGCATAGCGAGAGCAAATGACGAGCTGCTTGCCCGCTCGGAGCTCGCGCACCATGTCCGGAAGGACGTCCACCGGGTCGGTTCCGTCAGCGGCAACGAGCGCGCAGAAGCGACCCGCGGAGTAGGCGAGGCCGTATCGGACCATCGATCCGAATCCCAGCGCCTCCTTTCCGCGGGCTCGCACGAGCACACGTCCATGGAGGAGTGAGTACTCGTCGACGAGCTCAGACGCGACTTCGACGGTCGAATCGGTGCTCCCGCCGTCGACGAGAACGATCTCCGTGGCGATGCCAGACTGGCCCGCGACCGCGTGGAGCCGTTCGACTGTGAGCGGCAGGAGCGTCGCATCGTTCAACGTGGGAATGATCACGCTCAGCTCGTACATCGACTCAGCGCTCTTCGACCTTCCAGGGGTCCCAATGTCGCGAGTCGAACCGGTAGTCGTCGGTCGCCGAGTCCTCGACGGTGCTCGTCGAGAAGAACATGAGCGCCGCGTCCTCGGTGAGCGACATGAAGCCGTTCGCGAATCCAGGCGGTATCACCAGCACCGCCGGCTTCTCGCCGCTGAGCACGAAGCGGTTCACGAACGCTTCCGGAGAAGGATGCTCCCAGTCGTCGATCGCAACGCAGCAGACGAGGGCTGCACCGGCGAGCGGCATGACGAACTTCCCCTCATGACGGTGCCCGTGCCACGCCCGAACGAAGCCTTGCGAATGGTTGCGAACGATGTAGCAGCGCTGGACCTCGTCGAAACCGAACCGGTTCACGAACGAGACGCTGCCTCGATCGTCGACCGCAAGCCCACCTTCGATCAGCCGGGGCCCATCCGTCATGATGTTCGCCGACGTGTGAGCTGGTGTGCGACGTGGACCTCGCTCCCGAGTGGCGACACCTCGGGGACGAGGTAGGGACGAAGCGACTCCACGTTCGAGAACCGAGCCGAGCTGAGATCGCGGACGCGGCCTTCCTCGATCAACGCCTTGACCTGATGGATGCCGTCATCCACGGAGTATGTCGGCGCGAAGCCGAGCACGTCGCGGGCCACGGCACTCGAGACTCGATAGTTGCGCGCGTCCTGGAACTTGAGCTCCGTGATCTCGAGCTGTGCCTCCGGCAACTGTTGCCGGACGCGTTCGGCGATCTCGAGGATCGTGAGGTTCTCCGCGTGCAGATTGAAGACCCCGCGATGCGTGGATTCGATCGCTTGCACGACGGCGCTCGAGACATCGCGAACGTGGAGCAGGGGCCGATATTGACGTCCGCCGAAGACGCTCATGCGGCCGTGCTCAGAGGCTCGAATCGTCAGCGTGTTCACGACGAGGTCCGTCCGAAGGCGCGAGTACGTGTCGCCGACCCCATAGAGCGTACCGAGCCGGAACACGATCGCGTCACGGTCCAGAAGGTGCTGTTCGGCTTCGAGCTTCGTCTGTGCGTAGAGCGAGAGCGGATTGAGGGAGCTCTGTTCCGTGAGCTCCCCGTCCTGAGCGCCGTACACCGAGCACGTCGACATGAAGATGATTCGCCCGTCGAAATGCTCGGCGAGCCAAGCGAGCGAGCCGGCGTTGATCCGCTGAGTGAGGCTCGCGTCGAGGGCGCACGCGGGGTCGCCGACCAACGCGGCGAGCCATACGACGACGTCGACGTCGCGGAGCGCCTTTGAGAGCAGAGCGACATCGAGTACGTCGCCGTGCACTAACGGCACTGGCTTCAAGTAGAAGTCTTCGTAGAGCAGCATGTCGTAGACGACGACGTCGTGACCCTCGCCGATCAAACGGTCAGTGAGCCAGCCGCCCACGTACCCGGCCCCGCCCACGACCAAGACGCGCGCCATGCAGTTCCCGATCGTTTTCGGGGGATAGCAGGGGCCCCACGATAGCGTGTGGGCCGATACCGAGCCGTGGCGGCGCTGACCGTGCCGACCGCCCCATCGCGCCGCACCCGATTCCTTCCCCTGGTACTCCTCGTACGGCAGCGACTTCAACTACGACTTCCACGTGACGCTGGACAGATCCGTCGCCCCTCTTGAGTTCAACTTCCGAGACGAGGGCGAACTTGAGCAGGCCGGGAGACGGATCCTCGGAGCAGCCCGGTTACAGCCTGTGTCTGCTTGAGGACGATGCGGTCTTCCACACGTACTCCATGTACGCCCGCGGCGCCGAGACGCTCGGCGGCTCGTACTACTTCCTCGACCTGACCGTGCTGGGTCGGCAGGAAGACTGGGAGGAGCCGAAGGGCCGTGCCGCAAAGCAACGCGGCGCGGCGCGGTTCCCAACTTCTTGAGTTGAGGTCTAGCCCGGAGTAGCGCCACGAGTCCCGCGGCTCGCGCTCGGTCGGGCGCTCCTGCGCCCGAGAAGGAGGCGCTACGAGTTCGAACGGAGGCTCACTCGAGGCCGGGCCCGGCGGCCAGCGCGGCGAGCAGCGCGATCACCGGCTGAGCATCCGCGCTCTCCGAGGTGATCTCGAGCCGAACCAGGTCTCCCTCTCCGACAATGCCGAATCGGAGGAAGCCGCAGCAGGCCGCCTCCTTGGCGGCGACCGTCCGCAGGGCCATTTCGGCAACCGAGTCGAACCACAACCGCACGCCGCCCGATGTGGGCTCCGCCTGTCGGAACAGCTCGCGTAGGTTCGCCCATTCGTCGAGCTGCGCACGGGCGTCAGCGGGTCCGAGGGTGCACGCGACTACCTCGTCGCCTCCCTCGGCTTCCACGACCGACACGATACGACCTTGCGTCGACTCAAGGACGGGGTTTGCCAGCCGGCAGCATGCTCAGGCGGCGGGCCCACGTGCCTGGGATCGATAGCCAGTTGCCCCGCGAGTTTTTTTATCGCAGGGCGGGCCACTGTTCCAGTGCTTCGAAGGGTTCAAATCCATCGCCGCCCCCCGGTTGGGGTTCGACTCATCGATCCTCGAGACGAGGCAACGACGTCCGTATCGACTCAGACGCTCGATCGTCTACTGGGCGCGGATCTCACGAGCCAGTCGGAGCATCGACGAAGGATGGTGGAGCGTCGAGTGCGCAATGAAACGCTGGCGCCGCCTCACGTTCGAGCTCCGGTGGCCCGACGAGGGGCCGGCGGATCGTGGCGTACGCCAACAAGCCCCCCGCCACGAGCAGCGCTCCAGCGACCAGCATCGCCGTATGGAATCCGCCGGAGAAGCGCGCCGCGTTGGCGAAGTCACCATTTCTGATCCCCGCGAGGACCGGGAGAACGGCGATGGCGATCAGCCCTGCGGCCCGGGCGACGTCGCTGTTGACCGCTGACGCCACCCCGGCGTGTTCATCCTCGACTGCGCCGAGCACCGTGGCGGTGAGCGGTGCGACGGTCAGGGCAAGACCGACGGCGAACACCACTACCGCGGGGAGCACCGAGGTCACGTACGTGCTCGTCGGACCGATCTGTGCCATCAGGACGAGTCCGCCACCGGCGATGATCGGGCCCAGCGTCATGGGGAGCCGAGGACCGATCCTCGTTGCCAGCCTTCCCGCTCGCGCCGAGCCAGTCAGCATGATCAGGGTCAGCGGCAGCAACGCGGTCCCGGACCCGAGGGGAGAGAAGCCGACGACGGTCTGCAGCTGGATGGGTAGCAAGAAGAGCGCGCCGCCCAGCGCTGCGTACACGGCGAACGTCACGAGGTTGGCGGCGCTGAACTGACGGTTCTTGAAGATGGTCAGCGGGACGAGCGGGTGGCGGCTGCGCCTCTCGACAGACACGAACGCCACGAGGCAGGCGAGCCCGGCGAGGCCCGCGCCCGCCACGGCGGGGCTGGTCCAGCCGCGCTCAGCTCCCTCGGTCAAGGCGTAAATGAGTCCTCCGAGTCCGGCTGCGGTGAGGACCGCGCCCGTGACGTCAAGACCAGGAGGTGCATGGTCATCGCGGGTCTCCGGTATGTGACGAGAGGCCACCATCAGCACGGTCAGCGCGAACGGGATATTGAGCAGAAAGATCCAACGCCACGACGCCGCCTGCACGAGCCACCCGCCCACGAACGGTCCGATCGCCGCCATGACTCCGCCGAGTCCCGACCACGCGCCGATCGCCGCCGCCCGGTCCTCGCGCGCAAAGCTCGCTTGGAGGATCGCGAGACTTCCCGGTGCCAGCAGGGCTGCACCCACTCCCTGGAGAGCCCGAGCGGCGATGAGTGTCGTCGCGCTCGGTGCGATCGCGCAGAGCAACGAGGCGGTCGCGAACCAGGCCACGCCGGTCAGGAAGACACGGCGGCGTCCATAGCGATCGCCGAGCGCCCCGCCGAGGAGCAAGAAGCCGGCCAGCGTGACCGTGTAGCCGTTCACGACCCACTGCAAGCTTGAGAAGGTGGTGCTGAGATCTCGCCCGATCGTCGGCAGCGCAACGTTGACGACCGTCGCGTCCAGCATCGTGAGACCCGAGCCCAACACCGTGGCGAGGAGCACCCAGCGCCCCGCGGTCGTTCTCACCCGGAGGTCGGGAGCGCCTATCGGCGGCACGATCGCGCCATTGCGAGCACCGATCGAGTCACACCCGAGACGCCGGGTTGGGTCACCAAGCGACGATCATGCCACGCGCGCCGTTCGGGCTGGTAGCCGTTCTCGGTCACGGCGGTCACGCTTCGTCGAGGATTCCGTCGTGCAGGTGGAGGGTGCGCGTGGTGCGCACATGGTCGAGCAGCGCGCGGTCGTGGGTGACGAGGACCAGTGTCCCCGGGTAGCGCTGCAGGGAGTCTTCGAGCTCTTCGATCGCGGGGAGGTCGAGGTGGTTTGACGGCTCGTCGAGGATCAGGCAGTTCACACCTTGCAGGGCGAATTCGGCGAGCACGGCACTCGTTCGCTCGCCCGGGGAGAGCGTGGTCGCGGGGCGAGTGAGGTGCTCCGGGCCGAGCCCGAACTTGGCGAGTTGACTGCGTACCTCAGCGACGTTGACCCCGACGGGGGTTCGAACGAGCTCCAAGAGTGTCGCCGGGCCAGTGAGTCGCCGGCGGTCTTGTTCGAGCTCGCCGACGATCACGCTCGGCCCGATCCATCGGGTCCCCCCGGTGAGAGGCACCCGGCCGAGGAGCGTCTGCAGCAGGGTGGTCTTCCCGGACCCGTTGGGGCCCACGAGGGCGACCCGATCAGACCAGTGCACCTCCACGGTGGTGGGCCCGATGCGGAACCGGCCGCGCTCGACCACCGCGTCGGTGAGCCGCATCGCGATGGTCCCGCTTCGTGGTACCGAGGCGATGTCGAAGTGCAGCTCCCAGCCCTCCCACGGCTTGTCGACCTGGGGGAGGCGCTCGAGTGCACGGTCGGTGGCTCGAGCCTTGGCTGCCAAGCGCTCCGAGGATGCGACCTTGAAGTGGCGGATGAACTTGTCACGCTCGTCGCCATCGTTCTTCGCGCGGGTACTTCCTTTCGTTGCCCATTCTCGTTGCCGTTGCGAGCGTTGTCGGAGCCGAGTTCGCTCGCCTCGGTACGTGGCGTACTCCTCTTCGGCGTGGCGACGCGCGATGGCGCGAGCCTCGAGGTAGGAGTCCCAGCCGCCGTCGTAGACAGTCCCCTGGTGGGTGTGCTCGTCAAGATCGAGGACTGAAGTGACCGTGCGGCCCAGAAACGCTCGGTCATGGCTGACCACGACCATGCCGCCGGGGCGGCTCACCAAGAATCGTTCGAGGAGTTCGAGGCCCTCGAAGTCCAAGTCGTTGGTGGGCTCGTCGAGCAGCACCACCTCGGCTCGCACGAGCAGCACTGCGGCGAGGGCCGCTCGGGCCAGCTGTCCACCCGACAGTGCACCGACCCGGGCGTCGACGAGATCGCCGGGCAGTCCGACCTCGTCCAAGGCGATGGCGACGCGCGAGTCGAAGTCAGCACATCCCGCGGCGAGGTAGGCGTCCAGGGCCAGGGGGTACGACTCGTCAGCACCCGGGCGGCCGGAGGCCAGGGCGGCGCTGGCGGCCTCGAGCGCCGCCGTGATCTCGGCCACCCCGCTGCGGCGAGCCAGCATGGCGCCGACCGTCTCGGCGTCCTCCTGATGCTCTTGCGCGAGGTAGGCGACCCGCAGCTGGGACGGCCTGCGCTGCACCGCACCGGAATCGGGGTGCTCGACACCCGCGAGGATGCGCAGCAGGGTCGACTTCCCCACCCCGTTCGGACCAACCACCCCGACGCGGCTGCGGGGAGCAACCCCGAGGTCCACCCCGCCCAGGATGACCTGAGGGCCGCGGGCGCGGGTTATGCCCGCGGCGACGAGGGAAAACGAAGCGGAGCGAGACGGAGACATGAGCGCGACCTCGGCGGTCGAAGGACGAGACACGAGGGACGACACGCGCTACACGCCGACGAGGCTACCTTCGAACGCGCCCGATCGCCCCGGTGTTTGCCGCCCAAGGCTCGGGGGTATGGGATGCCGCCCGGATTCTCGACTCCAGGGCCGGGGCGGACCCGACGCTCGGGGCACGGAGCTCCCGACGTGGCCCTCGACACGGGTAGCGAAGGCGACCTGGCGCCGTTGCTGGGGTATGAGCGACTCGCCGCGGGGAGCTCGATCGCGCGCGGGTCCGTCCGGCCGCTCCGAGTGGGGTCCGTGCCCGGAGGTCCGAAGCGACCGGTTTGGGTACCGAGGTAGTACCCTCGCCCTATGGCCCGTCTTTGCGACATCGAGCGTTGCTACAACAAAGGTTCTTACACCCTGGAAGGCCAGAGTGACTATGCGCTCTGCGCGAAGCACGAGCGGGAATGGCACGAAAGCGACTTGCGACTCCGCGCCAACGCGAAGAAGCACACGCTGAAGCTGGTCGAAGTCACCGTTTCGGACGGGTACTAGACCCATCTGCCGCGCTCAGCACCGCGACGACGTCTCGGCCTGAGCTCCCGGGTCCGACCGTGTGCGCCGACTGGACCAGTTTGGTCGCGGGCCTGCGGATTGAGGGTCGAAGGTTCCAGCGTCTGGTGGACCGGCCGCCGCTGATCGAGGACAACCCCGACCGGAGCACCGTGACCGCCGGTCGCCGAGCGGGTGACGTCGCATCGCGTCGGCCCGACGCCCCTCGCGAACGGGTGAAGACGTCGCCAGGCTCGCACAAGCATCGGGGGGATCCACAGGACGCGGATCCCGTGCCGACCCGCGGCTGGCCGCCGACCGTCCTCACCGGGCGGGTTGTCAACCGCCGCTGGTGGTAGTGCCGGTCGAGATCTGATGAGATGCTCGCCACGTGCGGGCGAGGAGGATCGACGCGGTCACGACCAAGGTGATGGGCGCTCGACTCAGGGGGTTGTGTCGTGGGGCTGGCCGGAGCCCGCCGCGTCGTCGTGTAGCTCGCGCTTGAGCTCTCGGCTCGCCTGCCCGACGGACCGTGCGAGCTTGGGCAACTGGGAGCTGCCGAAGAGCAGCGCGATCAGCCCGAGCACCAGCAATGCCTCCCAACCGATGATCTCACCGAGTATCGGAACCATCAAAGCCTCCTGGTGCTGCCAGTGCCCCGTGAGGGCGCGAGCGGTGTCGATGGGGTTCGTCGCGGGGCGCCGGATCGGATCATTCAACGGCCGAGCGACTCGGCAATCGATGGCGTCCGCGGTGGCGCGACGCGTGCCCCGCCACGATAATCCGGTGAGGTCGGGACGATCCCGAGGAGGTCCAGGGCGCCGATGTTCGAGCGTCACCGAGAGAAGAAGGCGGCAGCCGAATACGAGCAAGCGCTGGCTCACTGGCAGCGCGAGCGAGACGGGGAGGCGGCAGCCGTTTCGTTGGCACAGACCTACGCGGGCGAGACGACCTCGGAGCTCATGCTGCACGCCAGCGAGGCCGTGTTCGCCAAGATCACCGACGCGGGACTCATCGAGCTCCGCCGGGGGCCAGGCCAATGGCAGGGCCGGTCGGCGGGAGTGTCGGTACCGGTCGGGAGCCTGGCGGGGCGACCGATCCGCTACCACGTCGGGGCCTCTCGGGGTCACTATGTGCAAGGCACGCCGCACCCCGCCGCCATCGATACCGGCACCGCGTTCATCACCAACCAGCGGATGGTGTTCCAGGGGCACAGCCAGACCCGGGAATGCCTCTTCGCCAAGCTGCTCGGCTGTGAGCAGTCCGACGACGGGTCCACCACGTTCTCGGTGTCCAATCGCCAGAAGCCGACGACGATCCACTACGGACCGCAGCTGAACGGATGGGTCCATCTGCGTCTCAACCTGGCGCTCGCGCACTACCGCAACGAGGTCCCCGCGCTCATCGAGCGCTTGCAACACGAGCTGGCCGCGATCGACGCCAACAAGCCAGCACCGCCCACCCCGACATCGCCGGTCGGTGATTGACGCTTCGTCGACCCGGTCGAGGCGACGCGTCGGACACCGCTCGGGCGCTCGAGACGGCCCAGAGGTTCGCCAGCTCGCGTTCCAGCGGCTCGAGCCGCCGGGGCGCCGCCCTAGCCTGATCGCGGCATCGGCTGCCGCCATCTCGGGCGGTGCTTCCTCGGTCACCACCGGTCATCACCGTCCGAAGGCCACCGGCGCGAACGCCCCGCCCCCCTCTCGGGGCACGGGGATCGGTCGCTGCTGGGGCGGTCGCTGCTGGGGCGGTCGCTGCTGGGGCGATCGCTGCTCGGCGGGGCATTTGAACTGACCGACCAGTTCCGATACGCTAACGATACATCGCGATAGTACGAACAGATCGCTGGGAGAGACTATGTCACGAGAACGACGAGGGACCAGGGAACGACGCGGGCCCCGAGCGGGCCGCGAACACCGAGAGAGGAGAGGGTCGATGTCACGAGAAGGACGCGGGCCCCGAGCGGGACGCGAAGGACGAGAGGGAAGAGGGCGAGGCATGGGTGGAGAGCACCGACACGGTGAGCGATGGAGCGGGGGTCGGCGGCACCGTCGGGGCGACATCCGGCTTGTCCTGCTCGCCGCGCTGCTGGACGGGTCGGCTCATGGCTATGAGCTCATGGGACGACTCGAGGAGAGCAGCGGCGGCGTGTGGCGCCCGAGCCCCGGGTCGGTCTACCCGACGCTGCAGCTCCTCGAAGACGAGGGGTTGGTCCGCAGCGTCGAGGAGGGAGATCGCCGGGTGTACGAGCTGACCGACGCCGGGCGCGAGCAGGCTGACCCGGAGGTCCTGGCCGACTTGGCCGGCGGCGAGGACCAGCCCGGGATGGTAGGTCACCGAACGCTGCGAGACGCCGTGCGCCAGCTCCATCTCGCGGCGAAGCAAGTGGCCATCGCCGGGGATAGCGATCAGGTGGAGCGTGCGACGGCGATCGTGCGTGATGCCCGCCAGGCGCTGTACCGAATGCTGGGCGAGGGCTGATCTGGCGGTCGTCGAGGGTCTACCGGGGGCGGCCGGGGCCGGTGAAGATCGGGAGGTCGAGTGGCGTGACGAGGCCCGGGGCGGCGTCGCACACCGCGGGGATCGCGTTGATCACCCGCGCCGCGGTGCCGAGGATGCCGGCTTCGTTGTGGTCGCCGTGCTCGCCTCGGGGTTCGATCTCACAGGTGTAGGAGGGTGAGCCTTCGACCTCGATCCGGTACCCGGACCGTTCCCCGGACAGGCTCGGCCAGTCGGGCCCGATGTCGGCCCGCAGGCGGTTCACGTGGGCGGCGGTGACGGCCGGCTCACCCCCGATGAGTCCCTGCAACTCGAACCGCACGCCGGCGCACGTTCCGCGCTCGATCGTTCCCATGGCGGTCTCGAACGTCTCGGGTGCGGGCAGCCGTTCGTGTTCCTCGCGCAGCTCTTCGACGTGCCAGCCGAGGGCGTCGGCGACGAGATGCACCATGCCGCCCCAGCCGCCCGCGATGGCGCCGGGGGAAAAGAGTGGCGCCTCGAAGCTCAGTGGCCTCCCGTAGCCGAAGAACAAGCCGGTGAACCCCGGGTCCTCGTAGGTCGAGTAGTCCATCATCTCGGTCACTCGGATGGAGTCGACGGTCTCGCACGCGCACGCGACGGCGAGCGGCAAGACGTCACCTGACCAGCCCGGGTCGAGGCCGGAGGTGAAGAGCGTGGAGCCACCCTCGGCGCAGGCCGCGTCCAGCGGCTCGCGCAACGCCGCCGGCATCGACGGGGGGTAGACGAGGAAGACGAGCGAGGTGTTGACCACGTTCTTGCCGGCGGCGAGCGCGCGGGACAACTCGTCGATCGTCTCGCGAATCCGGGTTTCGCCCTGCACCATGTACGAGACGCAGTCGGCGTCGAGCCCGAGGAGAGCGTCGACGTCGTCGGTGGCAAGCACCCCGGTCGGCGCGTCGAGCCCGCAGAGCTCGGCGGCGTCGCGTCCGATCTTCTCGGGGGCGTGGGCGTGGACGCCGACCAGCTCGAGGTCGGGGTGCCGCACGATCGCTCGCAGGGCTGGGCGGCCGGCGTTGCCGGTCCCCCACTGGATCACGCGCCGCGATCGGCTCGGTCTGGCCTGGGATGTGGTCATGGCACCCTCCGCGGGTTCGTCGCTGCTGGGGGTCGGCTCATCGGGGCGCCGCGACGGTCCCGAACGCGTGGCGGGGCAGGGTGAGGGGGAGGTCGACGGCGCTGACGATCCCGGGGTCCGCTTCGCACACGAAGGGGATGGCGTTGACGACGCGCATCGCGGTGGCGACCAGGCCGTGGTGGGTGAAGTCGTCGGGGCCGCCGAGCGTCAGCTCGCACGACAGCCGGGGTTCCCCGTCGAAGGCCACGCGGTAGGTCCCGTCCCGGTCGGCGGTCGGCCAGTCGGGTGCGAGGTCCGGCGCCATCCGGTTGACGTGCTCGATCACGATGGCGTCGCGGCCCTCGACCACGCCGATCGTCTCGAAACGCACCGCGCCGACGGTGCCGGCCTCGATGGTCCCGGCGGCGACCTCGAGGGGCCGATCGGTCACCCGCTTGTCGTAGGTCTCGCGAATCTCGTCGAGCGGGGCCCCGAGCTGATCGGCAACCAGTTGGACGGGTGGCCCCCAGGCGCTGGCCTGCACGCCCGGCAGCTCCATGAGGCAGCGATGCTCGGGGGGCTTCCCGAAGCCGAACACGTCGAACATCGTGAACGTCACCGGGTACTCGGCGTAGCTGAAGATCTCCTGGGTCCGCACCGAGCGGATCGTCCGGGCGAGGGTCGCGAGCATGAGGACGAGATGGTCGCCGGCGAAGCCCGGCTCGATGCCCGACGCGTACAGCGAGGCGCGACCTCGCTGGCAGGCCGCCTCGAGACGCCGGACTGCGGCGGCGTCGAACCCGGCCGGGTACAGCAGCCCCGGCACCGAGGTGGTGACCACGTTGACCCCCGCCTCCAGCAGGCGGCAACAGTCGTCGACGGCCTCGGTGGGTCGCGACTCCCCCGACGCCGTGTAGCAGACGCACTCGGGTGACCCGGCAAGGACCGCGTCGACGTCCGAGGTGGTCGTCACGCCGAGCGTCCCGAGACCGTTCAGCGTTCCCGCGTCGCGGCCGACCTTGTCGGGCGCGTGAACCCAGACGCCGACCAGCTCGAGGTCGGGACGGGCCGCGATCGCGCCGAGCGCGATCGACCCCACGCTTCCGGTCGACCACTGCACCACCCGGTAGGTGCGCATCGGCTCCGGCCCCCCTGGTCGGCCCGCCCCGGCCCGGGGCGGCGGTCATTATCGAGAGCCCTCGACTTGGTAGTCAACTACATTTCTTGGTCGTTGGCCGCCGCTCGCACGGGAGACGGGGTGATCCTCGACCAGTTCAGGCTGACCGGTCAGGTGGCGCTCGTCACCGGGTCGGGTCAGAGCATCGGGGAGGACATTGCGCTCGCGCTCGCCGAGGCGGGAGCCGACGTGGTGGTCGCCGCGCGCACGCAAGCCGCGATCGATGACACCGCAGCCAAGGTTCGGGAGCGAGGTCGTGACGCCCTGGCGGTGCGCTGCGACGTGATGGAGTCCGACCAGCTCGAGGAGCTGGTCGCGGCGACCGTCGGACGCTTCGGGCGTCTCGACGTGCTCGTCAACAACGCCGGTGGGTCGTTTCCGAAGCCGGCGCTGGAGATGAGTGAGCGAGCGTTCGAGAAGGTCGTGCGCTTCAACCTGACGAGCCCCTTCCTGTTGACGCGCCTCGCGGTCCCGCACATGGTGCAGACCGCGGGACGGGGCGTGGTGGTGAACATCTCCTCGGGGGCGAGCCAGCAGGCGGTCGGTGGCATGGTCGCGTACGGAGCGGCGAAGGCCGGGCTGAACCAGATGACCCGGATCCTGGCTCGGGAGTTCGCGCCGAAGGTCCGCGTCAACGCGGTCGTAGTCGGCCAGATCCTGACCGACGGCGCCCGGTCGGTCCTGTCCGAGGACATGCTCGACCAGGCGGCGCACGCCATCCCGCTGGGGCGCCTCGGGGACGTGCGAGATATCGCCGCGTGCACGCTGTTCCTTGCCTCGCCAGCGAGTGCGTGGATCACCGGGAGGGTCTTCGAGGTCGACGGCGGCGCGGACGCCGCTCCACTCGAGTTCCCGATCCCCGCGCTCTAGATCTAGACCCGCCGACGAGAGGCTTGGAATGCTGGAGACCACGACCCCCCTGGTGGGACCCGACGAGCTGGTCGGCTTTCTTGCCCGCAGTGCCCAGGCGTGGGATGAGATCGCGCCGGAGACGGATCGCGACACGGTCGTGGTGTTCGGGCTGCTCGAAGCCGCGGCCCGGACTTGGCGGTCCGTGCACTCCGGGGTGCTGGCGCGCTTCGAGCTCAACCTCGCAGAGTGGACGACGATCGGGATGCTTCGAACGTCACCGCCGGACTTCCGCCGGTCACCGACCGAGCTGCGCCACCTCGTCGGCCAAACGTCGGCGGGGATGACCCGGGTGCTGACCAAGCTCGCCGACGCTCGCCTGGTCCGGCGCGAGCCCGGATCCCGCGACGGCCGACGTCACGACGTCCTCCTCACCCGTCGCGGCCAGGTCGTCGCCGAGGAGTCGTTCCGCGCGCTCCACGCAGTCCAACGCGAGCTGCTCGAGGCGTTCCCGACCGCCGAGCGCGCCCGGCTGATCGGAGCGCTCGACGAGCTCCGCCAGGCGCTGCGCGATGGCCCGCGGCGAGCTCCCGTGGCGCCCGCACCCCGCCGGGTCCGATCCTCGGCGACGGCCCGGTGACGGGCGCCGCCACCCGGCGCGAGGATGCCGGGGTGCCCGACGCGAGCGAACCCTGGCAGCGCCTGCTCGATATCGAAGCGATCCAGCAGCTCAAGGCCCGCTATTTCCGGTTCATGGACACCAAGGAGTGGACCGCGTTCGGTGAGCTGTTCACCGCGGACGCCGTGATGGAAGCCGACGGCACCGTCCAGGAGGACCGGGCCGGGATCCTCGCCTTCCTCCCGAAGATCCTCGACGGGGTCGTGACGACCCATCACGGCCATATGCCCGAGATCACGATCACGGGCCCCGACACCGCGACGGGCATCTGGGCGATGTTCGACTACCTCACCTTTCCCGGGGATGGTCCACCGAAGGGACTACGCGGCTCCGGCCACTACCACGAGCAGTACCGGCGCGTCGACGGGGCCTGGCGGATCCACCGGCTGCTCCTGACCCGGTTGCGCGTGGAGCCGCTCGAGGGAGGCTTCCCCACCGTGTCGCTGGACCCGCCGTTGACCCGCCCGATCGAGAGGCAGGTTCCATGAACTCGAAGGGGTTCCCGTTCCCGATGCCGCTGGGCTGGTTCAAGGTGGCCCTGAGCGCCGAGGTGCCTCCCGATCAGCTCCTGACCCGCCACTACCTGGGAACGGAGCTGGTCATCTGGCGCGACGAGGACGGGCATGCCGTGTGCCACGAGGCGTACTGCGCGCATCTGGGGGCGCACCTGGGGGTCGGAGGCTCGGTCTCGAACGGTTGCGTCCACTGTCCGTTCCACGGGTGGGCCTACGACGGTACGGGCCGCAACGTCGAGATCCCCTACGCCGACGGCCCCAACGCGAGAGCGCACCTGCGGACCTTCCCCACCGTCGAGCGGGGCGGCATCGTGTTGGCCTGGTATCACCCACGCCGCGAGCCACCGCTGTGGGACGTGATGGACATTCCCGAGTACGACGACCCGGAATACGCCGACTACGAGGTCTTCGAGTACACGATCGGGACCTGCATGCAAGAGATCGGCGAGAACGGCTTCGACCAGGCGCACTTCGAGTTCGTGCACTCGCACCCGAAGGTGGGCACGGCCGAGCAGGTCCGCTTCGACGGCTACGACCGGGTCGTGCTGACCTCCCAGCAGTTTCCGTCGTCGAAAGGCCCCGTCGACGGGCGGATCGACGTCGTCGGCCGGGGCCCGGGGTTCGCGATCACCCGCTACCAGGGTCTGATCGACGCCAGCCTGGTCGGCTGCTCGACGCCCATCGACGAGGAGACCACGCAGGTCACGTTCCTGTTCAGCCTGCGCAACCCCGACCGCGACGAGCGCACCGCCCGGATCGCGCGCGCGTTCGTCGATTCGGTGAGCCGAGAGATCGGCCAGGACATCCCGATCTGGGAGCACAAGCGCTACACGCCGACTCCCGCGCTGGCGTCGAGCGAGAAGCCGATCATGGACTACCGCCGCTGGTACGAGCAGTTCTACTGCTCGTGACGCGCCGGGGCGTCAGGCGCTGACCCGACCGCGGGCGGTCACCAGCGGCAAGGTCTGATGAGTCGCGATCCCGGGCGGCGCGGCCACCACCGCCGGGATCGCGTTGATCGACGGCATCGCGGTCATGATCATGCCCAGACCCATGTATCCGTCCTCGGACCAGTCGCGGGGCGGGAGGATCTGGAACTGGGAGCGCACGCTGGGCTCGCCATCGATCTCGACGAAGTAGCCGTGACGGATCGTGAACGGAGCGTCCACGTGGCTACCCATGATCCACTGGAAGTTCAAGACGATGACGTCTCGACCGTAGGCCCGACCCCGCCAGCGCCCGTCGATCCCCGCCACCGTTCCCTCCGGGATGATCATGAATCCCAGGTCGTTGTCAGCCGTCGCCCGCGCGTAGTCAGCGTCGAAGGTGATCTCGTCGAGATCGATGCCGAGTGCATCCGCCATCAGGGCGACGGCCTCGGCGAAGACCTCGCTGCCGTGGCGGGTGCGCTCGAGCAGGCCGGGTGTGTCGAGGGTTTGCGCGAAGCCGACGCTCTCCTGGGTGTCCTTCGACGCATACGCCGACGCGTCGGCGGACTCCAGGACGCGGATCTGCTCGATCCGGTCACAAATCTGCGCGCTCACCAGCGCGAACAGGTTCGCGAAGCCGGGGTTGACGCCGGTGCCGAACATCGTGGCGCGCCCAGCCTGCGCTGCCGCCTCGAGCCGCGCGAGCGACGCGTCGTCGAGTGACGTGCCGGTGATGAACCCGGCCGTCGAGCACACGTTGACTTCGGCTTCGAGCATCCGGCACAGCAGGTCCAGGTCGGGCCACCTCGGGTTGTAGGAGCACGCGTCGGGCTTGAGCGCGAGCAGGCGGTCGACGTCGGCGGTGGCGAGCACGCCGGTCGCCTCGTCGTGCCCGCACAAGTCGGCGGCGTCGCGTCCGACCTTGTCGGGCGCGTGGGCGAACACGCCAACCAGCTCAAGATCGGGATGCCCCACGATGGCTCGCAACGCCCGCCGCCCGACGTTTCCCGTTGTCCACTGAATCACTCGCAGCGTCATGGCCGACGGAGGGTAACGCCGGCCCGCGCACCCTCGTCGGTCGCTCACCACCGGCCGAGCTCATCACCGGCGCGTGGCCGGGCGCGCGGTCCGCCCCGGGCCCCGGTGTCCAGCGCGCCGCGCCCGACGCTGGGTCGCCGTGACACCCGACGTCACCGATTTCGGCCCGGCAAGATCCGCGCTGACATCGACTCGCGATCCTGGCGAAGCAACGCGCACCGACGCCGAGGTTCCGGACACCTTCGACACCCGGCAGTTAACACTCCTCGCGCATCGATGACCGCGCAACGCGGCAGAGGCCCCGAGATGCGGGATCGCATGCCACTCCAAGCGCCCGCGAGACCGCGCTCCGAGGTTAAAGCTCGCCTCAACATCCCCACTGGCGCGATCACTCAACAGCTCCACTGGCGTGATCCACGCGCGTCTTGTACACAAGGAGTGTCTCACCCGCCGGGGTGGGGGCCCGAAGCCGCACGAGGCGGCCGGGGAGCAGAGGGGCTCGCATGGTGCCGCGTCCGCGTCAACCGTCCCTTCCAACCTGGATCTCTGGAATCGGGGCAGTGACCGGTTACGGCTGGGGCGCCAAACATCTCTGGGACGGGCTCGTGCTCGGCGAGTCAGCCGTGGTGCCCCAACCCGGCTTCGAGACCGTCCGGGGCGCCGACGATGTCTTCTTGGCCCTGATCTCCGACGAGGGAGACCCGGCGGACGGGCCGTCGCGGTTCAGCCGGGCGTTGCACTCCGCGGCCCGCGAGGCAATCGAGGACGCCCGGGCCCGCGGGTGGAAGCCGGGCCCGACGGTCGGCGTGATCCACGCCTTCGTGCTGTCCGACGTCGATCTGTGGCGTGATTTCTACGACCGGCCGAACCGCCACGTGGCCCGGCGCCGCTACATCCAACTCATGCCGTCGACACCGATCACGAACCTCATGATCGAGCACGACTTTCACGGCCCGTGCATGAGTGTCGTGGCGATGTGCGCCTCGGGCAATGCCGCGCTCTTGACCGCCAAGATGTGGCTCGACGCCGGCGTCGCCGACGACGTGCTCGTGGTCGCCACCGACGTCTCGGCCACTCCCGAGAACGTGCGCCAGTTCGTCGACCTGGGCGTCATCGTGGTCGACCGGCCATCCCTCGACGCCTGTCGACCCTTCCAGGAGGGCAGCCTGGGATTCACGGGCGGCGAAGCCTCGGTCGGGCTCGTGGTGTCGGGCCGCCCCGACGGTGGGTACGCCACCCTGCGGGGCGGAGCGATGAGCCACGACGCGCACCACGTCATCTCCCTCGCCGCGGATCCGGTCCAGATCGGCTCCTGCTACAACTCGGCGCTCGTCAACGCCGGGGTGCCCGCCGAGGAGGTCGTCTACTTCAACGCCCACGGCCCGGGCACCCGCCAATGCGACGGCGCCGAGTCGCAGCTCTTCGACGAGCTCTTCCCCGGGGCGGACGGCATCTTCTCCTTCAAGCCGCTCGTCGGCCACTGCCAGGCCGCCGCCGCCGCGGTGGAGGTCGCGATCTCCTGCCTCAGCTACGAGGAGGGCATCATCCCCGCCCCGCCCCGCGTCGCCCCGGGCCACGATCGGCTGCTCTCGGGCCCAGTGGCCCGCCAGCAGGGGGTCACCCTGAAGTCCTCGATCGGGATGGGCGGCTACAACACCGCCATCCTGCTGGACGAGCCCGCCGAGTAGGCGCCGGGCCCCCCACCGGGCCTGCAGTTCCCCGATTTCTGGCTTCCCCCGCCTTACGCTGATGGGTCTAGAAACTCATTAACCACAGGGCACATCAGGCCGAACAAATATGTCTATCGACGGCCAGACCGATCACGTCGCGGACGCCCTGTGGGCGGCAGAGGAGCTCGAGGCTCGCCTCGACCCGCAGTCGCTCTGGCGAGTCGCGACCTGGGAGTACGACCGCACAACCGACTTCGTGTGCTGGTTCGACTCCCCCGTCGACGTCTTGAACCTGTCGGAGGCCAGCGCCGACCAGCTCGTCGATCCGGTGATCGTCTCCTTGCGCTCCGGTGCGCCGTGGGAGCACTACGACCTCGAGCGGGCCCTGGTGGACCGGGACGGCGAACCGGTCGATCTCCGCATCCGCGCCCGCTGCCTGCGGGACGAATCGGGGGAGGTCTCGGGCGGCATCGGCCTCGTCACCGACATCTCCGAGCAGCGGCGCAACGAGCAGGCCCTGCGAGGGGTCATCGACCGCTACCGCCGCCTCGTCGAGCTCAGCCCCGACCCGGTGATCGTGCACCAGGGCGGAATCATCCGCTACGCGAGCCCCGCCGCGGTGCGGGTCGCGGGGGTCGGCGACTCGACCGATCTGGTGGGGCGGGCCATCTTGGACTTCGTCCATCCCTCCTCGCTCGAAGAGACCCTCGAGCGCATCTCCGCGCTGCACGAGCCCGGCATGGTCTCGGAGCCGACCGAGGCGGTCCTCATCCGCCAGGACGGGTCGCCGACCGTGGTCGAGTCGATCAGCGTCCGAATCGACTGGGAAGGCGAGCCGGCGTTCCAGGTGATCCTGCGCGACGCGACCGAGCGGCGACGCGCCGAGGCGGCGACCCGCTACCAGGCGAGCCTGGTCAGCCACGTCTCCGATGCGATCATCGCCACCGACTTGGCGGGCCACATCCGCAGCTGGAACCCCGCCGCCGAGGCGCTCTACGGGGTCCGGACCAGCGACGCGATCGGTCGTCCGACCGCCGAGCTGCTGGGCTCCGAGGCGGTCGAGGCGGACGGCGTCCCCCGGGCCGGCGAGGTAGACCACCACCGGGCGGGCGGACAGAGCGTCCGGGTCCTGGTCTCGGTGGGTCCGGTCCGCGACGAGATCGGCGAGGCGACCGGCAGCGTGGCGGTGTGCACCGACCTCACCGAGCGCCTCGAGCGCGAGGCGGCCGAGGAGCGCTACAGCGCCGCGGTGGCTGCCCTGGAGGAGGGGGTGCTGGTCGTGGACCGCGACGGCACCGTCGTGTCGGTGAACAGCTCGGCCCAAGCCATGCTCGGCGAGGGCCTGAGCCACGGCGACGGCGCCAGCATCGCGTTCGACCGTCGCCCGATGATCGCCGAGGACGGCCGGCCCCTCGCGCCGGAGGACCACCCGCTGGCCGTGGGTCTGCGGACCGGTCGGCCCCAGAGCCGGGTGGTGATCGGCGTCTTGGAAGACGACGGCGCGATCCGCTGGTACTCGGTGAGCGTCCAGCCCCTGCGCCACGAGCACACCGACCGGGCCGGCGCGCTGGTCTGCTCCTTCTCTGACATCACGGAACGCAAGAACGTCGAGGCCCAGCTCAGCTTCCAAGCCACCCACGACGCGCTCACCCGCCTTCCCAACCGAGACCCGGTCCTGCGCGCCATCGCCGACGAGCTGGTGGGCGCGCAAGGATCCGGGACCAGCGTCGCGGTGCTGCTCATCGACCTCGACCGGTTCAAGACGGTCAACGACGGCTTCGGCCACGGCACCGGCGACAGCGTCTTGAAGGCGATCGCGAACCGGATCTCGGAGGCGTGCCGGGACGGCGATCACCTCGGGCGCCTCGCCGGCGACGAGTTCGTCATGGTGTGCCCCGGCCTCGACGCCGCCGAGCAGGCCCGCAGCGTCGCCCGCCGGGTCGCCGACGCGGTCAGCGCCCCGGTCCGGCTCCCCTCGGGCCGGGAGATCGTAGTGACGGCCAGCATCGGGATCGCGTTGATGAAAGACGGGCAGGGCACCCCCGAGGTGGCGCTGTCCCACGCCGACGTGGCCATGTACCGAGCCAAGGAGCTCGGGCGGGCTCGGATCGAGCTCTTCGACGACGAGCTGCGCTCCGCCGTCTCGCGCCTTCTGCTGATCCACGAGGGGCTGCGGGGAGCGGTCGACGCCCGCGAGATCACGGCGCATTACCAGCCGATCGTGGACACCACCACCGGTTTGATGGTCGGGGTGGAGGTCCTGGCCCGGTGGGAGCACCGGACCCTCGGGGATATCAGCCCCGCCGAGTTCATCCCCGTCGCCGAGGACACCGGCCTGGCCGTCCCGCTCGGCTCCCACATCCTCCAGACGGCCTGCACCGACCTGGGCCGCTGGCAACGGGACCGTCTGGTCGACGACGACTTCGCGTTGCACGTGAACCTCTCACCCCGCCAGCTCGCCGACCCCGAACTCCCCGCGACCGTGGCCCGAATTCTGGAGTCGGCGGGGGTCGACGCCGACCGGCTCTGGCTCGAGGTCACCGAGTCGGTGCTCATGGAGGACGCGAACTTCATCCTCACCGCGCTGGCGGACCTCCAGGCGTTCGGCATCCACTTCGCCATCGACGACTTCGGGACCGGGTACTCGTCCCTCGCCTACCTCAAGCGGTTCCCGGTCGAGGCGCTGAAGATCGACAAGTCCTTCGTCGACGGGCTCGGCACCGACCCGGAGTCTGATGCGATCGTCGCCGCGATCATCGGGCTCGCCCACACCCTGCACCTCCGGACCGTCGCCGAAGGCGTCGAGACCACCGAGCAGCTCGAGCGGCTCCGCGAACTCGGCTGCGAACTCCTCCAGGGCTTCTTGCTGTCCGTGCCGGTCCCGGCCGCCGCCATCCCGTTCGGCAAGCGGCTCACCGCGCAGCAACTCAGCCGGCCGGTCCAGCCCGCCACCGCGGGCCGTCACCGGCGCGCCTCGGCCTAGCCCGCCATCGACGCCGCGGCCCGCTCCACGGCCCGGATGATCCCCTGGTAGCCGGTGCAGCGGCACAGATTGCCCGCCAGGGCGTCGCGGATCTCGTCTCGAGACGGCGTCGGATTCTGGGCGAGGAAGGCGTGCACCGAGACGACGAAGCCCGGCGTGCAAAAGCCGCACTGCAGTCCGTGCTCCTCGCGGAACGCCTCCTGCACCGGGCTGAGCTGACCGGGCTCGGCCAGCCCCTCCACCGTGGTCAGATCGGCCCCGTCGGCTTGGACCGCGAACATGAGACACGAGCGGACCGCGGCACCGTCGACGATCACCGTGCAGGCGCCGCAGACGCCGTGCTCGCACCCCAGATGCGTGCCCGTCAGCACACAGTCCTCCCGCAAAAAGTCGGCGAGCGTCTTGCGGGCTTCGACCTGGCCCCGACGGGGCTCACCGTTCACGGTCATCGCGATCGGGAGGGTGCTCATGTGCGGGCCTCCTGCACGGCGCGGGTCAGGCCCCGCGTGACGACGTGCGCTCCCACGACGCTGCGGTAGCGCGCCGACGCGTGGATGTCCTCGGGCGGGTCGAGGTCCGCGACCGCGAGCCGGCCGATCTCGTCGAGCGTGTCCGCGTCGGGGCGGCGACCCACGAGCGCCTCCTCCGCGGCGCGGGCCCGCAGCGGCGTGCTCCCCATACCGAACAGGGCGATCACCACCCGGGAGACCGTGTCGTTGGCGTCGAGCTCGACCCCGCACGCGACACCGGTGAGCGCAAAGTCGCCGTGGCGGCGCGCCACCTCATCGACCGCGAAGCCGCACCGCCCCGACCAGACCGGGAAGTGGAGGGCAGTCAGGAGCTCGTCGTCGCCCAACACCGTCGTCCAGTTCCCGACGAAGAAGTCCGCCGACGCGAGCATCCGGGTGCCGGCCGGGGACGCGACCTCGAGCTCGGCGTCGAGCGCGAGGGCCACCGCGGGCATCTCGGCGGCCGGATCGGCGTGCGCCACCGAGCCACCGAGTGTCCCCCGGTTGCGGATCTGGACGTGCCCGATCAGCGGCGCCGCGAGGCCGAGCAGCGGGACGGCCTGGGCCTGCGCTCCCCGCTCGATCGTGGCCTGGCGAGTCATCGCGCCGACCACGAGGGTGTCGTCGCGCCGCTCGACGCCGCTCAGCGCGGGAACCCGGTTCAGGTCCACGAGGTGCTCAAATCGGGTCAGGCGCAGGGCCAGCATCGGGACCAGGCTCTGACCCCCGGCGAGCGGCTTCGCCTCGTCCCCGTACTCGGCCAGCAGCCCCACCACGTCGGGGACCGTCTCGGGCGCGTGGTACTCGAACGGCGCTGGCTTCACACAGCCTCCTCAGGACGCGGGCAGCCTATGACGCCGTCGTCACCGCGGGATGGCCCGGGCCCGTCGGCGGTCGGGGGGCGCGCCGCGATGGCACGCGGCCGCAGATCAGCTCGGGATGAAGCGGTATCCCATGCCGGGTTCGGTCTGGAAGTACCGCGGCTGGGACGGCTCGGGTTCGAGCTTGCGCCGGACGTGGGCCATGAAGACGCGCAGGTAGTGGGTCTCCTTCTCGTACCCGGGGCCCCAGACCTCGTGGAGGAGCTGGCGCGAGGACACGAGCTTGCCGGCGTGGCGGACGAGGACTTCGACGAGGTTCCACTCGGTCGGGGTGAGTCGGATCTCGTCGGCGTCCCGGGTGACCCGCTTGCGGCTGAGGTCGATCGTGAAGTCCGGGGTCGTGATGACGGCGTCCTCGTCGGCGGGGGCGGCGCGGCGCAGCGCGGCCCGCAGGCGGGCGAGCAGCTCGTCCATCCCGAAGGGCTTGGTGACGTAGTCGTCGGCGCCCGCGTCGAGCGCCGCGACCTTGTGCGCCTCGACGTCGCGTGCGGAGAGCACGACGATCGGCACCCGGCTCCATCCCCGGAGGCCGGCGATGACGTCCACGCCGTCGATCCCCGGCAAGCCCAGATCCAGGACCACCGCGTCGGGGTGGTGGCGGGCGGCGAGCTCGAGGGCCTGCTCACCATCGTCGGCGAGGTCGACGTCGTAGCCCCGGACGCGCAGGTTGATGCCGAGGGTTCGCCGGATCTCGGGTTCGTCGTCGACGACGAGGATCCGGCTCATGCGTCGGCCCGGGCCAGGCGCAGGACCATCGTCAGCCCGCCGCCCGGGGTGTCCTCCACCATGATCTCCCCACCCATTGCCTCGACGAATCCGCGGGCGACCGCCAGGCCGAGCCCGACGCCGGCGGCGTGCGAGGTGTCACCGAGCCGTTGGAAGGGCTGGAACATCACCTCCCGCTGCTCCTGGGGCACGCCGGGACCGACATCGACGATGCGCAGATCGACGGTCGTGCCGAAGCAGCCGGCTTCGACTCGCACCTTCCGCCCGGGTGGCGACCACGCCAGCGCGTTGTCGAGGATGTTGGCGATCGCGCGTTCGAGGAGGGTGGCGTCGCCACGGATCCGCGGCAGCGTCTCGGGGACGTCGAGCACGACCTCGCTCCCCCGGTCGGGGAGCTCGGCGAGGACCTGCGGCACGACCTCGTCGAGCCCGACGTCGCGCAAGACGGGCTGCAAGGTTCCGGTCTGGAGGCGGCTCATGTCGAGCAGGTTGTTGATGAGGACCGTGAGTCGGTCCGCGCCGTGATCGATCGTCTCGAGCAGGTCGCGTTGCGCGTCGGGGGGCCAGTCGACATCGCGCTGCAGGAGGCTCGTGGCCGAGGCCTTGATCGACGACAGCGGCGTGCGCAGGTCGTGGGAGACCGCCGCGAGGAGCGCGGTCCGGAGGCGATCGGCTTCGGCGAGGCCGGTGGCCAGGGCAGCCTCGGCTCGGAGCTGGCGCGATTCGAGGGCCAGCGACAGCTGGCCCGTGAACGCTTCGAGTAACGACAGATCATCGGGGTCCAGGCCGGGGCCGACGAGGACGAGCTGCTCGTCGCCGTCGAGCGGGACCTGGAGATCGCCCATCTCGGGACGCTCCGGGACCGGCTCGCCCGCCGAGCTCTCGACCCGCCATCCGTCGCCCTCCCGCCGCAGCACCGCCGCGGCCGCGACGCCGAAGGCGTCGCGCACCCGGACCATCAAGACACCGAGGGGATCGTCGGCGCCGATCACCGAACCGCTGAGGCGGGCCAGCGTCTCGGCCTCGGCCTTGGCGTGGGCGGCTTCCGCAGTGCGGCGGGCGGCGACGGTCACGAGGAGGCTCACTGTCACCGCCAGGACCAAAAACGCGACCAAGGCCACCAGGTTCTGGGAGTCGTGGACCGCGAAACTGTGGGCCGGCGGGATGAAGTAATAGTCGGCGAGCACGAAGGCAACCACGGCCGCCGCCAGCCCGGGTCGCAGGCCACCGATCGCGGCGACACCGACGACGAGCAGCAAGTAGAGCATCAGCACGCTGGGCAGCAGGAGGTCGCTGCGCCCCGCGACCATGATCACGCTGAGCAGCGGGAGGCCGACCACGGCCACCAGCCACCCCGCCCGCTCTCGTCGCCGCGACAGCCCACGCGGCACCCGCGGCATCGTGACCGGGGCCATCGGCTCGTGCTCGGTGCCCGAAATCACGTGCACGTCGATCGAGCCGGACTGGCGGATCACCCGGGTCACCACCGACCCGCGGAACAGCGCGCTCCAGCGCGACTGGCGGCTCGCCCCGATCACCAGCTGGGTGGCGCGCTCCGCCTTCGCGAACTCCACCAGCGCCCGGCCCACGTCGTCGCCGGCCACCTCGTGGTACGTGCCGCCCAGCGATTCCAAGAGCTGGCGATGCCCAGCGAGACGGGACGCGCCCCGCTGGCGGTCGGCCAGCCCACTCGTGGAGCGGATGTGGACGCCGATGAGGTCGCCGCGAGTCCGCTGGGCCATCCGGGCGGCGCGTCGGATCAAGGCGTCGCCGTCGGGGGCGCCGGTCAGCGCGACGACGACCCGCTCTCTGGTCTCCCAGGTCGTGTCGATGCCGTGGTCCTCCATGTACTGCTGGAGGGACTCGTCGACCCGGTCGGCGACCCAGAGCAGCGCGAGCTCGCGCAGCGCCGCGAGGTTCCCCGGCCGGAAGTAGTTCGCCAGCGCGGCGTCGACCCGCTCGGTCGGATAGATGTTCCCGTGAGCCATCCGACGCCGCAGCGCCTCGGGTGTCATGTCGACGAGCTCCACCTGCTCGGCGGCGCGGACCTTGGCGTCGGGGATGGTCTCGTGCTGCTTGATGCCCGTGATCCGCTCGACCAGGTCGTTGACCGACTCGAGATGCTGGATGTTCAGGGTCGAGATGACGTCGATCCCCGCGTCGAGGATCTCGCCGACGTCCTCCCACCGCTTCTCGTTGCGGGAACCGGGGACGTTGGTGTGCGCCAACTCATCGACGAGCACCTGGCGGGGCTCGCGGGCGAGGATCGCGTCGACGTCCATGTCCTCGAACGTCTGGCCCCGGTACTCGAGGTGACGCCGTGGAATGACCTCGAGGTCGCCCATCTGAGCCGCGGTGTTGGCCCGCCCGTGGGTCTCGACGACCCCGACGACGACGTCGGTCCCCCGCTCGTGGCGGCGTCGACCTTCGTTGAGCATCGCGAAGGTCTTCCCGACCCCGGGTGCCGCACCCAGGTAGATCCGGTGCCTGCCCCGGGCCATCGTGAGCCTTCCTTACGTCCGCCGTCGCGGTCGGACAGCCAGGCTCGGCGGACGGGCAGCCGGCTGTGACCACCGACGTGGTCGTCGCGCTCGACACGAGGCCCCCGGACCCGATACCTGCTGGCCCGCGACCTGTGTCGGGACCAGGCTACGCGAGCCCGGGCGATCGCCGCGCCAGCGGGTGGGGCGGACCGCCGGTCGGAGCACGCCGGCGCGGACACGACGGTCACCTCAGTGCAGGGCGTCGAGCGCCAGGTTGAGCTCGAGGACGTTGACGCCTTTCTCGCCCAGGAACCCGAGTGAGCGCCCGTCGACGTGATCGTTCACGAGCCGTAGCACGCGGCCGAGGGCCAGCCGTCGTTCCTTCGCGACGCGTGGGGCTTGGAGCCTCGCGTTGGCGATCGAAATTTCGGGATCGAGACCCGACGCCGACGCGGTGACCGCATCGACTGGGACCTTGGTCTGAGGGCTGAGTCCGTAGTCCTTGCGGTATTGGGCGACGCGTTGCACGACGAGCTTGAGGAACACCGGGCTGGTGGGCCCGTAGTTCGAGGCGCCGCTCGCGGTTCCGTCGTAGCCGCTCCCGGCAGCCGAGGGCCGGGGCTGGAAGTAGGAGAGGTCCGGGACGACACGGCTCCCGTCCCGCTTGGTGAACGACTGCCCGAGCAGCTTCGAGCCGACGACGTGACCGTCCTGGGAGACGAGCGAGCCGTCGGCCTGGTGGTGGAAGAGCCCTTGCGCGATGCCCGTGACCGCGAGCGGGTACGCGATGCCGAGCAGGACCGTGAAGACCAACAGGAGGCGGATCGCGGGGACGAGCTGGCGGCGCATCAGTGGATCCCGACCGCGGAGACGACGATGTCGATGAGCTTGATCCCGATGAAGGGGGCGATGAGGCCGCCGACGCCATAGATGAGGATGTTGCGGCGCAGAACATCCGCGGCGTGCGTCGCCCGGAACTTGACGCCGCGGAGCGCGAGGGGGATCAGCGCCACGATGATCAGCGCGTTGAAGATGACCGCNNTCGTTGGCGATCGAGAACGTCGTCAGCGACCCACGGGTGATGAGGAGCTGCTTGCCGATCTCGACGATGTCGATGAGCTTGGTGGGGTCCGAGTCGAGGTCCACCATGTTGCCCGCCTCTTTGGCGGCCTGCGTGCCGGTGTTC
>PLJD01000083.1 GCA_003140175.1 Actinomycetota bacterium
CGGTGGTGGGGATCGGGAACTCGGTGAACGTGCCGCTCGGGGTGAGCCGGCCGATCTTGTTCGCCGTGCCGTCGGACTCGGTGAACCACAGGTTGCCGTCAGGTCCCGCCGCAATCGAGGCCGGCTCGCTACCAGCGGTGGGGACCGTGAACTCGGTGAACTGGCCGACGGGGTCCGCGGCAAGCGGCAACGCGATCACCGACACCAACCCGGCGCTGAGGGCGACACCAACGAAGACCCTGCGCCCCCAAACCCCCCTCCGAGCCACGGCGGAACACTAACCCCGAGCACTCCCCTGAGTGTCTGAGTGTCAACCCCAGATCAGTCCGGCGCGCTGCGCTGCGCTCCACGTCGCCAGAGCCCCCGCGACCGGAACAAAGCCACAAGGTCGAGACCGCACCGACGTCCAATCGTCGCTGAAGCCACGGCAGCGCATCGAACTGACCGAGTGATCTGCTCAACGAGCGCTGTGCTACTCCGCGGCTGACGAATCGGATCGATGCGCTGCGCGAAGTCGCTGGTCAGCGACCTGGAGCCGGGACGGGGACTCGAACCCCGGACCTGCTCATTACGAGTGAGCTGCTCTGCCGTCTGAGCTATCCCGGCGGGGAAAGGGGGGAGTCTACCGAGCACGACTCCGAGTGGATCCGGGGAGATGCAACGCGAGACGCTCGAGCAGGAGCGATTCGTTGGGATTGAACTCGAGCGCGTCGCGCGCTTCCCGGCAGGCCTCGAGCGCGCGGACGCAGGCTCGCGCGTCGGCGGTGAGCGGCTCGAGATCCAGGTTGCGTCGGGGAGCATCGGGGCCGGCGAGCGAGTCACGATAGAGGGATTCCAGCGCGGCGAGGCCTTCGGTCATGGCTTTGCGTCGCGCCAGGCGTTCGCGACCGGGTTGGCGCTCCTCGAGGCGACGCCGGATGCGACGCACGTCGCGAGGCTGGTAGCCCGCCGCCGCGGTTTCCTCGTCGAATCGGGCCAGCCCCTCCGCGTACTGGTCTTTGAGCGTCGCGACGGCGGCGTGCACCGCGTCGAGCATCTCGGCGGCGGCCCGCGCCGCGGCCGCCCCGGTCCCGTCGAGGTCGCGGCCGGCGCGGACGAATGCGTCGCGCAGCGATCGGTTCTCGCCGGCGAGCTCCCGGGCTCGGCCAAGCTGGCCGCCGGAGAGCCGGGCCGCGAGCTGCGCCGTCTCCTGGTCGACGCCTCCGGCGAGGAGCGCCTGCTCGATGGTCGGTTCGTCGAGGGATCCGAGGTCGATGCGCTGGAGCCGCGACCGAACCGTGGCGAGGAGCTCGTCGGGCGCTTCGCTGACGAGCACGATCACCGTCCGTTCGGGCGGCTCCTCGAAGGTCTTGAGCAACGCGTTCGCCGCCTCGGGCTGGAGACGCTCGGCTTCCAACAACAGGACCACCTTGCGTCCCGATTCGATGGGTGCGCTCCACACCTCGGGGATGATCTCGTCTCGCGCCTGGTCGACGGTGATCACGGTCCGTTCCGGCTCGAACTCGGCGACGTCGGGGTGCAGGCGTCGTCGGACGAGGTCGGTCGTGCGGTCGTCGCCGTCCGGTGCGATGAGCGCGGCGGCGAAGGCTCGGGCCGCGTCCACCACGCCCGCGCCCCGAGGACCGGCGACGAGGTAGGCGTGGCCGGGCCGGGCTGCGGCCCGTTGCAGCTGCTTCACCGCCCGGTCCTGGCCCACGATGGCGTCCCAGGGGCCGGTCACGCCAAGTGCTCGCTCACCGCCGACCAGATCCTGGCTTCCACGTCTTCGACGGATCCGGCGGCGTCGAGGAGCACCCAGCCGCGGGTCCCGGCGAGGTCTCGGTACGCCTCGTGCACGGCCAGCCGGAACGCGTCGTCCTCCTCCTCGAGGCGGTCGCGTGCCGCGCCGAAGCGCTCGGTGGCGATCTCGGGCGGAAGGTCGAGGACGAGGACCAGATCGGGCTCGAGGCCTCCGGTGGCGATCCCGTTGACGAGTTCGATGGCGGGAACCCCCAGCCCGCGACCGACGCCCTGGTAGGCGAGCGACGACGGCATGAAGCGGTCGGTCACCACCCACGAGCCGGCCGCGAGGGCGGGGCGCACGACCTCCATGACGTGCTGCGCGCGGTCGGCGGCCATCAGCAGCGCCTCGGCTTCGGGTTCGACGGTGCCCTCGCCGTCGAGCAGCAGGCGCCGCAGGGAGGTGCCCAGCGCCGTCCCGCCCGGCTCGAAGGTCTGGACGACGTCGCGGCCGGCGTCGCGGAGGTGCTCGGCGAGTCGCGCCACCTGGGTCGTCTTGCCGGTGGCGTGAAAGCCTTCGACGGCGATGAACCGGCCGGGCAGGCTCACGTGGCCCGGCCGCCGGCCGGGACACGCTGCGGGTTGGCTCGCTGCATGGCGCGAGCGTGCCCGATGGAGCGCCGCGACCACCAGCCGGCGTCGCGGGTGCGGGCCGCCGCGGCCCAGGCCCGGACGCCCGGGTCGTGCGGCGCCGCTCAGGGCCGGGTCGCGCCCTTCTTGACGGTCCGGCGGGTGGTCGAGGCCGGCTTCTTGGGCCGGGCGGTCCGCTTGGCGGGCTTCTTCTTCTTCTCCACCGGCCCCCGGGCGGCGCGTTCGCGCAGGAGCTCGACCGCCTGTTCGAGGTCGACCGAGGCGGGGTCGACGCCGCGGGGCACGGTGGCGTTGAGTTCGCCGTCGGTGACGTAGGGCCCGTACCGGCCGTCGAGGACGCGGACGAGGGCGCCGCTCTCGGGATGCGGGCCGAGCTCGGCGATGGGCGGCTTGGTACGCCGGCCCCGTCGCTTGGGCTGTGCGAACAGCACCTCGGCGCCGTCCAAGGTGATGGTGAACAGCTCGGCCTCCGTCTCGAGGCTGCGACTGTCCGTTCCCTTCTTGAGGTACGGGCCGTAGCGTCCGTTCTGGGCCGTCACCTCCACTCCCTCGGGCGTGACGCCAACCGTGCGGGGCAGCGACAGCAGCGCCAGCGCGTCGTCGAGGGTGACGGTGTCGACTTCCATGTCCGAGAACAGCGACGCGCGCTTCGGCTTCTCTTTGGAGCCGTCCTCCATCTCACCGAGCTGCACGAACGGTCCGTAGCGGCCGGTCAGGGCGAGGACGGGGAGCTGGTGCTGCGGGTCGACCCCGAGGACGCGGGGACCCGCGGCGCCCTTCTCGAGTAGCTCGTTGGCTTTCTCGACGCTGAGCTCGTCGGGCGCCAGGTCGACGGGTACCGGAGCGCGCTCCTCGCCTCGCACGACGCTCGCCCCGTTGTTCCAGACCCGCACGATGATGTCGCGACCCTGGGCGTCCTGACCGATCGGCACCGCGTTGACCTCGGCCGGGTCGATCGTGGCGAGGTGCTCCTCGTTGACGAGATCCTTGAGTCCGATCTGGCCGTTGCCGAACCAGAACGCGTGGAGCCATTTCTCGGCCTCGCCTTCACCCCGGGCGATCGCGTCGAGCGCCTCCTCCATCGTCGCCGTGAACTCGTAGTCGATGAGATGCGCGAAGTACCGCTCGAGCAGCTGCTGCTTGGCGAACGCGGTCCAGGTCGGGACGAGCGCGGTGCCTTTCTTCCAGACGTAGTCCCGCCGCAGCAGCGTGTCGATGACCACCGCGTAGGTCGACGGACGCCCGATGCCGCGCTCCTCGAGCTCTTTGACGAGGCTCGCCTCGGTGTAGCGGGCCGGCGGCTGGGTGGTGTGGCTCGACGGCTCCAGGCTTCGGCACTGCGCGACGTCGCCCTCCTCGAGCGCGGGGAGGATCACCTCGCGGTCCTCGAGCTCGGCTTCGGGGTCGTCGGCACCCTCGACGTAGGCGCGCAGATAGCCGGGGAACTCGATCGTGCGCCCCGTGGCTTGGAAGGTGGCGTCCTCACCGTTCGGGAGGGTCGCGCGGAGACGGGCGCTGACCCGTCGGATCCGCGCGTCGGCCATCTGGCAGGCGACCGTGCGCTTCCAGATCAGGTCATAGACGCGCCGCTCGTCGGCGTTGAGCTCGCCGGCGACGTCGTCGAGCACCCGCATCGTGTCCCCGGCGGGTCGGATCGCCTCGTGGGCCTCCTGGGCGTTCTTGACCTTGCCCCGATACTGGCGGGCCTCGCCGGGCAGATACTCGTCCCCGTAGCGGGCCTGGATCTGGGATCGGGCGGCGGTGATCGCCTGGTCGGACAGGAACGTCGCGTCGGTGCGCATGTAGGTGATGTAGCCGTGCTCGTAGAGACCCTGGGCGACCGCCATCGCGCGGGCGGCGGTGAACCCGAGCTTTCGCCCCGCTTCCTGCTGGAGCGTCGAGGTGGTGAACGGCGGCTTGGGCCGTTCGGCGAGGGCCTTCGACTCGACCGAGCCGATCCGGAAGCTGGCGTCCCGGAGGCCCTCGGCGAGCTCCGCCGCGGCGGCCTCGTCGAGGAGCGCCACGTCGGCGCCCGCCGCGAGGTGTCCGGTGTTCTGGTCGAAGTCCCGTCCGGTGGCGAGGCGTCGGCCGGCCAGGGCGACGAGACCGGCGGGGAACTCGGAGTCCCGGGCGGAGAAGGTGCCCTCGAGGTCCCAGTAGGACGCGGCTCGAAACGCCATCCGGGCCCGCTCCCGCTCCACGACGAGGCGCCCGGCGACGCTCTGCACCCGCCCGGCGGAGGTGGCGCCCCCCGCCCGGCGGCGGGTGACGACCGACATCTCGTAGCCGAAGAGCCGGTCGAGCTTGCGGCGGCCCTCTTGGGCTTCGACGAGGCGCATGTCGAGGTCGCGGGGGCTGGCCAGCGCGGCTTCGATGGCCTGGGCGGTGATCTCGTGGAACACGAGGCGTTTGACCGGCACCACGGGCTTGAGGACCTCGAGGACGTGCCAGGAGATGGCCTCCCCCTCGCGGTCCTCGTCGGTGGCGAGGAGCACCTCGTCGGCGTCGCGGAGCGCATCTTTGAGCTCCTTGACGACGTCGCGTTTTTTGTCCACGACGACGTAGACCGGCTCGAAATGGTTGTTGACGTCGATCCCCAGGCGGCGAATCTCGGGGTTGGTGACGCTCTTGGGCACCTGCTTGGCGCTGCTCGGCAAGTCCCGGATGTGCCCCCGGCTGGCCAGGACCCGGAACTGGGCGCGTCCGAGGAAGCCTTCGATGGTCTTGGCCTTCGCCGGCGACTCGACGATTACGAGCGTCTTCGCCACGTTCGTGTCCTCACAGCGCTTTCACCTGGTCCGCGGCTGGGAGCCAGTCTGGCCGGGCAGGTGGCCGGTTCGGCGCATCCGGCCCAGGCGGGGCGGAAGTCTAAGGTGACGGCCCGTGCTGAAGGCAGTCATCGGCGTATTTGGCCTCGACCCGAAGAAGATCTTCGACTCGATTAGCCCCTATGGCGAGGTCGCCACGTGGCTGTTCGTCTTCGCCGAGACGGGCCTGCTGGTCGGCTTCTTTCTCCCCGGCGACTCGCTGTTGTTCACCGCCGGCGTGCTCGCCGGCCAGGGCAAGCTCGAGCTCTGGCTGCTGTTGCCGGGCGCGTTCGTCGCCGCCTTCCTCGGCTCCGAGCTCGGGTATCTCATCGGACAGCGGGTCGGCCCCCCGCTGTTTCGCCGACCCGACTCCCGCCTCTTCAAGCGCGAGTACGTGGAGCGAACCCACGAGTTCTTCGACCGGCACGGGCCGAAGGCCGTCGTGCTCGCACGATTCGTGCCGGTCGTGCGCACGTTCACGCCGGTGATGGCCGGCGTCGGCAAGATGAACCGCCGCCTCTACTCCGTCTACAACGCGATCGGCGCGCTGCTGTGGGCAGTTGGGGTGACAGTGCTCGGCTACATCCTCGGGAACGCGATCGGCGGCAGCATCGACAACTACCTGCTGCCACTCATCGCGGTGATCATCGGGATCTCGCTGCTCCCCGCCTTCTTCGAGTGGCGCCGGGCCCGCCGCGCCGCGACTCCCGCGACCCCCGCCGCCGACACCGAGGCCCCAGCCCCCGGGGCGGGCGGCGACGACCCGGCCTGAGGGCCGGTCAGCTCCCGATCCGGGCTACTCGCCGGTCGACGCCCCGTCGGGTTGACCGTCGCCGACCAGGGCACCCGCGACCTCGTCGGACTCCGCGGCGAACGCCCCGCCCTTGCGCTTCGAGAACGCGATGGCCAGCATCAGCACGACCAGCGCCCCGCCCGCGATCGCGAATCGGGCCACGTCGTCGTTTCGCAGGCTGATGATGGCGGGCAAGATCAACAGCGACACGAGGTTCATGACCTTGATGAGCGGATTCAACGCTGGTCCCGCGGTGTCCTTGAAGGGATCCCCGACGGTGTCGCCGATCACGGCCGCCTTGTGCGATTCCGATCCCTTGCCGCCGAGATGCCCGTCCTCGATGTACTTCTTGGCGTTGTCCCAGGCCCCGCCGGAGTTCGACAAGAAGACGGCCATCAGCTGGCCGGTGAGGATCACCGCGGCCAAGAACGCACCGAGCGCGAGATAGCTGATTCCGAAGCCGATGATGACCGGGCTCAGCACGGCGAGCAGCGCCGGTGTGGCCAGCTCGCGCAGCGCCGCGCTCGTGCAGATGTCGATGACCCGGCCGGTGTCGGGCTCGTCGATGCCCTCCATGATCCGGCGCTCGCGGAACTGCTTGCGAACCTCTTCGACCACCGCGCCGGCGGAGCGGCCCACGGCCCGGATCGCCAGCGACGCGAAGAGGAAGGCGATCGAACCGCCGATGAGCAGGCCGATGAAGGTCTTCGGGTCCGCGACGTTGATCGCGGCTCTCGGGTCGCGGAACAGCGCCGTGCCGACCTTCTTGATGCCGAGCTCGGTCCCGATCGTCTCGATGTAGGAGGCGAAGAGCGCGACCGCGGCGATGACTGCCGACCCGATCGCGAAGCCCTTCGTCACCGCTTTGGTGGTGTTCCCCACCGCGTCGAGGCTCACCATGATGCGCTGGGGCTCGCCCTCGAACTCCCCGGACATCTCGGCGATGCCCGCCGCGTTGTCCGACACTGGACCGAAGGTGTCCTCGGAGACCACGACGCCGGTCGTCGCGAGCATGCCCATGCCGGTCAGCGCCACCAGGTAGAGCGAGAACTGCAGGTTCCCGTTGCCGAGCGCAATGCCGACGCCCAGCGCCGCCGCGATGGCGATGATCGACCACACCGTCGACTCGAGTCCGCTGCTGACCCCCGACAGGATGGTCGTGGCGGGCCCGGTGCGGGTCGCCTCGGCGATCTCCTGGACCGGCTGGGTCTCGGTGGACGTGAAGTACTCGGTCAGCCGGCTGACGACCTGGGCCAGGATCAGGCCGATGACCACGGCGCCAAAGACCCGCCATCCCTCGTTTCCGTGGTGGTTGCCCACGTAGAAGAGGGCGACGGCGCCGACGCCGAGGACCGTGAGGATCCCGGCGATGAGGAAGCCCCGGTTGATTGGCGCCATCGCGCTGCGGTCCTTGTCGGTGGCCTTCACCGAGAACACGCCGACCATCGACGCCAAGACGCCGACCGCCCGGGCGATGAGGGGAAAGATGAGGCCCAGGGCCGGGTTGGCGCCGATCGAGGCGAACGCGGGGACGCCGAGGATGATCGCCGCGACCAGGGTGACCTCGTAGGACTCGAAGAGGTCGGCGGCCATGCCGGCGCAGTCCCCGACGTTGTCGCCCACGTTGTCGGCGATCGTGGCCGGGTTGCGGGGGTCGTCTTCGGGGATCCCCTGCTCGACCTTGCCGACCAGGTCGGCGCCGACGTCGGCTGCCTTCGTGAAGATGCCGCCACCGACTCGCATGAAGAGGGCGAGGAGCGAGCCGCCGAACCCGAACCCGATGAGGATCGCGGTGGCGGTGTTCTGGAAGATCATGATGATGGCGGTCGCGCCGAGCAGGCCCAACCCGACCGTGTACATGCCGGCCACGCCGCCGGTGCGGAACGCGACGCGCAGCGCCTCCTTCAGCGACCCCTCCCGGGCCGCCGCCGCGGTCCGGACGTTGCCGCGCACGGCGAGGCTCATCCCGACGAAGCCGGTCAGGCCCGACAGCACGGCCCCGGCGATGAACGCGACGGTCCGGGCCGCGCCGGAGGCGGCGAAGGAGAGCGCGATCGCGCCCCCGGGCTTGGCGATCGACGTCGAGGTCAAGAAGACGAGGATCGCCACGGGGACCAGGATGATCGCGACGGTGCGGAACTGGCGACGCAGGTACGTCATCGCGCCGTCTTGGATCTGCTTCGCGATGGCGATCATCTTCGGGGTGCCCTGGTCGGCGGCCAGGACGCCGCGCACGAGCACCATGCCGACCAGGATGGCGAGCACGGCGACGGCGGCCGAGAAGATCAGCCAGCCCCACTCACCGCCGCCCAGGTTGAACCGCTGGTACCCGCCCTCGGCCGCGAGGACGCTGAAGCTCATGCGGTGGACGCTCCTTCCCTGAACTCCCCCGGCAAACTCCCCGTCCCGCGACGCCGAGGACGAGCGCCCGGCCGGCTGCGAGGCGGGTGAACGGTAGCCGGTGGCCGGGAATGGCGTGGAACTTGGGCGGTGACGCGGCGCAGCCCGCACGGAGGTCCGGGCCCTGGCGCGCCCGGAGCGCTGAGACAACGGGGCGAGTGGCACCGCGTCCGCGGGCGGGCAGGTGCGCCGCACCGCCCACGCGCAGTGGAGAACGTGGGGATTCGGGCACAACCGGCGGGGGGTGTCCGCCCGATCGAGGGTCGGCCGCCGTTAGCCTGGAACCGTGGAGGCCGCCTTCTTCGACCTCGACAAGACCGTCATCGCCAAGAGCAGCGTCTTGGCGTTCGGCCGGCCCTTCTATCGAGAAGGGCTGTTGTCGCGGCGAGCGATCGTCAAGAGCGCGTACGCGCAGGTGATCTTCATGCTCGTCGGCGCCGACGAGGCGAAGATGGAGCAGGTCCGGGTCGCGATGCTGGCCATGATCCGCGGCTGGAACCAACGTCACGTCGCCGAGATCGTGCGGGAGACCCTCAACGAGGTGGTCATCCCGATCATCTTCAAGGAGGCGCTCGACCTGATCGCCGAGCACCACGCCGCCGGACGCGAGGTCGTGCTGATCAGCTCGGCGCCGGAGGAGGTCGTCTGGCCACTCGGGGAGCACCTCGGGGTCGACGACGTGATCGCCACCCGCCCGGAGGTCGACGCGGCCGGGAACTACACCGGCGAGCTCGCCTTCTACGGCTACGGGCCCTACAAGGCCGAGGCGCTGCGGGCGATGGCGGCAGTCAAGGGCATCGACCTCGACGCCTCGTTCGCCTACTCGGACTCGATCACCGATGAGCCGATGCTGCGGGCGGTCGGCCACCCGGTGGCCGTGAACCCGGATCGAGACCTGGCCCGCCTGGCTCGCACCGAAGGCTGGGAGGTGCGCCACTTCGCCAAACCGATCCGGCTACGCGACCGGATGTCGGGGCGCGATTCGGCGTGGGCGGCCAGCGGGGCGATCGTCGCGGCCGGCGCGGGGGCGGCCGTGTGGTGGTGGATCCGGCACCGCGAGCACGTCGCGGCCTGATGGCGCCGCCCGCCGGTGTGCGCCTGACCCATCTCCCGACGCCCCTCGAGCCGATGGATCGGCTCGGCGCCGAACTGGGGGCAGCCCACCTGCTCGTCAAGCGTGACGACTGCACCGGCCTCGCCCTCGGCGGCAACAAGGCCCGCAAGCTGGAGCACCTCTGCGACGAGGCGCTCGCCGCGGGCGCCGACGTACTCGTCACGGGGGGCGGCCCCCAGAGCAACCACGTCCGCATGACGAGCGCGGCCGCGAACCGGCTCGGCCTGGCGTGCCACGTGGCGCTGGCGGGCACGCCACCGGAGGTCCCGACCGGCAACCTGCTCCTCGACCAGGTGCTCGGCGCGTCGCTGCACTTCATCGGGCCGGTCGAGTACTACGAGCTGGAGGCCGCGATCGAGGAGGTCGCGGCGGGCCTCGCCCGCCGCGGGCATCGTCCGTTCGCGATCCCGGTCGGGGGGGCCTCCGTCACCGGCGTGATCGCCTACGCCGACGCCGCCGATGAGCTCCTCGCGCAGGCCGAGGCCGCCGCCGCGGCCGTCGACTGGATCGTGGTGGCCGACGGGTCGGGCGGGACGCACGCCGGCCTGGTCGCCGGGGTGGGCGAACGGAGCCGGATCCTCGGCGTCGATGTCGGGACTCGCCCCGATCTCGACGAGGTGGTCCCGCGACTGGCGGCGCAGGCCGCGGCCCGCACCGCGCGACCGGCCCCCCCCAGCTGGGTCGAGATCGATCACGACCGCTTCGGGGCCGGCTACGGCGCCCTGACCGACGCCGCGCTCGAGGCCATCGAGCTCGCGGCGCGACTCGAGGGTCTGGTGCTCGATCCGGTGTACACGGGCAAGGCCATGGCGGGTCTGGTGGCGGCCGTGCGCGAGGGGCGGATCGGGCGCGACGACACGGTCGTGTTCTGGCACACCGGCGGCGCACCCGCGCTGTTCGCGGGCCGCTACGCCCACAGCTTCGAGGGCCGCGGACCCGACTGACCCCAGACGCGCGNNGCCCGCCGCGGCGGGCCCGACGTCGGAACCGACTGGGTCAGGCTTCGCGGAGCTTGCGGGCCACCGCGACGCCGACCACCAGCAGGATCATCAGCACCAGCAGTTTCTTCATGGCGTCTCCCGGAGTCAGCAGGTCCCTGAGGGTACCCGGGATCGAGGCACCGCGAGGCGAGCACCCTCTACGCTCCGCCGCTCGTGACCACCACGACGGCGGAGCATCGAATCCTCTACGAGGAGAGGGTCGGGCCGGCGCCGCGCGTCTGGCTGTGGCTCCCGGTGATCGTCGTGATCACCGGCCTCGCCATCGCCCCGGTCGTGGTCCCGATCGCCGTCGTGGCGTGGGTGATCAACGTCTTGCGGTACCGGGGGGCGGTCGTGCGCGTCGATGAGGACTACGCCTGGGTGAACCGGCGCTGGGCGCGACTGGCCGCGCTCGACCTGGCGACCCTGGGCCGGGCGAGCAACACGTGGCCGTGGCGGTCCTTCAACCCGCGATATCTGGGCGCGAACCCGATCTGGACCCACGATTCGGTCGGGGTGCGGGGAGTCGACGGCGGCAAGAAGGTCTGGTTCTCGGTCGGGACGAACCGCCGCGGCGAACTGGTGCGCGTCCTCGAGGCGGCGGTCCCTGCCGCCCGCGCCCGGGCGACGGGGGCGGGGCCGCCCGGCCCGCTGCCACCCCCCGGTTGGCATCCCGATCCGTGGGGGCTGGCGTCGATGCGGTGGTGGGACGGCCGCCAGTGGAGCGGGTACACGTGGCCGGCGCCGACCGGAGGGCCGGGCTCGTGATCCCGATGGCCGACGAGAACCGGCTCCGTCGGTTCCCCTGGTGCACGGTCCTGCTCATCGCCGCGTGCACGCTCGTCTACTTCGGCGTGCAGCCCGGGCACGCGGTGAAGTTCGCGTGGAGCGGCATCGCCGAGAAAGTCACCACCTCGGACCTGCGCTTCGTCGTCGACAACGCCGGCATCCCGTGCGAGCTGGTGCGGGGACGGCCCCTCACCGAGCACGAGTACCAGGACACCTTCCAGAACGGCAACGCCGACGCGTGCACCCACTCGAACGGGCCGGCGCACGATCCGGGCAAGAACGTGTACCTCGCGGCGGTCCTCACCATGTTCCTCCACGAGAGCATCCCGCACCTGTTCGGCAACATGCTCTTCCTCTGGGTGTTCGGCAACAACATCGAGGACCGCAAAGGCTGGTGGCGCTTCTTGCTCCTCTACCTGGTCGGCGGCGCGATCGCGACCGCGTCGCAGGTCGCCGTCGACCCGAGCTCGACCGTCCCGATCATCGGCGCGTCGGGGGCGATCGCCGCCGTGATGGGCGCCTACCTCGTCTGCTACCCGAAGGCCCGAATAAAATCCATGATCTTCTTCGGCCCCATGCTGCTGCGAAAAGTGTCCGCGGCGTGGCTGCTCGTCATCTGGTTCCTGTTGCAGTTCCAGTACGTGGCGTCGGACGCGGGGATCGCGTGGGCAGCCCACGTCGGCGGGTTCACGTTCGGTGTGCTCGTGGGCCTCTACTGGCGCGTCCGCGAGCGACGAGCCGCGGGGGCGCTCCCGGTGCCCGTCCCCGCCTGATACAACGCCGGTGGAGGTGAACGGGGTCTGGTGGCCTCCCTCGTCTTCAAAACGAGTGGGACGGGTGATCCCCGTCCGGTGGGTTCGATTCCTGCCACCTCCGCAACGTCCGGGCCGCGCACCCTGGCGGCCGTCGAGGGCCCGACCGGGGCCACCGCGCCGATCCTGGGGGGCACGCACGCCAACCCAGCTTGACGAGAACTCGGCGCCCTCGGCGGCGGCTCGACGAGGAGCCCACCGGTCCACTCGACAACGTGAGCGCGATCTCGCTCGGGTCTCCCGACGAGTGCATCCGCTCGGGTGCCGCGGCGCGGACCGGCCGAGGGCTCAGACCGCGAGCAGGTCCCGGGCGCCGGTGTCGGCGGAGGGGTGCCGCAGCTTCGACATCGCCCGGGCCTCGATCTGGCGGATCCGCTCCCGGGTGAGGTTGAAGTATTCGCCGACCTCCTCGAGGGTGCGGGGCTCGCCGCGGTCGAGACCGAAGCGCAGGGCCAGGATCTGGCGTTCGCGTTCGTCGAGGGGCCCGAGGAGCTTCTCGATCTCATCGGGGAGCAGCGCGGTGGCGGCCACTTCGAAGGGCGACTCGGCTGAGCGGTCCTCGACGATGTCGCCGAGCTCGGCGTCGCCGTCCTCGCGCAGCGGCTCGGACAGGGAGAGCGGCTCGGCGGCGAAGCGCAGCGCCTCGGTCACCTTGTCCTCGGGCATCTCGACCTCGATGGCCAGCTCGGCGAGCGTGGCGGGGCGGCCGAGCTTGAGTTCCAGGCGCGAGCGGGCCTTCTGGAGCCGGGCGAGCGTGTCGCCAGCGTGGACGGGGAGGCGGATGGTGCGCCCGGTGTTGGCGATGCCGCGGGTGATGGCCTGGCGGATCCACCNNGTGGCGTAGGTGGAGAACTTGAAGCCCTTGCGCCAGTCGAACTTCTCGACCGCGTGCATGAGGCCCAGGTTCCCCTCCTGGATGAGGTCGAGGAGCGGCAGGCCCGAGGCCTGGTACTTCTTGGCGATCGAGACCACGAGGCGCAGGTTGGACTGCACGAACGTCCGCTGGGCGTACTCGCCCTCCCGGGAGGTCTTGCGCAGCTCCCGCTTCTTGGCCGGCGTGAGCTTCTTGGCCGGGAGGCGCTCGAGATCCTCGCGGGCGGCGTTGCCGCCCTCGATCGCCTGGGCCAAGCGGACCTCGTCGTCTTTGGTCAGCAGCGGGTACTGGCCGATGTCGGTGAGGTAGAGCCGGACGAGATCTTCCTCGTCGCGCTCGACGCGCTCCTTGGCCACTGCTGCCTTTCGGAGTGGGTGCTCAGGGGTTTCGGGCCCCGGCAGGACCAGGCCCGGAAGCGTGTTCCCGCAGGTCGGGGGCGGGTTTCCTTCCGTACCATACGGACCGTGTCAAGCGGCTCCGACGGGGTGTCGACGCCGCGACACCCGGCGGGTGGGGGCCTCGACGATACCGGGCTCTGGGGCGCGTCCGGGTCACCGGGGGGTCTCAACGTCCTGCCAGGACGGACTCGACGGCCGCTCGACGCTCGGCGGCCCGGTCGACCGCGCCGTCCTCCAAGCGGCGCTCGAGGAGGGCCAGGCCCTCGGCGAGGTCGGATCGCTCGTCGTCGACGACCAGGCGCACCCGGCGGGCCACCGGTCCGTCGCTCCACGCGCTGGTGCGCTCGAAGGCCTCGTCGTACGCGCTCACCAGCGACGGGAGGAGGGCCTGGTAGACGCCGACGAGGCGGTCCAGCGTCGTGGTCGCCTCCGCCACGACCGCCAGGACGTCGTTCCATCCGGGGTCGGCCGGGGCGACGAGCCGGGCGGGGTCGTGGGCCCGGGTGGCGGGCAGCACTTCGCCGAGCAGCTCGGCGTGCCAGCCGTGGTGGCGGCTGTGGCGGGCCAGGGCGAGCTTGGCCTCGGGCTCGGAGACCGTGGGGACCCAGCCGCCCAGCGTCTCGAAGCAGCGGCGCTCGACCCAGCAGGCGTGCCCGACGAGCGCCGCGGTGGTGTCGATGCTCAGCATTGGTCGGATCGTAGGTGGCGGCCGGCTCAGAAGGGCCGGGGTTCGAGCTCGGGATGAGGAGCCGGGGGCGCTCGCCGTCCCGTCAGCTCGGCGAGCGCGATCCCGGCGAGGATCACGCCCGCCCCGACCAGCTTCAGGGCGCTGAACCGCTCACCGCTGGCGTAGCCGGCGATCGCGGCGAAGACCGGCTCGAGCAACAAGATGAGCGCAGCGCGGCTCGGTGCCAATCGGCGCTGCCCGAAGACCTGGAGGGACAGGGCGACTGCGGAGCAGGCGATTCCGGTGAACGCGGCGGCGAAGACGGCCAGTCCGGTGAGCCGACCGACGCCCTGGGCGGCGGTCGCCGGGACGCAGACCACGACGATCACGGCCATCTGCACGGTCGTGAACGAGATGGGATGCAGTCGCGTCGCGTACTCGCCCTGGTAGACGATCCACACCGCGAAGAGGGCGGCGCAGAGCAGCGTCACCAGCTCGCCCGCACCGAGGGCGAGGGTGGCGCCGGTCAAGAGGTAGAGCCCGACCGCGGCGACCGCGACGCCGGCCAACACCCGCCGGGCGGGCAGCCGTCGACGGACCACACCCTCGACCAGCGGGGTGAACGCGACGTAGAGGCCGGTGATGAACGCCGACGTCGACGGCGAGACCAGCGTCAGGCCCACCGTCTGGGCGGCGTAGCCGCCGGCGAGGAGCAACCCGGCGACCAGCCCGGCCCGGGCCAGCAGCCGCAGGTCCTCCCCCCGGCGGCGCGCGACCAGCACGGCGAAGGGCCCGAGCACCACCACCGCGATGGTGAAGCGCAACAGGAGGTACGCGAACGGCTGGATGTCACCGAGCGCGTCATGGACGAGCGGGAAGGTGACACCGAACAAGCAGGCGGCCGAGACGAGCGCCCCCTCGGCGGCGAACCGTCTCACGCGGGTCGGGCCGGGGCGCTACCCGGGCCAGCGGTTGGTGATCGGGAGCCGGCGGTCCTTGCCGAACGCCTTCGGTGACACGCGGACCCCCGGCGGTGCCTGGCGGCGCTTGTATTCGTTGCGATCGACCAGCCACGCGACGCGACGCACGGCCTCGGGGTCATGGCCCTCCTCGACGAGCTCGCCGACCGAGCGGTCGTCTTCGACGTAACCCTCGACGATCGGGTCGAGCACCGCGTAGTCGGGCAGCGAGTCGCTGTCCCGCTGGTCGGGGCGCAGCTCCGCGCTGGGGGGCTTTTCCAAGACCGAGTCGGGGATCAGGGGCCGTCGCGCGCGCTCGTTGCGGTCCCGGGCGAGCGCGTAGACGAGGGTCTTGGGCACGTCCTTGATGACCGCGAAGCCGCCGGCCATGTCCCCGTAGAGCGTCGAGTAGCCGGTGGCCATCTCGCTCTTGTTGCCGGTCGTGAGCACGAGCCAATCGAACTTGTTCGAGATCGTCATGAGGATGGTGCCCCGGACGCGGGCCTGGAGGTTCTCCTCGGCGAGACCCGACCCGCCCCCGCCGAGCGGCTCGGCGAGCATCGAGAGGAACGCGGCGTGCGCCGCCTCGATCGGCACCGTCATGGTGCGCAGGCCGAGGTTCTGGGCCAACGCCTCGGCGTCGGAGACGCTCCCCGGGCTCGAGAAGCGCGACGGCATGAGGATGCCGACCACGTGGTCGGGGCCGAGCGCGTCGGCGGCCACCGCCGCCACCAGCGACGAGTCGATCCCACCGGAGAGCCCGATGAGCACGTCGGCGAAGCCGTTCTTGTGCACGTAGTCGCGGGTGGCGAGCACCAGCGCCTCGTACACCTCGCGCACTGGGGCGAGCGGCTCCTCGACGCGGTGGGCGACGGGCGGCTCGCCGAGGCGGACGTCGCTGACCGCCACCTCCGGCAGCGGCGCGGCACGACCTCGGCCCCGGGGGTCGAGCGCGCGCCGACGGAAGGCGGGGCGGACGTCCACGTCGACGACCAGGAAGTCCTCGGCGAACTGGCGAGCCCGGGCCAGCACCTGGCCGTCCCCGTCGACGAGCAGCGACGCCCCGTCGAAGACCAGCTCATCCTGGCCACCGACGAGGTTCACGTACAGGATCGGAACCGACGCGTCGGCGGCCCGCGTCGAGAGCATCGTCTCGCGTTCGCGCAGCCGACCCGCGTAGTACGGCGAGGCGTTGATATTGACCACGAGCTCGGCGCCCCCCGCAGCCTGGGTCAGGACCGGTCCGGTCGGGCTCCACGCGTCCTCGCAGACCGTCACCGCGACGCGGGCACCCCCGACGACGAACACCGGCCCGTCGGACGGCCACGGCTCGAAATAGCGCTGCTCGTCGAACACCGCATAGTTCGGCAGGAGATGCTTTCGGTAGACGCCGAGGACTCGGCCCTGCGCGCACACCGCGGCGGCGTTGTAGAGATCCCGGTCTGGTTGCGGGAAGCCGATCACCGCCGCCGCGCGCCCGGTCCGGGCCGCGACCTTCTCCAGCCATTCGCCGGCTTGAGCCACGAAGGCGGGGCGCAGCAGCAGATCCTCGGGCGGGTAGCCGGTGATGGCGAGCTCTGGGAACGCCACCAGGTCGGCACCGGTCTGATCGGCTCGCTCGTAGGCCTCGAGGATGCGCGCCGCGTTGCCCTCCAGGTCACCGACCACGAGGTTGAGCTGGGCGGCGACGACGCGCAGACGCGGCACGCAGCCAAGGATAGGGCGCACCCGGCCCGCGGGAGGCCGGGGCGTGCCGCGACACACTGGTCGCGTGAGCACCGTCGCCGCGCTGCGTCACCCCGAGGTCGAGGCGGCGCTGGAACGCGCCGCCGACGCCACCGTGGCGCGCGCCGTGCTCGACCGGATCCTGGAGGCCGACGCCACCGTGGCGGACGACCTCGTCGAATACCCCACGGTCCGCGAGGCGCTGATCGCCGTCGCGTGCGCGTCACGCTCGCTCTCGAACGCGCTGGTCAGCGACCCGTCGCTCGTCGGGGCCCTGCGTGAGCTGGACGCTCCGTTCCCCGACCTGCCGCCGCCGGACCCCGCGACGTTGCGGCGCTGGAAGCGCCGCGAGCTCCTGCGCATCGCGGCCGCCGACCTGCTCGGGCTCGCCGACCTCCCGACCGTCGGTCGTCGGTTGGCCGCACTGGCCGACGCCTGCCTCGGCGTCGCCCTCGAGGTCGTGGCACCGACGGTGCCCGTCGCCGTCGTCGGGATGGGCAAGCTCGGCGGGCAGGAGCTGAACTACGCCAGCGACGTCGACGTGCTGTTCGTGCATGCCGGCGACGGCCCCGCCGCCGACCGGGCGGCACGCCAGCTGCTCACCGTCATGAGCGAGCCCGCCGCCGACGGCGTCGTGTTCCGCACCGACGCGGGCCTGCGTCCCGAGGGCGGAGCCGGCGCGCTGTCGCGGACACTCGAGAGCTACCAGGCCTGGTACGAGCGCTGGGCTCGACCGTGGGAGTTCCAGGCCCTCATCAAGGCCCGCCCGGTCGCCGGTGACGCCGGGCTCGGGACGCGCCTGATCGAGCTGACCCGGCCGTTCGTGTGGCCCGAGGTCTTGGACCCGGACGCCGTGCGCGAGGCGCGGCTCCTCAAGGCCCGCAGCGAGGCCGACCTGCGGCGGCGGGGGCTCACCGAGCGCGAGGTCAAGCGGGGACGGGGCGGGATCCGCGACATCGAATTCGCGGTGCAGCTCCTCCAACTCGTCCACGGCCGCCACGACGCCGAGATCCGCTCCCCGACCACCCTCAACGCGCTCGCGCAGCTCGCCGCGGGCGGATACGTCGAGCGTCGCGACGCCGACCGGCTCGCCGACGCGTACACGTTCCTCCGCACGGTGGAGCACCGCTTGCAGCTACGCGACGAGCAACAGACCCACACCCTGCCGGTCGACGAGGCACGCCGCACGCTGCTCGCCCGCGTCCTCGGATACCGGGACCACCCCCACGTCAGCGCGCTCGAGGCGTTCGAGGCCGACCATCGCTCACACCAGGCGACGGTGCGCGCGCTGCACGAGCGGCTGTTCTTCGCGCCCATCCTCGACACCCTCGCCGGGGCGGGTGCACTGCCGCCCGAGGCGGTCGAGGATCGACTCGCCGCCTTCGGGTTCGCCGACGCCGAGCACACCCGGACCGCGCTGCGCGCGCTGACCCAGGGACTGACCCGGGCGTCTCGGGTCCTCCAGGCCCTCCTGCCCGTGATCCTGGACTGGCTGTCATCGACACCCGACCCCGACCTCGGCCTGCTGCAGCTGCGCCGCCTGACCGATGGGCCCCCCCGCGCCGCGGCGCTCGCGACCACGTTCCGCGACCAGCCGGGAGCCGCCGAGCGGGTCTGTCGCGTGCTCGGATCCAGCCGCCTCATCGGCGACTCGCTGCTCCGCCAGCCCGACGTGGTCGACCTGCTCGGCAACGATGACTGGTTCGTGCGGGAACGCGGACCCGGTGAGCTCCGGGAAGCCGCGCTCGCCACCCTGGGGTGGCGCCAGGACCCCGAGGCGCGCCGCGCCGGGCTGCGACGCTTCAAGCGACGCGAGCACCTGCGGATCGGCGCCCGCGACGTGCTCGGGTTCGCGCCGCTCGCCGTCACCTCACGCGAGCTCGCCGCGCTCGCCGACGCCTGCGTCGAGGCTGCGCTGTCAGCCCTGGACCCGTCCATGCCCTTCGCGGTGATCGGCATGGGACGTCTGGGCGGTCTCGAGCTGTCCTACGCGTCGGACATCGATGTGCTCTTCGTCTACGAGGGCGAGCGACCAGCCGACTTCGAGGCCGCCGACCACCTCGCGCGGCGCCTCGTCCGCGAGATCGGCGCCACCACCGCCGAGGGTCAGACGTTTCGCGTCGACGCCACCTTGCGTCCCGAGGGCAAGAACGGGCCCCTCGCCCGATCGCTCGACGGGTACCGCGCTTATTACGAGCGATGGGCTCAGGTCTGGGAGGTCCAGGCGTTGCTCCGTGCCCGACCGGTGGCCGGGGACCTCGAGCTCGGCCGGCGCTTCGTGCAGCTCGTCGAGCCGTTCGTCTACCGGGACGCGTTTCCATCCGACGCGGCGCGCGAGGTCCGTCGCAACAAGGCACGTGTCGAGCGCGAGCGCATCCCACCGGGCGAAGATCCCCAGTTCCACCTCAAGCTCGGCAAGGGCGGCCTGACCGACGTCGAGTTCACGGTCCAGCTGCTCCAGCTTGAGCACGGCGCCGCGCACCCGTCGATTCGAAACCCGGCCACCGTGCCCGCGCTGGAGGCCCTGGGCAACGCCGGGCTGCTCGACGGCGAAGACGTCGCAGTGCTCGCCGCGGCCTACGAGTTCTGTGAGCGGGCGCGCAACGCCTGTTACCTCGTGACCGGACGGCCAAGCGACGCGCTCCCGACGGGTGACGACGCGGCGCACGTCGGCCGGCTCCTCGGCGAGCTGCACCGTCCCGAAGCCGCGCTGCGAGACGACTTCCGCCGGGTCACCCGCCGAGCCCGCCGGGTCGTCGACCGCGTCTTCTACGAGCGCAGGTAGGGCGACGCCGCGAGCCCGAGACGCGCCGATAGGCTCCGCGGCCGTGCTGATCACCCCTCGTCGCGCCATCGTCCTCGGGCTCGTGTTGGCCGTCGCGGCCCTGGGCGCCGGGGGGGTACCCGCGGGAAAGAAGCCGTCCCCAAAGCCGGTCGCGCCGCCCGTCAACGGGGTCCAACCCTGCAGCTATCTCACGGTCGCGCAGGTCCAAAAGGCGTTCGGGGGCCCGGTCAACATCGACCCGACCGACCGGGGGAACAAGGTGCCGAACGCGTGCGCCTTCGTCGTCGGCGCCGACGCGTTCGCGCCGACCGCGGTGCTCGTGGCCACGAACCAGTTCCCTGGGTTCCTGGTCCCTCCGGGCGAGAACGGGGTCGACGTGGTCGAGGCGCAACGAGCCATCGACAACGAGGACGGGTACAACACGATCGACGCCAACGTCGGCAAGTCGTCGTACATCGACAACAACCTGTCGACCATCTACGTCGCCCAAAGCACCCAGTTCGCCTTCTCGCTGCAGTGGGTTCCGGCGAACCAGCCGAGCAGCGGCGGGCCGCTCGCCGCCCCGGCCCGCAAGCAGCTGCTGGCCCTCGCCAAGAGCATCGTCGCCCGGACGCCGAAACGCTGACCGGGGTCCAGGTCGCGCCGCGCGCGCAACGGCGGACCGACGCCTCGGCCGCCCCGCCACCGAGGGGTTGACGCGTGCAGCGAGCCGGCCTGGTGCTCGTGGTGGCACTGGTCCTGGCCGGTGCGGCGTGCAGCGGGGGCGGCTCGCCGGCAACGAAACGGGCGCCGCACCTCGCGCGTCCGACGACGACCCGGGCGACGACTCCGTCCCTGCTTCCCTGCGGCGGCACGGCGACGATCCCTGCCGCGGTGCGGGTGAGCGCAGTCGCGGGGCTCGACGTGAACCCAGCCCAGTACCTGGTCGCCAACGTCAGCCTGTCCCGGTCCGACTCGACCTGGGCGCGCTTCGACACGCTGCCTGCGGCGGGACAGGAGGCCAGCTACCAGGGCGGGTTCGGCCTCGCCCACTGCGACGGCACGAGCTGGGCGGTCACCGACTTCGGCAGCGCGGAGGTCGGCTGCCCGGGGGGGGCGGTGGCGCCACCCCCGCCCGCCGTGCGCGCCGACCTCGGCATCGACTGCCCGTAACCCCTCGGGGACACCGGCCGGGGCTGGGCGGCCGGGCACGCCGGCCGCCCCTGCCGATCAGATGTCGTAATACAGGTAGAACTCGTAGGGGTGCGGGCGAAGCCGCATCGGGTCGATCTCGCTGTCCCGCTTGTAGGCGATCCACGTCTCGATGACGTCGGGGGTAAAGACGCCCCCGGCGAGCAAGAAATCGTGGTCGGCCTCCAACGCGGCCAACGCCTCGTCGAGGGACCCCGGCACCTGGGGGACCTTGGCGAGGTCTTCGGCCGGCAGGTCGTAGAGATCCCGGTCGACCGGCGTCGGCGGCTCCACCTTGTTCTGGATGCCGTCGAGACCCGCCATCAGCATCGCCGCGAACGCCAGGTACGGGTTGCACGACGGGTCCGGACAGCGGAACTCGAGCCGCTTGGCCTTCGGGCTCTGCGAGTAGAGCGGGATGCGCACCGCCGCCGAGCGGTTCCGCTGCGAGTACACAAGGTTGACCGGCGCCTCGTAGCCCGGCACGAGCCGCTTGAAGGAGTTCGTGGTCGGGTTCGAGAAGGCGATGATCGCCGACGCATGCTTCAACAGTCCGCCGATGTACCAGCGGGCCAGGTCGGAGATCCCGCCGTAGCCCTTCTCGTCGAAGAACAGCGGCGAGCCGCCCTTCCACAGCGACTGATGGACGTGCATGCCGGAGCCGTTGTCCATGAAGAGCGGCTTGGGCATGAACGTCGCGGACTTCCCACGAGCGTGGGCGACGTTCTTGACCACGTACTTGTAGAGCATCAGCTTGTCGGCCATGGTCAACATGGTGTCGAACCGCATGTCGATCTCGGCCTGGCCGGCCGTGCCGACCTCGTGGTGCTGCACCTCGATCTCGATCCCGACCGACTCCATGACCGACACCATCTCGGCGCGCAGGTCCTGGTAGCTGTCCATCGGCGGAACCGGGAAGTACCCCTCCTTGTAGCGGGGCTTGTACCCGAGGTTCGGGGAGCCGTCGAGCTCGAACTCGCGTCCTGAGCCCCACACGCCCTCGCTCGAGTCCACGAAGTAATAGCCGGAGTGCTGGTTCTGATCGAAGCGGACCTGGTCGAAGATGTAGAACTCGGCTTCGGGCCCGAAGAACGCGGTGTCGGCGATGCCGGTCCCTCGCACGTAGTCCTCGGCCTTCTTCGCGACGTAGCGCGGGTCGCGGGAGTACGACTCGCCGGTCACCGGGTCGCGCACGAAGCAGTTGAGGTTGATCGTGTTGTGCTCACGGAACGGGTCGATGATCGCCGTGTCGGGATCCGGGATCAGGAGCATGTCGGACTCCTGGATTTCCTGGAACCCGCGGATCGACGAGCCATCGAATCCGTAGCCCTCCTCGAACCCGTCTTCGGTGAGCTGGTGGATCGGCATCGAGAAGTGCTGCATGATCCCGGGCAAGTCACAGAAACGCAGGTCCACGAACTGCGCTTCGGAACTACGGGCGAGGTCCAGGACCTCCTTGGGGCTACGGCTTTCCATGTGCCTTCCTCCGTTCGGTCGACGACCCTGCCCGGCCGTTCGTCGGCCGCGGCCCGCCGAGCGCGTGCGGTTGGGATGCTGTCACGTCACACGCCTCGCTGCCCGCTCGGGACTGTGAATGCGCTGTAAACAGGACCGGCGGTGGCGCTTCGCCTGTCGGCCTGGCCCTCCTCGCCTGCCACACTGGTTCTATGCAGCATCAGGTCGACTACGTCCTGCGCACGGTGGAGGAACGAGGGGTCCGGTTCGTGCGCCTGTGGTTCACCGATGTCTTGGGCTTCTTGAAGAGCTTCGAGATCACCCCCGCTGAGCTCGAGGGTGCGCTCGTCGAGGGCATGACCTTCGACGGCTCGGCCATCCAGGGCTACAGCCGGGTCCAGGAGTCCGACATGCTCCTGATCCCCGACGCCAACACCTTCGAGATCGTCGCCTGGCACGGCGACGACGCACCGACGGCGCGGATCTTCTGCGACGTCCACCGGATCTCGAACGAGCCCTTCGAGGGCGATCCCCGCTTCGTCTTGAAGCGGAACCTGGAACGGGCTCGCGAGAAAGGCTTCACCTTCTACACCGGTCCGGAGATGGAGTTCTTCTACTTCGAGTCCGAACTCGCCCCCGAGCCGCTCGACCACGCGGGCTTCTTCGACCTCACCCAGCTCGACCGGGTGTCGGGGCTGCGCAAGCAGACCATTGTGAACCTCGAGGCGATGGGGATCCCCGTCGAGTACAGCCACCACGAGCTCGGACCGAGCCAGCACGAGATCGACCTGCGATACACCGACGCCCTCACGATGGCCGACAACGTGATCACGTTCCGGCACGTGGTCAAGAAAGTCGCCGCCGACCATGGGGTCTACGCGACGTTCATGCCCAAGCCCATCAGCGGCGACTTCGGCTCGGGGATGCACACCCATCTGTCGCTGTTCGAGGGCGACGTGAACGCCTTCCACGACCCGGGCGACCCCCACGGGCTCTCCAAGATCGCCAAGTGCTTCATCGCCGGCTTGCTCCACCACGCCCGCGAGATCACCGCGGTCACGAACCAGTGGGTGAACTCGTACAAGCGGCTGAACGTGCGCTACGAGGCACCGGTGTATGTCTGCTGGGCTCGCAACAACCGTTCCGCGCTGGTCCGGGTGCCGGTGACGAAGAAGGACAAGGAGAGCTCGACCCGCATCGAGTTCCGCTCACCCGACCCGGCCTGCAACCCGTACCTCGCCTTCTCGGTCATGCTGGCCGCCGGGCTCCGGGGGATCGAGGAGGGCTACGAGCTCCCCCCGGAGGCGACCAACAACATCTTCGAGCTGACACCCGAGGAGCGCGCCGCGGAGGGCATTGCCTCGCTGCCCGAGTCGCTCGGCGAGGCCATCGACGTGATGGAGCATTCCGAGCTGGTCGCCGAAGCGTTGGGCGAGCACATCTTCGAGCACTTCGTGCGCAACAAGCGGGCCGAATGGGATGATTACCGCTCCCAGGTCACCCCCTACGAGCTTCAGCGGTACCTGCCCACGTTGTGATGGACGTCGTCGAGCCGCTGCTGGTCTACCCGGACCCGCCGCCGCCCCTCCTGGCCCAGACCCTGGACCTCGCCGGCCATTGCTGGAAAGCGGTGGTCAACGCGTCCGCCGCGGCCCAGCACGAGCCGCGCGACGGCTGGGCGGGAGCGGTCGTGGTGTGCGACGAGGACCCCGAGGGCGCGTTTGGGATCTGTCGTGCGCTCCGCAAGCGCGACGCGACGATCACGCCGGTACTCCTACTCGTCTCGGGCGCCCAGCTCGGCGAGCTCGAGCTGCGCGAGGACCTGTTCGACGATTTCTGCCTCTCGCCGTTCCACCCCAAGGAGCTCGAGGCCCGCTTACGGCACCTCTTCTGGCGCAGCGGCCGAGGACCCCGCCCGGAGGTGGTCGAGTACGGCGACCTGGCGTTGAACGTCGAGACCTACCAAGCCGCGCTCGGCGAGCGTCCACTCGACCTGACCTACATGGAGTACGAGCTGTTGAAGTTCTTCGCGACGCACGCGGGCAAGGTCTTCACCCGTGAGCAGCTCCTGTCCCGGGTCTGGGGCTACGAGTACTACGGCGGGGCGCGCACGGTCGACGTGCACGTGCGCCGCCTCCGGGCCAAGCTCGGCGAGGAGCATGCGGGTTGGATCCAGACCGTGCGTTCCGTCGGCTACCGGTTCGGCCAGCCCCATAGCCTCCCGACCGGCTGAACCGCGCACCGGGTGCCGCTCACCCCTCCGGGGCGGCGGCACGACCGCCCGCTGGTCGTCAGCTCGCGTGCTCGGCGGGATGCGCGTCAGCGTCAGCCGACCCGAGCCAGCCGAAGGCGGCGCTCCAGATGGCGCCGCCGAGCATCACCGCGACGGGGACGACGAAGACCATGGCGACCACGAACACCACCGCGCCGGGCACCCCGCGACGCTAGCCCTCGGGCGGGGCCCGACGGCTCAGGCGCGCGCCGCGCGGGATGAGCGGGTGGCGCGGGTCGGAAAGGTCTCGGGCCGGGCTCCGTCGAAGACCGTGACCGCCGCCCAGGCCGCGGCGGCCACCGCCGCGAAGACCGCGTCGCTGGCGCTCGGGCGGGGCGCCCCGGACTCGTCGAGGATCTCTACGCGGATGGGCGGCGTGGCCCGGGCGCGCAGAATCCCGAACGAGCGGATGGTGAGGTCGAGCACCGCGCCGGTGTCGGGATCGACGGCGATGCCTTCGGTGAGCACCCAGCCCAGCGCCATGTGGGCCGCACCGATGCAGTAGGAGCGCAGCACCACGCCGTCGAGCGGGTCGCCGGCTCCGACGCGCAGCGCGACGCCGGCCAGCGTCCCCGTCGCGGGGTCGAGGTCGACCCGGGCGCCCGCCA
>PLJD01000112.1 GCA_003140175.1 Actinomycetota bacterium
GAGGGGAGTTACGTCTCAGAACTTCGCCCAAGACGGGGTCACCGGGCCGGTGGGCAAGGCCGCGGTGCAGAAGTTCTACGAGGACTTCGCCGCCAGCGGTGCCCAGAAGCTCCAGCTCGACATCGACCGCCTGATCGTCGACCGCGACTGCATCCTCACCGAGGGCGTCATGCGCATGGCGTACCCGGGCCGCACGCTCAGCGCCCGCGGCATCGAGGTCGATGACCCCGATGCCGACTACCTGTTCGAGACGCGCATGGCCGTCGTCTGGCCGATCGACGAGCACGGCCTGTTCATCGGCGAAGACAGCTACACCGCCGGCGACGGCTTTGCCGGGATCGCCGAGCGCAAAATCGATCCGTCCGAGGTCATCATCCTTCGACAGCAATAGGCCTGTCACCGATCCTGTCACCAGGGACCGAACCTGATGGGGACCGGACGGATCGGGCGGCACATGAGAGAGGGGCGGCCCTGTTCGGTACGACGCGAGCGCCCGGCCGGGCACCGCTCGGCACCTTGTCAAGGCCCTGATAACCCGAAGGTCGAAGGTTCAAATCCTTCCCCCACCACCACGAAGCCGCAGATCTGGGCCGGTGCGCAGCACCCGCCCCCTGCGCGAGAGACGAAACTTCTAACGGTTCTTCTAACGGACGGGCCGACACCGCTGGTGCGACACCGTTTCATGCTTGACGCGGTGGCTCCGATCGGCGCTTGACGGTTCTTGGGACGCGGCTCCGGCACCTGGGCGACATGGCCAGGAGCGGCGTCCGGGGTTCATCGCCAGCCGCGACGGCGAATGCAGGTAGCGCCGGTAGCCACGAGACATGCTTTGTCGGGGGCTGCCTTGAGCCTGCGGAACGCGCTTACCCGTGAGAGCTGACTTTCATCAGGAACGGCACGAGGTGATCGAAGAAGACGTTGTTGGGATAAGCGCCGGCCGGGTCGTTGTGAGCGTAGGTGCTCTGGCGATTCACGAGGGTTAGGTTGCTCAGAGGAATCTGCGACTGCTGGGCCAGGATGCGCGCGTCCTGGAGCACCCCCGCTCCGCCGAGGCGCGCGCCGAAGGCGTAGATCCGTAGGTTCCTCGGGAGGTCGTGACCCATCGTCGCGTCGAGGTCGAGCACGCTCTGCGCGGGATTTGCGTTTCCGTTATCCACCGCTCCCGTGTCGTCGGTCAAGCGCTGCGGGAAGTACCACTCGGTGCCGTCGGCGTCGTTCACCCCCAACCCTGAGAACATCGTTGCGAAGCGGTTGATCGGGGTGAGAGCGCCCCTGCCGTCCCAGCCATGAACCGGACCCCGCGCCGCGAGGCCTACGCCGAGATGCCCCTGGGCCGCAAGCAAGCCCATCGGCGAGGTTGCCACGTTGAGCGCATACCCGTACTGGCCGACATTGGTGACCCGAACTGGGGGAACCAGATCAGACGGCAAAAGCCCCGAAGGCTGAGCCAGGTTGGGGGCGTTCGGGTCCAGGAGTGCGGCCGCCGATCCGGTGGCGTTGAATACCCCGGCATACGGTGCGGCGATCCCGCCGAACGCCAGCCAGGGGGAGGCGCTCGGGGCGTCGAGGGACTGCAACTCGAAGTTCGCCTGCTGGGCGCTCAGCGCGCTTGGGCTACTGCCACCGTCGATGTACACCAAGCCCGCGAGATCATCGGCCCCCGCGCGGCCGTTGAAGTCCCAGGTCGCGTAAGCCGTGACCACCGATCCGCCGAGCGAGTGGCCGCCGAGCACCACCTTGCCTCCGAGCTTCTTGGCGGCCTCGATCACCCCGTGCAGGTCCTCGACCGCGACGTTCATTCCCCACTGCTTCCCGAACTCGACGGTCGAGCTCGGGATCAGCTGGAAGTGATCCGTGATGCTCGGGTCTTTGAGGTAGCCGAGGTAGTAGTCGTACAGCTGCGTCGCGGTGGCCTTGCCCTCCTTAAACAGGTTCAGCTCCGACTGGTCCTCCAGCAGGTTCTCCCGGCGCTCGACCGACCAGACCTGCCAGCCGCTCTCCTTCGAGACGATCCACTCGGCGAGGGGTACGAAGTAGGCGCTTCCCGCAGAGGTTCCCGGCTCCAGTACCAAGACGTTCTTCGCGCTGCTCGGCCCGATTTTGATCACGCCGACCTTGTCGTACTTGGCGGGTGTGCCGGGAGCGGCGAAGCCCGACATCCACGTGACGCTGAGCGGCTTCGCGGGCGAGCTCGACGCAGGGCTCGAGACCAGCGCCGCCGCCACGCACCCAACTGCGATGGCCACCGGCAAAACTCGCTTCAGCCTGAGTGCCATGGACACTCTCTCCTCACGGTAGATGTGACCGAGTCATGTGCTCTTCAGGATCGACCGGCGAGCCGCGGGTGCGGCAACGGACGAGCCTGGGCATGGGGCATAGCCTCCACGCCGGCCGTTCGAACGATGTTCGCTAAAATACGATCAGTGTTCGCCCAGGTCAACCCGGCAGTCCAGCCCGATGGGGCCACCCACGCTCCCGGGTCGGCGCAGTGGTGGCGAGACCGCTACCTGCAGCGGCTGCGCGCTCGAGGTCGCGGCCTGAGCATCGAGCGAATCTGCCAAGTCGCACTGAGAATCATCGACGAGGGGGGCGCTCGGGACCTGACCATGCGGAGGCTGGCCGAGGAGCTCGGCACCGGCCCAGCATCCCTGTACCGGTACGTGACCAGCCGCGAGGAGCTCTTGGTGGAGGTTGCCGACCTCGTCCTCGGAGAGCTCGAGCCCCCTGACCCGGCACTCAAATGGCGCGATGCCGTCGAGCGCCTCGCCAACGATTTGCGACGGGTGCTGGTAGGGCACCGCGGAGTGGTGCTCATCAGCTCCAACGCGCCACTTCTTGGGCCGAACGCGATGCGCGCTCGAGAGATGTTCTGGAGCGTGATGGACCGTGACGGCTGCGAGCCGCAGTTCGCCGTGCAGGTGTACTCCTCCGTCATGCATTTCGTGGTCTGCTCTGCAGTCTTCAGCGCCAGCGCCTCTCGGCGCGGTGATTCTGCCTGGAGCGGAACGGCGAGCTCAGGACTCCACGAGCTGCTGGACCTGCTTCCGGCCCGCAAATATCCAACGGTTCTCAAATTCAGTGACTACGGGGATAGGCCAGACCCCGAACATGACTTCAGCTTCGGATTGAGAGCGCTTCTCGACGGGCTATGGCGGTCGAAGCACGACGAGTAGGGCTTGAGGCTGGGCCCGACGCCATCGGCCGGGCGCAACGAGCCTGCCGGACCCGGCACGTTCCGACCCTGACAGATCGCCGATTTTGTGCGGTTCGCACCCTCACGGGCGCCGCGGGTTGGTCACCGGGCCTACGTTCCGGGGCACCCCGCGTTGGCGAACGCTTGGGTGAGACCCGCGGTGGGAAATTGGGCTTCCGCCGCCGAGATCAGCGAAGGAATGTTCCCCCCCACGTCGCGGCTACTCGCGCTGCTGAACTGAGAACCGAGGGCCTGGAGCTGGGCGCCCAACGTCGCCAGGTCAGTCGTCGGGAGCGCCTGGACCTGCTGCTGGAAACCGACCAGCGCTTGGCGGAACTGCGTGAGCGCGTTGACGAAGAACTGTTTGATATCGCGGCCTTGATCCACCGCGGGCGACCCTTCGCCGCCGAGGTCCGAGATGACGGTGTCCGTGTCGGAGACCAGGCTCTTTGCCCAAGTCGAGGCATCAGTGGCGACGAGGAGGGCTGACCCGAGGGACGCGTCGTTTTCCTCACCGGTGACATAACTGGTGGAGTGTTTCGTGAGCTGACCGGTATACATGGTGAAGTCGTTGCAGATACTCAGTGCCCAGTCGGACGGCGACTGCCCAGCGGCGTCATAGAAGTCGATCTGCGTCCTGCAGTCGCTCTTGAGAGCCCGCTGGATCTTGCCGCCAGCCACGCCGGCCTTGCCAGCGCTCTTGTCGCCAATCGTGGCGTTCGTGAACACATCGAAGGGCTGCTGTCCACGTTGGATGAGTGTGCCCAGCACCGCGAACTGGCTGGCCACCGCATGGGGCGCCGCCCGCTGGAGGGTTCGCAGGGCGGCGATGGCGTCGCTTGTCTGAAGGATCAACGGCGCGGCGTTGAACTGCTGCACGGCGGCGCAGAGCGCCGGTGCTTGGGGGCTCCCCGCGGCGACGCTCGACCAGGCGACGCTGCCGGACCACCCGACGACCGCGACCGCGACGGCGACGACCGCCGTCCGGCTACGGCACCACCCGTACGACGGTCTCCGACGTGGCGCCGATCCGCTCATCCCCATCGCGGCCTCCCCCCGTAGGCAGGCGGGAAAACCGTAGCCTGCGACGGCACTCGCCGACAGCGAGGCGGAGCGCTCGGTCGGAGCCCGCGTCGGGAACCTCGACGAGGTCGGGTCTGCGACGCACGACTTGCGAACAGCCAAGAACTGGCAAAGAAACAACCAAAGTCAAGATCATCGTGGACGAGCGCGTCGGTGTCTTTCGTCGTACTGGATACGGTGAGCCCGCGTGGCTGCCCTGAGTTCCGCTCCCGCGGACATCCTCGCTGAGCGCGAGCCCAGACCCGGCCGAGCCGAGCCCGTTCGAGGTCGGCTTAGCCGGTGGACGTGGTGGGACGAGCACCCGTTCTGGGTGCCGGCCATGCTTGCCGTGGTCGCGGCGGTTGCGACGTGGGTCGCGACCCGCCACGGCCCGGGACTGTCACCGGACTCGGTCACCTACATCTCGGCGGCGCGCAACCTCGTCGCCGGTCACGGCTATTCGGACCTGACTGGGCAGCCCAACACGACGTTCGCGCCCGGGTTCTCAGCAGTGCTCGCGATCGGGCAGTGGGCGGGGCTATCGGTGCTCACCTGGGCGCGGGTGGTGAACGCGGCCGCCTTCGCGGCGGTGGTTGTCCTGACATCGATGCTGCTGCGCCGTCACGTGGCCTCGCCCGGTCTGGCACTCGCGGCGACCGCGTTCGTCGCGGTCTCACCCACCCTGTTGAACGTCGCTCGCCATGCATGGTCGGAGCCGCTGTTCTGCGCCGTTCTCCTGGGCTTCATCCTCTTGCTGGAGGGTGCGCTCGCCTCGGCCAAACATCGGACCCGGCTCGTCGCGCTGGCCGGCTTCCTCGCCGGCGTCGGCTTCCTCGTCCGCTACGCCGCCCTGGCCTTAGCGATCGCGGGTGTGGTCGTGCTGCTGGTGCCGCGCGTGCATCAGCCCGCCCGCACCCGCCTCGGTCAGCTCAGCGTGTTCGCGCTGGCCTTCGTGCCGTTGCCGGCGCTCTGGCTGCTCCGCAACGCCACCTCGGGAGCACCCTACGTTCTCGGACCCCGCGTCGGTGTTTCGACAAGCCTGTGGAACCTGCTGGGGCTCTTCGCCAGCAGCGTCCGCGACCTCGTCGCGCCGAGCGCTGTGATATCGCCATGGGCGGTCATCGCATTGCCAGTCGTCGCGCTCATGGTCGTCGGCGCCCTCGCCGCGACCCGGGAACGGCAACGGCTTGGCCACCGGGTCGGCGCCGGCAGCCTCCTTCCCCTCAGCGTCTTCGTCGGAACGTACAGCGCCTTCGTGCTCACCGCCGGGAAGGTCTCCGGAGCAAGCGTCGAGACGCGAACCGTGATGCCGATCTACGTACCGCTCGTGATCATCGCCGCGTGGCTCATCGAGAACGCCCGCACGCTCGCGCTCCGACGTGGCCGCCACCCGTTTTTCCCGGGCCGCCGCGCCGGGTTGGCGATCGGGGTCGCGTTCCTTTTGTTCTATGGCGTCTGGTTCGCCCAGAACGCCTGGAGCGACGGCACCGGCCGCGGCTACTACAACGGTCCCACCGTGGTCGACGCGCCCCTAGCCCGGACGGTCCAGCACCTGCCGGCCGATGCGCTCGTGGTGAGCAACTCGCCCTGGGCGCTCTACTACGCATCGGGCCACCAGCCCATCGTGGCCCAGCCCGGCCCGTTGGTTCCCGCCGCGAGCCTCGTGCCCGCAACCATCCAGCAACTCCTCCACGCGGCGTGCGCGCAGCCCGTGTACGTCGCCTGGTACGGCAGGCCGGGGACCGAGGCCCCAACCCGGGTGTTCCCAGGTCTCGTCCTCCACTCCATCCACGCCGTGCACGACGGCACCCTCTACAAACTCTCCGCGCGCACGACGTGTGTCGCCGGCGCTTCACCGCCGGCCAGCCCGCGGCCCGCCTGACCTCAGACCAAGCGATCAGCACGCCGCCATGACCAGCCCGCAAGCCAACGATCCTGGCCCATCCCCGCGACGGTCCCACCCCGGCGTCGCTCCCTCGGGTGGGATCGTGGCGCTGACTCAATTCCCCGAGCCGCCGCCGCTCGAACTGCGCGACACGAGCGGGGTGGGGGGCCGCACCGGAGGAAGTGGGCGTCTCGACGGCTGATGCCTGCGATGGCAACCGAACGCCCTCGATCCCAGGAGACCACGACCGAGGAGTCCTCGGCTTCGGGTCGATGCACTGGAGTCAAGGCCGACGACGAGCGGCCCACGCCCGGCCCGACGCTCAGGGATGGTCGAGGTCGATGAGCCAACTGTTCCCGTAGCGATTGGCGGTCGCGCTCGTCGGCAACGCCCCGATGACTACCCGCGCCTGGGCGTCGGTGTACTGCGAGAAGCCTGCGTAACGTCCGGTGTGCAGCACGACATAGCGAACCTTGAGCCGCCGCGCGGTCGCGAGCGCGGCGCGCGACGGGAACGAGTTCAGTGACGCCAGGTTCGAGAGATAGTCGGCGGGCGCGCTTCCCGAGTAGCCGTTGACACGGTCGTGCCAATCGATGGTGCCATACGCCATGCGCGGAGCTTCGACGAAGGGCCACTCATGGGTAGGACTGACGCTCCCGGCGATGGGGAGCTCGACGATTGCGCCTGGCGGACGCCGCGCGAGCTCGTGGTACACCGCGAGCGTCGCCGGATCGGTCGGGAGTACGACTCGGTGGACCGTCCCGGCGAACTCGAGCAGCATGAAGGCGGCCACCCCGACTGCGAGTAGCGCCGCCGCCCGTGCCCGCAGGTGACGAGTGAGCCAACTGAAGCCGACGCCCGCGAGTACCGCGCCGGTGAGCATCGCGGGCATCGCGAGGCGGGAGATGGCGCGGATGTTCTTGAAGCCCGGAAGGTAGTTGTGGAACAGCGTAAATGGCATCGTGATCCCATATTGCTGGGGTCCCAGCGCGAGCACGACCGACGCGCCGGCCGCGGCGATGAGCAGCCAGACGTACTGGGACCGTCCGGGCAGGACGGGGTCGTCGATTCCGCGCGGCGGTTCGGCGGCGCCGGGCGAGACGGGAGCAGGAGCCGGCGGGGGGAGCTTGGCGCGTCGGCGACGGCGGACGACGAGCGCCCCCAGGCCGACGAGCGCGAGCAGTGCGGTGGAGAAGCCGGGGAAGAACGTGTGCTCGGTACGGCCGCCGCGGTGGCTGGCTTCCTGGTCCAGTACGGGATAGAGCACGCTTCCGCGCGACACCGTCACGAGGTCGGCGGCTTGGAGACCCGACCGCGGTCCGAGTGCTCGCTCCTGGTTGAGGGTCGCGTACGGCACGAGCGTGGGGACCGCGAGGAGGGAAATCGTGCCGGCGAGGAGCAGGCACTGGAACAGGCGTCGAGAGAGGTTTCGCCGGTGCAGAACGAGCCAACCTCCGATGATGACCACGACACAGACGGTGTAGATCGCGGCGTAGTAGAGCGAGCCCATGAGCATCGCCACCGTTGCGAACCCGAACAGGGTTGCCCAACCGAGGCTGCGCTCCTCGAGCGTGCGGAACAGCAGGTAGAAGCACAGGGGGAACAGACCAAAGAGGAGGAGCTGGGTATGGCCCATGTGCACGTACAAGAAGCTGCTGAACGTGAACGCGGTCGCGGCGAGCACTGCGGCGTCGCGCCGACCGGTCAGCCAGTGTGCAAGCAGGTACGTCGAGGCCTGGGACGCGACGAGCATCGCGAGGATCAGAAGGTTCAGCGTGAGCGCCCACGAGGCGCCGAGGGCGCGCAGGAGGGCGAACGGCGGTACCAGGACGAGCAGGTTGTCGGTGTACGCCAGCGTGAGCGGGTGCGGCCAGAAGATGTTGGCGTCGAAGAGATGGAGCGGCTGGGTGAGGATGGCATGGGCGCCCCACGAGAGAACCCAGATATACAGAACGGGATCACCGAGGTCGGGAACGGTCCGGTCGAGCGAATACCACGTCGGGCGCAACATCAGCAGCGTGAGCCCAAAAAAGAGTCCACCCAACAACACGCGGCGCCGCCACCGGTGGGGATCTGGCGCGCGTGTGCTGGCGGGCGACGCTGCGGGGCGCTGCTCCCCGCTCATCACCGTCATGGGCAACATCTTTGCGCCTCCGCGGTGAGCGCCTGGCCCGACCACGCTGATTTCGCGCCAGAAATCTCGTTTGGAGTGTCGATTCTGGTGTCGCCCGATCGACGCATCAGACGGGGCCAGACTGAGCCTGGATGACACGGCCGGGAGCTGGACCCCGCGAACCCACCACGAGGAGGAGAGACGACGATGCGATTCATGATGTTCATGATGCCGAACATCCCGGTCGAGGGAGAATGGATGCCGACCGCCGAGGCCATGGCCGAGATGACGAAGTACAACGAGACCCTCACCAAGGCCGGCGTCCTGCTGGACCTCGACGGGTTGCATCCGCAACACGAGGGCGCGCGCGTCGAGTTCTCGAAGGGGAAGTCCAGTGTGATCGACGGGCCCTTCACGGAGGCGAAGGAGATGATCGGGGGGTACTGGCTGATCCAGGCAAAGTCCAAGGAAGAGGCCGTCGAGTGGGCCAAGCGCTGTCCCGCGGACGGTTGCATGATCGAGGTTCGCCAGGTGTTCGAGATGGACGAGTTCCCTCCCGACGTCCAGGCGGTCGCGAAGTAGCGCCGCACCCTGCGGACCATCGCGGGTCAACCGGGACGACGCGGTGACGACAGCGAACACGAATCGCGTCATCGACGCGGTCTGGAGGATCGAGTCGCCACGTCTCATCGCCGGTCTCACCCGGATGGTGCGCGACGTCGGTCTCGCCGAAGAGCTCGCTCAGGACGCGCTCGTCGCCGCCCTCGAGCAGTGGCCCGAGGCAGGCGTCCCGGACAACCCGGGCGCCTGGCTCATGGCCACCGCCAAGCACAAGGCCATCGACCAGCTCCGCAGGAGGACCACCCTCGAGCGCAAGCACGAAGAGCTCGGCCATCGACTCGAGACCCAACCGGAGACCATGGCCGATCTCGACGTCGCGATGGACGACGACGTCGGCGACGATCTTCTGCGCCTCATGTTCGTCGCGTGTCATCCGGTCCTCTCGATCGAAGCGCGGGTCGCCCTGACGCTCCGCCTCCTCGGAGGGTTGACGACGCAGGAGATTGCGCGCGCGTTCCTCGTCCGGGAACCGACGATCGCCCAGCGAATCGTGCGGGCCAAGCGAACGCTCGCCGAGGCACACGTTCCCTTCGAGCTTCCACCCGCGCCCGAGCGGGCGGAACGGCTGTCATCGGTACTCGAAGTCATCTACCTCGTCTTCAACGAGGGCTACTCGGCCACCACGGGAGATGACTGGATGCGCCCGGCGCTCTGCGAGGACGCTCTCCGCCTCGCCCGGATCCTGGCCGGGCTCGTTCCGAACGACGCGGAAGCTCACGGGCTCGTGGCGCTGCTGGAGATCCAGGCGTCGCGGTCGTATGCCCGGGTCGGCCCGTCGGGAGAGCCGGTCCTGTTGCTCGAACAAGACCGCTCCCGCTGGGACCAGGTCCTCGTCCGTCGAGGGCTCGCGGCGCTCGCTCGAGCCGAGGAGCTCGGCGGGGCGCTCGGCCCCTACGCGCTGCAGGCCGCGATCGCCGCGTGCCACGGGCGTGCCCGAACCGCCGCGCACACCGACTGGGCCCGCATCGCGGCCCTCTACGACGCGCTCGCGCAGCTGGCGCCGTCACCGGTCGTTGACTTGAACCGTGCGGTCGCGCTATCGATGGTGTTCGGGCCGGCCGCTGGCCTCGAGATCGTCGATGCGCTGGTCGCCGAGCCGGCACTCGCGACCTACCACCTCCTGCCGAGCGTACGGGGCGACCTGCTCGCGAAGCTCGGCCGTGCCGACGAGGCACGGGCCGAGTTCAAGCGCGCGGCGTCACTCACCCGCAACGGTCGCGAGCGCTCGCTGCTCCTCGAGCGCGCCGCCGCCTGCGCGAGCGAACCGACTCCTCCTGGCGACTGAGCCCGGCGCTCATCGACACCGCGCGGGAGCCCAGCGGCTGGATCGCCACGCTCGAACCCGGCGGTGGCCCCCGATGGTCGCATCGCCAAGCCGCCCGATGGTGCGGCACAGGTTCCGCTCGTTAGACGTGATACAGCTTGCATGCGTTCCCGCTCAGGATCTTGTTCCGCGTCGTAGCGCTCAGTTCCCGCATGTTCTCGTCGGCAGACCGCAGGGGATCCGGGTACAGGCAGGTTGGATGGGGGAAGTCGGTCTCGAACATGATGTTGTCCTCGCCGACCGAAGCGACGAGCGACGCCAGGTCAGTGCGTTCGAACCAGATGGTCGCGTACATCTGGCGCTTGAAGACCTCTGACGGCGACAGCGACAAGGCAGCTTTCAGGTTGGGGGCGTTCTCGGCCATCTCGTAGTCGAGTGCCTCGAGGATGAAGGGAATCCAACCCGCCCCGCTCTCGACGGACACAACGTTGAGGCCGGGGAACCGCTCCAGCATCCCCGAGCAAATGATGTTGACCACCACGCGGGCGTTGCCGACGAACAGGAGCGTTCCGCCGATGGCCAGCTTGGTGTCGTCGTCGTGTGACGGCCACGGATACGTGTCGAAGTAGGTCATCGTCGTGAGGCTCGCGCCGATGTGGAAGTGCACCGGTAGCTCCAGGCCGCTGCAGGCTTCCCAGAGCGGGTCCCACGCTCGGTTCGCGAGATCCGGTGCACCCTGGTCCTGGGGATCGGACGTGAGGTTCACGCCCCGCATGCCCATGCTCTTGGCTCGATGTGCCTCGCGGACGCAAGCGTCGACGTCCCAGGCCGGCATGACGGCCATAGGGAGGAGGCGGTTGTTCGAGTTCGCCTGCATCTCGGCGTTCGCGTCGTTGTAGATCTCGACGCAGAGCAAGCGAAGCGCCAGATCCTCGACTGCCCCGGCGATCGCCTGTCCACCGAGCCCGACCACGTTCGGGAAGATGACGTGCGCCCAGATTCCGATCTGGTCCATCAACTCAACGCGGGCGACCGGGTCGTAGGCCGCCTCGTGGACCCGGTCGATCTCCCATTCGTAGAGCGCCTCGAAGGACCTTCCCTTCACGCTCTGCTTGTCCACGACGCCGCCCGCCCCGGCGCGGCCCAACACCGAGTCCCCGATGACCCAGGTGGCCTGTCCGTCCACCTCGGTCACGTGCGGCAGGCGATCCTTCATTCCCGCCGGGGCTCGGCTGGTCCACAAGTCGTGCCGCTCGGTGAGGTGCGTGTCCGCGTCGATCACCTTGACCTGGTCAAGGTTGGCTGCCATGCCTCTTCCCCTCATGTCGATGTCGAGATGGACGTCGGGATCACTCGTGCTGTGGGAACCCGAGGTTCAGACCGCCGTGGCTTGGATCAAGCCATCGGCTCGTCACCACCTTGCCCCGCGTGTAGAAGTGCACGCCCTCGGTCCCGTACGCGTGGCTATCACCGAAGAGCGAGTTCTTCCATCCACCGAACGAATAGTACGAGACCGGGACGGGTATCGGGACGTTGATTCCGACCATCCCTACCTCGACCTCGTTCTGGAACCGTCGAGCCGCGCCACCGTCGTTGGTGAAGATGGCCGACCCGTTGCCGTACGGGTTGGCGTTGACGAGCGCCAACGCATCGTCGTAGGTCGCGACCCGGACCACCGACAGCACCGGGCCGAAGATCTCGTCGGTGTAGAGAGACATCTCTGGTGTGACATGGTCGAACAGGGTCGGGCCGAGCCAGAACCCGGACTCGTCACCATCCACGACGTGGTCTCGTCCGTCGACCACCAACGCCGCACCCGCATCCACACCCGCGTCGAGGTAGGCAGCCACCTTGTCTCGGTGTGCTTGCGTGACGAGCGGGCCCATGTCGGACTCCCCCCGTCCATCACCGACCGCGAGACCGCGGATCCGCTTGTCGATCTTGGCGACGAGCTCATCCGCAACTCCGCCGACCGCGACGACCGCCGAGATCGCCATGCACCGCTCGCCGGCCGAGCCGAAGCCCGCGTTGACCGCGGAGTCGGCAGCCAGGTCGAGGTCGGCGTCGGGCAGCACCACCATGTGGTTCTTGGCGCCACCCAGCGCCTGCACGCGCTTTCCGAAACTGGTGGCTGTCTCGTAGACGTACCGGGCGATCGGAGTCGACCCGACGAAGGACACCGCCTGCACGTCGGGATGTTCGAGCAGTCGGTCGACGGCCACCTTGTCCCCATGCACGACGTTGAAGACGCCAGCAGGGAGGCCAGCCTCGGCCCACAGCGCCGCCAGCCAGTTGGCTGCCGACGGATCCTTCTCGCTCGGTTTGAGGATCACCGTGTTTCCCGTGGCGATCGCCAATGGGAAGAACCAGCACGGAACCATGGCCGGGAAATTGAACGGGCTGATGATGGCGATGACGCCGAGTGGCTGACGGATGGAGTAGACGTCGACCCGCGACGACACCTCCTCGGAGAACTGGCCCTTGACCAGATGGGGCGCCCCGCACGCGAACTCGACGATCTCGAGCCCCCGCGCCACCTCCCCGCGGGCGTCGCTCAGCACCTTGCCGTGCTCCGCGGTGATGATGGCCGCCAAGTCGTCAGCGCGCGCGTGGAGCAGCTCGCGGAAGCGGAACAGGACTCGGGTCCGCTCGGCCAGCGAGGTCACGCGCCACGCATCGAAGGCGGCGCGCGCGGCCGCGACCGCGGCGTCGACGTCGGCCGGTGACGCGTAGGCAACCTGCTTCGCCAGCCGGCCCGTCGACGGATCGAAGACGTCGCCACTGCGAGCGAAGGACCCCTCCGTCGCCCGCCCGCCGATCCAGTGGGAGACGAGGGGTACCCCGTCGTCAGTCGCCATTGCCCCAAGTCTCGCCGGGGCCACCACCGCCCGCAATCCACCCCGGCGAAACCCGTCAGTCCCACTCGACCCTGCCGATACATTGCGGCCGAGGGTCGATGCTCCCGCAGCGCGTCGATCGTCGACGGGGAGGGACGGATGCCAAGAGCCGACATCGACGGCACGGTGATCTCCTACGAGATCATCGGCGAGGGCGCCCCGTGGGTGCTGACGCCGGGTGGCCGATTCAGCAAAGACACGCCCGGCATCCGGCAGCTGGCGCAGGAGCTCGCCGACCACGGCAAGCAGGTCCTCATCTGGGACCGTCCCAACACCGGTGCCTCCGACGTCTGCTTCACGGGTCCATCGGAGTCAGCGATGCAGGCCGATCGGCTGGCCGGTCTGCTGCACGCGCTCGACATGGCACCTGCAGTGATCTTCGGCGGCTCGGGCGGATCACGCGTCTCCCTGCTCGCGGCCGCGAGCCACCCCGAGGTGGCCGCCGGCCTGGCGATGGTATGGATCTCCGGCGGTGTCTACGGCCTGATGCTGCTCGCCACCGTCTACTGCGGCGAGTCGATTCGCGTCGCGTGGCGACGCGGCATGGAGGCGGTGGTGGAGCTCCCCGAATGGGCGGAGGTCCTCGAGCAGAACCCACGGAACCGAGATCTCTTTCTTGAGCTCGACCCGCAGCGGTTCATCGAGACTCTGGAACGTTGGATGTTGGCGTACTGGCCGGATCCGAGCGCGACCGTGCCCGGACTGCCCGACGCCGCGTGCTCCAAGCTCACTGTCCCGACGCTTATCTTTCGGAGCGGGAAGAGCGACCCCCATCACACGCGCGCGACCTCCGAACGCCTCCATGGGCTCATCGCCGGCTCTCGCCTGGTCGAGCCGCCTTGGGGTGACGACGAATGGAATCAGCGAAGCGACGCCGCACGGAACGGGACCGGCGCCCTCTTCGAACGTTGGCCGCTGCTCGCTCCACAGCTGCTCGACTTCGCGTCGCGTTGACCGTGGTCGGGCCGGTCCTCGACGGGGATCGGGGACCTGAGCGCAGCTGCGAGCCGGCGCGGATCTGCGCAGCGCCAGACGCGCCAAACTAACGTCTGCCCGTGCCAACTCAGGTGGTGATCCTGGGCGCCGGCTTCGGCGGCCTCGAGTTGTCGACCCGGCTCTCCGAGGAACTCGCCGATCAGGTTTGGGTCACGCTCATCGACCAGAGCGACTCCTTCGTGTTTGGATTCTCCAAGCTCGACGTCATGTTCGGGCGGCGGACTCTCGGCGAGGTGCGGTCCTACTACCGGGACATCGCCAAGCCCGGCGGGTGCGCTCCTCTGGCTTCGAAAGCTTGCGAATTCCGCGTCGGGGTTCGACTTCCAACGTGCCATCAGCGCCGCGGGATTGGATTCTGCTTCCGGCGTCAAGTTCTGAATGGCGGACTGCCGGTTCGCGTATCGCGCTGGCGGGGTGGCCTCCCGCTCAGGGGCGCCGCCGGGCGTGGTTCGGCACTGCGTCGAGCTCCACGTCGACGAGTTGCGGGGCGGGGGGGGGNNGGCGCGCCGAGCCGCGGCTTGCCGATCAGGTCGCGGCGAGCGCGTTCCACGCGACCACGAAGAAGACCGCCGCGAGGCCCAAGCCGACCAGGTGCACGCGGTCGCCTGCCGGCTTGAAGCCGATCCCACTCAGGATGAACAGAATCACGCCGACGACGTAGAAAATCGCCTGCGGCGTGGTTCCCATTTGGCTGATTGCGAGCATGACCCCTCCATTACTCGTTGCTGACAAGTTCCTTCGAACTATAAGGAAGAAATGACGAAGCGCGCGGCTTTCGCCATAGGCCTCGGCTCCGTTCGATCAAGGCGCGCTGGGGCAGGTGGGGCTGTCGCCGGAGGACCCGGGCGCCGGGAGGCCCCGGCGGCCAGGTCCTCGCCGCCGGAATGGGTTGGACGCCCCGCGGGTTGATGGCGCGGGGATCAGCCTCTCGGACCACGTACCGCAACGAGATCTCTGGGCGCCTAGCCAACCGGACTTGGCCACGAGGTGAACTGCTGCTTGCCCCGAGCGGGGTCCGCCGGCAGGGGAGGAGTGGCGGAATGCCGGGAATTGTTCCCCCGATCGACCGGTGGGTCCCCGATCGCGGCGCGCGAGGGCGCGGTGACGCCAGCCAGCTGAGCGAACCTCGGATCCCGCGAGATCGACTGACCGGTCGGTCACTCATTCGATGATCGTCAACGTGGCCGGGGTCAGTGGCGCGGCGGTGCTGGCCGCACTCTCGGTCTTGCACATCTATTGGGCGATCGGAGGTCGGAGGGGCCGGTCGGCCGCGGTGCCTACGGTGGATGACCGGGCGTTGTTGTCACCCTCGACCACCGCGACGCTGGCGGTGGCGATACTGCTGGCGGCCAGCGCCGCCATCGTGGTCGGGGGTGTACGCGGGTGGGATCCACGGGTGGTCTTCCGAACCGGCTGCGCGGGGGTCGCGATCGTGCTGCTCGCGAGGTCGATCGGCGATCGGCGATACATTGGCTTCGTCAAGCGGGTGCGCGATACTGATTTCGCGCGCCGTGACACGTGGCTCTACTCGCCGCTCTGCCTGTTACTCGCCGTTGTGACTTCAGTCGTCGCGCTGGCGCGGTGAGTTGGCAGCCAGCCGATGTCCGTGGCGTGTCTGGTTGACATGACCAGACCGGCGCTCACCGTGTCGGTGTCGGGCTAGATCGTCGAGCCCACAGCCCATCGGAAACGCAGCTCCTTTCCACGGCGCTCCTTCCTGACGGTCGTGGGCTAGTGGTGGAAGGCCTGGTGTTGTGGATTTGGCAGCGGGGTGGTGAGTTGGTCGAGATAGGCCACGTGACGTTGTAGGTCCGCGGTGAGCAGGTCGGCGAGGTCGCGGGACATGCCATTTCGGACGACGACTCGCAGCGCGGCGAGATCTTGGCGGTTCTCCGGGAAGGTATAGGCGGGTACCAGCCACCCGCGATCGCGGAGCCGCTCGGAGACATCGAACACGGTGTAGTTGCGTTCGCCATCTTTGAGCTTGAACGCGAACACCGGCAGTTCGGTCCCGTGCGTCAGGAGCTCGAACGGCCCGAGCGCGGCGACGGCATCAGCGCAGTATCGAGCCACGTCTCGACACGTCTGCTGCACGCGCCGATAGCCGTCAAAGCCGAGCCGCAGGAAGTTGTAGTACTGCGCCGCGACCTGGTTCCCGGGCCTCGAGAAGTTCAGGGCGAAGGTCGGCATGTTGCCGCCCAGGTAGTTCACGTTGAACACGAGGTCTTCGGGCAAGGCGTCCGGGTTTCGCCAGATGATCCACCCCACTCCCGGGTACACCAGTCCGTATTTGTGCCCCGACGTGTTGATCGATTGCACCCGAGATAGGCGGAAGTCCCACTGGAGGCCGGGGTCCAGGAATGGGGCGATAAAGCCTCCCGACGCCGCATCGACGTGTAGGGGAATGTCGATGCCTGTCTCGGCCTGGAGCTTGTCGAGCGCGGCAGAGATCTCGGCGATCGGCTCGTAGGAGCCGTCGAACGTCGAGCCGAGGATCCCGACGACGCCGATCGTGTTCTCGTCGCACAGCTGGGCCGCCTTCGCGGCCGTGAGGTGGTACACGTCGCCTTCCAACGGGGCCATCCGTGGCTCGATGTCCCAGTAGCGGCAGAACTTCTCCCAGCACACCTGCACGTTGGCTCCCATCACCATGTTCGGGTGATCGGTGGCCTTGCCCGCCTTGTTCTGGCGGTCGCGCCAGCGCCACTTCAAAGCCAAACCGCCGAGCATCGCCGCCTCGCTCGACCCCGTCGTTGAGGTGCCGGTGGCCTCGTCGTCGCTGGGTGAGTTCCAGAGCCGACTGAGCATGTTCACACATCGCCGCTCGAGCTCCGCGGTGCGCGGATACTCGTCCTTGTCGACCATGTTCTTGTCGAACGTGAGCGCCATGAGATGTTCGGCTTGCGGTTCCATCCAGGTTGTCACGAACGTGGCGAGATTCAACCGGGCGTTGCCATCGAGCATGAGTTCGTCGCGGACAAACTGGAACGCGGTGTCGGGCGACATCTCGGAATCCGGGAGGGAGAAGCGAGGTGCGTGTACGGCCTCGCCTTGTTGCGCGTACATCGGGGTCCAGGTCACGGACGCCTGATCGTCGCTGAGCTTCTTCTGCAGAGCCACCGCTACTCCTTCGCGTTCAGGTCGTCAGGTCTGGACAGTCGGCCGAGACTTCAGCACCGTGATCCATGGTCAGCCTGCCAGCTGGGTCGCGAGGGGCGGGCGTGCCCGGAGGGCCCCTCACCGTCGCGACGGGGTCGCGGTGCTTCGATACGTCCGGACGACGCGACACGAGGCGGGATGGCGATCAGCTCGGCTCGTCGCCGGGCTCGTCGCGATCTCCGGGCTTGCCGATGTGGCCACCCATGCCTTCGAGGACCGTCAGGAACTGCTCGGTGAGCTGTCGACCCCGCTTGAGGTGCATCAGGCCTTGCACTGCTCGGGCGAGGTTCGGGTCCAGGCCGCCCCCGAGCGTCTGGTTGAAGGAGATCGGCTCGACGACGTAGGTGCTGTCGTTCATGCGGATCTGCGCCGCGGCACCGGCACTGATCTTCTTCTTGAATGCTGACACCTCGGTGACGGGTGCCTCGGAGATCACGGCGCCTCGCCGCTTGCGCAGCACGAGGCGGCCATCGCGAACCGACACCGATCCCCTCCGGTCGAGATAGCGCAGCCGCGTTCCGATCTGCGCGGTCGCTTCGAACGCCTCGCCGCTTTCTTCGGACATCGTGTCCCCCGATCCGTGGCAGACGTCCGGTCCACCGAGAATTCGGCGCTGATCCTAGAACCGGGTGCCGAGCCCCGGACGAACGGGCGCCGGACTCGCCGCGTCTCCACGTGGTCACCGTCGACCCAACCACACCGCGTCCTGCACGCGCCCGAGCGTCGGCCCGCGACGTCTGTCGTGCGGTTGGTGTGTCCGAGCGGACCTTGCGACGCCAGTTCCCAGCCGCGACCGACATCACGTGGCGCCAGTACCTTCTCCAGAGTCGCCTGCTGCGCGCCATGTCGCGCTTGGCCGAACCTGGACCGACCGTCCTCGACGTCGCCACCAGTGTCGGCTTCGAGAGCGGGAGCGCCTTCACGAGGGCGTTCGCCCGCTATACGGGGCAAACGCCCACGTCCTACCGACATCGCGTCGCGGCGACCTCCGCGGAGTCCCGACCAGCTTGAGGGCGATCGCCGCCCCTCGAAGTTCGGATCGGCCATTGGGCCACGCGAGATTGACCGTGTTCGGCGGGATCGGATAGACCACCCGACGTCATGGAAAAGTTGACCGGACGCGCTCGACTGATCGACGCGACTGCGACCGCGAGGCGCAGGTTGCGGTGCCGATCGAAGGCAACGGTTGGGATCAGCTGTGCAGCGCTGGTACTGCTCGGCGCCGCGGCCACCAGCCCCAATGCCCAACCGGCGGCCTCGAGTGGCCCGATCAGACTCGACAACGGACAGATCACGATCCCCAGGGCCGATGTGGGAAACGTCAACCTGGCATCGCTACCGCTCGGTGATCAGCAGTACAGCTCATCACCGCAGAGAGGCAAGATCGATCTGTGCAACTCGGGGCAGCTGCAGCCGGCGAACGACAACACAACCCTTCCCTGGATCCACGGTGCGACATGGAACCTCACCCAGAAGGCCTTCGTGAGCGGAACGGTCTCGTGGCCGAACGCGACGTTCCAGAACCAGGTGCAGGGCGCAACCCGGACCTTGAGCGGCAACGACCTGCCGGTCGGTGAGACCACGGGCACATTCCCGACCAGCCCCACCGACCCGGCGTTTGCGTACCGTCCCGACCCGAGCCGCATCACCCCGGACAGCTTCACGCTTCGAGTTCCGGCCACACCGAAGGCCGCGAGTAGCCCAACCTGTGTCGGCGGCGACGTCGGGGTCACCATTGATGGAGTCGCGCTTCTCGACGGGTTCGATGCCAACGGACGCGACGCTGCCGCGCAGGAAGTCCAAGACACCTGTTTGGGCCATCCGAACCAGAGCGGGTACCACCGTCACGCCATGCCGCTGTGCCTCTTGAGCAAGGACTCGGGGACCGGCCCCTCTCCGCTGCTGGGATATGCCCTGGACGGGTTTGGCATCTATGGGCCTCGTGGCGAGCACGGCAAGGTGCTCACCACCGCCAATCTCGACGCCTGCCACGGAACTACCAGCACCGTCATGTGGAACGGCAAGAAGGTACGCATGTACCACTACGTCTTCACGTGGCAGTTTCCCTACACCGTCGGTTGCTTCCGGGGAAGCCCCACCAGCCGCTCGATCTTTGGCGCCGGCTCCAACCCCGGAGCTGGAGGAACTGGGCCCGCCGGTCCCGGACCGGGGGCTGGTTAACCGTCGACCCCCTGACGTTGCTGAGCCGCACGCCTCCGGGCCGCGTCAAGCTGTGGGAGGCCCAGTCAGCGCCTCCGTCTTGAGCTGCACTTGTCCGGGCATTGGGCCGGCTGCGACGGTTCGGCTCCGAGACCGGCGCGCAGGAGCAACGCCGACGACCTCGACGTCATGCGGAGTCTCTGGCGACTCGCGATCCAGCAGACCGCCGGTCAGACCAGTCGAGGTCGTGGTTGGTCGGCGCTCTCGACGCAAGCGGACAAGGCAGTCCGACGTCGGGCTGGGTCGCTGAGGTTCGACCAGTGCGCCGGACTCGGCGTGACCTGAGCGGCTACTCGGATCCGTCGTCCCGTTGCCCATATCGGGCATACCCGAGCTTGCCGAGCCCGCCCAGGATGAGCACCCCGCCACCGAGAGCCCAGGCCCACGGCGTGCTGTAGGTCGTCTCGGGACCCTGCGGGCCCACCCCGTGCGACACGTCGTGCTTGCTCGCTGGAACCACGATGGCATGCCCGATGCAGGCGAGGCCGCCGAGCAGGAACAGCGCACCCCAGAACGCACCCCTTGAGAACCGGCGGCGGGTTTTCGTCGTCTCGTTCGTCACCATGGGAGCCTCCACGCTCGTTCGGTCTCTCGTCGACCGGCACGGGTTCGCTTCGACACGCGCCAGATTCCCTGGCCAACACGGCCGACGCCCCCCCGGCGAGTATCCACGCGACGTAGAGGAGCGGTCCTGAGTAGGTGGCTACTCAGTCCGCCGGTGAGTAACACCGTGGCCGGAGGCGGAGACCCGAGCGCCGGAGAATCCACGACACCACCGGCGTCCCAGTCGGGTGCCCCTCACTCCCTCACGTCGAGAGCGTCCTACCGCCCCTGGCCCTGTCGTCGAGCACACGCTGCCTCAGGTCCCGTTTGAGGATCTTCCCGGCCGGGTTCCGCGGTAGCGGGTCGTCCCAGAACCAGATTCGGGTGGGGACCTTGAACGCGGCGAGTCGCGCGGCGACGTGCTCCCGGAGCTCTTCCTCAGTGACCGCGGCGTCCGGCGTCGTGTGGACGACGGCGGCGACCTCCTCTCCGAGGACCGGGTGGGGGATCCCGATCACTGCGGCGTCGGTCACGTCCGGGTGCTCGAAGAGCGCGGCCTCGACTTCGATCGAGGCGATGTTCTCGCCGCCCCGGATGACGAGATCCTTGACCCGGTCCACGATGTAGACGAAGCCCTCGTCATCGATGCGTGCGAGATCGCCGGAGTGCAGCCACCCGTCGCTGAACGAGGCGACCGTCTCGGTCGGCTTGTTCCAGTAGCCCTTGACGACGTTGGGACCCTTGATCCAGAGCTCTCCGGTGTCACCGGGGGGCAACGCTCGGCCCTGCTCGTCGACGACCTTGACGTCGCAGACCGGGACTGGGACGCCGACGCTGTCGGGGTGACGGAGATAGTCGAGACCGGAGTTCATGGTGGTGACGGACGACGTCTCCGTGAGCCCGTAGCCGTTGCTTGGTGTCCTGCCCGGGAACCGTTCCTCGATGGTCCGCACCAGCTCGGGGGCCGCCGGCGCTCCGCCGTAGCTGACGTTGCGGAGACTCGACAGGTCCCGACGAGCGAAGTCTGGGTGCTCCATCGCCTGCCACACCATCGCGGGGACTCCGCCGAAAATCGTGATCCTCTCCTGCTCGATGAGCTCGAGGGCCCGTCCGGCGTCCCACTTGTACATGAGCACCAACTCGTTGCCGGCGGCGAGATTGGCGACGAGGACCGAGTGACAGCCGGTCGCATGGAAGAACGGCACCGAGAGCAGGTACACGTTGCGGCCGGCTGCGGGCCGGGGCGGCGCACCCACGGTCCCCCGAAGCGCGCTCCGGGCATTCGTGAAGCCGAGGCTCATCAGGTTCGTGCAGATGTTGCGGTGCGTGCCCAGCACACCCTTCGGCTGCCCGGTGGTGCCCGACGTGTAGAGGATGGTCGCGTCGTCGTCGGGCTCGGTGTGGATCGGCGGCAGGTCGATGTCGGCGGGGATCTCGCCAAGCACCTCCGTCAGGGGAGTGGCGCCGGCTGGGATGCGGCCTGGCTTGGGGCGCGCCACTAAGACCTGGAGGCCCGGCAATCGGTCGAGTTCGGGGCCAAGTCGCTCCAGGCGCTCTTGGTCGCAGACGAGGACTTTCGTCCCCGAATCGCTGAGCCCGTACGCGAGCTCGGGGCCGGTCCACCAGGAATTCAGCGGGACGACCACGGCGCCGGCGGCGGCCGCAGCCCAGAACGCCACTGGCCATTCGGGGAGGTTCCGCATCGCGACCGCGACCCGGTCGCCTTTGCGCACGCCGTATCGAGACACCAGCTCGTTCGCGAGTTTCGCTGTGGTCCGGTAATGCCGCTCAAAGGTCCAGTGCTCGCCTTCGTAGACGAGGAAGTCGAGCTCGCCGTAGGCCCGGCTCTGAGCGAGGATCGTCGCGAGTGAGGTTGGCGCGTTCTTCCATACGCGCGTGAGGATCCCGCGGATCGTTGTCTCGACCATCTCGAACGGCTCACCCGGCGCGGTGAGCGCGGAGTGAACCTCGTCGATCGACCGCGGCGCCGGGTCACTCATTGGTCGTCGTTCCGCTCAAGCTGGCAGTCAGCCGTGGTCCACAGTCCCATCCGGTCGCGCCCCACCCCTCGCTTGACTCGGGCGGAGTCTTGCAGAAGTCGATGGAGAGCTCTCCCTGGCGGTCTGGTCCCCAGTCGGTGGATTGGCGTCGCCGCCGATTCCCTGCGGCGTGGGGTGGTCGACCTCGACTGGCGGTCTTGTACCTCGCGAGGCGTCTCCAACAGACCGAGCAGGGGCTCGGTATCGTGCCGACGGTCCAGATCCAAGACCGGAGAGGTCGGCAGTGACACAGCCAACCATGAAGGCATGGCGCACGCACGAATATGGCGAGCCCTGCGAGGTCCTCAAGCTCGATCAGATCGAAGTCCCCGAACCGGGTGCTGGCGAGGTAAGAGTCCGAGCGCTGGGCATCCCTTTCAACCTGAACGACCTCGAGCGCATCACGGGCGGCAACATGATGGTTCGCCCGGAGCTGCCCTACAGCCCCGGTATGGAAGTGATGGGCGTGGTCGACGCCTGCGGGCCCGGCGCCGAGCACCTCCAGGGCAAGCGGGTCGTTGCGATCACGAGCGGCGCCCACGGAGGCTTCGCCGAGTACTCGATCTGCCCCGCCGTCTCCGCCTTCGAGATGCCCGAGGAGATCCCGCTCCCGGACGCCGCCGCGTTCTACTTCCCCTTCCACCTCGCGTGGCTGGGATTGTTCGACCGAGCCGACTTGCAGTCCGGCGAGACGGTGCTCATCACCGCCGCCGCCGGCGGTGCGGGCTCAGCCGCCATCCAGCTGGCAGTGGACGCGGGCGCTCACGTCATCGCTGCCGTCGGCTCGGACGACAAGATCGCGCTCTGTCGAGACCTCGGAGCCGAGACCGTCATCAACTACCAGACGGATGACTTTGCCAAGATCGTTTTGGAACAGACGCAGAACAAGGGCGTTGAGGTCGTCTTCGACAACGTTGGTGAGGCGGTCATGGCGGATGCCATGAACTCCCTCGGATACAACGGCCGCTATGTGATGATGGGATTCGCCTCAAACAAGATCGTCGCCGACGAGAAGCTGATCGTCCCGCGGCGCATCGCGGCAGGGAACTTCAAGCTCTGCGGCGTCCTCCTGTCCTACGCGGATGCCGATCGCCAGGTCATGCTGAAGACGGCGACCGGCTGGAACTTCCCATCGAATGAACTCGGAGCCGAAATCACTCGCCAGATCGTCGACATGGTCAGGGCGAAGCGCATTCGAGCCGTCGTCGGACAGGTCGTCGAGTTCGACGACGTTCCGGCTGCGATCGAAGCCATGGCCAACCGGCAGACCGTCGGCCGAACCGTCGTCAAGCTCTACGACTGATCGGCCGAAAGGGTCAGCCGGGGGCGGGCCCGGCAGGAAGGCGATGTTCGCTGTCGTGTTTGTTCGCAGGCTCCGCAAGGGCAAGACGTACGTCGACTTCCACTTGCGGTCCAGCGACGACGCGAGTCGGATGCTGTTCAGGCCGTCCACGCGGCACCGGCACGGTCTGGTCCGCGCTACTGGTGTTGTTGGATCTGCTGCTGCACAGTCCCGTCAGCGAGGCGGCTTCACCCTGACGGGTGGCATTGAACCAGGTCCCGGTGCCGCGGGTTGGTCGCAGCACCAGCTCGGCATGCTCGAGCACTTGGAGGCCTTCGCGGACTGGCTCGGTCAGTTCGGTCATGTGGCTCGCACCGCGCGGGATGTCCTTCAGCAGAAATATCATGATCTGCAAGATGTTGGGGCCGTGGTTCGGTCCCTGACCCCGAGGTCCTTCGGGCCCAAGGGCGGGCATGAGTTCGACCGCCAGCTCGGCCGGGGGGAGAGCGACGAGACGCGCGATCGCCGCCTGGGCGGCGTCCTTTTCGGCCTGCTTCTTCTCGCTGTTGCCGAACAGTGGAGACATGAGGGGGACGGTAGTGGCTCGGCGAACCTGAGCGCGGCTGCCGGCATCCAACGTGGAGGGCCGGGACGGCGTGACTCGCGGTTGATGGAACCGCGAGCCGACGCCCACCGACTCGTGGTCACGGGGTCTCCCGCGCTCACTGGACGATCGATCTACTCTTCAGCGACCCGCATCGCGGATGCGGGTTCTCTAGCTCGACAGTGTGGAGGTGGAGGAGCGATGACGGATCAGGCGCTTGAGGCTCCGAGAGTGTCCGACGCGCCGGAAGCAGTGCCACGACCGACGCAGATCGTGCCGCTGAAGGGCCTGCCCATCGTGGCGGTCCTCGTCGCGTTCCTCATTCTGTCAATCTCTCAGAACTGGATATGGGGCCTCACCTTCTTCCACGTCGCGGGTGGAGCGGTCTGGACGGTGGTCGACCTCTTCGTGGGCCTGGTTCTCGGACCCATCATCGGCCGGCTTTCGATCGAAGCGAGAGCCGAGTTCTCGGCACGCTTCATGCCCAAGATGGTCCTCCTCATGCCGACCGTCGTCCTGCTGACCCTCGCCGCCGGCTTCCAACTGGCTATTCAGCTCGGCAACCTGTCGCCGTCCAGCCCCAATCACACGCTGCTCATCGCGTCGTTCGCCATCGTGGGTGTCATGGCTGCGATCGCGCTCGGTGTTCTCGAACCAGCAAACATCGCCGTCCTATTCGAGCTCAGAAAACCGCAACCCAATGGTGAGGTGATCGGCAAGCTGATGCGCCGGTTCGTCTACGCCGCTGGGATTCTCGGTGCAATGCAGATCGCGACGCTGGTGATCATGACCCGGGTAGCGAGCCAATGACCGCCCAGGCCCCGCCGGCCGAGACGACTCCAGCCTCGCGTGTCCTTCCCCCGGTCGTGGAGGTCACAGTCGGCGCGATCGCTCTTGCGATCGTTGGGGGCATCTACATGGCCGGGTACTTCCCACGCCGACCTCCGCTCGGCGTTCCAATCGGCCTGTTGGTGGTGGGCGCGGCCCTCCTCGGGGTCGGATTCGGAATGTTGAGCCGCGTTGAAGACTTCGGCTGGAGGACGTTCCGGCTCGTTGGAAAGTGGACGCTTGCCGCGTACGTGCTTCAGGCAGGGATGATCGGATATGCGTTCGTCCACAACGGGGCGAGTGGCGCGCCGCTGGTTGTCATCATCCTGTTGCTCGTCATCTTCGCGGTCGGAGTACCACTTATCATCAGCTTCACGGTTGGTCGTTACCAAGCTGAGTAGCGCTACCCGGCGACCGTCACGGTCTCCGTGTTGCGGCCCGAACGCAGCACCGTGCCGGCGAGCTCGCCGGTCAGTTCTCCGTCGACGACCACGTCGCGGCCGCCGATGAGCACCCTTTCGATACCGCGCGCCTCCGCGAACAGCCGTTCCCCACCGGCTGGGAGATCGAAGCGAGCAACGGGCGGCTCGGTGGCGACGCGGGCTGGGTCGAGGACGACGATGTCGGCACAGCTGCCCGGCGCGAGACGTCCCCGGCCTGTCAACCCGTACAGGCCGGCTGGCACCGCGGTCATGAGCCGAATCGCCGCCTCGATCGACAGGAGCTTCCGCTCGCGCACAGCTTCGCTGAGTACGACCGTCGGGTAGTTGGCATGACAGAGCAGGTTGAGATGCGCGCCGGCATCAGAGCCTCCGAGCACGACGCGTTCGTCCTGCCAGATAGCGACCCGGGCTTTCCAGCCCTCGTCGGATCTCCCGAGTGACGGCACCAGCGATGGCAGCACCATTGTCAATGGGAGCTGTTCAGGGAGGACCACGTCGAGCAGCACGTCGATCGGATCGGCGCCGCGGACGCTCGCGAGCTTCTCGATCGTCCAACCTGCGTACGCGTCGGTTTCGGTGGACCGGCCTTCAGCGACCTCGATGAGGTCCCATCGACCGATCGCCTCGATTCCCCGCTCCGCAGCACGCTCGAGTGACCTCCGCAGGCGATCCCGCACCGCGGGATCTCGGAGCGCGGCCCGCCGGGCGTCGTCGGACAGTGCGCTGACCTCGGCGAACTCGCGCTGGCTGTCGAGCAGATTGTTCGCTCTGATCCGCAGCAGATCTGGGATCGTCAACGCCACGACGCGTGCTCCCCGCTCCGAAGCCAGATCGCAGGCCTCGAGCTGCTGTTCATAGATCTCGACCGGCGACATGCTCCCGAGGAGGTTCCAGTTCAGGGGGCGGTTGGCGGCGAGCGACATGTCCGCCATCAGCTCCATGCGATCACGTGGGATCCGGCCGATCGCGGGGATGAACTCGAGTGTGGTCCCCTCGTGTTCCCGAGCGACGCCTGCGAGGGCGACCAGCTCCTCGACGGAAGCGGCGTTCGACGGCACCGACGCCCCGTCACCGTCGGTGTGGGCCGCATCTCGTGAGGACGAGAAGCCGAGGGCACCCGAGTCGAACGCGTCGTGGAGGAGCGCGATCATCCCGGCGAGCTGCTCGTCGGAGGCCTCGTGGTCGGTGGCGTCGGCGCCCATGGCGGTGCGCCGAAGTGCTGAGTGACCGACGAGAAAGCCCGCGTTGACACCCAGGTGCCCTTCGAACCGGTCGAGCCAGTCGCCGAAGGATCGCCAGTCCCACGACGCTCCCGCGCGCAGGGTTTCGAGCGGGATCCCCTCGACGACCGCCATCATCCGCATGACGTAGTCAGCGTCCGCCGAGCTGCCGAGCGGCGCGATCGAGAATCCGCAGTTCCCCCCGATGACCGTCGTCACGCCGTGCAACGGTGATGGTGTGGCGAAGGGGTCCCACGACAGCTGCGCGTCGTAGTGGGTATGGATGTCGATGAACCCGGGGGCGATCACGAGCCCATCAGCATCGACAGTGCGCGCCGCCCCGTCGTCGGTGTTGCCGATCGAGACGACCCGGCCGCCGCTGACACCGACGTCGGAGCGCCGCGCCCGTGCGCCCGTGCCGTCGACGACCGTTCCGCCGCGAATGATCAGGTCGAGCACGTACCCCCCTCTACACCTTGGCGACGAACCGGTTGACGGCCGCTTGGACCACGGTTCCCTCGAAGAACGCCGGGTTCGTTCGGGTGTAGAACCGGACCGGGTTCGCGAAGACGAAGTCACCGAAGTCGGCTTCGGTGAAGAGGTCATGTTCGACCATCTCCCACGCCTCCTCGAGGACCTTCGCCATGTCGGGAACATCCCAGTGCGCGATGTCCGAGCCGAACATCGCCTGGAGGCGCACGCCCATCGGATTCACGTGGGTGTTGAACGCCATGGAGTTCAGCGGGTCATCGGCCTCACACCCGAAGAAGAAGGGAGGCAGGAACAGGTCACGGATGTCCCCGGAACTGGTGATCTCGCAGGCCTTCCATTCGTCGATCGTCCGGGGATCTTCCTTCGGTCGGCTGGGGCTGCGACCGAGTTGGGTCCCGCGCCACTGCCCGGCGTATTTCGCGAGCAGCTCGCCGAACAGCTCATGGTCGATGTTCGACGGATCGAGGGCATCCATGGCGATCAAGTTGCGCTTCTCCCAGTGGCCGATGATGTCGGCGAACAGAGACACCGCCCACGCGGCGCCTCCTTCGAGAAACGCGAAGTTGAGTTCGGGGAAGCGTCGGGTGACCCCGCCCATGAACAACGACTTGCAGAGCGAGTGCTGGCCCTCCGCGAGTTGCCCGATGTGGTTGTACATGTAGTTCGAGATCGACAGGCGGCTGCCCCACCCCATTGCCCCCGAGTGGAAGGCGACCGAGACACCGAGCTCACGACACTTCGCCCACACCGGGTCGTAGTCGTACTCGCTGTCGATCCCGTACATGTCGAGCCACAGCGCCCACCGCGCGAGATCGGAGTGCTGCTCGGCGACTGCCGCCACCGGCCGTTGCACATATCCTGCGAGCACCACGGCCTTAAACCCGAGCTCGTTCACGGCGTGGTGGAGCCCGTCGATTGCCTCGTCAGGGGTGTGCATCGGGATTGCCGCGACCGGCACGAGACGGTCAGCGAAGGGCGCGAACGCGTCCGCGTTGTACCGGTTCAGCGCCCGGCACGCACCGCGCCGCTCTTGCTCCTCGTCCAGGTGCAGGTAGATGAGCCCGACACTCGGGTAGATCACCGACACGTCGATGCCGAACTCGTCGAGTCGTTCATACAGCAAACGGGGGAAGAGCGCGGTCGCGAGGTCGCGCGTGTTGCGGGCCGGCGCGCCCCACCACGGCGGTCGAGCAGCGCGGAGCGTCGCGCGCTCGGCGGTGCTGAGTCTGCCCCACTCCCGGTACGGACCGAACGACCCCGGCAGCAGCCGGCTCATCTGTGGTGAGTCGGGGTCGACGCCCTCGTCCCGCAGGTAGTCGGCGAGAACCGGGAAATACTCGATGGCGTGCCCGTCGATGTCGATGACCGGGTGGTCGAGCCCGCCGCGTATGTCTGCCGACGACCGACCGCTCACGCGCACCGCTCCCTCGTCCGCGGCGCTCTGGACGCGCCGGCAAGCCCACGCGTAATGTAACCGCATTATGGTCGAGCGGACAAGGGAACTTGACCTGGCCCGCATGCGCCGCGATCGCCACGCCCGTTTGCAGCGTGAGATGCGCGAGCGCGGGGTGGACGCGCTCCTGCTGCTCACGAGCGGCAATGTGATGTACGCGACCGGCGCGCGCCACGTGATGGCCGATAACGGCCGCACGTACCAGTTGCGCAACATCGCGCTGGTCTTATCCGGTGCGCCCGCGCCCCACCTCTTCACACCGCTTCCCGAGGGCGCGCCCGTCGAGTTGCCAGCGGACCATCTGCACCCCGCGCTCTGGCCTGAGACCGACGAAGGCGTCGAAGACATGGCACGGCGGCTCAAGGACGTACTCGGCGGGTTCGACGTTCGATCACTCGCCGTCGATGACTTCACCGCACCGATGTACTTCGGCCTTCCGTCGCTCCTGGCACCGGTCGAGCTCGTCGAGGCCGGCACGCTCCTCACCCACGCCCGCCTGCACAAGACGACCGACGAGCTGGAGTGCATGCGTCGCTCGTGGGAGATCAACGAGGCCGCCACGTCTGCGGCAGAGCAGATTCTGCGCCCGGGGGTGCGGCTCACCGATCTGAGCGGCGCGTTCTTCCGGCGGCTCTTCGAGCTCGGTGCGACCAGCAACTTCCTCGACCCGGTGTTTCAGGCGATGCCCGACCGGATCGCCGACGGGCCGTGGAGCACGAACGGCGATGTTCCCTTCAACCTTGTCACCACCGACCACATCATCAGCGACCGCGAGGTGATCTGGACCGATACGGTCACGAGCTACGAGGGCTACGCGTCCGACGTCGGGCGCACCTGGGTCGCCGGCCGCCCGTCCACCACGGTGCGCCGCCTGTATGAGACCTGGCAGGAGATCACCGATGCCGTGATCGCCGAGATCAAGCCCGGCGTGAGCGGCGACGTGCTCACGCGGGTCGCTACGGAGCGAAACGGCGGGAAGAAGCCATGGCTCGACCACTTCTTCCTGGCGCACGGGCTCGGTCTCGAGGGTGGCGAGCCACAGCAGATCGGCTCGGACCGCGGCCAGGAGTACGACGAGCAGTTCATCTTCGAGCCGGGGATGGCGATCGTGGTGGAGCCCGTGACCTGGAAGGAGGGCCACGCCGGCTGGCGCTGCGAGGAGCTCGTCTTCGTGACCGATGATGGCTGCGAGCTGGTGAGCCACTATCCGAACGAGCCGTTCCAATGAGCGCCCTCGCACAGCGCGGCACCATGGTGCTCGAGGATGGCGCGGGCCTCGACTTCGGCGCGTTGCGAACCGCTCGTCGAGACCGGGTGTTCGACGCGATGGGTGAGTACGGCATCGACGTGCTCATGTTGAGTCGCGGCGGGAACGCCCGCTACGTGGTCGGTCACCGGCCGATCTGGCGGTCGGTCGTCACTCCGTGGGCACCGATGTGCACGGTCGTGCGCTCGACGCGTCAGATCCACCTGATGGCGGCGACCTGGGACGACGGGATCCCGACAGACATTTCGCACGAGAACCTCTCCCAGCTCATGTGGAACCCGCGCAAGATCTTCGGGTCGATCAGCAAGATCCCCGGGCTCGCTGACGCGGAATGCATCGGCGTCGACGGGATGTCGCCATCAATGCCCGCCGCGCTGGAGATGTTCGCCCCCAAAGGTCGTCTCGTCGACGCGGAACGTTTCATGCGCGGGCTGCGCGCGGTCAAGCTGGCGGCAGAGATCGACTGCATCCGCATGGCGATCTCGATGACCGAAGGTGCGCTCGCAGCGATACGGAACGACCTGCGCCCGGGTGTCACCGAGTGGGAGGTGAAAGGGTGCTTCCACGAGGAGATGTGCCGCTTCGGAGTCAACCACCCGGCGATGGAAGGCACGTTCTGCGCGACGCCACGGGGCGAGGACCGCCGATCCGAGGGGTCGCCGCCGGTGCGACTGCTCCCGGACGGGCGGACGCTCAGGGCCCGGGATCTCGTCGCGGTCGCCGCGTCCGTTCCCTATGCCGGCTACGAGGGTGCCGTCGCCCGCACCTGGCCGTGCACGGGGCCGACCGGCAGATCTTCCGACGCACAGCATGCGCTCTACGCCCGCTGGAAGGCAGCCCACGACGCGGTCGTCGAGCGGTGCCGCCCCGGGGTCGCGCTGGTGGAGCTCCAGCGGGCCTGGACCACGACGGGCGAGCCCCTTCCCCCCGTCCCGCTCGCCCACGGCGTCGGGCTCGGCGTGGAGCCTCCGGTCGTCGGTGGGGCTGGCGCCATCGCACCCTCCGATGAGGAGCTGCGGGTCGGGATGGTCCTCGGCGTGCAGGGCTACGTGTGGGAGAACGGCGTCGGTGGATACCTCGGAGCGGAGACAGTTCTCGTCACGGACGACGCGGCTCAACGGCTCACCCGTCTTTCACACGACCCGCTGTCCGCACGCTGACCGGGCTCGTGATCGCGCCGAGGAACATGTCGACGAGGTTTTCGACGAACTCCTCGTCGGGGAGCGCGTCGGGTCGGGACCGCGACCGGCTCTCGAGGAGTCGCGCCCGGTCGGCCGCCGCTCGTCCGAGGAAGGCCGTCGCGATCGCGGTGCGCTCATTCCAGATGTCGGGCGGGACCGGCGGGCAGCGGTCCCGCAGCAGGGTCAGCGCCTCGTGACCAGCCGTCTCGCGCAGCAGCCGCTGGATCGAGGGTGGTGCCCGGTCGAGGTAGCTCGTCAGCTCGGATCCGATCTGCAGATACGCCCGCTCGCGCCACCCCAGCTGCGCGAATTCGGTCACCGGCCGGACGAGAGCCGCCGCTGCCGAGCGCGCGCCGTCGCGAGTCTCGGCGAAGGCCAGGAGCTCCATCCGGCGCTCCCGGATGACCGGGACGTGGCGCTCCAGGATGGCTTGCAACACCGCTTCGCGGCTTCCGAAGTGGTAGTGGACCGCCGACGTGTTGCGTTGCCCCGCCGCGCGCACGATCTCGGCGAGCGAAACGTTGTTCACGCCGCGCTCCGCAAACAGCTTGGCAGCAGCGTCGAGCAGCTTCTCCCGGGTACTGGCAGTGTCCGACTCCATCGGCGCATCACGGTACAGGGAGAGCAGGGGTGAGCATCGACGCAACATCCGCGGCCAGGCTCGTCTCGGGACTCGCGGAGCGAGGACACCTCGTCGGAGCTGATCGCATCGGCCGAGGATCGGGCAGGGTCTACGAGCATCACAACCCGGCGACCGGCGTGGTGCAGGCCGAGGTCCCCGTAGCGAGTCGCGATGACATCGACCACGCGGTCCGCGTGGCCCGCGATGCGCTCCCCGGTTGGCGGGCCACGCCAATCGAAGAGCGTGCCGCGATCATGTACCGACTCGCCGGCCTCCTCGAGGCACACGCGGACGAGGCGGCCGCGATCAACGCGCTCGACAATGGGACGCCGGTGAGCACCCTCAACTCGGGCACCTACACCGCGGCGTGGACGCGCTACTACGCCGGGTGGATCGACAAGCTCGAGGGCGACGTGATTCCCGCGTACGGGCCGCCCGGGCTGGACGTCGTGCTGCCGGAGCCCTATGGGGTCGTCGGTGCCATCGTCCCGTGGAACGGGCCGATGATGGGCATGGGTCAGAAGGCCGTGCCGGCGCTCGCGGCTGGGAACGCCGTCGTGGCCAAGCCGCCCGAGATCGCGCCGTTCGGCGCGCTGCGATTCGGAGAGTTAGCGCTTGAGGCCGGGCTGCCGCCCGGCGTGCTGAACGTGCTACCCGGAGGGGCCGAGGCGGGCGAAGCGCTCGTGCGGAGCCCCGGCGTCGACAAGGTGAGCTTCACCGGGGGGAGGATCACGGCGCAACGAGTGATGGTCGCGGCATCGGAGACGGTGAAGCCGCTCGCGCTCGAGCTGGGGGGCAAGTCGGCGAACATCATCTTCTCTGACGCCGATCTCGACGTCGCGGTCCCGGTCGCGGGGATGCTGGGCGTGGTCTTGCTCAGTGGTCAGGGCTGCGCGCTACCAACCCGGTGCTACGTGCACGAAACGGTGTACGACGACGTCATCGATCGCCTTATCACGCAGCTCGGCTCGGTGAAGGTCGGTGATCCCCTCGACCCTCACGTGATGATGGGCCCCGTCGTCAGCGCCGTGGCATGCCGCCGCATCCTCGGCGTGATCGAACAGGCCAACGCCGAGAAGGCGGGTGCGCTCCTGAGCGGCGGTGAACGGCTCGGCGGTGCTCTCGAGTCTGGGTACTTCATCGCCCCGACGGTCTTCGGCGATGTACGCCACGACAGCTCGCTGGCACGTGAGGAGATCTTCGGCCCGGTTCTCTCGGTGCTGCGATTCCGCGACGAGGACGAGGTGATCAAGAAAGCCAACGACAGCCCGTACGGGCTGTCGGCGTACGTGCACACCCGCGATCTCGGTCGTGCGCAGCGGGTAGCCCGGGCACTCGAGGTCGGGACGGTGATCGTCAACGCGTTTCCCGCCATGTCGCCGAACGCACCATTCGGTGGGTACAAGCAGAGCGGTTTCGGCCGCGAGGGTGGCCGGGCCGGGATCGAAGAGTTCGTGCGGCGCAAGAACGTGTTCCTCGGAACCTGAACGGAACGCCTCGCGGTGGTTGTCGCGGGTGACTGGGCGGGCCTGGCCGGTTTCGGGCCCTGGGCGTTACGGCAGCACGTAACCCCCGTCGACCGGGAGCGCTGCGCCGAGCACGAACGACGATGCGTCAGTGCACAGCCACACGACCGCTTCGGCGACCTCGTCGGGCTTCCCGATTCGACCGATCGGATGCAGGCTGACCAGGTGCGCGGCCAACGCAGGATCGTTCGATACCGCCGTGTCGACCATCGGCGTCCGCACGGTGCCGGGGCACACCGCATTGACGCGAATGCCACGCGCGCCATAATCGAGGGCCGCGACCTTCGTGAGGCCGATCACGCCGTGTTTGGACGCGACGTACGCGGCCTGCCCGGGGAAGCCGATCAGGCCGGCACCCGACGCGGTGTTGACGATCGCGCCGCCACCTCGCTCCAGCATCACTGGGATCTCGTGCTTCATGCACTGGTAGACGCCGGTGAGCATGATGCCAATGGCGCGATCCCAATCCTCGTCGTGGAACTCTGCCAGCGGGTAGCCGCCACCCGCGATCCCAGCGTTGTTGTGTGCACAGTCGAGTGCTCCGTACTTGTCAACTGCGGCACGGACCATGTCGGCTACGTCGTCGCGACTGCTCACGTCGGCTCTTACGAAGCTCGCCTCGCCGCCCGCGTCGCTGATCAGCCGGACCGTCTCCGCCCCACCATCGGCATCGATATCGGCCACGACGACCTGCGCGCCCTCGCGTGCGAAGAGCCGCGCCGAGGAACGGCCGATCCCAGCAGCCGCGCCCGTGACGAGCGCGACCTTGCCGTTCAACGTCCCCATCAGAGGAGACGGTAGCGTGCCCCCGATGGGACGTCTCGGAGGTCGCGTCGCACTCGTGACCGGTGCCGCTGGAGGGATCGGACAGGCCACCGCGCGTGCATTCGCGAGTGACGGCGCGACCGTTACCGGTGCCGACCTTCGCGACGCGGCCCTCACGCTCGACGTGACCGACCAGGACTCCTGCCGAGCGGCCGTCGCGGCCACCGTGGAGGCTCACGGACATCTCGATGTGCTGGTCAACGTCGCCGGTATCGGGAGCTTCAAGAGGACGACCGACGTGACCCTCGAGGAATGGAACCGCACCCTCGCGGTCAACCTCACGGGCACCTTTTCGATGTGCCAAGCCGCACTCCCAGAGCTGATCGACCGCAAAGGCGCGATCGTCAACCTGGCCTCGGTGGCGGGCCTCCGCGCCACGCCGTACAACGCGCCCTATTGCGTGTCGAAGGCGGGTGTCGTCATGCTCACGAAGGCGCTTGCCGTCGAATACGGAGCGCAGGGTGTGCGCGTCAATTGCATCTGCCCGACATCGGTGGACACACCGTTCCTCGAGGGATTCGAGATCCCCGACGACGCCGACCTTCAGCTGTTCGCGAGGACGGGGTCGATCATCGGACGTAAGATCACACCGGGCGAGGTGGCTGCCGCAGCCGTCTACCTCGCGTCGGACGACGCGGCCATGATCACCGGGACCGCACTGGTGATCGACGGCGGCGCCCTCGCTTGAGCGGTGAGTCTGCAGACTTCACCGCCGAACGGGCGCCGCGACCGACGGGCCCCAACTGTCGGCGAGGCTCACCACTGCCTCGCCTGCACCAAGCATGGAAGGATCGAACCTGTGAGCGACTACGTCATCCCCGAGCCTGAGCCCAAGGAGATCGACGAGACGAAGTCGATCGAGCTCCGCCACCTCGCCGACAACGCGGTGCTGAAAGGCATGCCGGCAGGCGAGGAGCAGTGCGAGAACTGCCGGTACTACCTCGAGAACACCGCCGAGATTTCCTACTGCTGGCACCCAAAACTCCGCATCCTCGTCGGGGCCCAGTGGTGGTGCCAATGGTGGGAAGGAATCCCCGAAGGTGGCGCTTCGTAGTCCGTGGCCGGTCTCTTGATCAAAGCATGGTGTGATCTGGCCATGAGGTGCTGTTCACCGGGGCGACGCCGATGAACGACTACCTGGCGGAGCGACCGCCGTCGTTTCTCGTGACCACCCCCGGCCGAGCCAGGCCATTGGCGAGTCACTGATCTCGGGGGTCAGACCCGTCGAGACCTAACACGGTCGATGGAGGACCCGAGATTCACAGCACGATCGCTCGCCACCGATTCGTAGTCAGCCCGGACTGACCACCGAGCGCGATTCCGCTGTCGCGCACGTGCGCGGTGACTCGTGGCCTAGGCAACCGTGCGTCGCCCGGGTGGGCGAGTAGTACCACCTCGCTACGCTGCGGCCGTGCGGCAGACCCGAATGACATGGATCCCGGCCAGCGCGATGGCTGTCGTGGTCTTTGGGCTGTCCGCGTTCGGATCGACCGCCGGCGCCGCGATGGTGCCGAGCCCACAGGCTGCTGGCGCCGCACTGAGCGCGGCGTTGAAACGGTTTGTCACGTCACCAGGAGGCTCGCCGGGCATTGCGGTCGTCGTCGAGCGGGGCGCCGACACGAAGCTGTACACCGCCGGCACGGGCGTCGTCGGCGAAGCTCGCCCACCGGCGATTGACGATCAGATGCGGTTGGCGAGTGTGTCGAAGGCGTTCAACGGCGCGGTCGCCCTCTCGCTCGTCAAGGACAAGGTGCTGTCACTGCGTGACACGGCGGGGAAGTGGCTGCCCAGCCTCCCGAAGGCATGGCAACGCGTCACCCTCTCACAGCTGCTCAACCACACGAGCGGAATCCCCGACTTCAGCGCGACCAAGTCCTTTCAACAGGCCCTCCCTGGCTCGCTGCTGACCGCCCCGCAGCCGACCGACCTGCTCTCCTACGTTGCCGACCAGCCGCTCGAGTTCAAGGCGGGATCCCGCTACCGGTATTCGAACTCCGACAACATCATCGTCGGACTCATGTCGCAGGCAGCCACCAGCCGCTCCTACGAGTCCCTGCTACAGGACCGGGTCGACCGCCCGTTTGGGCTAGGCCAGACCAGCCTGCCCCGAGACGCCGCCCTCTCGGCGCCCTCGATTCACGGGTATCAGCTCGAACCGGGTCAACCCCCCGAGGACGTCAGCCAAGTCTTCGCCGCGGGGTGGAGTTGGGCCTCGGGCGGGATCAATTCGACACCGGCCGACGCGAACCGGTTCATCCGCGCGTATGCCCGCGGGGCGGAGACCAACCCGGTCACCCGGGCCGAGCAGTTCCGTTTCGTCGGCGGCTCGAACTCCGAGCCTCCCGGACCTGGCGCCAACGCGGCGGGACTCGCCATCTTCCGGTACGCGACCGGGTGCGGCACGGTCTACGGCCACACCGGTAACACCGCCGGGTACACCCAGTTCATCGCGGCAACGCGGGACGGGTCCCGGTCAGTCACCGTCTCCGTTAACGCACAGATCACTCCGAAGACGGCAGCCGCCCCGTTTGAAGCGTTGCGCAAGATCTACGGACTCGCGGTCTGCTCGGCGCTCGCCGGGTCCTAACCGGCGGGTCCGACTGACCTCAGGCTCCCGAGGGTCCCGCGCCGGGGGCCAGGCCGACGGATCGGTCGTCGGAAGAGTCCGGGACGACTCGCGGTTTGGTGCATCGCGACTCAGCGACCGCTGGCTTGTCCCGCAGTGGCATGATCGTCAGATGCCTGATCTTCCCTGGCAGGACGACGCGTGCTCGTTGGTCGAGGCGTTCCGCGCGGGGGAGCGGTCACCCGTAGACGAGCTCGAAGCGAGCCTGGCAGCCATCGACGCCAGCGGGCTGAACGCATTCAGTTTCCTCGATCTCGAGCGGGCGCGGACCACGGCCGCACGGGCGGACGTGTCGAAGCCCTTCGGTGGCGTGCCCACTGGCATCAAGGAGCTCGAGCGCGTCCAGGGTTGGCCGCAAACCGAGGCGTCACTGGTGTTCCGGGATCGCATCGCGTCCTACACCGCGGTCCACGTCGAACGCCTCCTCGACCTCGGCGGAGCGGTCCCGGTGGGCCAGACCACGGCGAGCGAGTTCGGTGGGCTCAACGTCAGCGTCACCAGACTCAACGGGGTGACCCACAACCCGTGGCAGTACGGCCGCACCGTGGGCGGATCCTCGGGGGGCTCGGCGGCTGCCGTGGCGGGCGGACTCGTGACGCTGGCGACGGGCGGCGACGGAGGGGGGTCGATCCGCATGCCCGCCAGCTTCACGGGGCTCGTCGGCATGAAAGGAACCTTCGGTCGCATCTCTCGTAGCCCTCGCGCGTACATGCGGCCCAACACGGTGGTGTTAGGCAACGTCGCCCGCTCGGTCCGCGACGCCGCCCGCTACTTCGACGTCTGCGGCGGATATGACTCGGCGGACCCGTCGACACTCCCGAAGCACCCCGGCTTCGAAGCCGGGCTCGGCACCCATGAGCTCACGGGCAGGCGAGTCGCGATCGTGCCCGGGCTCGGCGGCGTGCCGCTCGATCCCGGCGTCGAGGAGCACCTCCGAGCTGAAGCCGCCGCGCTCATCACCGCCACTGGCATGGTGGAAGTCGATCTCCGCATTGAGCCGCCGAACCTGGCGCCCCAGTGGATGATGGGAAACATGGCGACCCTCCTGGCCGATCTGGGCGACCGCTGGCCGGGCTGCGCATCTGACATGACACCGGACGTGGCGATTGGCCTGTACATGGCGCAGTCTCTGTACAACCTGCAAACCGCCGCGGTCGCGGAGTCGCTGAGGATCCAGCTCAACGAAACGATGGCTGCTGCGTTCGACCAGGTGGACTTCGTGATCGCGGCCACGAACCCGGGCCCGGCTTTCGCCGCCGACGCCCAGCAGAGCAGCCGCGAGGAGAGCTTCATCGACTGGGCAAAATCGAGGACTGCGTCGCTGTACGCGTTCCGTGGCCTCCTCTTCGGGACGCGCCTCGCGAGCGTCGTCGCCCCCAAACTCCCGACCTTCCTGATCGACCGGGCCGCTCGCCGGTTTCCCGAGCTCGTCAACATGGGTGGGCTGACAATCATCGCGAACATCTACGGAAACCCGGCCGTCTCGATCCCAGCCGGGACCATCGACGGTCTCCCGATTGGGATGCAGGTTCTAGCCCGTCACCACGCCGACGATCTCCTCTTCGATGTCGCCCTCGCAGTCGAACGCACTCGACCGTGGCCGATGGTCGCCCCTCGCGTCGCCCCCGCAGCAGCCTGACCAATCGGTCGAGCCCGGCGCGTCACCTCAGCGTCCCGCTCAGCGCCCGTTGATGCCTCGCCGCCCCGGAGACATGTCCGTTTTGTGAACTTGCTCCGCGGCCCTCCCGATGACCCCGCGGCAGCTCTTGCCAGTGCAGCCGGGCAGAGCCGGCGGATCCAAAGCCGCCACGCACGGGTCACGGGCGAGTCACAGCAGCGTCACGAGGTCGTGCGACAGTGCCGTGTGGTTCGAGCTGCCCTTCGTCTCAATTCGACGTCGAGGGGGCCCCCGCTGAGTTGCGACGGCCTTCAACTCTCCGTGTTGGGGACGTTTCAGTTCTGGGTAGCAAACGAGGCATTGCCGAAGCTCTCCGGAGGCTCGCAGCGCCTGTTGGCATTCCTCGCCCTCCGCGACCGAGCTGTGACCCGCGTCGCGGCAGCCGGCGCCTTATGGCCTGACGCCACACAGAGTCACGCCTTCTCCAGCCTCCGTTCCGCGATCTCGCGCCTCGATGAGGTAACCCAAGACGCGGTCGTCGCCACCCGGCTTGATCTTTCGTTCGCCGAGGACATCGCGGTCGATTTCCGAGCGGCTCAAGGCATCGCCCATCGACTGGTTGATCTCAATGCTGCGCCCCGCGCCTTCGACCTGAGTGCCGCCGCGGTCACCGCATTGTCGACTGATCTCCTGCCGGACTGGTACGACGATTGGGTCCTGATCGAAAACGCGGATTGGCATCAGCTTCGACTCCACGCGCTCGAAGCGCTCGCCGCCCGGCTGACCGACGATGGACGACTTGGGGAGGCGATCCACGCCGCCCTCGCTGCCGTCAACACCGAGCCCCTGCGCGAGACCGCGCAGGCAACCCTCATCCGCGTTCATCTTGCCGAAGGCAACCAGTCTGAAGCCATGCGGGTGTATGAGAACTACCGGGGCCAACTCCGGACCCAGCTCGGTATCGAACCCACCCAGGGGCTCCAGGATCTCGTCCGTGCCCCCAGGCTTTGGTAACGCCCCCGTCATGGTCCTCTCCGTAGAGTGCAGATGTGCCCCAGGACAACCGCAGTGGCCTGCTGATCATCCGGGCATGGATGGAACACGGATCGTCGGCTCCGCTCCGTGCCGAGCTCAGCACGACCACTGACGTCTCTAGCGGGATCGAGCGGACGTCAGTGCACACCGATGTCGTCCAAGTGGGCGCAGAGGTTCAAACCTGGCTGCGGGGAGTCCTCGCTGGCAAGGAGCGGCTGGCGTCTTGATCAAGCGGGGGCGAGGCAGTCGTCTCGCCGGTGGGCCTACAGGAGCTTCATACGAGCCCCCGAACCCGACTTCGGAGTGCGCAATGTCTGGTACAGGACAATGGTTTCCCGACCCGACAGGGCGGAGCGACCATCGATATTGGGACGGCAGGTCCTGGACGGACCAGGTCACTCGGCGCGGCATCCAAGCGACAGACTCGATCTCTCGTGGCTACGCGCGGCCTGAGCGGTTCCGGTTTCATGGGAGGAGCGCGTTTCACGCGAAGCCGTCCGAACGAGCTTCGGGAACGGTGTGGCGAGACATCATTGGCCGCCTCCAGGGCCAGTGATCCAGCCTCCATTCAAGGATGCTCGGTCGCGGCTCAGCGAGTGAGCTCGTAGCGGCGAGGTGCTCGAGCGTTGCGTTGTGCTCACGGGCTCCTCACGGGCTCGTCACGCCAGCGTCACAAAGTTGTGCGACGCTCCTCTTGTCAGCTGCGGACTGCATCTGCCCTCCGGCATGAGCTCCGTGCTCGCGGTTCCGCTTGAGCAGCCGCTGACCATCAGACGATCCGGCCTCCGTCCCCCCGGGGGCCGGGGTCGTCTGATCACGCGTAGCCGCGGTCCGCCATCTGGCCCACCCGCAAGTCGCGGCTGGCGGCGGGGTCATGACTCGCGGTCTCATGGATCGCGAGTCGCGGGCGGCGTCGCCGTGAGGGGTCGCGGTCGTGCTCACCCGCGAATTGGGCGTGACCGCGCCGGAACACTGACGGCCGGGAAAGGTAGCCGGCCATGAGCGTGGAAGATCTTCCGCTGGTGCTATGAATCGCGCTACCGACGGGGCCGGTGGTGGCATGCTTGAAAATCTGGGTCTTTCCGGGCTTGACGAGGTCCAAGAAGTCGGGCGCGGCGCCTTCGGCGTCATTTATCGCGCCCGGCAAGCTGAGTTGGATCGACTCGTCGCGATCAAGCTCCTATCCGGCGACTTCGATCCGGAGGCGCTTCGACGCTTCGACCGAGAACGAAAGGCGCTCGGAGCCCTTTCTGCACATCCGCACATCGTGACGATCTACGCATCTGGATTAACCGATCATGGTCGGCCGTACCTGATGATGGAGTTCGCACCTGGAGGGTCGCTGGCGGAACGCCTCCAGCGCGACGGTCCAGTTCCGTGGCCAGAAGCCGCGGACCTCGGTGCGAAGCTCGGTGACGCACTCGCGGCCACGCACAGACAAGGCATCCTGCACCGAGACATCAAGCCTGAGAACGTCCTATTTTCCGCGTTCGCCGAGCCGATGTTGGCAGATTTTGGGATCGCGCGGATCGCCGGAAGCAACCTGACGCGCACTGGCGTCGTGACCGCCACACTTGCTCACGCCGCACCCGAAGTCCTGGAGGGTAAGCACGCAAGCGAGGCGTCCGACGTCTACTCGTTGGCGTCGACGATCTTCGCGGTCGTTGCCGGCAAGGCCCCCTTCGTTCGCGACACAGACGAGTCGTTGGTTCCAGTTATTGCTCGGATAGCGACGGAGCCGCCTGAGAACCTCCGCGTCCGAGGTGTCCCAGATGGGCTCTGCAACCTGCTCGAGCGCGGACTCGCCAAAGACCCAGCCAGTCGAGGAAGCGCGTTGGAGTTCTCACAGGCCGCCCGCCGCTTAACGACCGGATCTCCCCGCGTCCAACCGACGGTGATCCTCGGGCCAGGAATACCGGCCCAACCCGGCTCCTCGACCATCGACAACCCCGCGGGCGCGAGATCCGCGGGGACGATGAATTGGCACCGCAAACCCATCGTGCTCGGCGCGTTCGGAGCAGTCGCCATCGGTACGGTCACGCTCGCTGTGGTCCTGCTCTCCGGCAGCTCGAACACGCACAAGCCCACCCCTCCGACGACGATCGTCTCGACCTCCAGTCAGGCCGCGCAGGATCTTCCAAGCGGGACCTACGTCAGTGGTCCAGAGGGCACGGCGCACTACTTCATCAGCCTCACGACGAGCTCGACCGGCGATCTCAAGGGCACGGTGTCCTTCCTTGCTCAAGACGGCCAGACCCCGACGGCCTTCACCTTCTCAGGCACCACCCAGGCGACCGTGGCCACCCTCACGCCGAGTTCGGGACCACCAACGATTGCGGCGCTGTTCGGCAGCCAGCAGATCACACTGGGTGAATGCACGACCTACCTTCAGTTCGCGACCTCGAACGCCGACTGCGACTTCACTTTCTCACCCAGCGGCCCGTAGCAACAGCCCACCCATTGCGCCCTGGCTCGCGGTCTGAGGCATCGTGAGTCAGGCCGCGACGACGTCCGCTCGGGTGTGAGGCATCGCGGTGAACGCCCAGGTGGATGGCTGTGGTACGAGCAGACGGCGCTGTTTCTCTTTGCCGAGCTCAGGGCGTTGTATGAATCCGACTGCCTTCGGCCGAACGGCGACGCGGCTCGCCGGCGGTCGGCCAGCGGTCGCCGCCACCCGTCTCAAGCGCGGACCGTAGAGTGCAGAGCGCCGTCACCGAAGGAGCACAGGTCTTGCCCACTGACCGCCGCCCACTTGAGCCGCGGCAATCCGGGAGGTGGGACGGGGAGGACTATCAGGCGCGCTTCGACGCCCTCGCCGCAGACGGTGTCGACGTCCATGGCGAGGCGCACTTTGTGACGACGCTGGGCCCTCGTTCGGTGCTCGACGCCGGGTGCGGCACTGGGCGAGTGGCCATCGAGCTGGCCAGACGAGGCATCGAGGTCGTCGGCGTCGATGCCGAGTCGTCCATGATCGCCACTGCCCGCCAACGGACACCGGAGCTCACATGGTTCGTGGCGGATCTCGCGAACCTCGAACTCGGGCGCACCTTCGACGTGGTCATCATGGCCGGCAACGTGCCGCTCTTCACTCGCGCCGGAACGCAGGCGGCGTTGGTGGCGGGATGCGCTCGCCATGTGAGCCCGGGCGGCGCGCTGGTTTGTGGCTTCCAGCTCGGTCGTGGCTACGACCTGGCCACCTACGACCAGCAGTGTGCCCACGCAAGACTCGAACTCATGCAGCGCTGGGCAACCTGGGATCGCGAGCCATTCCAGCAGGGCGGCGGCTACGCCGTCTCGGTTCATTCCCCGCGGGTAGATCAATCCGCGGACGAGGCCCAGCTAGGCGTCGCTCTCGGCCGGGCAGAGGTCTAGTGGTCGCATTACACGCTCCGCGTTCCCCATTTGCACCGAGAGTCGCTCGAAGTCGCGGCGGATCCCGTCTGGGATCGGCGTCTCATGCTCACATAGCCACTCGGCGAGCACCTCGAGAACGACGCCGAACTCAGACGCATCGATCAACTCGTCAGCAGAGCGGGCTTGGTCCAACGTCAACCGCTCAGCCAACAAGATGACGAGACCACGGAGGCGGCCGGTCAGATCCGAGTGTGTAGCGAAGTCCAAGACCACGCAGTCTTGCGCGCCAGAGCCAGGATGGCCACGCTCCCTCGCGGCGCTGGTTGTCCAACTCGTTGATCCAGGGCGGCCGTCCCTCGTCGGTCCTACCGCCCGCGGCTGCTGAGTCTGTAGATGCGCGCTTGGCGGGTCCACGAGTTCGGCGAACCGGCAGACGTGTTCGTGCTCGAGGACGTCGACGAGCCCTCCCCCGCGAGCCTCGTCCGCATGGGGATGAGCCTGGGCGGGTGGGTGCCGCTCGAGGAGGCGCCGTACCCAGCGACCCCGAGCTGGGCGATCCTGGACATGCAAGCTGCCGCCCTCGCGCTCCCAGACGTGACGATGGCCCGCGGAACGTATCCAGTTCCAGTGCCGCGTCCCTACATCTCGGGGCAGGAGGGCGTTGGCATCGTGCGCGAGGCATCCCCGGCGCTCGCACACTTGATCGGGACGCGAGTCGTGGGTGTGTGCATTCAGCCCTGGGGAAGCCTCGCTGATGTCGGTGTCGCGATTGCTCCCAGCGTCATGCCTGCCCCCAGCGCGCTCAACGACGTGGACGCGGCGGCCTTCCTCATACCGGCGCACACCGCGTACCACGCAGTGGTTCGGCGCGGACAAGTGGTGGCCGGCGACACCGTTCTCGTCACAGGTGCCGCGGGAGGCCTCGGCTCAGCCTGCGTGCAGCTGGCCGCCGCTCGGGAAGCGCGTGTGGTCGCCGTGGTAGGCAGTGCTCAGAAGGCCGAGCACTGCCGGGCGCTCGGCGCAACGCTCACCATCGATCGCTCGGTGGAGCCTGTCGTCGATACGGTCCGGGCAGCATTGGGCAAGCGCGCACTCGACGTCATCGTCGACCCAGTCCAGGGCGTTGAGAGTGGGCAGCTGCGAGCGCTGCTGGCACCTGACGGTCGCCACGTTCTCTGTGGACACGCGGGCGGCCTTGAGCCGATCGACCCACACTTCTACGTGGCGAACGTCACGCTGATCGGCGCGACGCTCGGTGGCTATCCCCCAGACGTGATGGCTGCGATGTTTGTCGAGGCGTCCGGCGAGCTACTCACGATGCTTGATTCCGGTACCTACCGACCGACCGCGACGCGAGTCATCGGATTCGACGAGGTGCCCGCGGTTCTTACCGCGATGGCTGCGCGTGAAACGATTGGGCGGCCGGTGGTCCGCCTTGGCTGAGCGCATTCCAAGCGGCGGAGCCGGTCGATCGGATGCCGTGGGCGCCTCGTTCGCGAGTTGGGATCTCGCGAGTCGGCAGGTGCGATACCAGTCGCCTTTACGAGGCGACTCGCTGTCTAGGGACCTACAAGCCCGCTGACCGCGAGCCCCGCGTTCTCCCGCGACCTGCCGTTGCCCCCTGCCACACGGTCCCTCTGTAACGACGCCGCATCTCCGAGAGGTCTGGTGATGGCCCTGATCTCGAAGTTGTCGCGAAGCACAGCCTGGACTAGGACCCCTGTTCGCCACGTTCCCGGTCGGATGCCGAAGGACGCTGCTCCGCCCCCTCGAGCCACTCTTCGAGGCTCGCCTCCTCCCAGTCGGGTGGTCCGTAGACCGTCCGGGGGAGAGGGGTCATCACCTGCGAGTCGCCACCCGTCACGTACTCCGCCCAGACCCGATCCCACGCGACGATGCGTCCGTCCACCTCACCTTCGTCACAGAGCCCGCGCGTCGTATCGCGGTTCTGGCGGTAACGCATCTGCGCCGGGATGTCCGTGGCCCAGACCATCACCACCTCGTGCTGATTGCTCGTGACCTCGTACAGTCCGGTGGCCACCTGGCGGTACTCGGCGAGCAGTGGCACGCGCTCCTCGACCACGGCAGCCAGGAAGTCGAGTTGTGTACCCGGGCGCACGGTGACGATCTCGTTGACGAACAGCGTTCCGCGGATACCGCGTTCGGCGATCTCCTCGGTGGTCGGGCTTCCCGGAACGCCGGCGCAGAGCCGGTCATACCCGCCCGTCCGCCACTGCGCGGCCTGATCCCACCAGTCACCGTAGAACGCCCTGCGCCGCTTGAGGTTCAGCCGGTCGACATTGGACGCCCAACCAGCCCACCCCTTGGTCCCGACGTCCCAGATGTTGACGACCTGGGGCCATCGCCCACCGCCATAGGCGCAGACGTAGAACGAGCCCTGGAGGCTGTTCATCTCGGGCATCCGCTGTACGGGGTCCCGCCAGAGGTGCTCCATGTAGTCGTACTGGCCCTGGCCGATGATGTCGACGACCTCATACAGGTAGAGGTTGCGTGGAGCCACGATGTCCTCCGGAGATGCCTCGTCAACCGATCACGGCGATCGAAGCCAGACGCTACGTCGCAATCCCAAACGTGAGAGCCACGTTCTATCCGGCGAGCCCCGTGTCGCAATATCGAGCCTCCGAACGGAACCGTCTCGACCACGCGATCGCACCCCGGCCTCTCTGCGAAGCTCCCGATTCCGTGTCGAGAGCGCGCCCGCATCGCCGGTCGGAGAACCCACGTCGTAGGAGCAGTTTTACGGCCTAATCTGACCTAGTGCGGTTGCATCAGCCCTTCGCCGAGGTTGCAGCAGCCGATCATGAGACATTCGGGCCAGGTCAAACGGTCCGCGATCCAAGACCGGGTGACTTCATCCTGACTCATGGCGAGGCGTGGACCAGCAGGCTGATCCGCTTTGGGCAGCGGCTTCGCTACCACGGCGCCGACGCGAAGTACGCGCGGTGGAACCACGCGGCGATGTTCATCAATGAGGCAGGCGACCTGGTCGAAGCCCTCGGCGGCGGCGTCCAGGAACGAAACGTCTCGGTCTACGAGGGAACCGAATACACGGTGGTCAGGATCCAAAAGGTCGTCGGTGGTGACGGCGATCGCGAGGAAGTAGTGGACTTCGCCGAGTGGTCGCGCGGCCAGCCCTACGGCTTCCTGGCAATACTCAGCATCAGTATCGGGCTCATCTTTGGTGGCAGCCTCACGTTCGCGTTCGACGGTCAGTCCATCTGCTCAGGGCTCGTCGCACGGGCGCTTGAACGAACCAAAGCGATCTTCAATCGCGAGCCCTCACAGATCATGCCGGCAGATCTGGCGAAGTATTTCCGGGTCGAACCTCCTGCAGCGAGCGTGCCTAAAGGAGTGGTCCCACCGCGGCACGCTCTCGTCGTATCGCCGTAGCTCCCTCACGAGGATGTGGTCGCGATTGGATCGTTGGCGGTGTGGGTGTCGGGGCTGCTCGAATCCACGTGGCGATCCGGCTGGCTCGTCCGCCGACTTTGGGCGCTAGGTCTGCGAGTCAGACTCGCGGTCCAACGATTGCGGATGAGATGGCCCGTGCTCTGCTGGATCGCGAGCCGTTCGGCCCGAACCTCCGAAACGCTGCCGGCAACTTTGCTGACGGTAGGCGCACTGACATGAGGAGCCGCGGGTCATGGCGCGCCGGTCCAGCGGAGAGAGGTGGCCGACGATGTGCGATTGACAGTTAGTCTTCGGGCGGAATTCAACCAAGTGGGGTCCTCAGTGTCTGTGCGTCACGTCCCTATCTGTTTGGCCGCGATCGTTTGTGCCCTCAGTGTCCTCGGCTTCGTGCCGTCCGTGGCCGCGAACGCGTCGTCGTCGGGCCCGTCGGGCAAGCAAGTCTCGGCCGGCTCGTACACCCACTCGCTGTGCGCCTCGCTGTCCTCGTGGGAAGCAACCATCAAGAGTTCCTCGGCCGGCCTTCAGGGTCAACTGACCGGGAGCGGAACTGTCCCGGCGACTCGCACCATCTTGGTGCAGTTCCTGAACCAGGCCGCCGACACGACGACCATGCTCATCACGAGTGTCGACCACGCCGGGACTCCGAAGGTCAAACAAGGCAAGGCATTAGCGAAGTTCCTCCACAACAGCTTGCAGCAGGTCGAGCGGCTCTTCTCGAACTCCGCCCGTCAGGCCCAAGCTCTACCGGACGATCCGCAGGGCTTCAGCTCGGGCGCGAAGCAGCTGGGAAACAGCATTGATAATGCTGGAACCCAAATCCAGAATCTCTTCGCGACTGCCGACCTGCGCTTCACCGGCGCGGCCGCCCTCGACAAAGCCTTCCATGCCGACCCGGCCTGCAGTTCGATCGGCCCGTAGGGCTATCGCCCGCTGGGGCGACCGCCGGCCATCGTCTCCAGCCCACGACGATCGCCCGTCGTCTGATCTTGGAGACCCGCGGACCGCGTTGGGTCGAAATGCCAATCCGTTCCCTTCGCCAACCAGCCGCAACCGCTCCGACGCGCCGGGCCGGGGCCAGTAGCCAACTCGGCGCCAGCACCGGCCACGCGGTGGAGCGACTCGCGGTTCGGTGAACCGCGAGGCAGACAGTCATCAGGACTCGCGGTCTCGGAAGCCGTGAGCCGCGACACGCGGTCCTCAGCGATGTGAGCGACGAACCCGGGCGCGCAGCTCACGACACCGTCACACCGACGCCCGCGCGCCCCGGTCCGGACTATCGGGGACAGGTACCACCCGCGACTCGTCCGGGCCCGGTCGGATCGGTCGGACTGGGGGTCCACGTCCCGCTCCGCACCCAGCGGGCGCGCTGGCTACCGGCGCGGCAGATCGACCAATAGGCGTAGGGCGCCGACGTTCGATCGCCGGACGGATCGAGGTGGATGGTGCCGGTCACGCCCGCGTACCCGCTGGCAGCCTTCGCGAACCCAGCTCGAAGTGTCGGCCCGTCGACGCTGGTGCCGGTACTGCGAAGGGTCTGCACGCCGACGTCGAGCGCGTCGTAGGCGGCGAGTGCGAAGGCGTCGGGTGTTGCATGGGCGCGACGAGCGATCGCCCGGATCAGGGCAGCGTCGCGCTGGGTGCTGCTGGCAGGTAGCGCGACGAGAGGGCTTGGATAGCCACTCGTCTTGACCGCGAATGTGGCAGCACTCGCATTGTCGACGAGCTGGACTGCTTGGGCAGATCCGTCTCCCCCGTACCAGCGCGCGTCGGCGAGGCCCGGGATCGTTCCGGCGGCGGCGAGGACCTCGGCGGTCTCCTCAAAGCCAGCGAGGTACACCGCCACATGGCTTGCTCCCACTTGTTGGGTGGCGGCAGCGACCTGGCTACCGATTGCCTGGAGGTCCGGGCCGAAGGCGGTGGTGCCGGGCTCGTACCGGAAACCGGCGGTCACCTGGGCGCCTTCCGAGGTCGCGGCGGCCCGCACCGAGTCGGCCAGGCCCTGGTTGCCACGGTCATCCCGCCACATCGGCACGACGATGCGGATGCCCTGGTGGACCATGAGGTCGGTGGTCGCTCGGCCCTCAACGTGGTCATTCGGAACGAACCGGAAGACGTTGTCGTCTGGCATCGCGAGCGACGACGCGGTGCTGCCTTGCGAGACGACCAGCACGCCGCGAGCGTTGGCCAGCGGTTGGATTGCTGCGACTTCCGCGCTCGACTGCGGCCCGACGATGATTCGTACCCCTCGATCGGCGAGCTGCTGGAAGCCGGAGACGGCTCGTGTCGGATCCTGCCCCGTATCGATGATGTCGAGTTCGACGCGGGCGCTCTGGTGCTGGCTCTTGAGGCGTTGGTTCCAGCGAGCCGTGGCCACCTCCAGGGCTGCTCGGCTCGTGTTCCCGAGGCTCGAGCCCCCTCCGGTGATCGAGAGCAGTGCGCCGATGCGCAGCAGCTGCGTCGGGTTCTGCGCTTGTGCCGGCGCCGGCGGCGCTGCCACTGCGATGACCGCAGCGACACTGGCCGCGAGCACGCCGAGCGTCCGGATCCGAGCGACCGTGGTCCTCTGGCTGCCGGTCATGCCGTGACCCAGCCCTGCTCCTGGTCGCCGCGGCCGCGTGGACGCCGCGGCGCGGTGTCCACGCCGCTCACCCGGCGGATGCGCCGAACACGCTCGCGATTTTGGTGATCAGGTCCTGCTCTTCAGGGGTGGTGGACTTGGCCGCGGCTGCGACCGCCCTCGCGATATCCATCAGCCAGGCTCGGACCTCGGCGGCCTCGTCGGTGGACAGCTTGTCGAGGGCACGAGCGGCGGGTGCCAGGTCGGCCAGCGCGTGGTCGACGATCTCCTGGGGAGTTTGGCCCAGGTGTGCCTTGACGTCATGACGGGCCTCGCGGCTCTCGGCTTCGCGTGCGATCTCTCGGATCAAGTCATCGGCGGGGCCGCGCTCGGTCGAGTGGGTGGTGGCCCGAGCACTGGCCGCGGCCTCTTTCACGACGGAGATCGGACTGTGCTGGCCGAGCGTGACCAGGGCCAGGGTCATTCGGAGCGGCGCCTCGGTGAGACCCTTCCACTCATCGTCCGTGAACACTGATCGGTCGGTCACAACGGCCCCTCTCTCGAGCTCGTCCACAGTCTGGCGGATGCTTCCTCCACTGACCATTCAGCCACTGAGCGTTGTGCGCCGGGAGGCCGCGCGTCGGCTCCGGGCGGCCCGAAGGTGGTCAGCCGGTCAACTCGGAGTGGCTGTGATGGCGATGTGCCATGGTGGTGCGCCCGGGCACTTCCGCCTGGGTGGGGCGGCTCGAGGGCGCGGGATGCGGCCAGGCAGGCAGAGCGAGCGGAGCCGCCAACGCGTCGTCGCGCGGTGCGCACGGCTGTCCCTGGCCATGATCATCGGTCTCAGCCTCCTGGCGACGCCGACCTCTGCCACCGTCTCATCCCACGCCACACAAGGGACGGGGCGGGCAGCGAAGCCGCCCAGGCACTGGGATCCCCGCATCCTCCCGCTGGTCCGGTTCGTGGCGCACGCGCGGGGACTGAGCTTCAAGCATCCGGTCCCCGTTCACTTTCTGAGCGACGCGGCATTCAACAACGAGAGCAACTCCACTCCGGGGTCGCTGAGCAAGTCCGACCGCGCCGAGCTCGCGGCAGGGGCCGGCACGTTGCGCGCGATCGGCTTGGCCCAGGTCGACGGCCAAACCCTCTTCAACGCCCAGAACACCGTCAACTTAGCCGACACCGACGCCTTTTACGACTCCGACAAGAAGGAGATCTTCGTACGAGGCACTGGTCTTGACCTCTCAACACGCGTCACGATCGCGCACGAGCTCACCCACGTACTCCAAGATCAGTACTTCGACCTCAATCGCCTCAACGACACCGCGAACAACCTCGGCAACGAAGCATCTGACGCGATCACGTCCCTCATCGAAGGTGACGCGGTTCACATCGAGAACGACTATGTGGACTCGCTCAGCCAGAGCCAACAGAACAGCTACGACACCACGAACAATCAGGAAGTAGCGGCCGCGGAGAGCTCAATCCCCAGCAATGTCCCCGCCATCCTGCAGGCGCTCTCCGAGGCGCCCTACGACGTTGGGCCCACCTTCGTCCAGGCCCTCCTCGACAATGGCGACCGGGCGCGCCTCAACGCCGCGTTTGCGAATCCGCCCCGGACCGACGCCGAGATCATCAACCCGTCCCGATACCTTGCGGGGCTCGTGGCACCGCGACTCGCGACCCCCCGGGTCGCCGTCGGAGAGCGCCGCGTCGGGACGCCGGACTCGCTCGGGGCGGAGGTCTTGTACTTCATGCTGGCCGCCCGCCTCGATTCTGTGACCGCGCTCAAGACCGCCGACGCTTGGGCTGCTGACCGGTACGTGCGCTTCGAACAAGCCGGCGTGCAGTGTCTCCGGGACACCTTCGCCGGCCGGAACGAGGCTGATACCGATGCCCTAGCGAACGCCCTCGCCGCCTGGACGCTTCACGGTCCGAGCGGGGCCGCGACCACCCAGTCCAGCGAAACCCACGTGACGCTGCGGTCCTGCGACCCCGGTGCCGCCGCCGTCCCTCCGAACTCCCGGATCCTCGACGCGTCCACGACGCTCGCCAACCGAGCTGCGCTGGTCCTCCAGGCACTCGACGGCGGCCTGAAGCCGTCGACCGCACAGTGCACCGCCGACCGGCTCGTCGCCGATCCGTCCGTCGCGACCTTCCTCAACCTCGACCAGCCAACCCAACAGCAGATCAACGACTTCAGTACCAAAGCGCAGAACGCGGCCGGCGCCTGTGCCGGGTTGACCTCTTAGCCACCGGCGCGACCTCCAACCACGCTCGAGGGAAATCGGTGGGCCGCCGCGGACTCGGCTGCTCGCTCGGATCGCGGGCGAGCCGGTTCCTCAGGGCGTGCCCGTCTCGACGATCCCAACAATTCCACCGATCACCACCACGACTGCGGCGACCGCTGCCAAAATCACACCGACCCCGACGCTTGCGGACACCCCGCTCGAACTTGATGCGAGGGCGTGCGCCTTGCTCGAAATGTTGCCGGTGTCGTAGAAGGCAATCCCGGCTGCGACCACCCCGAGGACGGTGGTCAAAATGGCCGCGACCCGGCGCGGCTTCACCAGCGCGAACAAGAGAACGACGAGACCCGCGAGGATCAGCGTCAAGACCCCATCGCCGTCGGTTCCATTGGTCGTTGCGGTGAAGGGGCCGGCCGAAGCCTTGACCCAGGGGAGGAACGAGCCAACCGCCAGTGCGACCGCACCGGCGAGGACCAGAACCTTCACGTGGTTCGTCCACGGCCTCACGGGTGCCTGCGGAAGTGGCCCGGGGAAAGGTGGGGAGAACGAGGGTGGGGAGAACGAGGGCGGGGAGACGGAGGGTGGGGAGACGGAGGGCGGGGAGAACGAGGACAGGGAGACCGTGGCGTTGGACGACGGTGGGGGTGGGCTCAGCGGATCGGATGCGGTTTGACCGTCGCGGCTGACGTGATCGGTCCAGGTTGAGCCGTCCCAATACCGGTACTGGAACCGTCCGGTCGGGTCCGAAAGCCACCCTGGCTGCGTCATCGTCGCCCTCCCACGTCGTGGTGAATCGAGGACCGTAATCCGCCCGCTCGAGGGAGGAAAGCGGTCGGGGTGGCGGGTCGGCCCTCGACGAGTCCCGCGAGCGACCTCGATCGCGCGAGGTGAACCGGCGACGAGCTGTGACTCGAGACGAAGACGCCGTCGAGAGATGAACCCTCCCCCGCGTCGTGTCGAGGCCGTGAAGTAGCGTGCGCCGACGTCGTCAAGCCAACACGGAAGTAGGCAGGCCATGAGTTTCGGCATCATCCATCGTTTCGCAGGCGGAACCCAGGAGCAGTACGCCAACACGGTCAAGGTGGTACATCCCGACGGGGGCGCGAAGCTCCCTGAGGGCCAAAGCCTTCATGTCGCCGGGGCGACCGACGACGGTTTCCTCGTCGTCGCGATCCACGATTCACAAGCGACCTGGGAGCGGTTCCGCGACACGACGCTCGTCCCGGGAATGGCCAAGGTCGACAACGGCCTCCCCGGCCCACCCGAGGAGATCACGTTCGAGGTCTACAAGGTCCAAACCGCCTGAGTCCCAGCCGAGGGCGAATCGTCCCCGCCCGTCGGAGATGCGGGGTTCAGCGGCGACTGGCGAAGCCTTCGTCGTTCGCCGCCTCGATGCGCGGTGCCTCGACGGCGACAGGCGAGCTGGGACCGCACCCGGCGTGCTCGGAGTCACCGAAACCGGCGCCCCGGATCGGTGATCTGCACGCAACCACCCGCGGCCTCTGGGGTCGTGACGAGGCGCGCTCCGGGGCGAGAGATGCACCCCACCCGGATGTGCCCGACCGCCGTCTGGCGTGGTGACATACGGGGGGAGGGTCTGATGATCGCGTCCGTTCACGTCGCAGATATCGGCGCCCGCTCCGGACTGGCTGCACTCAGGAAGACCCCGAAGCCGGCCTCGACCAGCGGCCTGCGATCCGCCACCGTTGCACTGGCGGCTCCGCTCCGGGGCTCGGTTCGCCCCGCGCCCGAGCTTGGGCGAGTCGGACTGGTCGCGTTCTGGGATGACGACGACGCACTGGACCGATTTTTGGCCGACCATCCCCTCGCTGCAACGCTCGCGGCCGGATGGCACGTGCGGCTGACGCCGCTCCGCGCCTGGGGTACCTGGCCAGGGCTCCCGACCGACCTGACGACGTCACGCGCCATCGAGGACGACGGTCCCGCCGCAGTCCTGACGCTCGGAAGGCTCCGAATCAGCCAAGCGGTGCGCTTCGTGCGAACGAGCGCGAAGGCGGAAGCAGGCGTTCTGGAAGCCGAAGGCCTCACCTGGGCAACTGGCCTCGGCCGCCCGCCGTTTGTCGCCACGTGTTCGTTGTGGCAGACGGCCCAGGCGGCATCGACCTATGCCTACGACAACGCCAAGCCGGCGCACTCGAACGCGATCGCTGCCGATCGAGCGAAGCCGTTCCACCACGAGTCCGCCTTCATCCGGTTTCGGCCGTACGGGTCCCACGGGAGCCTCGAGGGATCCAACCCGCTCGTCGAGACGTGGATGTCGCCGGCCTGACGGCCGGACAACGGACTGCTCAACACCTCGCGGCACGGCGAGGCCGGACGCGGCTCGGTAGCCGTCCGCGACTCGCGATCTACCCGACCGCGAGTCCCGAGTTCCTGGACTGCCAGGGTGTACCCGCGGTCCAGGTCAGCACTAGGTGGGACTGATGTCGTCGAGGCGTTGAGCCGCGGTCTCGGGCACGAACGGTAAGAGCAACGCGGCGAGCAGCGACGCCAGCCCGCACAGGGCGATGGCCGGTCCCAGTCCAACCGGGCCTTCGAGAACCGCGGTGAGGAGGAGACCCGTCACGGATCCAGCCACGCCGCACACCAGGAGGACCCCGCTCGTCGAGCCGCGCACCTCGGTCGGGAACAGTTCCACGTCCAGCGCTCCCACGGCCACGCCGGCCGACGCCGCCGCCACGATGTAGATCGTCTCGGCCACCCACAGCGGCGATCCGCCGATCAGGAAGAACGCCATCAACGACACCGTCGCCACCACCAGGGCCACGACGCCGACCCACCGGCGGCCCCGTGTCTCGGCCAGGTGGCCGGCCAGCACGATGCCGAGAAAGCCTGGAACACCGGCGGTGAGGGCGCGGAAGCCGGCGACGTCAGCGTTCGAGAAATGATGGATGTGGATCAGATAGCGGTTCGTGAGCTGCGTCGACGGCGCGGAGAAGACGCTGAGGAGGAACCCGACCGCGCCGAGCACGAGGAACCGCCGCCCGTAGCGGGTCTCCCGGTCACGCAGCCGACGCCGCGCCGGTCGTTCCGACAGGCGGGCATACCGGCGGCTCTCGGGGAGATGCCGGGCCAAGCCGGGGAGCGCGAGGAGCGCGACCGCGCTGAGAAGGAACATGAGCCGCCACCCGTTGGCGCCAAGGTCAGCCAACGGGAGCAGCACGACCGAGATCCCGAACCCAACCCCCAGGGCGAGCCCAAGCATCGACAGGGCGAAGGCGCGGGCACCCTCCGGCGCCTCCTCGATGGCCACGATCGCCGCCACCACCAGCGTGGCCTCAACCAAGCCCCGCACGAGCACTTGCGACGCGGTGAAGACCGTGAAGTTGGGTGCGAAGGCAGCAGCCGCGTTGGCGACGCAGATTCCGGCCAGCCCATAGAGCAGCAGACGCCGGCGGCCGTACCGGTCGGCGAGTGAGCATGCGACCAGGGCGAGGAGCACCCCGATGCGGGTGAGGGCGAGGGCGTAGCTGAGGGCCGCGTCGGAGCGGTGGAAGTCTTGGATCACCGCGGAGCCGCTCTGGGTCAGCAGCGATCCGCCGAAGTTGGCGAGGGCACCGACCGCGGCGACCGTGGCGAGGCTGGCCGCCTGGGCGGCGCTGAACGGGGCCGGCGGCACCATGAATCGGCGTCGTCGTCGCGGCGGGGCAGCGTCCGCAGGGCCGGCGCGCACTCCAGCCAGCGCGTCGCGCAGGTCCCCGCGAGCCACCCACCACGCCACGGCGCGGACGAACCAACCAAAGTAGGGGACACGCACCGGTGGCGCGGCGTACAGCTCCAGGATCGACTCGTGCTCATCAACCGCGCGGACGTCGAACGCAAGCTCGCCGAACCGGCCCCGGCCCAACTCGGCGAGGACCAGCGTCGCGCGCTCCCGCGCTTCGTCGATCGGCACGTCCAGGCTGACCTGCACGCGCCGGCTCACGGGCGGAATGCTCCAGCCGCTCGCGGCCACACCGACCGCAGCGCTGGTGGGTCGTCCCGACCGTGGTCGGCGCGCCACCCGCTCGTCGTGCGCTGACCCGCGCCGAAGCGTTCCGCCGTCCCGACGCGTCGGTCGATCAACCGCGACGACCCCGACACTGCGGCGGAGGCCGGCCCCGCAACCGGGTCTCGCCGGCCGACGGAGCCTGGATCTTGAGCCTCGACGGGTCGACGGTCCGCGACCCGCGACCGATCCCAGGGCGAGTCGAGCACCCCACACGATCCACTCCGCGGCGCGTCAGCGCGAGGATCTCGATGCCAACCTCGGGGGTGCTCGAACATTCAGCTGCCTGATGGCGGAGCGCCGAAGGCCTCGGTCACGTGGGCAAGTTGGCGCACCCAGGACGGGCACGTCCCCGGGTTCGCTCCGTCGAGGAACCGGCTCGCCACGGTCAGCACCGTCGGTGACTTCGGCTGGGAGCCGTGCGAGACCCACCCGGGACACGCCTCAGCAACTCCGGACGGCCAGCCGGACGGGACAAGGGGGAGATCGAAGCGGGACACGAGCGCCAGCGCGCGCACCCGCCCGTCCAGTCGCTGGTCAAACAGCCTCTCGACTGCGCCCGGGGTGGCCAGCAGCTCACGCACCAGCGGCGCGTCGGCGCTGAACGTACTGAAGCCGGTCGTCTTTCCCAGATGCGTCATGAGTCGCACCGCCTGTCCGCCGACGAACCCGCGCCCGTCCTGGCCGGAGGGGGGGTAGGGAGCAAGCGCAGCGTCGAAGGGGGCAAGCATCACGAGTGCGTCGACACCCGAGGCGCGAGGGTCGCGTGTTGACAGTCCAGCCCAGGCGATCCACGCCCCCTGAGAATGGGTCAGCACGACGACCGGACGGGGCACCGTCGCCAGCTGGGCGAGAAACGTTGCGCGCAGCTGACCGAGCGGACGCTCGGTGTCAGCCTTCGTGTAGGGGGCGCCGTGACGGATCGGGCAGACCGCGTCGCGCCGTCCCGCGCCGTGCCCGGTGCCGGTATACGAGAAATAGAAGGTCTGGGCACACGAGTACCCGAGCGTGGTTGGGTCGAGGTGGTAGAGCGCGCCGTCGCCCGACGCGGTGTCGGCACCGGCCACGAGAAACAGCGACCCGGCCGCTCGGGGCGTTGTGCTCGGCGCGCCACCTCCCGGGACGATGAGGACGGCCGCCACGAGGGCAACGATCACGCCGAGCGTCACCCCGACGGCCACCCACGATGAGACGTGCCGCGTGGGCCGACGGGCAAGGCGGCCGATGGCCAGCACGGTCAGCAACGCCGAGGGGGGCACCAAAACCACCTGCACCGTTCGACCCGGCTCCCGTACCAGCAGCCCCAGCACCATGAGCGCGACGAGGTAGACGAACACGACGCCGCCCCGCAGACGTTGGTGGAACGCGATCCCAAGTCCGCGCCGCACCCGCTCGGCACCGGTCCACGGCACCGGCGCGAGCACCACCAGGGTCACCACCGTGATGATCAGCCCAGCCCACACCAGGTATCCGTACAGCATGGATCGCCCCGAGAAGTCCAGCCCCGCGGCGAGGAACGCGGGGACGAGCGCCGCGAGATAGAACCGGAGCGTGAAACCCACCCGCGCTCGGAACGAGCCGAGCATGGCGGCCAGGACCGCGGCTCGGACACCGACGGCGAGTACCAGCCCAACGACAAACAGCAGCGGGGAGGGTGCCGAGGCCACCAGCACTCGCACATCCGCGAACAGGTCCAGGGGCGGCAGGGCAACGAGATGGGCGAGTCCAGGCCATCGTGGCAGCACCCCCGCGACCGCCAGCAGCATCGAGCCGACGCTGACGAGCGCGAGCGGCCACCAGCGCACTGGCACGGTCGACGGCGCGGCCATGGTGTCGGGATCGGCGGTGGCGGTCATCGAGCTGCCGCGACTCGGCGTCGACGCAACTCGACCACGCCCGCCACCAGGGCGGATCCGAGGAGCAGGGTGAGGGATGCGGCGGGCACCCAATCGCCGTACCGAACGAACAACGTGGTGCCCCGGGTCAGCGGAATCGTGACTGTGTACCGGCCGCGGTGGCTGGTGTCGAACCACAAGAGCCGGCGTCCTTCGGCGTCGAACGCGGCCGAGACGCCCGTGAGAGCCGCTTGCAGGACGGGGCGACCCGTCTCCACCGCTCGCACCGCCGCGAGGCTTGCATGCTGCGCGGGCTCCCAGCTGTCTTGGAACGTCGAGTCCGAGGACTGGATGAGGATGAGATCGGCGCCCATTTGGGTGAGGTGCCGGGTCATATCGGGAAACGCTGACTCGAAGCAGATGAGCGGGCCGATCTTCATCCCCGCGGTCCGGTAGAGAATCAGCTGTCCACCGCGATCGCGATTCTGCGCGGGAGCTCGGGTGATGAGGTCCACCCAACCGAAGATTGGGCGGAGCGGGATGTACTCCCCGAACGGGACGAGGCGCATCTTGTCGTAGTGGGCCAGGATCCCATTCGGACCGATGAGCAGCGAGCGCTTCAAGAGCCCACTGCTCCCCGCCGTCGCGTCGACATTGGCAACCACATCGGCGCCGACGGCCTTGGACGTCTCGGACATGGTTCGCAAGTACTTGAGATCACGTTGCGGATCGAGGCCCACGCTGCTCTCGCCCCAGACGACCAGATCAACATGTCCGCGCGGGATGGCGAGGGTGGCGCGGTTGCTGGCCTGAAATCGAGCCGCGACGGGACGGATGACCCCGGGTTGGACTCCAGCGACCCGCACGGTGCGCACCGTGGTGGGATCTCGACGCAGGAGCGCGTAGGCGGGGCCGACGGCGACGATTCCGGCCGTCGCGATCAACGCGCCGAGTCGTAGCCGGGCCCGGGCCCGGGGAAGGACCGCGGTGGTCATGGCCACGTTCACCGCGGCCAGGACGAAACTGACCGCCCAGATGCCACCGACCGCGGCGAGCGAGAGTTCGGGTAGGTCGTTCCACTGCGTCGACCCGAGGAGCCCGAACGGGCCGCCGAGCCGATCCCAAGACCAGACGAACTCCGCCGCGACCCAAGCGCTCGGCATCAACACCAGTGCCAGGGCAAATCTGGAGGTCGAGAGCGGCGGCCGCAATAGGAACCATCCCAAGAGACCCCACGGGACGAGGAACGCCCCGAGGAACAGGCCGATGGGCACGACGAAGGGCCCGACGTTGGGAATGACCCAGTAGTGCACCGCGACCACGAACCCTGCGGCCCCGAGCCAGGTCCGCCACGCGGCGTCCCTCCCCGACGGTGCCGCGCGGATGAGCAACAGGAGCGGGACGAGGCCGATGAACCCCAGCCACCACTGGTTGGCCTCGGGAAACGCGAGCACCGGCAGTGCTCCGGCCAGCAGCGCCTCGCCGCGTCCGAGCCAACGCCGCCGGGGTTTCACTGGGCCCGACGCCGGGTGGTGCGCGGACCGCCGCCCCGGTCAGCGGCAAGGGTCGGCTGAAACTCGGACCAAGGGTCGCCTTGATCGTGAGCGCGCGTCTCGTCCACATCCGCCACCCAATGCAAGTCTCGATCCGGCCCCACCGATTCTGTGGTTCCGATCGAGCCGGATCTCGGCCGGTCGCGCCCCCCGGCTTTGGTGTAAGTCGTGATCCTCGCGTATTCCAGGTCGATCCTGGCGCCTGGTCGTCGAGACACCAAGCCGGATCGCCAGATTGTTTCCCGAGCCATCGGCGGGGTGCCGGTTTGTGGGAGGCGGACCGCCTTGGACAGACTGGACCATGAAGAAGGGAACGTGCGGCGAGGCGAGCATCGGCGTGAACGCAACGCCCGAGAAGCTCTACGAGCTGGTCGCCGACCCGCATGGGTGAGTGGAGCCCGGAAACGGTCCACTGTGAGTGGATCGGTGGCGCGGTCGGCCCGGCCGTCGGTGCCCACTTCAAGGGCGTCAACCGGCACGGCCGGGCCCGGTGGTCCACGAAGCCCCGGGTCGTGGTCGCCGAGCCGGGTCACGAGTTCGCGTTCGTCGTCCCACACTTCGGCCGTGACCTCACCAAGTGGACATACCGCTTCGTGGCCGCGGGTGCTGGCACGACGGTCATCGAGTCCTTCGACATGCTCGGGGACCTACCGTGGTACTTCAAACTCAGCGATCGCCTGTTCATGGGCGTCACGGACCGCAAGGCCGATTTGGAAGGGGCGATGCGCCGAACCCTTGAGCGCATCAAGTCCGCGGTTGAGGACGGTTCTCCCGCTCGTTAGCCGACGTGTCGCGGCGTCCCTGGTTCCGGTGGAGACTCTCGGCATGGACCTCGCCTATTTCCAGAACCGAATCCAGGCCACCTACGGCGACCGCGACCGGTCTCGCGGCCTGACGGCCACCGTGGCCTGGCTAGCAGAGGAGGTCGGAGAGCTGGCGAAGGCAACGCGGAAGGGCTCGAGTGCCGACCAGATCCATGAGCTGGGCGACGTGTTCGCTTGGCTCGTCTCTCTGGCGAATCAGCTCGAGATCTCGATGGAGGAGGCAGCTGCGCCATTCATCGAGGGATGTCCCAAGTGTCAGGCGTCACCCTGCGAGTGCCCCGAGGCGGGGAGAGCGCAGTCCTGATCGACCGTACTGTCGAGGAGGAACGAGCGCGCGACTCGCGATCGCTCAGATCGCGAATCGCGCTGGCTGCGTGAGCGCACGACTGGACCATGGAATCGGATGAAAGCCGACCATCCGTCCGGCGGGTGACGCTCGACGGACTGGCCCTACCTCAACTCCACTGTCGACACGGCTGGCCGGCGGTCGGGTTGGGGCGATTCGAGCTCGGCGAGGGCGCTGAGCCCGGCGGCGATCACCGGCAGCGTGACGCCGGTCGCGATCAGCGCACCTCGCTTGCCGATCAGGCGCGCGCTCGCGCCACCCATCACAGCATCCAGGATGTCGCTTGCCAAGCCGACCGCGACCCAGCGACGCATGTCGCGACTGACGCCGGACTGTGCCGCCGAGAGGGTTCCGCCGCCAATGACCACGTCGCGGATCCCCACCGTGCGCGCGAGGAGGAGCATCGAGCCCGAGGGTTGTTCGCCGCTTGATGCGTTCAGCAGCGCCCGTGGCGCTGCGAAGAGTGCCAGTCCGACCGCAACGCGAAGCCAACCGATCCGTGCTGTCATCGGTTGATGGTACTCAACGCCCGTTCAGGCCGTGGAAGAACTCGTCGAGCACTTCATCACGCGCGAACTGTCCGTCTCTCGTAGTGGAGAGAAGGAAGACGGGTTCGACCCAGTTCCTACACTGCGCACACCCCACGGCGAATCCCTCACTCCGAAGAGAGCTAGTGGTTCGAATGGGTAGTCCGAACTCTCACCCGGTAAAGCTGGGAACGACGGCCGACGGGCCAACGTTGAGTGCTGGAAGCGATCCCGACCCGCTGGCTGGCACTGCAGGAGTGATGAAGCTCTGATCCGCTCCGTCACTGGTCGCGGTCCCGTTACTCGTCACCAGACGAAAGTGATATGTGGTCGAAGGTTGCAGATTGCTAAGAGCCGCCCGGACGAGCTGTACCTGTGAGCCGGACGCAGTCTGGGTCGCTGTGCTCTGACCATACGCCGGGGCGGAGGTGCCGTAGTCGAAGTGCCAGGCCGTGTCCTCTCCCGCCGGATCGACAGCACCATTGAGTGTCGCGGAGCTGGTCGCCAGCCCGCTCGCCGGCGCGGTAACGCCTGCTTGACAGGGCGGTGACGTCGACGGTGAGCCAAAGACTGTTTGACCGTTCAGTGTCCACGTCACACCCACGAAGAGAGTGGAATCGAACACGGAGCGGAAGACGCGGTTGTACGTCCCCTGGTTGAAGGTCTCGGGCTGACCCTGAAACGGAGTGCCAGGGTCGACGAAGTTGTCGACGCCCACGGGGATGGAGATCGAGTTGGAAGAGGTATTCGAATATCCGAAGTACACCGCAAACAGGACGCCGCCCAGGCTGGTGACGCAGTCCACGAACGGGACGGGTGGGCTTGCCGCGTCCGACGAGGTGGGCGTCGCGAGCACCACCCCGAATGCGCCAACGAGGACGAGGCACGCAGCGAACAGGCACGACCATCGACCTCGCGCGCCCCGCTCGACGAGCACCGGTGCTCCAGCCGCACGCCGCAGTCGCGGCAGGGCCGGTCGAACTCGGAACCCAGACATGGTGGCTCCTCTCGCCCGACGATTACTCATTTGGCCGAACTCGATCTGCGCAACCCGGGATCTGGCCGGATCCAGTTCGACCCCAGTGCATCTTGCAACATCCGGCGGCTCCCTCGCGGAGGTCCAGCTGCGGGCGCCAGCCGACCCTCGCTTTCCACCCGCGACGCAGGGGTCATCCGCCGGATCGCAGCCCCGGCGGCCTCGCGCCGCGGCTCGCCGCCTCCCGTCGAGGCGACACGCCAACGCTCGGCTGATCCACGTGCTCGCCCACAAGATGGGGATCTCCGACGCTGAGATTCGGGAAGCGCTCGCACGTCCAGAGACGGTCTGAAACCCATGGGGTTCCGCCGCGTACGCTTCGATACCGCTTGATCGGAGAGGCACATGGCCGAATACGACCGCTCGGTCTACACCGAGTTTCTGAAACAGGTCCCGATGCTCCGATCCTGCTCGCAGGACGAGATCGACCACATCGCCGATCTCGGCGTCGTCATCGAGGCTTCGGAGGGCCAAGACATCGTTCGCCAGGGCCAAGCCGGCAATCAGTTCTTCGTCATCACGACCGGGGCGGTGGGCGTGAGCAGGAACGGTGAGCTGGTGGCATCGCTCGGTCCGGGTGACTACTTCGGCGAGTTGGCGCTGTTCGATTCCTCGCAACGCAACGCGACGGTGACCGCGACGTCACCGACGACTCTGGTGTCCGTGTCACAGGGGACGTTCCGCGAGTTGCTCGGGGAGGTCAGTTCGCTGCGGGACGCACTGCTCGAGGGCATGGCCCGGCGGCTCCATGAGCTCGAGGGCCGAGCCTGACTCGGGTCGTCGTGCGGCACGGTCGTGATCGGTCGAGCATCGCGGGTCGGGGGGGTGCCATCCCGCTTGGGCTAGGGGCGGAAGACGACCTTGATCGCGTGCGAGCTGCCTCGATCGATGGCCGTTTCAACCGCGGTGCGGTAGTCCCCAAGTGGGAACTCGTGGGTCACGACCGCGTCGTAGGGGAGAAGCCCGGCGGCGAGGACATCGAGGGCCCGGTCGACCGAGTGACGGTCGGGGCCTCCGGCCAGCCCCGGCGCGGAGCCTGCGTCGACGGTGTGGTCGATCGAGCCGACCAGCGCGGCCTCCTTGTACCAGACCGGGGTCAGGTCGACCTCCGTCACACCGGCCGCCCCGAGGAGGAGGACGGTTCCACGATGGGCCACGGCACGAAGTGACTCGGTGACCGACTGCGCCGCGCCGACGGCCTCCACGACGTAGGGGAAGCCGCCCATCAGCATCACGTGCGGTCTGCGGCCGACCACCCGCGCGCCCGTGATACGGGCCAGTTCCTCGAAATGGGCGCCGGAGGGGTCGGTCTGCACGACGTGATCGGCGCCGCCGGCGACGGCAGCCTCGGCTTGGTGGGTGTGGCGAGCCAGGACCGTGACTGGGCACCGAGGGAAGAGGCCTTTCAGCGCGGCCATCGTGGCAAGCCCGATGATTCCGGCGCCGACGACGAGCACCGGGTCGCCGTCGCGGGGCGGCGCGCGGAGGAGGCCATGGCATGCGATCGAGACCGGCTCGTACAGGCTCGCGCCGCGGTCGGGAACCGCGTCGGGGATGGGGTGCAACATCGACGCGTGGGCCAGGGCCTGGTCGCCCCAGCCGCCGCCGAGGCCCTGGGTGAATCCGAGCGAACGTCCGCCACTGACGACTCGGCTGTCGAGGTTGAGACATGACGACGTCCATCCCCGCGCGCAGTTCGCGCACACCGGGTCGATCCCACGGGCCTCGCAAGGAATGCACGGGTTGATCGCCACCCGCGTCCCAACCGGAGTCGGGCACTCCGATCCAGCCTCGATCACGTGCCCGGCGATCTCGTGCCCCAGCACGAAGGGAAACGCACCGCCCATCCCCATCAGGGTGGGCGACGGGCCCGTGTTATGGGCGAACAGATGGAGGTCGCTGCCGCAGATCCCGCCCGTCGTCACGGCGACCCGCGCCCACGCCGCGCCCGGCAGCTCGGGTTCGGGGAGCTCAACCAGCGAAGCCGGGAACGCCGGATCGGCTAGGTCGAACTGCACCGCGCGCATCCCGGCAGAATACGCGCCGACGCCACCCCACCCGGCGGCGAGACGCTGGTACACCTCAGGCGTACAGTCCCGAGCTGTGCGGGTTCCGGACGCTGCCCTCGATGAGCTACGCGAGCAGGGCTTCACACTCGTTGAGGGTTTCCTCGCACCCGACGAGCTGAAGGCCGCACAGCAGGCCCTCTGGCTGCACTTTCCGAAGCCCGAGGACTACTTCGCCGAACCGACGAAGTACCCCGAGTACTCCACCAGCCAGTTCGCCGGTGTTGAAGAGTTCCCATACCGGTCGTGGGATCTCAACCACCTCGCCTTCCATCCGGACCTCGTGGACGCCGCCGAGCGCTTCCTGGTCACGAGCGAGCTCCACCTGTACAAGGTCGAGCTCTGGGCCAAGTACGCCGACGCCGCCAACTACGAGCAGCCCCTCCACCGCGACTTCGGCAGCCACAGCCTCGTCGTCCCACGTGTCGACCACCGCTACCAGCAGCTCACCACCTTCATCTACCTCTCCGACGTCGAGGACGACAACGGACCGACCCGCATCGTGCCCTACGAGCGAGGCCAGGACGTCCCGTTCACGCCGCTGTACCTCGAGTTCGGCGCCCTCGCCGACGTCGAATTCTCCGCGACCGGACCCGCGGGCAGCCTCCTCGCGTACCGCACCGACATCCTGCACCGAGGCTCGAACCTCGTCGGCGCCGCACAGTCACGCTTTTCGCTCCTGGCGGACTACCAGGCGAGAGGCACCACGTGGGGAGGGAAGATGGCGTGGCCCAAGCAAGCGCCGGAGCGATGGGCCAAGCTCATGCCGCAGTGCACCGTTCGGGAACGAGATCTGTTCGGCTTCCCGAGGCCCGGCGACGCATATTGGAACGAACAGACGCTGGCCGACGTCGCCGCCCGCTATCCCGGGATCGACATGACGCCATATCGCTAGACCCATACATCCGGTTGCGACTGAGCAGGGCCTCCGTGCCTTCCGAACGGGCCTCCGGCTCAGTGCTCAGCGAGGTACCGCTCACGAGCTGCGGCGATCGTGCGGTCAGCCGCATCAGCACCGTCGAAGCCGCGCGTGTCGGACTGCTTGCCCGGCTCGAGCATCTTGTAGGAGTCGAAGAAATGTTCGATCTCCGCCACGAGGTGCGACCCGAGGTCGCTGACATCACGGATCTCTGACCAGCGAGGGTCACCCGCTGGCACGCACAGGACCTTGGTGTCCACGCCCGCCTCATCGGTCATCCAGATCACACCAACGGCGCGAACGGAGATATGGCAGCCCGGGAACGTCGGATCCTCGAGCACGACGAGGGCGTCTAGCGGATCCCCGTCTTCGGCGAGGGTTTGCACGAAGTAGCCGTAGCCAGCGGGGTATTGCATCGAGGTGAAGAGGCGACGATCGAGCCAGACCGCCCCGCTGTCGTGGTCCACCTCATACTTGTTCCGAGATCCGCGAGGGATCTCCACGACGACATGGTGTTCCATGCCGACCATCCTGCCGCGGTGCGAGCGACCAGCCAGGGGTCGGACTCGACGGTCCCGCACCGATCCTGGCGTCGGGAATGTCCCGAACCCCCTTGTGCGAACGGATCGCAAGGCAGAGGTTCCCCCGGGGGAGGTGATCAACGACCGTCCGACGGTCGCTCCTGGAGAGTTACCGGAGAACGTGACGAGTCGGCCTGCCACCTCGCTCCTGCGGTGTGGTGGTCGAGCGGGGGCCCAAGCGACGAGGAGGAGCTGACATGCCCGACCCCGCATCGGTCGTGCGAGGCCTGATCGAAGCGTTCTCAGCGCAGCGCGAGGAGGACATGCGAGCGGCGCTGGCCGAAGACATGACTGCCTACGTGACAAACGCCGAGGGAGGCGTCGATCGGGTACACGGTCGCGACAGCTATGTGCGGCGTCTTTTGGCCCTGAAGGCTCCCGTTCTCAGCGTGACGGTGACGCAATCGGTGACCGTGTCGGCAGATCAGGGGCTCCTGATGGTCGAGATCCGAGCCGAGCGGAAGGGGAGGAGCCTGCACAATTTCTCGGCCTTCCTCGCCACGGTCCGCGACGACCAGGTGAGCGAGCTCTGGATGGTCGAGGCGCTTCCTGCGTACAGCGACGAGTTCTGGCAGTAACTCCTGTCGGGCACATCTGAGCTCTCTGCGTACACTGGCGCTACCTGACGCGGGAGTTGGCGTGCTGCACGTGTTCGGCTTCGAACGGATCGGCGTTGCCGTCGGCGATCTCTACTTCGTCGATCCCCGGCCAGGCCCCGGACAAGAGGGCGCAGAACGAGGCGTGCGTCTCGAGGTGCGCTGGATGGACAGCCCCCTGGTCGAAGGGTCGATCTACGCGTCGCGGCCGATCCTCGTCGACCGACCGATTTGGAGAGCTGATCTGCTCGAATCGGTCGCGGGCGGCCCGGGCACCTGGGACCGGACCCATCACCACCCCAACATGCGGGGATGGGAACCAAACACCCGCCAGTTCGACGACGCCATGACCACCGATCCGCTGGCCTTTGTCGCAACGCAGCTCTGCGACTTGGGAGGTCTGATGCGCGGTGCGGGCATGGACCCGTCCGACGTGCCCGACCGTGACGTAACCGACCTGCGAGCGGCGGTTCCCGAAATCCTCGAAACCACGCGCTCGTTACTCGGGGCCGTCCGGGAGGGCCGCCTCGCGACTGGGCCGATCGGCGCCGACGCGCCGGGCAGCGCCAGAGAGGGTTGGCTCTAACCGAACCAATCACGAGGGGCTGACTCGCGGTTCTCGAAACCGCGAGTCGGAAGGTCGATGCAGCGGGACCAGTCCGAGGAGCCCGAACCGCTCGCCGCGAATGGTGCGCCCACCTCGAGCAACTCCGCGGTGCCGTGCGTATGCTACGTGCGCTCTGGGAGGTGGACCGTGAAGCAGCCGTTCCGATCGCGCCTCGGCATCGCCACCGCGATTGCCGCGGTGGCGGTCCTTGTCACCGGCGGGCTTGCCGTCGCGACCAACAATCGCAGCACCCTCTCGGCCATCCCGGGTGTGGACGGCGTGGTCCACGGTTGCGTCAAGAAGGGCGGCGGCGTCCTGCGGATTATCGATCCGTCGAAGGGCGCGCACTGCCGCACCAACGAACAGGCGCTGACCTTCAACGAGCACGGTCCGCAGGGCGTCCAGGGAGCGCAGGGCTCGGCCGGGTCGGTGGGGACCGCGGGCAGTGGGCAAGGCATCGAGGGTGAACCGGGCGCCAGCGGGGCGACGGGACAGCCCGGCCCGGCCGGCGTCGCCGGCGCAACTGGCGCAGCCGGGCCAGCCGGAGCGACTGGAACGACCGGCGCAACGGGACCCCCGGGCCCAGTCCTCGGCGGCTATGTCTCCGCGTACACCGTCAATCCGCCCGGCCCCTTCTTTGTTCCGTCGGGCGGAAGTGTCCCGTTCAGCTCCACCGGCCCGATCAACGGAATCATCGCGTCGACGTTCCAATTCCAGATCCAGACCGGTGGTACCTACCGGGTGACGTACTCGATGGCCACCTTCTCGGCCTGCCCCGCGGGCTTCTGCGCGTTCCGGGTGTCCGTCAATGGGATCTCACTCGCCGGATCGGACGCCATCGCCAGCTCGTCAACGGGGCTGGACCGCGATCTGCTGGCCACGTTCGCGGCGAACGATGTCGTGACCGTTACCAACGTGGGCCCAGCATCTGCGGCTCTCAGCGAGGACTCGATCGTCATCCAACGGATCGCCTGATCTGACTGCGCAGCAGCGGACCTCCGCCCAGCACAGAGCGGTGGATCAGACCCCCGCGCAGCGGAGGCCCCCGGACGGCAAGTTCTCCCCGGCGCGCGATGTCGGCCAGCTTGGTCGTCGCCGCAGGGGCGAGGATCGTCAAGCCAGCCCAGGACGCCCGGCGTTCAACGGTTACCACGGCTACTTCGCTGACCCCGACAACTTCCTGTGGGAGATCGCCTACAACCCCGGCCTCGAGTTCGCCTCCAATGGCGACGTCACTTTCGGCGTGTGAGGCCGTTTTCGGACCTGGAGTCATCGCACACTCCTGACATTTCCGTGACCCGTTTCCCGCCAGCCCGGATCAGCATCCGAGGTAGGAAGAGAGAACAAGGACAGGGGAGTGCGATGAACGAGACAGATCGGATGCACGAGTTCCACCAGTCGAGGACCTCCAAGCGGCACATGCGCTGGGTTCTGGTCGGTCTGTCGGCACTGCTGGCGGTCGTCCTGATTGCGAGCGGCGTGGTTCTCATCGGCGCCATCATCGGCGTCATGGCGGCGGTCCGAGCCTTCATGATCGTGCGGTACCAGCATGACGGTGCCCGGTTCGGCCCCGGCCGCTGACCCCGACTCCTACCGGATCCAACTCGGTTGCCTCGCGACTCGCGGCCTGAACGACCGCGAGTCGCGCCATCGTCAGAGCTGATGTCACACGTCACCTCTAGCCTGTCAAGGTGCCGTCAGCGGCGGAGATCGCATACCCGGAGTGGGTTCGAGCGCTCGAGGGTGAAGCACAAGACCTAGAGAACATCCGATCCCATGTCAGCCGCGTCCTGTCCGCCGGCGGGTTGGTCGCCGCATTCCTTGGACTGGCTCGCGGTCCCATAGCGAGAGAGGCCCGACTGGCTCCCGACGATCTGGCAGTCTGGCCAAATGTCCGGCCACGCTTGCCGCGCTTGCCAGGAAAACCAGGATGCCGACCGCGGTGGCGATCCCTGGGCGATCGCGCTCCTCGCAACCGGATATGTGCGCCTCAGCCCAACTCAGTACTACCGCGGAGCCACGTTCTTCGTGTCCCGGATCTGCGTCGCCGAGCTCCAGGAGCTCCCCGCCGCAACCAGATCGACCCATCTCGATGAGATGGCGCTGGTCGCCCATGCGGTCTTCGAGGCCGTTCGACCCCGCAAGATGAATTACGAAGCCCTGGGCAATTCCGTACCGCACCTGCACTGGCGGCTGACACCCCGCCCCCACGACGATCCGCGCCCCAGCGGACCGATCTGGGAAGACCCGGACTTCCTTCGAGCCCTGCAGAGCGGATCCGCCCGCCCGTCGGACGACGAGCGCGATGCACTGAGGCGAACGCTGCTCGACGAGCTTCAAAGGAGCGGTGTGACCATCGAGCGCACCTTCTGTTGAGGCACGTGTGCTGACTCGCGAATGTGCGAAACCCGCGAGTCCAGAAGCGGGTCGAGTGTCCTCGGTCCCGCCTACGAGCAGCGCGCCGGGGCCGTGCGTTCCTAACGGGGCAGGAAGAACGGCGGCCCGGGGGGATGCCCGCCCGCGACGCAGAATCGGCTCACGGCAGTTACGGCCTTCTGCTGAGAGGACGTGCTGGTGGCGGCTCGCACACGCCGGGCAAGTGGCCGCGCGCCGTTGGTCGTCGACCGCTCCAAAACCTGCGCCATGTAGGCAACCGCCGACCGCCTGCCGGAGCTTCCTGCCTTCTGTCCGTTATAGAACGCAACCTCAAAGCACGCCTGTTGAGCGCTTTGGTCGAGGTGAGGCCGGCTGGCGGCCGACGCCGCTGTCGGCGCCAACGCGGCGATGAAACAGAGAACCGTCAGCAGTGCCCGCGTCATCGTGTGATCCTGCCACCGTGCAGGTCAGTCATCACGTCAGACCCAAGAGAGCCACTCGATGCCGACGATTTCGGTTGCTAGCCGGGGTCTTGACAGGCAGCAGCGCCTCCTCGCGATCGACATGCCGGTACGATCCGTGGCGCTATGGCCGAGCGGAAGACGCGATCACCCCAGCCGGCCGCCGAGGCTGGCCTCGTCTTCAGAGAGCCCGGAAAGCGGCGAGATCTCACGTTCGCTGTCCTTCCGACCTCGAGCCTGGAAGTCATCTCGCATCAGCGAAAAGCCAGCGATTCGCACGTAAAGCGCCTCGTCAACTCGGTCGAGCGCGTCGGCTTTCTCGCGCCGTTGGTCGTTGTCGAGCGGGAAGACGGCGGAGGCTTCCTCATTATTGACGGCCAGCATCGATTTCTGGCTGCCCAGGAGCTCGGCCTCCGCCGCCTGCCGGCCGTGATTGCTCCCCGGTCGGTCGCTCGGCGAATGCTGACCCTGAATGTCGAGAAAGAGCCGAACATCCGCGAGCGCTCGGCGGTCGCCGTTTCGATCTACCGCGAGATGGTGGCGACGGAGCCGAAGATGACCGAGGACGACGCCGAGGTCGCCGACGCGGTGCAGTACGCCCATTACGTCACGCTCGGGCTGGCCTACGCGCAGTCTGGCCGTCTAGCCGGCAGCGCCTTCGAGCCGATCCTGCGAAAGTGTGACGGGTTTCTGGATCGGCTGCTCAGCGAGTGCTTGCCGACGCGAGAGGCCCGCGCTGAGAAAGTCGTCGAGGCGCACGGCCTGGTGCGGGCGGTCACGGCTCAGCTCAAGGAGTTGGGGGCCTGGCACGAGTTCGTGGGTGCTCAGATCATCTCGTTCGCGAACCCTCTCAAGCGGGCGCGCAAGCAGCATTCCTTCGACGACACGTTCGACAAGATGATCGCGAAGCTGCACGAGCTCGAACAGGATCCGAAGAAGGCGCTTCGAGCCTCCGGGTGAGCGTGTAGCGCCTCGTCGATTCCTGCCGGGACGGCCCGCGCCGTCCCAACGGCATCGTGTGTCCCGCTCGGTCTCAGATGGTTGGGTCCGCGGCACCCTCCCGCTCGTCCCGCGCCGCCCAGTCCAGCAGCGCGTCGAGCGAGTACACCGCGCGATCGATTCCGGCGTGGAGGTCGCCATACCGAGCGATTCGGCTCGGGACCGTCATGATCGTGCAATCCCGGGGCTCGACGTCGTCCACCTCGTCCCAGCCGATCGGCGTCGAGACGGTGGCCTCGGGCACCCCCCGCACTGAGTAGGCGCTCGCGATCGTGTGGTCCCGGGCGTTCTGGTTGTAGTCGACGAAGAGCTTCGCCGGGTCACGGTCCTTCCGCCACCACGTCGTAGTGACGTCCCGAGGCGCTCGGCGCTCCACCTCGCGCGCGAACGCCAGGGCCGCCCGGCGCACATCGGCAAATCCCCACCGCGGTTCGATCCGGACGTAGATATGGATGCCCGACCCGCCCGACGTCTTCGGCCAACCAACGGCGTCGAGCTCGTTCAGCACGTCGTGAGCGACGTGCGCGACCCGGCGGACGGTCGCGAAATCGCACTGCGGCATGGGGTCTAAGTCGATCCGCCACTCGTCCGGGCGCTCGGTATCGCTCCGGCGAGAGTTCCATGGATGGAACTCCACGGTGGACATCTGAACTGCCCAAATGACGTCCGCGAGGTGCGTGACGCAGAGCTCATCGGCATGGCGACCCGACGGAAAGTCGACACGAACCGTCTCGACCCAAGGCGGCGCACCGCGAGGCAGCCGCTTCTGATGGACCTTCTCCCCGCTGACTCCCTCCGGAAAGCGGTGCATCATGCAGGGGCGTTCACGCAGCGCTCGAACGATGCCGTCGCCGACACTGAGGTAGTAGCGGGCAAGGTCGAGCTTCGTCTCACCCCGAGCGGAGAAGTAGACCCGGTCCGGGTGTGAGAGCCGGACCGTGCGGTCCCCGACCTGCAGCTCAACGGCGGGCGTCTTATTGCCAGCTCCGGCCAACGCCGTCTACCTCGCGATCTTCAGCTGCCCAGGGCGACTCGAGGTCGGGCGGACCGCGGGTCTAACGCTCAGCGGTGCGCAGCCTCGCCCAGCACCACGACAAGTCTGTCTCGCGGTCGCGTGGACCCAGCCCCGAAGACGCACTTTGCAGCTCCCGAGGCCGTTGTCGCTAGGAGGCCTTGGCGCGGTATTCGTCAACTGCACCGACGGGAACATGTGCGATGCCTTCGACCATGACATAACGGATCTTGCGCCCCTCGAGAAGACGAAGCAGCTCCCTTGTCGGCACTCCGAGCCGTCGGGCGGCCTCGGTTGCTCGCAGGACCTCGCTAGTCATTCGAGCCCCTCGTCATCGAAATGGAGTCTACGGCTGAGATCCCCGATCTGATCTCCGACTCGCGATCTACTAGACCGCGAGTCAGGTCGCACAATCGGTGAGCCCCCGCGTGCTGTATCGGCGCGATGCGACGTCACCGATCGCCATGTCAGTCGTCAGCTCGGGCGGCGTTTGAGCATCTGAGCCACAATCGGGCTCGGCTCGGTCGGCTGCCACGAGCGGTACGCCTCACGAACGGGAACGGGCCACTCGACATCCAGATCGACGCGTGTTCCGGGTCCGCCGGCGCCCGCGAGCACCACGAGCGCGGCCTCGAGTACGCGCCGTTGCAGCCGGGAATCGCCCGGAAGCCCGAAAGGATGGCCAAAGGGGAACTCGACCCCGAGGACCCGCGGCGTCAGCAGCGAGTCAGCGACGTCCGGCATCATCGTCACGACAACCGTCGAGATTCCCGCTGCCTCGATCCGACGCGCCAGCACGGGCACGTTTCGGCAACAGTCAGGTCAGACGGGTGCCAGCACCACACCGTCGACGCCGTCACCTCGCAGCATCTCGATGATCTCGGGAGCGGTCGTGCCCCGCCAGGTGTGGAGTCCGACCTCCTGGTAGCCCATGACCGACACGTGGCGAAGCGCCGAGCGCCCAACGCTGCCCTCCGCGACCATCGTGTCCAGGGTTCGGATCGGAAGTGCGACCTCGTGGTCAGCGATCACGTCGGCGGGGTTGACGTGAAGATGCGTCATCCCTAACTCGCCCTGGCTCGTCCCGCGAGGAATCGGTCGCCAGGACGGATCTCCCCAAGTCGGATCCCGTCGCTCACGATCGGCGTCGAACGGCTCTTGCTGGCCTTGAACGTAAAGGCCCGCCGAAGTCAGGAGTGCGATGGTCGCGTCGGCGAGCCGCTTCTCGAATGGGGAGAAGACAACCTCGGATTCACCGTCGAGGGGCTGAGGGTCCGCATACAGCGGCTGGAAGCTCCGAGGTAGGAATCGGAAGCTGTCGACGCGCACGCGCCCATCCTACGGGAGCGTCCCGTCGGTCTCCAGCACGCTCGGCCTCACGTCATCGCGTGCGCCGCACGCGCGTCCAGTGACGCTTCCGCAGGTAACGGGTCGTCTCGGTGGCTGCTCGTGCACTCCCGTGCACTCGATCGCGTCGGGTTCGCCGCCGGTTGATGGCGCGAGTGATCGCGAGACCGGGCCCGTCGGCCCGTCTTAGATCAGCCGGTGAAGCTTGGGGTGACGGTGATCGCGGCGGGCGCCGGTGGCGGCGGCGGGGGGTTCGGGAACGTGACGAGGGCGAGCCCGGTGAGGCCGGCGCTAGGGAGGAACCCCGACGCTCCGACGAGGGTCGCGGTGCCGGTGGTCTGGTTCACCCGGTACAGGTGTCCGCCGTCGGTGTTGTCGCCGCCTGCGTAGAGGTTCCCGTCCGGCCCGAACTGGAGGCTGCCAGCCCCCTCGATGCCGGTGGCCCCGACGAGCGTCGCGGCCCCGGTGCTCAGGTTGATCGTGTAGAGGTGGGCGCCGGGGGCCGAGTGGGTGGTGCCTTCGATGGCGTACATCGTCGTGCCGTTCCATGCCAGCCCGGTGATCGGACCGACCCCCGTGAGTCCGATGACGACCGACGCGCCGGTCACGGGGTTCAGCGTGCTGAGGGTCGACGGGCCCGCGAGGACTTGGGAGGCGCCGTACAGGGTGGATCCCACATAGGCGAGACCGTTGAACGGGGCGGCGCCGTCCGGGACAGGGGCGCCGATCGCGGCGCCGGTGCTGAGGTTGAACTGGCTGATCGCGTCCGGACGGGCCGAGCCCGAGGCCTGGGCGTAGCAGATCGCGGTCGCAGCCGAGGTGGGGTTCGGCTGACAGACGATCTCGGTCACCCCGACGCTGGGTGAGAACGGCAGCGTCCCGACTGGCGTGGCGCTGCCCGTCCCGACGTTGACGGTCGAGAGCGTGGACGTCGTTGGGTTGGGGGGCGGCGTGTTGTAGCTGCCGTAGAGGGTGCCGGCCGCGCCCGCCGCCTGCGCCGCGGCGACGAACACCAGAGAGGCCGCGAGGCCCGCCAGCGACACCCGCCGAATCAATGGCCCCCTCACGGGCCGAAACCTATCAGTCGTTCTGAGACCGACTCGGTCGTCACCGCGCCGCCGTCCTCGACGGCAGGGCGCAGGTTCCCGGAGCGAGATCGGGGAGGCTGACTCGCGATCTCCTGGACCGCGAGTCAGCCCACTCGTCCCGCGGGCTGGGCTGGTCACCCTTGAGCGAGGCGCTTCATTGACTGAATGCGCGAAACTTCGGGAATGGACGGCGTGCATGATCTCGGTGGTCTCGCCGGGTTTGGTCCTGTCGAGATCGAAGCGGACGAGCCGATCTTCCACGAGGATTGGGAGCGGCGGGTCTTTCGGATCAACACGGCCGCGATGACCGCCGGCCTCATCGGGGGCGGGAGGTTTCGGCACAGCATCGAGCGCATGGCGCCCGACCATTACCTCTCATCGTCGTACTACGAGCACTGGCTCACCGGGCTGGCGACCCTCCTGGTCGAGCGAGGGGTGGCAAGTCGTGACGACCTCGAGGCGCGGGCCGGCGGAAGGTTTCCGCTCTCCGGACCGGATCGGGGCAGCGCTCCCGGAGTGAGCGGTGGCGACCCCACTGAACCCCGGTTCGCGGTAGGACACCAGGTTCGGGTCCGGGAATGGCACGCGCCAGGGCATACCCGGGCGCCGCGGTACGTGCAGGGAAAGCGCGGCGTGGTCACCCGACACGATGGAGCATTCTCGGTGCCAGACATCGAGGCTCACAGCGACGCGAAGCACCTGGAGCCCACGTACTCGGTGCAGTTCGCCTCGCGTGAGCTTTGGGGAGAGGGAGGCTCGCCTGGCGAGACCGTGCAGGTAGACCTGTGGGAGAGCTACCTCGAGGATTCTCAATGAGCCCGGATCACGCTCACTCGCATCATCCGGAGCCGATCGCACCCGTCGAGGCGCGAGTCGCCGCACTCGAGACCGTCCTGGCGGAGAACGGGCTCCTCGACCGCACCGCTCTCGATGAGATCGTCGCCCACTTCGAGGACGATCTGAGCCCGCTCAACGGGGCAAAGGTCGTCGCTCACGCCTGGGTCGACCCGGACTACCGAGCGCGCTTACTCGACGACGGCACCCCCGCCATCGCCGAGCTCGGATTCGGTGGCCCCGAAGGGGACCACATGGTCGTGGTTGAGAACACCTCGACAGTCCACAACCTGGTGGTGTGCACGCTGTGCTCCTGCTATCCGTGGCCGATACTTGGCCTGCCTCCTCGGTGGTACAAGGCCCCGGCGTACCGTTCACGCGCCGTGCGCGAGCCGCGCGCTCTCCTCCGAGAGATGGGAACGGCCGTCCCGGAGTCGGTGGAGATCCGGGTGTGGGACTCGAGCGCGGAAGTCCGGTACCTCGTTCTCCCGCGGCGGCCCGCCGGCACCGAGGAACTCACCGAGACTGCGCTCGCGGGCCTGGTGACACGCGACTCGATGATTGGCGTGGAGCGGCTTTGAGCGAAGAATTCTCCGACGACGTCGCCCTCATGATCGGGGCCGCATCACTTCCCCGCGAGAACGGCACCCTCGTGTTCACGGCACCTTGGGAGGGGCGAGCACTGGCCCTTGCCATCGTTCTGGTGGAGCGCCTCGGCGTTTCGTGGGACGAGTTCCGCAATCGGTTGGTCACGAGCATCGCCGACGATCCTCACCGTCCCTACTACGAGAGTTGGACCGCGGCGCTGGAACGGCTGGTTCTCGACTATCGGTTGGCCAACGCCGCGGCGCTGCACGCCGCCATGCCAACCGAGCGGCCATCGCTGTAGCTCCACCTGGCATAGGTCACACAGCGGTCCAAATGAGCGGCGACCTGATCGACGCTGGCCGGTACGAGAAATCGCGCTCTACCGCGCCGTGAACTGCGGCGGTGAGTAGTGCACGCGACCGGAGTCCTTTCCTGAGTGCTCTCTCAGGTTCCATCCTCCCAGTAGGGAACCCAATCGCGCGACTCCACGTTTTGAGGTGCAGAGAGTTGATCTTGTGGGTGTGCTCCGGCGGGGCGCGCCACGAGCAGTAGCGCACCAGGAGGGTGTTGAGATGAGTTCGCTGAACGACACGATGCGCGAGGCCGGGGGCGGCTGGCGCCAATCACGAGCCCGGGTAGGCCATGGGCTGGCCGCGGTCGCGGTCACCGTAGGGTCCGTGGCGCTGGCCGGTCCCGCGCTCGCCGCCACAACAGGGTCGTCACCGAGTGGTTCGGGCAGCGAGGTCGGGCTCAACGTCGGCTCGATCGCGGCGAACATCGACCCGGCTGTCGTCGACGTCAACACAACACTGGCTCAGGGTGCCGCCGCAGGGACGGGGATGGTGATCAGCTCCTCGGGTGAGGTGTTGACGAACAACCACGTGATCAACGGGGCGACCAGCATCAGCGTCACCATCTCCGGTGGCAAGGCCTACCAGGGCAAGGTCGTGGGATACGACGCCACGGACGACATTGCGGTGCTGCAGCTCCAAGGTGCCCCGAAGCTCCCCACCGCTAGCACCAGCACCTCCCAGCCCTCGGTTGGCGATCCGGTCGTGGCGATCGGAAATGCCCTCGGCCGTGGTGGTACCCCCGCCACCGCGCAGGGTTCAGTCACCGCGCTGAACCAAACGATCACGGCGACCGACGACGACGGCTCGAACCCCGAGACACTCAACGGAGTGATCCAGATGGACGCGAATATCCAGCCCGGTGACTCCGGTGGCCCGCTCGTCAACGCCAACGGTCAGGTCATCGGAATGGACAGCGCCGGTTCGCAAGGCCAGCAGACGTCATTTGGGACCGAGCCATCGGGCTCGGGTTCTGGTTCTGGGTTCGGCACCGATCCGGGTTCTGGTTCTGCGTTTGGCACGGACCCGGGTTCTGGTTCTGGGTTTGGCACGGACCCGGGGTCCGGCTCCGGCTCCGGCTCTGGCTCTGGCTCCGGCTCCGGCTCCGGCTCGAACTCTGCCCCGGGTTCTGGCTCGACAGTCGGGTTCGCGATCCCGATCCAGAGCGCGCTCACCATCGCGCACCAGATCGAGTCGGGGACCTCCAATGGCGAGGTCAACACAGGGTCACGGGCGATCCTCGGCGTCGAGGTTCAAGCCACGAACAACCAGTCTGGCTCCGCGGACCAGGGCGGGCTCGGGGACCAGAGCGGGTCCGGGGGCCAATCCACCTCGGGTGTCCAGATCAGTGGCGTCGAGTCCGGAACCTCAGCCGCATCGGCTGGTCTCACGGCAGGTGACGTGATCGTCTCGATCAACGGGAACTCCGTCCAATCAACATCGGACGTCAGCGCTGCGCTCGCCAACCACAAGCCTGGCGACAAGGTGCAGGTCGGCTGGATCGACACCTCGGGTCAGCAGCAGCAGGCCAGCGTCGCGCTCGTGGCCGGGCCTCCCACCTGATCTGCTGAGGCTCCGCCGGCGAATGGAACGGTCCAGCGAATCAGGGTTGAGGTGACTCGCGGTCTACGAGATCGCAAGTCAGCGGAGTAGTCATCGTCGATCTCTGCACCGGCCAGCGGCGAAGGTTGACACGCCGGCTGCTTTCTCCCGACGGAGCGCCTACGGCGCTAGCGACGCCGCGGCAGCAGGGCACCGATGAGCCAGAAGAGCGGGATGAAGAGCCCGATTATGAACATGACCCAGTGGCCCTTGCGCAGGGACAGGATGCCGAGCGTGATGAGCAGAACGAAATAGATCACTCCAAGAAGGAACGCTCCACCGCTAGCTGCGAGGGTGATCGGCATGCGAGGGACCTCCGGGGCGGGATGCGACGTGACCGCAAATTAGCCAGCGCGGATGCCCCGAGAGACCTGCACGGACCCGACCACTATCGAGCGATCATGCCCTCGGTTACGCCCCACACCGGGCGCGACCTGGCGGGTAGTAGGTCGGCGTCCTCCTGGGCGGGGTAGGGCCGTCTGCGGTGCGGATCTGCCACGCGGTTTCGGGGACCGCGAGTCAGTGTCGCATCGCACCGAACCCGGGCCTGCAAGAAACTAGAAGTGACCGAGCGCCGGGTGAGGAACGTACGGTTCCTCGAGTCCCTTGACCTCCTCATCCGTCAACGTCAGCTCTTCGGCGGCCAGGGCATCAGCCAAGTGGCTGGGTTTCGTCGCGCCCACGATCGGTGCTGTCACGCCGGGCCGTTGCAATAGCCAGGCGAGCGCGATCTGAGCGGCTGGAACGTCGCGCTCCGCAGCGACTTCGGCGACACGTTCGACCACGTCGAAATCGGTCGGCTGGCTGTAGAGGTAGTCGGTGAACCCGTCGGTCTCCGAGCGCGTCGTGCGCTTGTCGCCGTCGCGACTTCGGTTGCCGGCCAGCACACCGCGAGCGAGCGGGCTCCACGGGATTACACCGACCCCTTGGTCTACGCATTGGGGAATCATCTCGCGCTCTTCTTCGCGATAGATGAGGTTGTAGTGGTTTTGCATTGCCACGAACCTTGTCCAGTCGTTCTGCTCAGCGACGTGCTGCGCCTTGGCGAACTGCCAAGCGAACATGCTGCTCGCGCCGATGTAGCGTGCTTTCCCGGCTCGCACCACGTCGTGCAAGGCCTCCATGGTCTCCTCGATCGGGGTGTGGTCGTCCCAGCGGTGAATTTGGTATAGGTCGACATAGTCCATCTCGAGGCGACGTAGCGAAGCGTCGATGGCCGAGAGGATGTGCTTTCGGGAGAGGCCGCGGCCATTTTCGCCGGGAGTCATCGGCATGTAGACCTTGGTGGCGATTACGGCTTCGTCGCGGCTCAGGAGCTTGTCCACGAGTCGGCCCGTCGCCACCTCGCTGGCCCCGCCCGAGTATGTGTCGGCAGTGTCGAAGAAGGTGACACCGCCCTCGACAGCGGCCTTGACAATCGGCTCGGCTGCGTCCTCGTCAAGTACCCAGGGACGCTCGCTCTCGTTCCCAAAGCTCATCATGCCGAGGCACACTCTCGACACGCTGACGCCCGTCTTACCCAGGTTCGTGTATCTCATCGCCTCACCTCACTCGTGGTCGCGGCGACCCTACTGGGCATGGGCGGCGATACCGCGAGCGAGATTTCAAGGTCACCCGTGAGGTGCTTCGGGGTGTCGGGACCTCTACCTACGACAGGACCCGACCCGCGGCCTGACGATTGTCCTCGATCATTAAATGAGAGCCACCGGCGCTGCCTCGCGGTTTCGGACCGCGAGTCACCAAGATGGCGAGCCGAGCCCATGTCTGTCGTCGGGACACGAGCGGCACGAAGCTGCTCGGGGTCGCGGCAGCCGAGCACGAGTTCGAGGTTGCCGCCCAAAAACCCATCGTCGCCAACGGGTCGGCGAGTCAGCCAGTCTGCATGCTGGCGACCCCGGCGACGGTGGCATCCCGAGACAGGCGGGCGAGCGCCTCCCGTTTGCCTTTCAGGTAGCGGTCGAGGAAGTCGGTGACTGATGCCACCACGACCGGTTCCCACGGCGGGGCCGGTTCCGCCGCGGTGGTGGCCTGACGGAACGACGTGTGGGGCGCCCCGTGGAGGGTCACGAAGTACTTGGGGCTGGGCGCGTCGGCGAAGATCCGTTGGCTGCTCGCATAGGGGATCGTCTGGTCCGCGTCGCCATGGAGGAGGAGCAGCGGGAGCGGCCGGCCTGTGAAGAACGTGCCAGTGCCGAAGGGCAGCTCGATCCCGTCGATCGATACGACGGCCCGTATGCGTGGGTCGGCGCAGCAGCTGTTCACCGCAACGCCAAGGGTCGTGATAGCCCCGAGCGAGTGACCGACGACTGCGACGTGCCTCGGGTCGATCGTGCCTCGGAAATGACTCGCCCGGTCACGGTTGAGGCGCAGCATGGCGGTGATCACGAAGCTGACATCCCCGGGCTGATTGGGGTAGTCGGCAATGGTGCTGCCGCCGGGCGCGTCCTGGCTCGAAAGAGGAAACGTTGGCGCTGCTACGACGTAACCGGCCGCAGCCCACTGGCGCAGAAGTGGCTCATACGTGGGCCCGTTCGAGTCGCTCCCATGGGAGAACACGACCAGCGGGAATGATCCGCTCGCCGGCGGAGCATCGCGACGGTCAGACCCGCCTGGCTTGCCGCGCGCGGGATATAGGACGATCGTGGGGAGCGCCCGGCTCGGGCTGCCCGGGTACGCGCCGTTAGCGGGCGTTGGGCGCGCCCTATCGACAAAGGCCTCGGTGCGGACCCCAACCGCGAAGACGTGTGCGCGTGCGGCCGGGGAGAGCACCGATCGTGGGCTGGCGGCGACAGTTGACGCAGGGACGCCAACGGCGACCCCCACCACCGCCGCGATGGTGGCGATTCCGACCCGTCCTACGCGCTTCACCGGCATTCTCTCCTATCTCCGTCCGGGCTGGCCCGCCTCCCGCCATGGGTGCCTGATGCTCAGCGTCGCCCGCACGCGGGGCCGAGCGTCATGGTACGCGGGGCTCCGTCCAGTCAGCTCCGGTCATTCAGGTCTGAAGGCGGGCCCGGGTGTAGCGACGGGTCCGGATGACTCGCGATCTAGGGGATCGCGAGTCGCTCAGCGTTTCGACTTCCTAGCCCCGATCGGGGCACCCTCCACGAGGTGCATGTCCTTACCAGCCGCGCAAGAATGCCCGCACCGAGCATGCCGATGGCCGGAACGGGATGAAGTTGGAGATCTGGGAGGTGCCCAGGAACGGAATTGACGGACACGACCGACGGGCGCGAACCGGTCTCCCGTCTAGCCCTGATCCCTGGTCGGGAACCAACGAGCGGTCTCCAGATCTCGCGGGTCTCGAATCCGAGCACGCCGAGTTGCTCCTGCGCCTCACCGAGCTCGATCAGCAACGCAAGTGGAACAGTGCCCATCGCGCCGACCCGTGGGGGGAGGAGCTGCGGGCATGCTGGGATGGTCTTGCCGAGCTACACGGTCAGCTCGAGGCCATCCACCGTTCGGACTCCTGGCGCATCGGCAACGGCGTCATACGGGCAGTGAAAGCGACCATCCGTCCGGTGGCGACGGCCATCGCGCCGCTTCTGCGCGTATGGCGCACTCGAGCCGGGAAGCTGTCCCGTACGTACCGACAGGCAACGGCGGCGACCTCCCCGCTCGCGACGGTCGGTGCCTCCCCTGGAAGTCAGCCAAGCGATGAGAACGACGGGTCGCTCCTCGCTTCCGCTGTACACGATCTCCGGCAGGCTCGCGCCGACGGGTGTCGTCTGCTCGAACCAGGCGAGCTCGATGCGCTTCGCAGAGCCACAGAAACCACGGACCACGACCCGGAGCTACGAGGTCGAGCGCGGGAGCTGCTCGCGCTGCTGGCGCCGGTTGACATGGTTGACACGGCGGACCGCGGATCGGGATCGTTAGTTGTCGACGTGCGAGCGCTACAAATCCCGTTTGAGTGCGGAACGAAGACCCACGCTGAGCATGTTCTGCACGCCCTGCGATCGGCCGTTACGTCAGATGTCCGGGTGCTAATGCTTAGATCACCCGCACTTCCTGACGTCGCTCCTCAGGTAGCTGCGATGTTCGATGGACAGTTCATCCCGCGAGTGACACCCATCGACGAGGTCTCTGCGTTCATCCAGCTGATGACCTCGATACACGGGAATTTCCGCTACGACATCGATTTGGTCCGCGCTCCGGAGGTCAGGCGCGCCGCGCTCTGGTTGGACGGGATCATGGGCGAGTATCCCTCTACCTTTCTTCAATCAGACACGGCTTTCCTTGACTACCAACTTGGGATCGAGCGGTTAGGACGCGCATCACATGTCGTCGCGCTTTCGGAGAGCTCCCTGACCGAATTGCCACCGAACCTCAACCGGTCGACGCGCATCAGCATCTCGGGTTCACGGCCTGGGTTCACGCCGGCCGATGCTGGGTTCAGTACCCTCACAAAGCCCGATGGACGGTACTGCGTCATCGTTGGGAACGCGCTGCCACACAAGAATGTGGCGGCCGGGATCGCAGCGTTTGCCGCGTCAAGTCGCGCCCGACGCGATCACCTGACATTGATGGTTGCAGCAGGAGGTCTCAACCACGAACAGCGGGGCGCGCTGAGTCACCTCGCTGCAGCGGCCGGGGGTGATGCGGGACGCCTTGTGTTTCTCCCCGAACTCGAGCGCTGCGACTTTGCCCGCCTCATTCAGGGAGCCGAGGCCGTCGTCTTGCCGTCGTTGCATGAGGGCTTTTCGCTGCCAGTCGTCGAGTCCATCGGGCTTGCAACGCCCGTCGTTGCGTCGGATATCCCGGCACACCGTGAACTGCTCGGGGGTGACCCGGCACTCGCCCAGCCCTCCGACCCGTTCGCGCTCGCGAAAGCGCTCGACGCGGTCTTGGCACAGCGCAGCGAGGTCTTGGCGCGCCAACAGCGAGCGCTAGACAAGCATTACGACCCGGAACGCCTTGACCGAGCGATCGCGAACCTTACGAGCGAGCTGCTTGATGATGAGACGCCGGGCGACGCCAACGCCCCGCGAGTGATCCGTCTCGGCAGCGATGAGTGGTCCGAATCTGCCGCCTACCCCGAGGCCGACCCGGCCGTGCCTCTCAGTCAGTCGAAGGTCTGCAATCTTGAGGACTTCTCACACCCAGACCTTATGGAGGAGTTACGACGGCATTTCCCGCACGAGGCGGCCCGTTTCGGTCCGGAGTTCCCGAAGGGCCGTGAGTGGCGCAAGTACTGGGAGATCGCCATGGCGATGCGAACATTCTCGGAGGCCGGACTGCTCGACGGGCGGCACGACTTCCTCGGGGTGGGCGCAGGGAACGAGCCGACGATCTTCATGCTCACCCGCTACGCGCGCCGACTCGTCGCGTCCGATCTCTACCTCGACGCGGAGTGGGGCGACACCGCAGCTGCCTCGATGCTGTCCGACCCTGGCTGGCATTGGCCTTTTGATTGGTACCCCAAACATCTTCGTGTCACCGACATGGACGCGCGCGACCTTCAATTTCCCGACCAGTCTTTCCACGGGATCTTCTCGTCGAGCTCTATCGAGCACTTCGGAGGCCGCCGGTCGATCACCGGCGCCCTAGATGAAATGCACCGCGTCCTCACGCCCGGTGGGACGCTCTCGATATCAAGCGAATACCGGATCGCCGGACCGGCCCCTGGCATGCCCGGCGTTGCCATGTTCGACACTCAGGACATCGAAGACCTCTTCGTTGGCGATCGCTCCTGGAAACTCGTCGATCCCTTCGACGACACCGTCTCGACCGTCACCCTGGAAAGCAAGGTGGACTACGCGACCGCGGTCGAGGATCAGCGACGCCAAATCAACGATCTCGGTGGGTATTGGACCCACCTCATCGAGTTCGACTCATATCCGCACATCGTCCTGTCGCAGGCTCCGCACCTGTTCACCAGCTTCCACATCGCGCTTCGCAAGGATGACTAGCGCTTGGAACCGAGCGGTCTTTGTCGCGATGCCCCCGACGACGGACCTCTCTTCTAGTCGAAACAGACACCGCACCGGCCTCGAGCATGCGTCGGTCATCACGATTGCGGTGGCCGAACGAGACTCCAGCTGATGCCCCACGGTGCACGGCCATCGGTTTCGGTCGTTGTACCGACACGCGGCGAGTGGCCGTTGGTCAAACCGGTGGTGGACGCGCTCTGTTCACAGATCGTCGCAGTAGGTGGCGAGGTCGTGATCATCGACGGCACGAGGCACGGCGCGGCGTTCGATCGTCGGCAAGCCGAGATCCCTGCCCACGTCGTACGAGTGATTTGCTCCCCGGGGTCGGACGTCTACGAACTGAGAGCGCTTGGATTGGTCGAGGGGAGAGGGCAGGTGGTTGCAATGATCGAGGACCATTGCATACCCGCACCCGACTACGTTGCCGCGGTTCTACGGGCCCACGATGAGCACGCCGAGCAAGCCATTGCCGGGGCCGTTACCAACGGTTCGACAGACCGAGCGATCGACCGCGCCAACTTTCTTCTCGTCCATGCGCGCAACCTGCCGCCGCGCGACACACTTCCAGAGGCGGGGTGGATCCCTACATCCAGCAACATCTCCTACAAAGGCGACTCGGTTCCCACCGCCAGACCCGACCGAGGTTGGCTGGAGACCGTTCACAACGTCGAGCTTCTCTTCGCAGAGGAGGTCGTGTTCGACGATCGGATTGTCGTACGGCACATCCAGAGCACGGGCCGGATGGGGACCTTCCAGAACCACTTCCACGCGGGGAAGAGCATGGGTGGGCTGGCGCGGACCGCCATCGGGAGCCGTCCTGCGCAATTGCGCTGGGCGTGCCGATTGGCCCTCAAGATCCCTATCGAACTCGTACGGCCCGTATGGCAGCTTGAGCGACGGTCGGCCGCAGACCGACGTGCGGTACTTCCGCTGCTGCCACTCGCCGTCACGATCAGTGCTGCCGATGCCATCGGGTTCGCTTGCGGCGTGATCGCGGGCCCGGGCCGCAGCCCCGATCTGCTGCGTTAGATCGGTGAGGGGAGCAGCCGGTGACTCGCGGTTCGGCGGTACCGCGACTCGCAAGCGAGTTGATGGCCGCGACTCGGCAGCATGAGCTGCCCCCTTGCTGACCTGACGGATCCGATCCGGCGCTTCGAAACACGGCGACGGCGGGTCTCTCGGATGCCGACTCGCGCTTCTAGCAGACCGCGAGTCCAAGGTTCGTCAGCGACTCGCGATCTACGGGATCGTGAGTCCGAAACTCCAGCGCTGCGCAGGCCTTCCGGAGCAGCCTGCCTGCGGTTTCGTTACATTCGCCCTGTGGGTTATGCGAGGACCCATCGCCGGCGGCCGCGAAATGACAGCGAATTAGAGTAGGTCCATCGTGGCGGGCCGACCGGCGTGCCCGATGTGTATAGGCGAGGGGACCGGTATGGAGCTCTGGGCGATGCGGATCCCGGAGGCCGGGACTGTCGTCGCCCAGGCGGAGCGCGCTGAGCGCCTCGGGTGGGACGGCATCACGTTCACCGATTCGCAGAACCTGGTGGCCGATCCGTTCGTCGCGGTGGCTCTCGCCGGGGCGGCGACGGAACGCCTCCGGTTCGCCACTGGTGTGACCAACGCGCACACTCGACACCCCGCGGCTCTGGCCACCATCGCAGCCACCGTGCAGGAGGCCACCGGTGGCCGCTTCGTGCTGGGGATCGGCCGGGGTGATACGGCGCTGTTCCACCTGGGGCTTGAGCCCATGCGGGTGGTCCGCTTCGCTGAGCTCGTCACCGAGTTGCAGATCTACCTCGCCGGTGGGACCGTCGACTGCGACGGTCGTCCGAGCCGACTCCGCTGGCTCGACCGGGCCCGACAGCCCAAAGTCCCGCTCGACGTCGCCGCGTCCGGGCCACGGGTCATCGACTTCGCGGCGCGCACCGCTGAACGCGTCACGCTCGCGGTGGGCGCCGATCCCGACCGGATCGTCTGGGCGCTCGACCTTGCGCGGAAGGCAGCGGCGGACGCGGGACGCGATCCCTCCGAGATCTCGTTTGGCGCCTACGTGTCCGTGGGGTGCCATCCCGATCTCGACGTCGCGCGTGAGCTGATCAGCGGCGCCGTGGCGGCGTTCGCGCACTTCTCATCCATGCCGGGATCCACGGGGGCCGGGCTGGCCGAGGCGGACCGCGCGGTGGTGGCGGAGGTGGGTCGCCGCTACGACAGCAACGAGCACCTGAGCAACGATGCCGCGCACACGGAGGCACTTCGGCCGGAGTTCGTCGATCGCTTCGCCGTCGTCGGGCCCCCCGACGTCTGCGCGCAACGACTCCGCGCGCTCGCCGACCTCGGGCTTGAGCGGTTCGTGATCACCAGCGCGAGCTTCGGAGCCGACCCCGATCTCGCCCGCGCGTCCCAGCAGTTGCTCGAGCACGAGCTTCTCCCGGCCCTGCGAGAAGGAGATTAGGCATGAGCGTGCACCAGTTGATCATCCGCGGTGGGACCGTGATCGACGGTACGGGCGCACCGGCCCATACCGCGGACGTCGCGATCGACGACGGCGTGATCACCGACGTCGGCTCTGTCGATGTCGCCGCCCAACGCACGATCGACGCCGACGGCTTGCTCGTCACCCCGGGCTTTGTCGATATTCACACGCACTACGACGGCCAGGCCTCGTGGGGTGAGCGCATGATCCCGTCGTCCTGGCATGGCGTCACCACCGTCGTTGCCGGCAACTGTGGCGTCGGCTTCGCTCCCGTGCGCGACGCGGACCACGACCGACTCATCGAACTCATGGAGGGCGTCGAAGACATCCCGGGCATCACGCTGCACGAAGGCCTGGCATGGAACTGGCGCTCCTTTCCCCAGTTCATGGATGCCCTCGACCGGCCCGGCTTCGACGTCGATGTCGCGTTGCAGGTCCCGCATGGCGCGTTGCGGCTGCACGTAATGGGTGAGCGCGGCGCGCGACGCGAAGCCGCGACCGCTGACGACATCGCGACGATGGCGGACCTCGCTCGCGAGGCCATCGAGGCCGGAGCCCTCGGCTTTTCCACATCCCGAACGCTCAACCACCGCACCAGCAAGGGTGAGCTGACGCCCACCCTCACAGCCGAAGCCGACGAGTTGGTGGGCATCGCTGCGGCGATCGGAACGACCGGCCGTGGTGTGTTGCAAGTGGTGTCCGACTTCGCCGATGTCGACGCGGAGTTCGCGATCTTCCGTCGCATGGCGGAGGCGTCGGGCCGACCGTTGTCGTTCTCGCTCCTCCAGGCGCGGGGCGGCACCTGGCGCCGACAGCTCGATCTCCTCACGGCCGCGAATGCCGCTGGTGTCGTCATGACTGGCCAGGTCGCGCCGCGAGCCGTCGGTCTGGTCCTCGGGTTGCAGTGCACCTTGCACCCGTTCCTGACGAACTCTCTCTACCGCGACATTGCCGAGCTGCCTCTCGCTGAGCGAGTGTCGGTTATGCGGGATCCGGACTTAAAGGCAAGGATCGTCGCGGAGGCGGTCGCCCGCCGCGACACCGACCGGTCTCCCGGTGGCATCCTCAACGGGTTCGATCGCATGTTCGAACTTGCCGATCCCCCGGACTACGAGCCGGTGCCGGCCGCGAGCGTCGCGAGTCGTGCGTACCGCGAGGGCCGTGATCCCGTCGACCTCGCGTACGACCTCCTGCTCGCGGACAACGGCCGAGCGTTCCTATATCTGCCAGTCCTGAACTACGACGATGGAAACCTCGACGCGGCGGGCGAGATGCTCGCGCACCCGTACACAGTGCCCGGTCTCGGTGACGGCGGCGCGCACGTAGGAACCATCTGCGACGCCAGCTTCCCGACAACGCTCTTCGCGCTCTGGGGGAGGGACCGGGCACGCGCCCGCCTCGACCTCCCGTTCCTCGTCCAGCGTCACACGCGCGACACAGCTCGCACGGTGGGCCTCTGCGACCGCGGCGTGCTCGCCGAGGGCTACCGCGCCGATGTAAATGTCATCGACTTTGAGCACCTCGCGGCTCGTCGCCCCGAGATGCACTACGACCTCCCTGCAGGCGGCAAGCGACTCGTGCAGGCAGCCGACGGGTACATCGCCACAGTGGTGTCCGGTCAGGTCACCTACGAGAACGGCGAGGCCATGGGACCGCTTCCGGGTCGGCTCGTGCGAGGCCCACGATCACAGCCCGTCCCGGGAGGAATTCGATGAGCGCGCCCGATGTGACCGCACCCGTGAGTCCGTCCAACCTGACAACACTCGAGCTGAACTGTGAGTGGCGCAGCGACGACCTGGGCGACAGCTACGTGTACCACCTGACCGACGGGCACCTCGCCGAGATCGACGCCGCGCTGCAGCGAGCCGAGGCCGAGTCGGATGACCTGCTCGGCATCACCCGCGAGTCGTTCCCGCTGCCGACCCTCGGTCCCGAGCTGACACGCATCACCCGCGAGCTCATCGAAGGACCCGGGGTAGTGCTCATCCGCGGTGTTCCGGCCGATCGGTACGGCAAAGCGCGCGCGTCCGCCATTTACTGGGGTATCGGACTGCATCTCGGCCGCCCGTGGCCACAGAACGCGAAGGGCCACCTCCTTGGCGACGTCACCGATCAGGGACGCGCGGCAGGAGACCCAACCTCCCGGGGAAACGAGATCGGTGGCATACCGTTCCCATTCCACTCGGACGGTTCCGACCTCGTCGGGCTCTTCTGCCTCGATCCCGGCGCGAGTGGGGGCGAGAGCCTCATCGCCAATGTCGTCACGATCCACAACGAGCTTGTCCGCACCAAGCCTGAGCTCGCGGCCGAGCTGTACGCACCATTCGCGTACGACCTGCGCGGGGAGCACGCACCAGGCACCCGACCGTGGTACACGATGCCGATCTTCACGCGCCGAGCCGACCGACTCTTCGTCCGATACATCAGGCCGTACATCGAATCGGCACGTCGACACGAGAGTGCACCGCGACCGTCGAGTACTGCCCGCGAGGCTATGGACTGCCTCGATGAGATGTGCGCGGATCCGCAATACCACGCCTCGATGATGATGGAACCCGGCGACATGCAGTTCATCAACAACTACCACGTGCTCCACGCCCGTCGTGCCTACGAAGACGATCGAGAGGGTCACCGGATCCGGCACCTCAAGCGGCTCTGGTTGGAAACCGACGTCCTCGCCGCCAACGACAAACCGCAGCACTTCCGCCTGGGTCTCACCGATAACTGGTGGGCGCAGCAGGGGCGCACGAAAAGCGAGCTGAACGTCTGACGCGCCCGGCGGGGAACCCGGAATCGGATGGGTGCGCGACGCCTTCTCGCGTAGTCGTCAGCGGTCGCGAATCAACCCAATCACGAGAGCCGATAGGCGACGAGGCTCGGCGACTTTCCGATGCCGATGGGCCACACGATGGTGTTGTGCGTTGCCGCCGGCCATCCGTTTATCCCGCCGGGTGCCGTCATGGTGCGCACGATCTTCCCCGTACTGCGGTTAAGGGCGATGATCGTGCCCTGGAACGTGCCGGTGAGGACGAGATCACCGAGTACCAGGGTCCCGCCCAGTGGGTCACCGTCGACGGGGGTGTCCCAGAGAACCCGGCCGCTGCGGGCGTCGACGGCTTCGATCTGTCCTGGTAGTTGCCCGAGCGTCGCCCCGGCGAAGAAGTCCGTCTTGTTCGGATAGTAGGTAGACGGCGCGTTCACGGCGGCGACGTAGATGGTGCCATCCGCGACCGCAGGTGGTGTGAGGACACCGCCGAACTCTCCTGGGAGGACGTTCGTGGGGCTGGTCAGCCGCTTGAGGTTGTCGTTTTGGTGCATGCCGACGGGTGTGTCGATGAGCTTCTTGCCATTGATGGGATCGAGCGCCACGACATGACCGGCTTTGCCGGTGCCAATGACGCGCTGTGTCAAGTTGCCACCGGGAGTGTTGGCGATGGCGGTTAGGACGAAGTCATAGTCGAACAGGTCGTGGGGTGTTTCCTGGTAGAACCACGCGAGTTTCCCCGTCCGGAGATGCAAGGCGACCAACGAGTCCGTGTAGAGGTTCGGCCCGGGGCGACTCGAGCCGTTCGGGAACTCCGCAGTCCCAGAAAAGGGTGCCGGGTTGGCAATCCCCCAGTACACGAGTCCGCGCTTGAGATCGACAGCAGGCGGATACCAGGCGCCACCACCGGAATTGATCTCTGGATGACCCCACAGTGTCTTGCTCTGCACGGTGTCGAAGGTCCAAACGCGCTTCCCCGTGCGGGCATCGAGCGCCCAGAGCACCCCGCGGTCCCCGCCCTTGTACTGGTCGCGCACGCTGATCGGCGTCGTGCTGGCCAGCACAAGACCCGCAACGACCGTGGGCTGGATGTCGATCCCATCGGTCTTGGTCAGCGTCAGGCGGGTGGACCAAATCTCTCGGCCCGTCTTCGCATCGAGAGCCGCGATTTCCTGTGAGTTCTTCTGGACGTAGACGCGCCCGTAGCCGACGGCGACGCCGTCCGGGCCGACCTCGAAGGTGTTGTAGTTATGTATCCAGAGCACCTTGCCGCTCGACAAGTCGATTGCGCGGACGTTGCTCTGCAGGTCTTGCACGTAGACGGTGTTGCCGACGATCAGAGGCGTTGTCGACGCGTTCCCGTATCCAGCCGAGCCCGGCAGCGGCACTGACCATGCAACCTGAAGGCGAGAGACGCTCTCGGTCGTGATCGCGGAAGGGACAACCGCGCGGCTGTTGTCGTAGTCCCGCCCCGGCAGCGGCCAATCGTTACCGTGCTGGGCAACCTCGGGCGGAACTGTCGGTAGCGGCGGTGGCCGCGCTCCGACGCTGGCACTCGCCACCGCTGTGGACACCGATAGGGTCACACACGCGATCCCGACAACAAGTCGACTACCCCAGCCTCGAGCGAACAACCATCCAGATTGCATGTAACTCTGTTTGGCGCCGGTGGAAAGGCCGGCTCCCCAAGCACGGAGGCCACCCGCAGACCTGTCGATGAGCGACGCTATACGCGCAGGATATCTGGCCGCGACGATCGAGGGCTGTCCTCGCCCTTGCCGCGGCGGGGCCGGAGTCCGCAAGGCAGGTCATAGTCGGGTTCACGGAGTCTTTCTGCTAGGAGTTGGGCTTCATGCGTGACTCGCGGTCTACAGAACCGCGAGTCATCTCGTACTCCCCACGGCCGAGTCGATCAGCCGACCGGCGATCTGGGAGACCGCGAGTCAGGAGCTAGCGCGCTCGTGTGAACATTGTCTCAGGGTGTAGTTAGCGTGTTGAACCGTGTCGGACGGTCTCCTGGCAGCCACCTTCGATCCGGACGGCCGAGCTGTCGCCCTCACAGCAGAGCGCTGGGCTCACATCACGGAAGGGCACCCGGAGCTGGCGCTATCAGAACGAGATCCTTGAAACCGTGCGGGCGCCGTCTCGCCGGCGGCCGGGCCCGACCCTCGGGGAGTACTGGTTCTACGGTGAGAACGTCGGGCCCAGTCACTGGCTCAAGGTTGTCGTACGCTTTGAGTCGATCGACCGTGGCATTATTCTGACTGCGTTCGCTCGGAGATCAATGCCATGAAGATCAAGGTGGGCAATACAACCTTCGACCGCGTCGAATACGACGCGGAGGCCGATGTGCTGTACCTCCACGTCGGCAGTCCCGATCTAGCGGCCGACTTCGACGAGTCGCCCGAAGGCCACGCCTTGCGCTACGACCACGGCGGCAGGCTGGTAGGACTCACCATCGTGAACGCGAAGAGGTTGCTCGACGAGGCGGAGCCGATCATCGTCACCATCCCCGAACGGGTGACAATCGATCCCGCGCTAATTGCGCCAGCCGTGCAGCCTGCTGCGTAAGAGAGGATCGTGCGCCGGCGGGGCAGCCGGCCATGGGCGGCGGCCAAGAACCTCGCCGTGCCTGGTCAGTAGACCCGCCCGCGAGGTGACGTCGACGTGAGGTCGGTTGACTCGCGGTCTGATGGACCGCGAGTCAGCAGACCACGACCGCTTGCGGCCGCCACGAGGTTGGTGGCACCAACGGGTCGGATGCCAGCTCGAGAAGTTGTTCGGGGGTTCACTCGATCGTCTTCGTCGCCGGGTCGACCTTCTGCATTAACGCCGAGAGCCGAGAGACGGGCGCCGCGGTCGCCAAGCGGCTCCGCGGCAATTTGCACCAGATCATCTGTCACTAGGCTTCGACCATGGGTGGTAAAGGCGCGCTGACCTCGAAGAACTCCTACTGAGGGAAGTCCAATGGCCACGATCGAGGTCCACTTCGTCGGCGGGAGCGTCGTGACGATCGAAGACGATGCTTCTGTCGAGCAGGCCTGGGAGAGCGCCTCCGCCTCGGTGGCCAGCAGTGGCGCTCTGTCGGGGCCCACTCCAGATGGCAGCCATGTCGTGATCCCCCTCGACAATGTCACCTTCATCGAAGTCAGCGCCTCCGGCCCCGGTCCCGCCCTCGGCTGAGAGGCGAAGCCGCCCGCGATCCCCCGCGCTCAGGCGTCACTCGGTCCCGTGGCGCGCCAAGCGTGGCGGACGCGAGCCCATAAGGACTGTCCGTGCTGCGAGGGCGCCCGGGAAGGTTGGGCGCCCTGCAACTTCCCGTCGGCGTCAAGACAGTGCTCTTCCTGCGACCCCGAGTGAATCCACCCTTCGTTCACGGCGTCGCATTCTTCGATCGGCGCTCCGCAATGGCGACACACGATGGAAATGCTCGGCATCGACCCACTGTAGGTCCATGCGGAGCCGTCGACTCCGTGATGTCTCGACGAGGACGTCCGACTGCGTCTTTGAGCATCGGCGCAAGTGTCCGCCCGCGCGCTCGCGGTTCGGTGGATCGCGAGTCAGCGGTCTTCCTTCGGGTTATAGCCCGGGCGTCATCGACCGGGAGACGCGGCGGCCGGATTGCTCAGTGGCGGGAGCGGGCCTCACGCCAACGATCTTCGACGCCCCATTCCCGAGCCCAGCGTTCGACGTATTCCTCGTCGAAGGCGAGCCTGGTGGAGAGAATCGAGCTGATGTCATCCTGGTCACGAGGCCGCCAAGCGATGAGCTTATGAACGAACACATCCTCCACGGTCAGCACGTGATCGATCGCGCGCTCGACCGCGATCCGTTGATACTCAGTTGTCGCCATGACGAGATCCACCCGTCCATCACTGCGCTGGGCACGGATGAGGTGGGGCTCTCCCTTGTCCTCAAAAACCCGTACGTCAAAGCCAGCATCGATTAGGCCAGGGACAAGCCGTTGGTCCCAAATGACTAGATAGTCGACGTCAGCGGTGGGACGCTGCGCAGCCCGATACGACGCCGCAGCCACCGCCCCGATCAGCGTCCAGCTCGCGTGTAGCTGTTCGAGCAGCGCGTTAACGGCGCGGAAGCATGCCGCGCTCTCGGGCCCGTTCGAAGAACTCGAGCTCGGGGATCTCGTCATTGTCATCGTCCTGGAGCGGCGGGAGGCCGATCGCCGCTCTTCTGGGGTTGCTGAACTCACGTATCCAGCGTCGCTGCGCCGTCGTGGCCGGCTCGTGGCTCTCTGACTCGCTCAGCAACTGGGCCAACGTCGCCATTCGGGCCCGGTCGTGTTCGCTAACAGTCACAATGCCATCGTAGGTCAGGATCTGAGCGCCATAGGGGCCTGTCGCCCGGATCAACAGCCTGGCGCAACGGTGGGCTTCCGCTCCTGGCCTCAGTTCGCCAAGCGAGACGTCGCTACATGGGAGGATCCCCCGACAGCTCGCGGTCTCTGGACCCGCGACTCGCGATTCGGTGGACCGCGAGTCGCTGCCTGTCGAATTCTCGATCGGTGCGCCGGGTAAGGGCTCGCTTAGACCTTGCGGCCTAGGAAGGCAGCGAGCTGGTTGGCGTTGCACGCTCCCGCCGGCGCTGGCTGCTCGGCGCCGAACGGGTTTCCCTCCGGAGAGCGAAACGCTGGCTGGATCGCCTGCCGCGCGCCGACGAGCAGTTGCGCAGCGAGCTCGGGCGACAGGTCAGTGCCCTGGCCGGTGGCCTTGGCGAGATCCCAACCGTGCGTGAACGTGTCCGTCGCCGCGAGACCCATGAACGCCGCGCCTGGCATCTGCCCGAACGGCAACGTCAGCATCCTCTCCATGACTCCGTCGGCACCGAACGCAGCGAGGCAGCGTTGAGAAGCGTCGTCGAAGGCAGAAACAAAGTCGGTCGCGGAGAAGTCAGCATCGCCCGCCACCGGCGGCTCACCCTTTGCGCCGGTCGCAAAGAACGACTGCCCACCCACGATGTGATTGATGAGGTCACTGACCTTCCATGCCGCACACGGCGTGTCGTCGCCGAGCTGATCCTTCGACACTCCAGTGAGGACCACACGGGTGGATGCGATTGCTTGCTCGAGGGGCTCGGTCGCCACGGCGATCTCCTTTTCGTCCGTTGAGTTAGCGGCACCTTACGTCGTGGGCCGTGCCTTCGGTCGCTGTATGGCGCCGCGACTCGCGGTTTCGGGGACCGCGAGTCAGGGCGCGGCGCATGACTGGCGACCTATCGAACCGCAGGGTGGTGTGCGGGTCGTCCCACGATGGCGCTCAGCCCTCTTCGTTCCGGCTTGCCCGTCCACAGGGCCCACAGGGATAGACGTTTGTTCCTATTCGCATCGGTTCTGCGATGGTGAGTCCGATCGCGACTCGCGGTTCGACAGATCGCGAGTCCATGGGTCGCCTTCTGACTCGCGGTCTTGCTGATCGCGAGTCATGTCGGAGCGACCAGACCCCAGGGCTGATGAGAACGGTCTCGCAGCACCTGACCCGTTCCTCGTGACGAAAGCCGTATGGTTGGCCACGAGCGGGGCGACTCGGGATCCGTTCGTGATCGGGTAGGTCGAGATGACAGAGTCGAATCTCGCCGACATCTGGCACCGGATCACGGATCTCGATGTCGTGTCGGGAGCCGGCTCGTGGGTGACTGCAGCCGACGGGACGGAGTATTTGGATTTCACCGCCGGTATCGCCGTGACGTCGACGGGCCATTGCCATCCGCATGTGGTGCGGGCGGTCCAGGACCAAGCGGCTCGATTTCTGCATGCCCAACCGAACGTCTATCGCCACGATCTGCTAGAGCCGCTAGCCGGGCGGTTGGCTGACCTTGTCCCGGGTGCTATCGACACGTTCTTTTTCGCGAACTCTGGTGCCGAAGCCGTTGAGGCGGCCATAAAGCTCGCCAAGCAAACGACTGGTCGACCGAACGTCATCGTGTTCGAGGGCTCGTTCCACGGGCGGACACATCTCGCGATGGCGATGACGACATCGAAGATCCTCTACCGCGCCGGATATGCGCCACTCCCCTCTGGCGTCTTCGTCGCCCCGTTCCCCGATCGCCGTCGCGGGCTTGGTCGAGAGCCTGACGCGGTCGTCGACGACTGCCTCGACGGGCTGAAATCCGTGCTGCAGACGCAGACAGCACCGAAGGAGACGGCCGCAGTCGTGCTTGAGCCCGTACTCGGCGAAGGCGGCTATATCCCCTGCCCGAAGCGCTTCCTGCGAGGCGTGGCCGAGATCTGCCGTGAGCGCGGAGTCCCGTTCGTCGCTGACGAAGTGCAAACCGGCTTCGGACGGACCGGCGCCATGTTCGCAGTTGAGCACTTCGACATCGAGCCCGACATCATCGTGCTGGGCAAGGGCATGGGATCTGGCTTTCCAATCTCGGCGATCGGCGCCCCCCGATCTCGCATGCAACAGTGGCCGGTTGGGTCACACGGCGGCACCTACGGCGGCAACCCGATGGGATGCGCAGCAGCTCTCGCCACCCTCGACATCCTCACCCAACCAGGATTCCTCGAGCGTGTTCGGCAGCTCGGGTCCCGACTCACGCGTTCGCTGTCCGCAATGCAGCACGGCGATCCTCGCATCGTCGATGTTCGTGGACCTGGCCTCATGATCGGCGTCGAGTTCGCAGATCCGGCAGATGCTCAACAGGTGCAAGCACACTGTCTGGACCATGACCGGCTCATATTGATGACGGCCGGTCCCACAAATTCGGTGATTCGCTGGATGCCTCCGCTTGTGGTCTCCGAAGCCGACATCGAGCTCGCAACACAAGCGTTCGGTTGCGCCCTGACTGAGACGCGATAGCCGCGCGTTCGGTGGTCCTGGGGATCCCCATCGAATCCGCCACTAGGGATGCGCTGCATATCGGCAGGGATGGAAGCGCTCCTTTCGAACCCAATATGGGGGCCCAGGCTCGCCAAGCCTTCGCCACTCTGTCAGCCGAGTGACTCGCGATGAGCATGATCGCGAGTCACCGGCCGCGATTCGCGGTTCAGCACATCGCGAGTCACGTACTGAGTGGATGCCGCGACTCGGGATAGCCACGAACGCGAACCAGAAGAACCAAGTCTGGGCCCAGGCAATCGAGGACCCCATACACACGGATCTCTTGGTTCGCTCCGAGCGTGCCGGGCTCCGGCTGTCGGTGGGGCCCGGCGGTCACGAGCAGGCGACAGTTGTTTAGTGGTCTTCCCCCGAAGTGCTGCTGCTTAACCGACGGTTTGTGAGGTCTGCGGGTCCGGGTTAAGAAGACTTTGGAGCTTGACCGGTGGGAGAGCATGCTGGTCACATGCGGATCGCGGTCGCGGGTGCTACGGGCTTTGTCGGGCGAGCCTTGGTCCGTGCGCTGCTGAGTGAGGGGCACAAGCCCGTGGCGCTCGCGCGTCACCTGGCCGTCATTGCTGGCGCAACAAGTCTCAAGGTCGACATCGGTGATGAGGAGGCGGTCCGGCTTGCGCTCACTGGTTGTGGCGCCGCCTATTACCTTGTGCACTCGCTTGAGCGAAGCGACTTTCGCTCGCGTGATCGGGAATTGGCAGAGATTTTCGGCCGAGCGGCAGCCTCCGTTGGCGTCCAGCGCATTGTCTACGTCGGCGGACTTGGGGAGCACCCGACGTCTGAGCATCTCAAGAGCCGCCAGGAAACTGGCCGGGCATTGGCTCGCGCGGGTGTCCCCTTGGTCGAGCTTCGCGCCGCCGTCGTGCTCGGGGCCGGAAGCATCTCCTTCGAGATGCTGCGGTACCTGACCGAGCGGCTGCCGTTCATGGTGTGCCCGCGATGGGTCCGGACCCGGATCCAACCCGTCGCTTTGCGAGACATGCTGAGCTATTTGGTCGAGGCGCTCAGGGTGGAGCCCGGCACCTATGACATCGGTGGCGCCGACGTCACGACCTACCGAGACATGATCGCCACCTTTGCCTCGGTACGTGGGCTGTGGCCGCGACGAATTGTCGACGTCCCGTACCTCACGCCCCACCTCTCGTCCTATTGGGTGGATCTGGTCACTCCGGTTGATCGGCGAGTGAGCCATGCGCTGATCGAGAGTTTGGGCACAGAGGTCATCGTCGAGGACGCCGCTCGGACAGAGGCTGCCTTCACCGTGCGGCCGATTGGCGTGCGCGATGCAATCATCCAGGCTCTCGACGAGCAGGCAGTTGACGTCGGATCCAACTTGCTGGATCGAGCGTCGGGGCTCGTGGACGGTATCTACTCTGAGCGGGTTTCCGTACCGATCAAGTCGGATCAAGCAGCTGCAGCGGCCGCCGACTTCGAGCGCGTCGGAGGTAGCTACGAGTGGTACGGCTTGGCGTTCGCCTGGCGGATTCGGCGGGGCATCGGTTTCATCCTTGGCGAGCGTTGGCGTCTTCACCGCGCACCGGCGATTCGTGCTGGGGAGCACGTCGACTGGTGGAATGTGGTGCACCGACGGTCCCGGGAGCTCGTGTTGCGAGGGGACGGCTGGCATCCGGGGGATGCGTGGCTGGGGTGGCGAGTCGACGAGCGAGAGCTTGTTCAGGTCGGAGCGTTACGGCCAAAGGGCGTTCCGGGTCTTGTGTACTGGAACCTGTTGCAACCAGTACATAGGCGCGTCTTCCTGACTCTGGCTCGGTATCGCCGCGACAGGGCGGCAAGTCCGACGGGCAGCTGACGATCGCGAAAGCCAACGAGACCTCGAACGCATGGCCCGCAGCCTCAACGACCGGCCTCGCAAGACCCTCGGATACCTGAAACGATCAGAGAAACTCGCCGAGCTCCTGGCGCACACCGGTTGAGCCCGCCGTCATTCCACGGACTTGGCACGGACCTGAGAGGTGCCGACAGCTGCTCACGACGGGGTGATTGGGCGGATTTGGGACCGCCGCCAAGCGGCAAGCGTGCAGCGACTTGCTCCCGAGGCATCGCAGAAATCGGGCTGCGCGGCTGACAGAATGCGGCGTCGGCGCCCCCATCGGCGACTTCAACCTCGAAAGGAGCATCGTGGGAACTCGTGGGACTCGGCTAGCAGCTTTGACCGGAGTGGTGTTCGTGGTGCTTCTCGTACCGGCTGTCCTGGTGACCTCGGGCTCGCCAAATTCCAATGCCACAGCGGCCAAGGTTCAGCACTACGTGCTGACCAACAAGAACCACTACTCGATCGGAGGTCTACTGTCCGTCCTGGCGGTCGTGTTCGGGTTGTTCTTCTACGGGTACCTGCGGGCCTACTTCCGAGGTCTACCGGGCCTGGAGTGGCTGGCTTCACTCTTCTTCGGCGGCGCGATCGTCTTCGGAGTCGGCGGTGCATTGGCCGCTGGCCTGGACCTCACCCTCGGCGATCACCCCAGTTCGTTGAGCGCTGCTTCCCTTCAGCTCCTCAATACCATGTCCATGGATCTCAACGCGGCGGCGGTCGCCATCGGGCTCGGAGTGTTGTACATCTGCGCCGGTTTTATTATCTACAAGTCACGGGCTCTGCCCGTGTGGCTGGCTTGGGCATCGTGGCTGCTGGGCCTGTTGGGCGCCACCTTCTTCCTGTCGTTTGTAGCCCTAGTCCTCACCCCCCTGTGGGTGTTGTACGTGAGCATCCTCTTGGCCACCCGCAACCCGACGCTCAACCCCGCCTCCGGCCCGAGCGGCGCGTAAGGGTGAACGAGCCCTGCCGAACAAATCCGCTCGTCGCGTTCATTGAGGGCCTGCGATAGTCCGTCGAGGATCACACCATCGCCCAATTTCGACACCTGTTCCGCTCGGACTGACGCACGTCCGCTGCCTACCCGCGACCTAGCCAGGCGTTTGGGCCACGGCGCGATCGACGGCGGGGTCGACTCGCGGTCTACGGGATCGCGAGTCAGATGGGCTGAAGCCGAGCTGTTTGTCACGTCAGTGCTTGCCGGCGAGCTTCGGCTAGGGCCGGCTGAGCGGTTTGTAACAGATACGGCCGTGTGAGCTTGTCGCCCCAGGCGAAGCGACCGCTTGGCGCTGACGGATGAGTGAGCCGGCAGATGATTATCGGGACGCCTGCGATCCGAATCCGCGAGACCAATCCGTCTGGGAGAACCGGCTGCTCGTCCTCGATGATCGGAGCAATCGCATGACCGACACCCTTGCCCTCAACGACGAGGACAGTGGGTTCGAGGGCCCGAACCGTCGCGCAGAAATGGCGGAGGCAATTACGTCGCATCGTCGTTGATGACCGGCCGACGCCGCCCGACTCGGGTACGGCTAGTTGCTCCTTGCCAGGCTCAACAGCTGAGCAGAGCAAGAGGTTGATGAGGGCGAAGGCCTCGAAGATGTGCGCACGTTCGCCTGCTAGGTCGAGGAACTCCTCGTCCCACGACGTTCCAAGACCGAGGCCAAACAGCACTCGGAGCGCCGATGTTGTTCCCCTCATATGGGGATTGCGAGCGTGGTGACCTTCCTCGGCGTAGTAGCGGCGATCAAGGCCACTCACGTTCTCGACGACATCTCGTCTGTCGTCGAAACCACAGTGCGAGGGTCCATGACCGTACTCCTGTCCGAGAATCATGACCCGGAACGGCTGGCCATCAACGCTGAGGTCATAGTGCGGACCAACATGCGACATTTGGCCCTCGAAATAGTCCAGCGTTGGGGGTACCGAGCTACGGCACGCCTGACACGATGTGCAGACGAACTCCCCACTCGCGGAGAGGACCTCGCGCTCCATATATCGCTTGAGCTCACTGAACCTGGCACGCGTTCCAGCGGCGTCGGAGGCGAAGAGGGCAGACATCTCACCGCCAAAGTCGCATGCCGGAGGCCCGGTTCGCAAGGGAGCAGACCCTGTGACCTTCGTGGAGCTGCGGGGAACTGACTCGCGATCTATGGAACCGCGAGTCGCGCCGCGGACTGCTCTCTCCCTGCGAGGAGCACGGGCATCCGACATACCGAACGGGTGGACAGGGAATGTATCCGCTAGCGCGTAGCCAAGAGATTGGTGTCACGGTCTAGAATTATCCCGATGGTGCTGCCGATCTCATGCCCACCGAGTGTCATCGGCGGTGCATTCGATTGGAGCCTCGATTGGGGTAAGGCAGCCGCCGTCGTGGGTGTGGGTGTGAGCGTCGTGGCGCTCTGGCTTCTGTACAGGCAGGTACTAGAGGCACGACGTACGTTTGAAGGGCAGACGTTTCTAGCTCTAACACTCCAGATTCAAGATGAGCGTGTTCGAGCGGCTCGAGGACGGCTGTATGAGCTGGTCGAAGGCGGAGCGTCGGGCAACGCGCTCCTTCAGCATGCGGCGGAGATCGAACCAGCGCTACAGATTCTCGATGTTCTAGCCACGATGCTCGACGCACAGATGCTGCCGCGGCAGCCCTTGATGTCGAACTGGGGTGGGATGATCGCGCGGTGCTGGCAGGCGGGTGAGCCCTTCGTGCGCGCTCGACGGGCACGTGAGGGCAGGGCCGATCTTTGGCAAGGCTTCGAGCGACTCGCCCTCGAAGCCGTTCGTCTCGAAGACGCTAAGAGGAAGTGAAGTCGATGGGCCATCGTGACCGAGCGCAGTTCCGGGACGAGCGATCTCGTGACCGGGACCTGGTCGGCAGGCGTTTTGCTGACTCGCGATCGTGGGAACCGCGAGTCAGCGACGGCAAGTAGCCGCTCGGCTCCGTCGCCCACGGCGCCTTCGAGTTGAGTCGCTAGCAGGCCGCCTGGTGGGAGGGGGCCCGGCAGTCTTGTCCCACCAGAGCGCGAGACTCTGAGGGTGGGAATGGCGAGTAGCCACCGACCAACTAGTGGAGAGAGAGATGACGACTGCCTTGGGACTTCGCCAGCTCTCAACAGGTCGCGACGGTGAAGGATCAAAGCGTGTTGGTCGCCCACGAAGAACGGCGTGACCTTTGACAGTTTTTGCACAGGCTGCGCTCTTCCTCGCATCGTATGCTCCCCTCTTTGGAGTCTTCGCACTGCTCGACACCTTCGGGAAGGGCCTCCCAACCCTCATTTGCGGGGCACTGGCGATACTCGGCGCTGCGTTGCCGGCGCTCGTATTCGGCATTGCACGAAGTGTGCGGAGCCAGCCTCTCCACATAGCAACGGCTCGGTCACGAGATGGAGACGTCTTGGCTTATGTCGCGAGCTATCTAGTCCCGTTTGCGGCAATGGCAGCAAATACCGACCGTCAACGGGCCGCCTTAGCATTATTCGTCGTGCTCGTGGCGGTCCTCTACATTCGAGCGGAGCTCTTCTATGTGAATCCGCTGATGGCGCTCGCTGGGTATCGCCTTTTCGACGTGGACACGAAGGGGGGCCAGCCCGCCGTGCTGCCTGCCGTAGGCGCTTTGTCCAGCGGAATAGCACCATCGCGGCTCGGAGACTGAGCGACTACGTGTTTTGGGAGGTTTCATCAGATGCCGGACTCGAATGACGTCGGACCGGCCCAAGTCCTGACCTCCGAGGGTGCACAGGGAGCATTGGACGGGCTCAATTCGATCACGCAAGCGACGCTGCCGACCGGTGTCGTTCTCATAGAACAGCCGATGGGGCAGCCGGTAGAAGTCTCTCAACTTCGCCCGACCGACAAGTCGGCCCCCAAACTAGGCGAACTGATACAAGCCGCCGCCAAGAAGTTCTCGGCGCTCGAAGCGATCGATTACGGACCGTCCGCAGAGCCGGCGGGCGGTCAAGTGATGTGGCGCAGCATCGCTGACGTACCCCTCCTTGCGCCTCTCTCCGAACAGCTTGGCGACCTCGCGGAACTGCCGCTGTTCGACCCTCGTCCCAGCCGACTTCGGGAGGTCCAACTCGTTGGTACCCAAGCCCAAGCCGCCCGTGACGTCGATGTCGCGCTTTACCAGTCTCTCGGCGGATCCCAAGTACTAGCGGAGTCGAGCCGAATCGGTGTCGTGATGAGGAAAGGCGTACTCGACGTACCGCGCCAGCGAGGTCAGCTCGTGATCCTTGACCGAGGCGTGGATGCGATTGGCGTCGGTCAATATGTCTTCTTTACGCGACGCGCTGCATTCGATCGGCTTTTCGGATTCCTTGAGGAGTTGCGAGACCGAGCCCAGCAGACCTTCAACGATGTGACTTCAGTTCTTAAGATCGTCGGCAGAACCGAAATGATTGCTGCGGTAACTGGGGCGCCAGCGATGCTTGGGAAGATGGCGAGCATTCAACGGAAGCTGGACAAGTATCCGTCGTACAAGGCAGCCCTAACAATGCCGAACCTCCTCAGCTTCGCGCGGTCTCACCCAGAATGCGGCGTTGAGCTGTCGGGTCAAGGCGACGAGGCGCAGCTCGTATTTCAGAGCGATCCGCGAAACCGCTTCAAGATCTTGAAGTTGCTCGACGACGATTTCCTTCGATCCGAACTGACAAAATTCGAGTACGAGGCAAATTCCAAAAGCTCACCGATCGGCACTTGAGGCGCTCGATCTGACTGGTGCGGCTGAGCGTCCGGTTAGAGAGTCGCGTTTCGCGCTCCTTCCGGTGCTTGGAATCAACCGGGGCTGAAGCTGACGGACGCCGCAGCATCGTGGCGCAATCCGGAGTCTCCACCACGACCCGCTTGATGACTGCTCCCCGCTCCCCGTCTGACGATTTCGGCACCAAAAAAGGGCCCGCAGCCCGACCGCGACTCGCGATCAAGATGACCGCGAGTCACCCGGCTGCATGGGGAGCCGGGTCCATCTCGAAGAGCACTCCTTCGCTATACGCCGGGTAGACCAAAGTGCGCAGCTAATGCCTTTGCGGCCATGGTTCCGAGCGCACCCGCCCCGGCGGTTCCAGCAACAGCCGTTGCCCTAAGCATGAGTCGTCCGAGCCACGCGGTTGCTCGTGGCCCCATTGCCACGCCCAGCTTCGACTCTTCCGTAGTGCGATCTCCATCGAGGGCGCTCTGCAGATCGCTCAAGTCCTGATCGTCGATACCCAGTTCCCGCAGAAACTGGAGAAGCCCCGGCTGATCCCCGGCCGACGGGAAGACGATTGACTGCTCAGGATGTGAACTCGCGACTGCAACATTTGCAGTCCCGCCGAAGATGTTGGTGATGATCGGTTGAAGCTGTTCCCTCATCGGCGTAGGAGCATCGAGCTGTCCGGCCTCCGGTAGTACATCTTCGAGCGATAGCGCGAGGTTCAGGATTCTCGTTCGCACGGTGTCAACAACTCCTCCGAGTTGCCTTGGGGACAAGACGCGCCACGCTTGTTGGAGGCCCATCCCCTGATACAGCCGGACCGTTCCCCGCTGGATCATTGTGTTAGTCAAGGCGACTGCGTCGGCAGGCCATGCGGCCTCGAGCTGGTCCTCACGTGACAGCCGCTCGAGTTCTGCGATCGGCTCGCGGTACTCAACATTGAAAAGATAGCCACGTCGCATTTCGTCAGGGAAGCCAACCGACGGGATCGGAGCATTTCGATATGCGCTCCCAAACGAGCCGCCAAAGTGACCAAGTACCTCTGTCTGGAACGGACCCGGTACTCGGGAAGTTCTGCGTCGGGCGGATATCCGGCTAGCTCGTGATCGACCCAGGACTCCAACTCGCCTACCTTCAATCGACTCGCAATCACTTTCACTTTTCGAAGCAAGGTAGAAACGGGAACTGCGTCACCGCTGGCTGCATCGACGAGTTCCGTCAGAGGAGTCATTCGCTCGCAATCTTCTAGGATCGTATGAGCGGTGTTCGATCGAGCAGGTGCCCGAAGTCTTCCGATCCGCAGGCTCGTGTTCAAGTCCAATGCCGCCGAAGGACCCAGGTGTCTCCTTCGGCACCGTAAGGGCGACCCAAGGATCTAGACCCCCCTGAGGCGTCCGTCGTTCGCGGTCGAGGCACGGCGGCGACAGTCCGACTCGCGATCCGTCCGACCGCGAGTCATCTCGGGCGCCGGCGCCTCGCCCGGTATCACCGATAGTCTGCAACCGATTGACTCGACTCGCGGTTCGTGGGATCGCGAGTCGCGACCAAGATCAGGGCTTGTGACCCGCCGACAGCCGGCGCCGGCATCACCAGGATGTAGTTGCGGAGTCGGTCGTATCGACGGCGCGGATCAGCCTCAGCGATCCGGTGGGAACTCGCGGGGGACCAGCCTGACGCCTTCCGCGGTCCTTCTCGCCAACAGAAGGGCTGGCCACGACGGGGTGTCGTGCCCGAACCGATCACGTGCCCGCCACAGTTGAGTTTCGGTGGGCTCCGGAGCGGATCCCTGCTTCCGCCGAGTGGTCTCCGCGATACGCGGCGGCGCGGGGGGCTTGGGGTCGGGCGCGGGGCAGATGGTGCGATGGGGCATGTCGGCTACCACGCCCGGTGGGGCACTGATGGACGAGGTGCCGGGCTCGATCTCTAGCCACGCGGCGGGGCGGGCGCCGCTCAGGTCCCACACGGTGTGCAGCGAGATGGGCGAGCGTCTGAAGTGCATCAGACGACGCAGTCGATCAAGGGCCATGAGTCGACCCTAATCCCGAGATGGTGGAAACGCCATGAGTGGGCGCGCACCCACCACCGAGCTCGTGCCCACCCGCGGCGTTGGGGGATCGAGACGATCTGTTTCATACCCTGCTAGGCGCGACACCCGGTTGCTTCTCCGTGGTAAAGACTCCTTGTGAGCAGCGACGCCACAGCCCGACGTCGGCATTTGGTGGCCCGGCCTCCATGCAGCGTCTGTGGCGCCCCCGCGACCTCGGTTGAGCTGGTACCTCCCGGTGAAGTTCCGTCGGACTGGCAGAAATGGTCCGTTGAGCTTCGGCGGGTGTACGAGCAGTTTCACGATCCGATGGAATGGCGATTCCTCTACAGCGGAATCGCAGCCGGAAACCCACTCGGCGGAGACATCTCTGCCGACCGCGCCACGCGCTATGCCACCGCCTTCTCAGAGCCGCTCGAATATAACAACGTGCGTACGGCGGGTCTCTATGACGAAGCCGGCTTTTGCGCAGAGTGCAGGCTTCCGTACTGCTCTAGTCACTGGAGCGTCGATCGGGGCGGCTACGGGACCTGCCCGCGAGGCCACGGCAAGAGCCTCGATCCGCACTGGAGTCCGGAGAACTACGACTAGCGATATGGATCGCGAGTCAGGCGTTGTCTTCTGACTCGCGGTTGGCCAAACCGCGAGTCCCGAAACAAATCGATGCTTGCTCCGAGTCGCTGGGAGCTACGGTGGGTTGGACTCATCCAGAAGCCACGAGAGACCCGGCTCGTTGACGGGCTGGCAACCGGCCATACGGCACGGTGCCTCTGCCGGGAGCGATGAGGAGGCTGCCATGCTGCCTGATGCACTTGGGTGGGACGAGATACCCCGCGTGCGCAACTGCGGGAGCTACACACTTGGACACGACGTCCACTTCATCCAGGCGAGACTCTCGCTTCGTGACGGTCTGGGCGAATACCAATCTGTGAAGGGAGTCGCGTCGGATGGAACGATCACCTTCGCTGATGGATCGTCAGTGTGGCATCACAATCCGATGCGCCTGAGAGCAGCGCTGCGCCGTGCGGACAATCTTGCTCGTCTGGGAACTCACGGTGTACTGCGTGTGGCGAGCGATGAGCACTCGGACTACTGCTTTAGCGTCTCGCTCGCGAGGGATCCCTGCAGGCCAGAGACAGCTGAAGATCGGCCCGGAGAAACCTTGTTCGACGAGTTGCTCCGTCGCGGTGGCGGCTTACGCTCCGTCCGGGACGTGCTGAAATGAACTCGGAATCATCCAAGCGTACCGCGGGGGTGCGCCATCACTCCGAAGTTCCGAATCCGACCGAACGAGGCTCATGGGCTCGCGAGTCGCGCGCGGGACGACCGATGCGACTGACGGCCTCCCGAGTTTTTGTGCATGCTGCTGGTGACTATCGTGCCCAAACGACCACCTACAAGGACGTGTCCGAGAAGTCGGCGTCGCCCACAACCAAAGCCTTGAATGGCTAGGAAGGGAGCTCCGGGCATGGAACCACGCCGCTTGATCGTTGAGGACGCCATCGCGGAGATGCTCCCAGAGGCAAATCCGACAAAGGCGGCCCTGTCTGACGCCATCAGTCACGCGGCCTGCCTGCTTGAGGATGACGAGTCCATCCTGCGCCTCTATCAGTGGCCCACCCTCCCACGACGGGAGCGTGGCGCTGGCTTGGTGCTTGTCACGGACCGCGCCTTGATGTCCGTCGATTCTCGCCCACCAGATGCAGCTCGCTGCCACCGAATTCCGGTCAGCGAGCTTCGCGCAATCACAGTTATCCCGGTCGGTGGTCGGCATCTGACTGGGGTTGCTGCGCTTGGCGAGCACGACACGGTCGAGTTCTTCATCGGATATCGATACAACGCCGAGAGTTTTGTCGAGGAGCTACGCGGCTGCGCACCGGATGCGGTTGGTGCTGATCCCGCTGCGGTGGTTGCTCACTGGTGGGACGATCCACGAATCGCTTGGCCACGCCCCCTTTCGCTTGGCGCCAGATGGGAGTACGTCAGCGGTTTGGCGGAATTCCCAGGAGGACAGAGCGGCCTGAGAATGGACCTGTCAAGTACTGGAATCGCGGCGACGAGGCTCGGCGCCGGTGGCGTATTCCGCATCGCCCTGCCCTGGGAGCGCGTACAGGCCCTCCGCGTCGAGGGCGCGCGACAGATGGAACGCCGACCGACGCTCACTCGGATGCTTCCCGTTGGCTTGATCGGTGCAAAGCGGAGAAAGAACCTGACCCTGGGGTTGGTTGTCGCCGAGCTGAATGATGGGGACGAGGTGATCTTTGCGAGTCCCCGCCACACGGAGTCTGAGCTGCGTAGCGCATTGTCCAGCATCCTTGCCGCTGCAGGCTCGAGCACGCTCGCGCTACAGCCACCTGGTGCCCGGCGGCTTACTCCCCGAGGCGACGCCTTCCGCTTGATCGGATCGCCTACGACTCGCGGTTCCTGAGATCGCGAGTCACGTACCTGGCCGAAGGCTCTGAGACTCACGACTCACGACTCACGACTCACGACTCGCGGTTCGACGGATCGCGAGTCATCGGTGACCTTCCCGACTCGCGGTTGAGCAGGCCTCGAGTCCGGTCATCAGGACCGAGCTGAGATTGGCTCACTGACCGGAGGCATCCCTGAGGTTCGTCGGGCGTGTTTCATGGCCGCACCAGCCAGGCCGGCTGCCGCGACCGCAAGGAACCGCCGACGCGAGCTTCGCCAGACTGGTCGCCGGTACAGGGTCGCCGTCGCCGGTGCGCCGATACAGAGACTGTCGGCCCGTCCGGCGTCGTCGGCCCCAAACGCTACTGGGACAACAAGCCCCTCGATGCAGACAGCGAAGAGGAACGGGTCGGCGGCGTCGGTCGGGTGGAGCTCAGTCCCGTGCCGCAGTTGCCCAAGAGGTGACAGGGCCCGAATAAGCAGGCGCCTGCCTCTGATGAACACCTCGACCTCTCCACAGAGCACTTGCCACACGCGAAAGTTCGTGAGGAACCCGGGCCTTGGTGCGTAATAGCCGGTGAGTTCGGACCACGTGTGAGGGCGCGCAGGTACATCGCTTCGCGGGAGCATGCTGGCGGGGTCGGGCACACCTAACACCGACCGGAGTACGGATGCCGGCAGGAGATGCGCGCCGATGAACGTACTCGTATTGCTCAGGACAACGACGCCGACACCGTCATCTGGAGCCACCAACAACGCTGAGGCGAAACCGGGCATGTTGCCATCATGACCGCAGACGCGATGTCTTCCGAGGTAGTCGAGGAAGAAAGCTAGACCCATCGCGGTCGTGATCCGAGGATCGACGCTGAACTGTGGCGACATCATTTCGCTCAGCGTTCTGGGCGCGAGCACGTCGCCGTTCCGATCTCCGCCGTCAAGCAGCCACGCGGCGTAACTGATCATGTCGCGCAGGGATGACAGCACCGATCCGGGGCCAAGCAGGATGAGGTCGTAGTCCTTCACCGGGCGGAACCTGTTGAGGATCCAGTGGTAACCGACAGCCAATTCGTCGGCAACACGCTCCGTCCGCAAGTAGTCGGTGTGGGCCATCCCGAGCGGCTGCAGGACGCGCTCCCGCATGTGATCCGGGAATGAGTCGCCAGCGAGGTCCTCGACTAGCTGCCCGAGGACCGCGAAACCGTGGTTCGCGTACGCCCACTTGGAGCCGGCAGCGACATCGGATCGCAACGTGCCGCCGTAGAGCTCAGCCAGATCCGCGGCCGGCGCCATCGGTCCCCCAGCTCCCCATGCCTCACGGCGAACCACGTCCGAAACCTTGGGAAGCTCTCCTATACCGGCGGTATGGGTCAGCAGGTGACGGAACGTCACTTCCGGCGCACCCCGTGGAGCCTTGATCTGAAACCTCTTCAGGTAGCCATTCACAGCATCGTCGAGGTTGAACAGCCCTTCGTCGCGCAGCTGCATCAGGCCGATTGCCGTCAGGGTCTTCGAGACCGACGCAATCCGAAACACCGTGTCGGCGGCCACCGGGCGGCCACCGGCCCGATCCGCAAGTCCAAGGCACTCAATCGCGGTTTGCTCACCCGTCCCGACGACCGCTACCGCAACGCCGCCCAGAGAATGGCGCCGGCTGGAGTCGACCACCAGCGCACGAAGATCGGTCATCCGCAACCCAACAAGTCGCCACCCACCAGCCGCAAGTTTACCGGGTCAGCTGGGCCTCCGGGTCGGCGAGGCGCTGCTCTCGTACGAACTCCTGAAGGCCGAGCACGACGTCCTCGAAGACCGCGTCCATCGACCCGGACCGGTCAAGGAGAAACCAGATGTGAGCGGGATGTGTCGCTGCTTCGCTGTGATGTGACTCACTCATCCCTGAATTATGAGCGCTCGGTGAGACATTGCGCGTGGGAGTTGCGAACTACACACGTGTCATCAACTGGGCGGGGAGCTCATCGGGTCGTCCAAGAACTCTGTGACTCGCGGATGGTCTGACCGCGAGTCGCGACCAGGGCGCGCGCGGGCGCCGATCGGGTTCGCGTAATGGTGCCGGACGTCGGCGACTCCAAGTGGTTGCTGATGTAGACGTGACTGCCTGTGCGCCCCAGCTCGTCTCGGCATGCTGGAACAGGAGTTGCCAGCCGATGGGGATCCCTCCGGTGAGGATCATGATCTCGCAGCCCTTGCGCGTGAAGCCTCAAATGATCAGTTCGTATCCGTGGTTTGGCTGTACTCGACGAACGCGCAGAGTGTCGAGATCAGGCGGATCTCGGGGATATCGCGGGCGCGGCTGTTGAGCAGTTCTTCGGTGCAGACCAGATAGGCGAGACACCGGGCCCTGCTAATCGCAACGTTGAGTCGGTTTCGGGAGAACAGGAAGTCCGCGGACCGGGTCATATCAATTCCAGCCGATGTCGCCATCGTGAAGAGTACGATTGCGGCTTGTCGTCCCTGGAACTTGTCGACAGTTCCGACTGGGATAGCGCGGGTGCGTTCGTCTCGATCGAGCCGAGCTCGGATGAGGTTGACCTGGTCGTTGTAGGGTGCCACCACCATGAAGTCGTCGACGGTGAGTGGCCGCTCCTCGCCGCGTTGGTTGGTCCACATGGTGGCGATCATTCGGTCGATCTGGGCTGCGACGATGTCGGCTTCTTCTGGTGACTCGGTGGTTCTGTCCGCGTGGTGTGCCTGGAGCCAGCGCAGGCCGGTTCCGAACTCGGTGGTCTGCTGTTCGCAGCTCGCGTGGCTGAAGAGCCTCCCCTCGTAGATTTCCTTGGAAATGAAGGAGCAGACATCGGGGTGCATCCGTCGCGTCTGGGTCAGGAACACTCCTCGATCGGCCGGCATCGTTACATCGTGACCGAGCACGTGCTCGAGGACGCTGCGACCGCCCCCACCGGGATGTGTGGCCTGGGCGACTTGGGGCAGCTGGAGCGGGTCGCCGAGCAGGACGAGGTTGTCGGCGGCGCGGGAGGCGGCGAGCGCGTCGGCTAGGGCCAATTGGCCGGCTTCGTCGATAAGCAGGACATCGACCGGTGCGTTCTTCATGTCTTGGCTGGCGAACAACCAGGTCGTCCCGGCCACCAGGTTGAACTCGTCCCGAGCGCACTGGCTGTTGCCGCCCGCGTACTTCACACCGGGAAGGCCACCCGAAGCAGGTTCCTTCGCGCGCCGTACCGCGCGTAGACGGTCGAGGCCTCCTTCGGTGGTGAAGACGTCGATGACTTCGTTGAGGAGGTTGTCGATGGCGTGGTGGCTCATGGCGGTGATGCCTACCCGCATGTCGGCCAGGATCAGCGTCCGGACGAGGTGCGCGGCCCGGAAGGTCTTTCCCGTTCCGGGTGGTCCTTGGATGGCCAGGAAGCTGTGGTCGAGTTGGGTTGCCCATGCCGTCATCTCGTCGAGGTCGTCGCTGAACTTCCCTCCGGGCGGGCCACCACCGGGGGTGAATGCCGGCAGGTCCCGTCTTAGTAGTGCCATCGAGACCCGGTGGGGTGGGGGTGCTGTCGGGTCGAGGATCCGAGATGCCATCTCCGAGAGCGCTTCGGGTTTAGGTCGCGGCGAGACCCAGTCGTTGAGCACGACGACCCCGGGGAAGGTGTCCAGCTCCTCGCACTTCTCGGACCACACCAGGTCGAGCTCGCCGGCGTTGCGGTCGAGACGGTCGAGACGGTCGATGGAGGCGTACCCGACTCTGCCCTCCGATGTCGTGTATACGACCCGATCGCCGCGGGTCCCGAAGGCGTCAGTTGCCTGGTTGGGGAACGCGAAGCGCATCCCGGGTTGGAGGATGTTGCCGTTCTTCCCCACGCGCTCGACCAATCCCACGGCGGTGAGACCAGCCAGAGCTTTGGAATCATCAAGGAGCGTCGTCGGATCGGCCTGGCACAGGGCGAGCGTGGGGGCCAGATGGGCCAGCCACTCGCGCCGCCAATAACCGAGGACGTCACCCAACAGATACTCGGGCGTATCGACGCCGAACGCGTGGAGCTCGGCCACGTGGGCGTCGAGGTCGGGGGCGTCTTCATCAGGCTCGAGTACGGCCGCCCGCCACTCGGTGCTTTCGGGCCGATGAGCCACCAACCAGTCGCGCAGGGCATGTGTGGCGCGGACGTCGTCTTCGTTGTATGACGCGATGTGATCCAGCGCGACCGGGTCGCGCTCGGCCATGTAGTGCTCGTACTCGACGACCGCGTCGGCGCCCCGCGCGAGGTCATGGCCTCGTTCGAACGTCGTCAATTGCTCCAGGTACTTCAAGCCGTAGGACTCGGTTCCGACCTGCATCGCGTTGCGGGCAACGACGAGCAGGTCGACGAACAGCCCCGTCTCCACCAACGCGTGCAGCGTGACTTCGCCGACGCCGTGGTCCGTGGCCAGTCGCTCGAGCGCCGATCGCTCGGTGTGGTTGTAGTGGTACACGTGCATGCCCGGGTGCGTCGAGCGTCGCTCGGCGAGGAAGTCGATGAGCGACGCCGCGGCGGCCGCTTCCTCCTCGAGATTGTGAGCCCACCAGGCGCGGTAGCGCCAGGCGCCATCGGCGTCCCGCAGGATCAGCCCGAACAGGAAGAACAGCCCAGTGTCGGCCCGCCAGAAGGGGTGACCCTCAAAGTCGAGGAACACGTCGCCGCCATCGGGCTTGGGCATCAGTCCGAAGCCGCGGCCCCATACTGGGTCCTCGGTCGGCTCGATCATCCGGTGCGGCGGGGGCTCCTCGGCGCGGAGCCGGGCAACGGCCTGCAGGGTCGCCTGATCGACCAGGCGGGCCAACCGTTCGACGCGGATCCCGCCGATCGCCCGGTCGCACGCAGCCAAGGCACCCAAGGTCGACACGCCCTCGGCTTCGAGTAACGCACGTTCGGTGCGGCGGATACCGGCGACGTAGATGAGTGAGTCCTCGGTCCTCCACTGCTCGGTGCAGAGGTCGAAGAACTCGCAGAACGCGCAGTGGTCGCATGGTTCCGGGACAGTCGCCTGATTGGCCGGGCTATCTGTGAGCACCTTGGCGAGTTGCCTCCGGATCCGATTCCAGTAGGGGCGGAACTCGCCGACTGTCAGCGTCTCGACCCGCCCCGATCCCAGCCAGAGGTGCATGCGGCGGGGCCGTGCGCCGGTGAGCGCCTCGATCGCATCCGCATAGAAACAGAGTTGGAGCACATGGCCCGGCTTGGCCTCAACCCGGGCGAGCTTCGCGTCGACCGGTTCATAGGCCTCGCCGGTGTCCGCGTCTTCCATCCGCACCAAGAAGTCAGCGATCCCCCGTACACCTTCATGGACGAACGGCATCTGGTAGATGACATCCCACCCCTGACCGAAAGGATCGCCGACGCGATCGACCCAGTCCGTGAACGCCTCGCCCGACCTCCGGGCCGGGACCTCCAAGATGGTCTTGCCCTGCCGCGTGTACTCGGCCAGGCAGTCGGCCTCATGCTGAAGCCCCCTCTTGGTCAGGAGCTGCGCGAATGAGCCAAACGATCCGCCCGGAGTCGCGAGCAGGCCGTCCTCCACCTGGTGTTTCAACGTGAGGAAATGGGCGCAGTCCAGCCACGCCGTGATCTTCGAGGGGGTGAGTAGGCGATCCGTCATAGGACCGGCGTCAGCCGAGGCGCTGCGGGGAACTCCATCTGGACGGGATCGTAAGCGAACCCGGGGGACCCTCGAGCGTCTCGGTGTGACAGCCTCGGGAAGCCACGGGCCGGCCGCCGAGGGCTCCTCTTGGCGGAACTCGAAATCGACAACGAAGTGGCCCACTACTTCGGGGGTCGGAACCCCGGCAGCCGGCACGTCTCCTTCGACTAGCTCCAACTACCTCGAGGAGTACCGCGAGAGGAACGCGTCCCGGCGTCGGCTGATCCGAGCAACATGCGGGCGTCGTGTCTCCAACTCGGCTCTTACCTTGCGAGCTGGGAGATGCTGGGGGGCTGGTCCGAACTACTCCAGCGGAGCGTGAGGTCATCCGTGCCGGTGGTCGAGGCGATCGCCGCAGCGGCGGACGAGATGTCGACACGAGATCCAACCATCAGATCGACGACTCGCGGTCACCACAACCGCGACTCGCGATCCAGGAACCCGCGAGTCGAGCGATCAACCGGCGTGAACCGTCTCGACTGGCTGGAAAAAGTCGTCTCGGAGCATCTCGTGGGCAAGGATGCCGGGCCGCCGGAACCTTCTCTTCAACGTGCCTAGGTTGGACTCATGAGCGACATCCAGCAGCGAAATACCGAGATTCTTGCGCAGATACGGATCAAACGAGATGAGCTGTACAGCTCCATCCTGGGCCTCGAGCGCGATCTGAGTACTCCTGCACGGGGGCGGGTACCGGAATGGGCCCACGGTCTGTCGGAGCGACTGGGGCTGGTCCGGCGCGCACTGGACAGTCACATTGTGGTCACAGAAGGCCACGGAGGGTTGTTCGACGACGTGATGGACCGGGCCCCTCGACTCGCTCATGCCATCGCCGCACTTCGCGAGGAGCACCATTCCCTGCAGTCCCAGTTGGACGAAGCAGCTCGGGCTGTCGAGGCTGTCGAAGACCTTGATGGCGTCGAGGGAGTCCGAGTCCGATTGCTCGATCTGATCCGCGAACTGCTGGCGCATCGTCACCGTGGGTCCGAGCTCATCTATGACGCCTACAACCTCGACATTGGGGTGGGGGACTGAACGCGTTGCACCTCTGCCAATTCGGAGGCCACCAGTTACCGTCGAGGCTTGCTTAGTGCTGTCCGCCATCACTGAGCGGTTCCGAGGTAGGTCGGTTTCGCTCGGCGATCGGCTCCCGCCTCCGCCCAGACTGCCTCGCGGTGAGCATGACCGCGAGTCAGCTAACGCGAGGCTTTGACACCGCGCCCAGTGTCTCGGCGAAACATGGATCAAGCCCACAACTTGCCCGTATCTCCGTACGGGCAGGTCCCGCGGCGACGGCCCGGAGGCAAGCGACTTGGGCTGGGGAACTAGGCGGGTGATGGGTTGCCCGGCTGCGCTGGGCCGAGGGTGCGTTCGATTTCTGAAATCAGGCGCATGGCGTCAGCACGGCACTTACCCCGGTCGTGACCCAACTTCGGTTGGACTCTTACTCTGACCAGGCTTCGGCCCTCGGGTTGGACGACCACATCGATTTCGACATCCTCGGCCTCGACGTGTTTGGACGACATCCCAATTGAGCCCCCTACGACGTGGTCGACGGCGTCAGTCGCCGTCACGCGCCACCCCAGCGCCACCATCGCCGGAGCCACGCGTTCGAAAACTGCGCCGGGATCCTGGGGAAACGTCCGAGTCTCAATGAGGGCCCAGCTCGAGGAGAACGTCCGGTCCGGCAGCCCCGGCAGCGGGCCGGTCGGAGCGTCCGTGACAAGGGCAACGTCGCAGTCCGAACAGCGAGTGAAACCCGTCTGGTATTCGCTCCCGCAGACTGGGCACCACATAGCGGCGCAGGGTAGCCCCTTGAGTACCTACGGCGCGAAGCCCAGGCCTATCTCGGGATAGGTCAACGTGTGGCCCTCTTCATTGTGTGTGACCCGCTTCTTGTGCCGCAAGCACGGCACGATCGAGGGTTCGATGACGAGGCCATCGCTGGGTCCGAGAATGTTTGCGTGAGCCGTCCAGGGGACCCAGCATCTGCGGCGCTCAAGTTGAGCCCAAACTCAGGCGCTTGCACGGCTCAGCATCCGATCAGATCAAGCGCGGGTCTCGCGATGACCGTGTCCTTCACTTCGCTTCCATGGCCGCGCTTGCGCGCAAACATCCCGGCATGGCCAAGCTTCTGTGAGCCGTTCATCGGAGGGCCTGGGTATCGTGCAGCCATGGACGCGGTCGGAATCCTGCACCCCGGTGAAATGGGAGCTGCAATCGCCGCCGGGCTCGTGGGCACGACGGAGGTCGTGTGGGCCGGAGAGGCTCGGAGCCCGGCCTCCCGAGCCCGCGCGGACGCGGCGGACCTCCGAGACGTCGGAAGCCTGGCGGCCTTGGCAGACACCGCGGCGGTCCTGATCGCCGTCTGCCCGCCGGACGCGGCGGCGCAGGTCGCTGCGTCGGTGGCCACCCTGGGCTTCGGCGGCCTTTACGTCGACGCGAACGCGATCTCGCCGACCACCGCCCGAACGATCGACAGATCCGTGACCACCGCCGGCGCCACGTACGTCGACGGCGGCATCATCGGAGGTCCGGGTGCGCCCCGGTTGTTCCTCAGCGGAGAGGGAGCCGCCGTCTTGGCTGCCCGCTTCGGACCACCCGTCGAACCGGTCATTCTTGACTGCGGAACCTACGCCGCGTCGGCACTCAAAATGACCTACGCCGGTTGGACGAAGGGCACTACGGCCCTGCTGCTCGCACTCAACGCCGCCGCTCGCGGGCTCGGCATCGAAGACGCGCTGCTTGCCGAATGGGAGCGATCACAACCGGCCCTTTCCGGCCGGATCAAGGGAAGTGTTCGGAGCACCCGGAAGGCGTGGCGCTGGAGTGGTGAGATGCGCGAGATCGCACAAACACTGGCCGACGTCGGTATCCCGGCCGGCTTCTACTCGAGCGCGGCCGACGTCTATGACCGGCTCCACTCCCTCAAGGACGATGGCGAGACCACGCTCGAGGAAATCCTCGGCCTCCTGCTACGACCAGACGGGGAGCACTAACCATCCCTACCTTGCTACCGGAGTAGGACCACCGGAGCAACCAGTAGCCGAGTCGCAGCTCTGTCGGCCAGAGTCCGGTCCCAATCCGTTGAGGCCTCATTTCACAAGTTGAGGCCGGTAGGTGTTGACTGGGCCTGAGAATTGGAGATCACGTAGCGACGTGGCCTGCAGTCGATGAGAGGAGAGGGCATGACCGAGAGCGTGTACAAGGTCATTGAACTGGTGGGCACGAGCACGGACTCGTGGGAGAAGGCAGCTGCGGCTGCAGTCACCCGGGCTGGTGAGTCCCTGCGGGAACTGCGGATCGCCGAGGTTGTGGAACTCGACATGACCATCGACAATGGTTCGGTGGCGACTTATCGCGCGAAGGTGCGGGTGTCCTTCAAGTACGAGGGCGGCAGCTAGCCCGCCATCAACGCAGAGCCAGTGCAAGTCCGCGACGGGCGTAGCCAATCCACGGCTAGGTGGAGACGCCCATCGACCGCTCGCGGTTCCCGAAACCTCCCCCCGCCAGATGCAATCAGCTATCCGCCAAGTGACTCGTGGTCACCGCAATCTCGGGTCGGCGCGGGAGCCCGCTCCAACATGCGACTCGCGATCTATGGATCCGCGAGTCAATACGTAGCGCGTCCAAAACTCAGTCGTAGTGTGCCGACACCCACGACGCGAGCGCACCGGGGCGAACCAGCAGCGGTCGGCAGGAAGACCCAAGTCTCACAGCCCGTGAGCGCATCTCGCTTCGCAGTTCTCTGTTGCCCTCAAGTCAGGTAGGCGTCCGTAGCCGTTCGTCGCTCCTCTACGGAAGCCGCAGAGAGACCTTTACTGCGTAGGCGTATGACAGACAATCGCATCAAAAGAGCAGTGATCCATGATCCTTCTACGGATCGTCATTGGGACCTGTTCCAGGAGTGGCTCGACGATCCACTTGAGCGACTCGGCGACGAAGCCACCACGCGGCCGCTTCTTTGGAAACGCTCGCATCGGACTTCGGAACCGTTGGAAGCCGGCGCGTTTGAGCAGCGCTCGGAGCTCTCGATGTGAGTACTCGCGGAGATGCAGGCCCATTGCTTGCTCCCCGGCAGGAATCACGAACCTGCTCACGTCGTGCGGTCCCGTCAGGCGATTCGGGGTACAAGTTATGAGGCGACCGCCCGGCTTCAGCATTCGCCGGATAGCTGCTAGATACTGGTCAGCGACTGATCTCGGCAAGTGCTCTATGACGTCGTTCCAAAATACGATATCGAAGGCATCCATCTGTTCGTAGTGGCCTGCGAGATCGAGCAACTCTCCCTCGCGCAGCTCCACCAAGTCGACCCCACACTGACCGTTGCCTTGGCACGAAGCAGCATGTCGGGGAACGAGTGACGCGCCGTCGATCACCAGGTCGCAACCCCAGCACTCAACTCTGCCGAGCGGTGCCTTTCGTGACCCGGAGAACGACTCCTGGTGCTTCCGGAACGACCCACAGAGAAACGGATAGAGCTCGCCACGTCCTACACCGATCTCGAGCAAGCGTAAGACGGGCGTTCGTCCGGCTTCGCTCTTTCGGCCCTTCGCGTGTAGCGCGCCGACGCATTGGTCGCTCAGAAGCCGACCATGGGACTGCCGGAAGCCAAACGATATGGGACGATGCAGTCGGCGATCGTAAGCGCTACTCAACTCGTGAATGCACGAGTACGCCTCGCGCTGCAGCGACCGGCTAGCCTGCAAATCCCAGGGCATGCTTAATAGGCGCGCGGCATATTCGTGTTCCTCTCGGAACCAGAGCGCGAGCAACTCGGAGGACTCCAAGTCGGCTGTATCTAGATATGACCCGTTACTGAGAAGAATCGGGTGCGGAACGTCCTCTCGGTGGCCTGCTTCCCCATCTGATTCCCCGGGATTCGCGAAACGGGATGTCTTGGACACACGGGGACACTAATGCCGCGGCAAACGCCGGTTCGGCGGTAGCTGGCATGACGACCGCGCTTGGCGAGCGCTCGATTTGCATGTCGGGTTGGGGCAATGCTCGTGCCCGCGGCGGTCTGCGGGTGCCGAGGCGCATACCCGTGGCGGAGTGGCTCCGGTCGAGTCGCGGTCGTGGGAACCGCGAGTCGCGTATCGCTGCGCTCGGTCCGGGCCGGCCAGCGCACCGCGTGTGGAGCTGCCACATGGCATCTCGAGATGCTCTTGATCGGGGGGAGATACCGGCGCTGCACCTCCCGTCAGACACGTGTTCGAAGCGAATGCGACCGTAGACCACCTCTCCTTGGCTGCTCCGTCGTCCTCTATCCGTTACCGAGTTGGCCCCTTCGGTAGACAACCGCAAGGATCTCGCTCCGCGGTCTGCGTCGCCGCCCCTTCTGGAGTGGTATTGGCTGTGGACGACAGAGGCTTCGAATGCGATGAAAGGGGGCAGGGACGGATCGTCTCCGAGAGCAGGTCGAGGCCTGGATCGGCAGGCCGATGAGCGCGTCGGGACCCTCGGTGGCACCCGATGTCGTGAACCTTCCGATGATCCGCCACTGGGTGGATGCCCTCGACGACCGCGACCCGGTGTATCTGGACGAGGCCTTCGCCGCGACGACCCGGTTCGGGGGGATCGTGGCCCCTCCGGCGATGCTGCAGACGTGGACGATGGCTCGTCCCCGGATCGAGGGAATCGCGGCCCGGGGTGGTGCGGCAGGCGAAATTGATGCGGACAGCACGCTGGGTTTGCTCATCGCTGGCGGTTTCACGGGCACGCTGGCGACGAACTCCGAGCTCGAGTTCGTTCGGTACCTGCGGTTGGGGGATCGACTGCAGTCGTCAACCGCGTTGGAGTCGGTGTCGGAGCGCAAGGGCACCACACTCGGTCTGGGGTACTTCGTCACCTGGGTCACTACCTACAGCGATGACGAGGGAGCGGTCGTGGGTCGGCAGCACTTCCGCATCTACAAGTTCGAGCCCCGGAGCGTAGCCTCGGTCGAGTCGGCCAAGAGAGCTCGCCCGCGGTCGCGCCATGAGGCTGGCGCTGGGGGGGAGTTGGTGCCCTTCGACCTCGACGTGACGGCGACCTTGATTGTTGCAGGCGCGATCGCGTCGCGAGACTTCATGCCGGCGCACCATGATCGCGCCTTCGCCACTGCACAGGGGGCACCAGATATCTTCATGAACATCCTCACCACCAACGGATACGTCTCCCGGTTCGTAACCGATTGGGCGGGTCCAGAGGCGATGCTGCGCAGTATCTCGATACGCCTGGGTGCCCCGGCGGTGCCTGGGCACACGCTGCGATTCACCGGGCAAGTCACCGAAGAACGCGGCGAGGGATCTGAGCGAGTAGTCCAGGTGGCGATCCGAGCCACCAATGACCTCGGTGACCACGCGACCGGCACCGTCGTCCTCACGCTGCCATCCGACGACGTGCTAGGTGACCCGTGACCGAACCTTCAAGGCTGCTGACGGGAGAGAACGAGCCGATGTCCGAAGTGCCGACACTCATGGCAGTGCATGCACATCCGGATGACGAATCCTCCAGCACTGGCGGCATCCTGGCCCGATATGCCGATGAGGGTGTGCGGACCGTCGTCGTCACCTGCACGAACGGGGAATATGGGGATGCGCCTGGCGGCATCAAGCCCGGAGCGAAGGGTCACGATCCCGAAGTCGTTGCGCGCATCCGCCGCGGCGAGCTTGAGCGTGCCTGTGCCCTCCTCGGCGTGTACCGCGTCGAGCTGCTCGACTACCACGACTCGGGCATGGCCGATTGGGAATACCGCACCAGTACTGACGCCTTCTGCAACGTACCGATCGGCGAAGCAGCTAGCCGGCTCGTCCGACTGTTCGAGAAGTACCGTTCCGACGTCGTCGTCACCTACGCCGACGATGCGGGCTACGACCATCCCGACCACGTGCACACGACCCGCGTGACGATGGCCGCCATCGAGCGCTCCGAAATCCCGAAGAAGGCGTACTGGTCAGTGATCCGCGCCAGCTCGTTCGCCCGGTTCCGCGAACTCCTCGTGGAACGGGGTGTCGAGATTGACTTTCCGCAACCCAACCCCGAAATCGTTCGGCGGATGAGGGAGCTCGAGGAGCGCATCACGACCACGATCGATGTCAGCCGCTTCGTTGAGCGCAAGCGCGCAGCCCTTCAGCTCCACGCCAGTCAGATCGAGGAGTCGTTCTTCGCAAAGCTTCCCGCTGACGCATTCCGTACCATCTTCGCCGACGAGGACTACATCCGCGTTCACGACACGACTGGTGCGGTCGTGCCTGAGAGCGACCTGTTCGATGGAATGCGCTGAGGGCCACGACACTGTTATCCGAGTCGCGCGTTGGAACGCATGCGCGGACCCCTCTGCGGCCTGCTGCGAGGCTTCCGACAGTCTGTGGCCAACGCGACCCGCAGCGGGCCCGCCGACTCGCGGTTCCGGGAACCGCGAGTCAGGCGAGCCTCGATGTGCTCGGGAGAGCGCCAGGGTGCGCCGGAGTCGTGCGTGAGCAATGCGGTCGAGCCATCCCGGATCGTGAGCATCTCGGGGAGTTGACTCCTACGGCACGCTGGGTTGGGCGACCCCGGTATGGGGCCAGATCACCGCGCAGGTCCCAACTCCGAAGGCGGTGCGGCACTCGGGGAACGCTTGGGTGAGCCAGTGGTCTTGGACTGCTCTGGACTGGGCCCATGGCCCGCCGGTGGTCAAGGGGCGGAACGCGCGTCATTCTTGGGGTTCGCAAACCGCGTGGGGCGCATGGTGAGACCAAATGGGCAGACCGACAGCACGGGGCCGGACGGGGAGATCCGCCAGCTCCGGGCGATGGCGGCGGCGCTCCGCGCCGAGCTCGAGGCGGCCGCCGACGCCCAAGCCCACGCGGGCCGGCAGGTCATCGTGGAACGCGAGCAGGATCGCCGGGAGGCCCGGCAGTCGGTCGAGGCTCTGCGCTCGGCGCTCGAGGGCCTTCGGTTTGAGCACGACACCGCCATCGCCGCTGCGAACCGAGCCGCCGAGGATACGTTGAGTCAGGCTCGGCTCACCGTGGAGACGCTCCGAGCGGAGCTCGAGCGGCAAGCCGCCGACCACACGGCGGCGCTCGCCGACCAGGACCGCGAGTTCCGGGACGAGCGCAAACAGCTCACCAACATGATCACTGCGTTACGAGCCCAGTTGGAGGAGTGCCGTGGCCGTCAACGATGAGCCGATCCCACCGCAAAACGCCCTCTCACCGACCGAGCAGGCCAAGCGGCTCCGGCTAGCCGAGACGCTAGTCACCGTGTCGCGGACCGTCGCGTCCATGGAGACGTTGGATGAGGTCCTCGCCACCCTGGTCGAGCTGACCACACGGGAGACGGACGCTGACCGTGGCACGTTGTTTCTCAACGACCCGGCCACCGGCGAGCTGTACTCGCGGGTGGCGCAAGGCCAGCGATCTCGTGAGATTCGCTTCCCAAACGATGTCGGAATCGCGGGTCATGTCTTCCACACTGGGTCCGGCCTCATCGTCAATGACGCGTACCGGCATCCACACTTCAATCCAGACATCGACGAGCAGACCGGCTACCGGACCGAGCGGCTTGCGTGCGCCCCCGTGCGGACCATGAAGGGTTCGATCATCGGCGTCGCCCAGGTTCTGAACAAGCGGAAGGGCGATTTCACGAGTGAAGAACTGTCGCTGCTGGAGGAGATGACGACCCAAGCCGCCGTCGCGCTCATGAACAGCCAGTACGTCGAGAGCATGGAACGCAAGCGGTCGGAGGAGCTGCAGTTCCTCGAACTGGTCTCGGACATTACCTCCGAGCTCGACCTCGGGGCCCTGCTGCAGCGAATCATGGGCGAGGCCACCCGCCTGCTCAAGGCCGACCGGTCAACCCTATTCCTGAACGACATTCGCTCCGGGCAGCTCTTCGCTCGCGTTGCCGACGGCGATTCGGTTGACGAGATTCGGTTTCCGAACAACACCGGCATCGCCGGGACCGTGTTCACGACCGGAGAATCGATCAACATCCCATACGCGTACGCAGATCTTCGGTTCAATCCGGATTTCGACAAGCAGACTGGGTACTTCACCCGGTCAATCCTGTGCGTCCCGGTCGTCAGCAAGACCGGAGAGACAATCGGAGTGACCCAGATCCTCAACAAGCGCGGTGGACCGTTCACGGGCGAAGACGAGCAGCGCCTCAAAGCCTTCACCGCGCAGGTGTCGATCGCGCTGCAGAACGCCAAGCTCTTCGATGACGTCCAGACCATGAAGAACTACAACGAAGCGATGTTGGAGAGCATGTCCAACGGCGTCCTCACGTTGGATGAGGACCGGATCGCGACCTGCAACGCCGCCGCCGCGGGCATTCTGCGGTCGAACGAAGCCGCGGTGATCGGCCAAGCGACCGAGACGGTCCTGGGGACCGCCAATCCACTGCTCATCGGCATGATCGAGCGTGTGCAAGAGACTCAGAGCCCCGAACTGGCCATGGATGTCGATCTGACCGTCGGCGAGGAGACAGAGACCGTCTCGGTCAACGCCACGGTGCTGCCGTTGATCAGCGCCGACGCGAAGCGCCTCGGAACGATGGTGATGCTCGAAGACATCAGCGGCGAGAAGCGGGTCAGGTCCACGATGGCCCGCTATATGGATCCCGGGCTCGCCGATCAGCTAGTGCGAAAGGACGAAGAGCTCCTGGGCGGCAAAAGCGTCGAGGTAACCATCATGTTTTCCGACGTCCGACGCTTTACCACAGTCGCCGAAGAGCTTGGAGCGCAGGGCACGGTCGCGCTGCTGAACGACTACTTCACCATCATGGTCGAGTGCATCCAGCAACAGGGCGGCATGCTCGACAAGTTCATCGGTGACGCGATCATGGCCGCCTTCGGCCTCCCCGTCTCACACGGCGACGACGCCGACAGGGGCGTCCGCGCCGCGATCGACATGATCACATCCCTGTTCGAGTGGAATCAGAGGCGCGTCTCTGACGGTCGAGCCCCGATCGACATGGGTATCGGGCTCAATACCGACCTCGTGGTCGCCGGCAACATCGGCAGCCCAAAACGCATGGACTTCACCATCATCGGCGACGGCGTCAACCTCGCTTCCCGCCTCGAGAGCGCATGCAAGCAGTACAGCGCCCGGATCCTGATCAGCGAGCACACCTACGGTCGACTGAAGGGCGTCTACCGGACCCGGGAGGTCGATCACGTGATCGTGAAGGGGAAGACGGAGCCCGTCGGTATCTACGAGGTCCTCGACTACCACTCGAAAGAGACCTTCCCGAACCTGATGGACGCGGTGAACTGCTTCCGGGACGGCTTTGAGAAGTACCGGCGCGGCGACTGGGACCAGGCGGTGACCGCGTTCGGCGAAGCCCTCAAGGCCAATCCCGATGACGAGCTGTCCCGGACCTACGTCGAGCGCTGCGAGCAGCTGCTCGCGAGCCCCCCCGAGGCGTGGGACGGCGTCTGGGCCATGACCTCGAAATAGTCCCGAGACCGCAAGGCGCCGTCGACAGATCTTGCCTATCTCCTCGGCGATACTCCCATCAACGGACTCGCGGTCCTCGAGACCGCGAGTCGAGCCGATCGCGGCGTGGGTCGGAGCGCCAGCCCGCGGGAGCCAGAAACGACCCGCGCACGCTCGGAGAAGTCTTAGCCTGATTCGCGCCTCTCGAGCCCATTCCCTTTCCAAGCGGTCGCAGCAGAATCGAAAATCTGGCCCACTCGATACTGTGACCATCGATGGACCTCGACCCACCCGGTGAGGACGATCCACGGCGACTCGCGATCCGTGAATGGTTGTCCCAACATGCGAATCCGACTGGCCGGCAGCTGGCCGTTGCGGGCTACGTCGCTCCGCATTGGCCACCGCCATACGGCCTCAACGCCGATCCGGTCCATCAGCTCGTCATCGACGAGGAGCTCGCCCGAGCAGGCGTGAGCCGACCGCTCAACCCCATTGGGATCGGGTGGGCCGGCCCAACCATCCTGCTGGCCGGAACCCTTGCTCAACAAGACCGGTACCTCCTCCCCGCGCTCGCAGGCGAAGAGCTCTGGTGTCAGCTGTTTAGCGAACCAGAAGCAGGCTCTGACCTGGCGGCGCTCACTACCAGCGCTGTCCGCGACGGCGACACCTACGTCGTGAACGGCTCGAAGATCTGGACGACGCTGGCTCACGCCGCGTCGTTCGGAATCCTGATCGCACGCACGAATCCCGACGTCCCCAAGCATCTCGGCATCTCGTATTTCATCTGTCCGATGAATCTCTCCGGCATCACCGTCCGCCCGATCGTCGACATGACCACGGCTCACTCGTTCAACGAGGTCTTCTTCGACAACGTCCGGATCCCTGCAGATCTTCTCGTCGGCCAAGAAGGCGAAGGCTGGCGGCTCGCGCGGGTCACGCTCGGCAACGAGCGGGTCTCGCTATCCAGCGGCGGCGCGCTATGGGGTAGCGGGCCGTCAGTTGATGATCTGATCGCACTGGTCCGCGCAAGTGATCAACTCGACGACGCGCTGCTTCGCCAGCGTGCTGCCCAGCTCTACATCGAAGGTGAAGTGCTTCGGCTAATTCGGCTACGAACGCTGACATCTCGGATCGCAGGACGGGAACCGGGCCCGGAAGCGTCAGTCCAGAAGCTCTTTGCCGACGAGCAGGGCCAGCGAGTGTTTGCGCTCGCCAAGGATCTGGCCGGCGCCTATGGGATGCTCGCCGGATCCGGGCCAACCGGGAGGCCGCCGGTGGGGGCGCGCCGCGGTCCATCGGAGATCAACTTCGCCACCGATCTCTGCCCCGGTGTGGATCCCATCTGGCACTATGGGTTCTTGTTCTCACCGGCGCTGACGATTGGTGGTGGAACGTGGGCAGTCCAACGCAACATCGTCGCCGAGCGTGTCCTCGGGCTCCCTCGAGACTCACCGCCGCCGGCTCCACGCGCCAAATAGTTCGGAACTAACTCCGGTGGACCGAGCGCACGGCATCCCCACGCAACTCAACGAGCGCGGTGCCGGCCACGGTTGCTCAACACGCGCTGGGTAGGCTGACGCTCGCGTGTCGATTGCGCATCCGCCGACCGACGGCTTCGCGGTCCGGATTGACAACGCCCTCACCATCGCGCACCAGATCGAGGCCGGGAAGGTCCGACGACACGATCCCGGTCGCTGAGTCTTCAGCGAACGCGGGGGCGACGCGACCCAAAGCGGCGCAGAAGCGCCCGTTCGGCACCGGAAGGCTGTCCGTCGCAGTTGGATTCCCTCCAACACTCGGCTCGCGGTTCAGCAGACCGCGAGGCGCGCGTCCATAGAGATGGGCGGAGGACGCGGAGTTGGGACTGCCCGCGGGTCACAGCGCAACGCCCGGGGTCTCCAGACCGTGGACGGCAGACAGGTCGGGCCGGTTGAGCCCTGAGCGACTATGTGCTACAAATAGCACATGACTCGTGTGGGCGTACGTGAGCTTCGGCAACGAGCGAGCGAGCTGCTCCGTCGCGTCGAGAATGGAGAGAGCTTCGAAGTTACTGACCGGGGACGACCAGTAGCGGTGCTGGCTCCGCTGCCTGACCAGAGCCCCCTTGATCGCTTGCGCACCGCGGGTGACTTGGTGCCCGCTCAAGAGGACCTCACCGACCTTCCAGATCCCTTGCCCCTCGCCTCCGGCCAGGAGCCGCCGTCAAACGTGCTGGCCCGGCTCCGCCGCGATGAGCGCTAGGCGAGCGACGTACCTCGATTCGTCGGCGATCGTGAAACTTGCAGTGGCGGAACGAGAGTCGACGGCCCTGCGTAGGTACCTCAGCCGCCGCCGCCCGCTCGTGTCCAGCGCACTCAGCCGGACAGAAGTGGTGAGGGCGCTGCTGCCACTGGGCACCGAGGCGGTCAGGCGCGCGCAGGAGGTGCTGAGTCGGATCGACCTGGCACGGGTGAACGACCGAGTCCTCTTGGCTGCTGGCACTCTGTCACCGATCGAGATGCGCTCTCTTGACGCCATCCATCTGGCCACCGCCCTGGACCTCGGCAGCGATCTCGCACGGGTCGTGACCTACGACGAGCGTATGGCTGGCGCGGCTGAGTCTCTCGGCCTCACAGTGACCTCGCCAGGCTGACAGCTCATCGTGGGCGCGACTCGCGATCCCGGAACCGCGAGTCGGAGGCGAGCCCGCGGCGCTGGTGCGGTGACACCGGCTCACGACGGGAACAGGCTGCTCCGGGCTTTGCCGCTCACGACGGTTCCGGGGGTCGGTCGCTGAGCAGCTCCATGACGCGAGCCCGGACCTCTGGCTCCACGCCTGCTCGCACCAGCACCTGAGCGGCGACCTCGCCTTCGTCAAGGAGCCCCAACAAGAGGTGCTCGGTGCCGATGTAGTCGTGCCCGAGGGCCTGCGCCTCCCGCAGCGACAGCTCGAGTGCTTTCTTGGCGCCCGCCGTAAAGCTCAGCTGCTGTCCCGGGGGCACGCTCTCACCTCGACCCGCGACTGCCTCGACCGTGCTTCGCAGCCCCTCGAGCGACAAGCCCAGCGACACGAGGGCCCGAGCGGCCACCCCGTCGGCCTCGCACACCAGTCCCAACAGGATGTGCTCGGTGCCGATGTCGTCGTGGCCGAGGAGACGCGCCTCGTCCAGGGTCAACACCAGGGTCCGGCGAGCCGGCTCGGTGAAGCGCTCAAACACGCGCTCAGGCTACGACCTGGCCCGGAGCCTTTCCGCCGCGGCGCCAACAGCCACGACCGGCTCAATGCTTGGCCCGCATTGCCTCTTCGCGGTCACGCTGAACGCGGGGTTCGGCGACGGACGCTGGTTGCGCGTGCAACCAACCAGCGGCGGGGCCAGGGGTGTGATCGCCCGCTCCGAAAGACGAGACGGATGCCGAGGGTCTCGGCTGCTTGAGGTAATGATCCGCCGCGCCGCAAGGATCGTCAGCCTGCTCGGCGAGGCGCAGGGGGCCGCCCGCCCCGGGTTTTTATCCTTGACATCAACGCGGGGCCGCTACATTGCTCCTGGTCGTTGGCAACCCGAGGAGCTGAGGATGCAAGGCCAGGGTCTCAACGCACCGATGACGGATCTGATCGACAACGCCCTCGAGAGCTACCGCGGTCGCGACCTGGTGGCCGCTGCTGAGGTCACCGACCTGCTCTTGGACCTGCGCGTCATGCTCCTCGCCGCCGACGAGGCCCCCGCGACCCCAGCCCGCTGAGGCGCGCCGCGCCGGAGATCAACGAGACACGTTGACCGCCGGGAAAGTCCGACGGCACGCCTGCTGCCGGCTACGCCCATGGGGTGCACAAACTCGATCCAGGGCTGACCAGCACGTTCGTCTCAGCCTGAACCGAGGGGTGACGGATCTCTCCGGGATCACGACATTCACGAACCGTCGCTGGGCCGGGCCACCCGCGGGAGCGGCAACGTCGCCCGCCGTGGCTTGAGACGGCATCTTCGCTTTGGGCAGGGTCCGAGGCGCCCGCCGGCCGTCCCCGTGCGAAGCGCCGGCCGGCGTGGCGGTCTGGGCTTTGACACCCGACAGGTCGACCTGAGAGCGAGTCCGTCGACGAGGACGGGGAAGCCGAAGACCACCCAACTAGTGCCCTGACCGGCAAC
>PLJD01000087.1 GCA_003140175.1 Actinomycetota bacterium
TCACCAAAATCGTCAAATAAGTTCAGAGAAGCAGAGAAGAAGGACGGAGCCTGAAGATGGCGAGCGACAAGCGGGTCAAGGTCACTCTCGCCTGCGAGGTCTGCAAGCGGCGGAACTACATCACGGTCAAGAACAAGACCAACGACCGTGAGCGCATCGAGATGCAGAAATACTGCCGCTGGGACCGCAAGCACACGTTGCACAAAGAGACGCGCTGACCCACGCTGATCCAGGCCCGGGCCGGTCGCCGACCACGATCCGTCGGTCCCGGGCCGCCGCTGCCCGCCCCCGCCGCCCCAGCCGCTGGCTGAGAGCTCTCCCGTCGGCTGGGTCCGGCCGGGCCGATTGGCGTACTGGAAGGTAACCCAGCAGGCTGCGGCCGAGTCTCATGGATGAACACGAAAACACTGGTGGGCACGACGAGCTAGCTGAGCTCGTCGACGCAGCCCGACAAGGTGACCGGGCGGCGTTTGACGAGCTTGTGCGGCGCACTTACGTCGACACCTACACGCTGGCCCTGCGCCTCACCAGCCATGAGGAGGATGCACGGGACGTGGTGCAAGAGGCGTATCTCCGAGCCTGGAAAGGCCTGCAGCGCTTCCGTGGTGACTCCCAGTTCTCCACCTGGCTGTACCGGATCACCGCGAACGCCGCGTTCACGCACGTCCAGAAGCGCCGCCGCCATCGGACCTCCACGCTCGACGAGGTGGAGGAGCCGGTCGAGCTCCGCCCGGAGTCGTCACCCGAGCTCGTCGCCGAGGCCAGAGCTGGCCTTGAAGAGGTCGCCGACGCCCTCCAGCAGCTCCCCGAACGCCTGCGTCAAGTCGTCGTGCTGAAAGACGTGTACGAGCTGTCGCACGAGGCGATCGCCCAGGAGGCCGGCATCTCGGTCGCCGCCGCGAAGGTCCGTCTCCACCGTGGCCGCAAGCGGCTGCGCGATCTGCTCTACGACCAGACCGAAGCCGGGAGGTCTGAGCGTGCGATGTGACGAGGTGGCGCTCCTGTTGCCTGAGGCGGTCGACGGCAACCAGCCGGTGCCGCTGCTCGTCCAACGTCACATTGAGTCCTGCCTGCGCTGCCAGGCTGAGCTTGCTCGCTACCGGCGGATGCTGCGCAGCCTCCAACTCCTGCGAACGCAGTTCCTGGAGCCGGCGCCGGGGCTGTTGACCGCCACGCTCGCCGCGATCGAGGAGGCGGGCGAGCGCCGAGCTATCCGGTCGCTGCTCTCGAGCCGGCGCCTCGCCTACGCCGGGGCGATCGGCGGCGCGCTGGCCGCCGCGGGTGCCACTGCGACCGCCCTGCTGGTGCACCGGGCCCGGCGCCGCGGCGCCCTCGCGCACTGAGCGGACGACCGGGGGCCCCCAGAGGCCCGCTGCTATCCTTCGGTCCCGGCCCCCCGACGCCGGAGGGCGCCGGAGGGCAGTAGCTCAACTGGCAGAGCACCGGTCTCCAAAACCGGCGGTTGGGGGTTCGAGTCCCTCCTGCCCTGCCCGGGGTACCCCGCATTTCACGGAGGCGGACCGCGTGAACCGACAAACCAAGCGCATGATGCAGCGCCAGGGTTCCGACCGCCCCCGTTCGCCCGAGGAGCGCCGCGAGGAGCGCCGTTCCCGCACCCAGGCCACGACGTCTGGGCCCAACCGGGAGCGGGTGGGACCCACGCAGTACCTGTCCGAAGCTCGCTCCGAGCTGCGCAAGGTCAGCTGGCCCAACCGCCGCGAGGTCACGAACTCCTCGATCATCGTCCTGATCTGCGTCGTGTTCATGACGGCCTTGATCTTCGGCTTTGACTACGCGTCCTCGAAGTTCGTCCTCTTCATGTTCGGCTGATCGTGACCCTCGACACCGAAACCGAAACCAACACCGACCCGGCCGCCGCCGTCCCCAGCGCGCCCGACGCCCTCGCGGACGTCGTCGCCCCCTCGGAGGGTGACCCGGCGCCGGAAACGGAAACGCCCGAGGTGCCCGAGGTCGCGACCCCGGGACTCGACGCCTCCGCGGAGCTCGTCGACGTCCTCGAGCAGGCGGAGAACGACGGCGCAGAGCCGGGGCCTCCCAGCCCCTACGACCGGCCCGGCAGCTGGTTCGTCGTCCATACCTACGCCGGGTACGAGAACAAGGTCAAGCAGAACCTCGAGCAGCGCATCCGGTCCCAACACGCCGAGGATCAGATCTTCGAGGTCGTCATCCCGATGGAGGACGTCATCGAGTTCAAGGGCGGCCAACGCCGAGTCGTCCCCAAGAAGGTCTTCCCCGGATACGTCCTGGTCCGCATGCTCATGAACGACGGCTCCTGGCGGGTCGTGCGCGACACGCCGAACGTCACCGGCTTCGTCGGCCCGAGCGGTCGCGGGGAGAAGCCCACGCCGCTGTCCCGCAAAGAGGTGGAGGACATCCTCGGCGTCGCCAAGGCCGAAGGGCCCGCCGCGGAGAAGAAGGTCCGGCCCCGGGTGGAATTCGAGGAGGGCGAGCAGGTGCGAGTCGTCACCGGCCCGTTCGCCGACTTCAACGGTGCGATCGCCGAGATCGACGTCGATCGCTCCAAGCTCAAGGTCCTCGTCAACATCTTCGGCCGGGAAACCCCCGTCGAGCTCGAGTTCGGCCAAGTCGCCAAGCTCTAGCGGCGCGCCGAGCCAACCACCAGGAGCACCGACCAATGGCAAAGAAGCGGCTCGCGGCCGTCGTCAAGATCCAGATCGCGGCTGGGCAGGCCACCCCCGCCCCGCCGGTGGGGACCGCGCTCGGTCCGCACGGGATCAACATCATGGACTTCTGCAAGGCCTACAACGCGGCGACCGAGAACCAGCGGGGTCAGGTCATCCCGGCCGAGATCTCGGTGTTCGAGGACCGCACCTTCACGTTCGTCACCAAGACGCCACCCACACCGTTCCTGCTCCGCCAGGCGGCCGGAATCGAGAAGGGCGCGCAGAACCCCCGGCTCGAGAAGGTCGGACGGGTGACGAAAGCCCAGGTCCGCCAGATCGCCGAGACCAAGATGCCCGACCTCAACGCCGTTGACCTCGACGGCGCCACGGCACAGGTCGCCGGCACCGCCCGCTCGATGGGCATCGAAATCGCCGACTGACGCCGCCCGGCCCGCGGAGGACCTCGCCGCCGAGCCGGATCTACCACCGAGGGAGTCCGAGGAGGACGAACCATGACGAAGCACGGCAAGGCCTACACCGAGGCCATCCAGCGCTACGACCGCGACCGACCCCTCCCCCCGGCGGAGGCCATCGACTTGGTGAAGTCGCTGGCGCCGGCGAAATTCGACGAGACCGTCGAAGCCGCCTTTCGACTCGGTGTCGACCCCCGCAAGGCCGACCAGATGGTGCGCGGNNGACTTCGACGTCGCCATCGCCACTCCGGACCTCATGGGCAAGGTCGGCCGACTGGGCCGCACCCTCGGCCCGCGGGGTCTGATGCCCAACCCGAAGACCGGGACGGTCACAACCGAGGTCGGGACTGCAGTCAGCGAGTTCAAGGCGGGCAAGGTCGAGTATCGGACCGACCGGAACGGCAACGTCCATGTCCCGATCGGCAAGGTCAGCTTCACCAGCGACGCCCTGCTCGACAACTACCACGCCGTCCTCGACGAGCTCGTCCGAGCCAAGCCGGCGGCGGCCAAAGGCCGCTATCTCCGCGGCGTCTCCGCCGCCTCGACGATGGGACCCGGCGTCAAGATCGACGCCGCGTCGGGGCGCCCGGACGACTCGCGATAGCGGGTCAGGTTCAGCCCCCCGCCTACGTTCGGCTCCGCGTCGGCTCCCGTCGGCCCCCGGGCGGCGGACACCGGCCCGGAACCCATCAAGGTGAGCCGTTCCCGCACCGATCGGTGAGGTATGCGCTGGGGCGGAGGTCAAACGAGTCGACCCGCGGGCCGGCTCGGCCGGCTGCTGGCGTTCCTCGGACTCGCGACCGTGGCCGTCGGGGCCTTCCTCGTCGCCGGAGCCGGCCCGGCAGGGGCTACCCAGCAGTTCCCAATCCTCGAATGCGTGTTCCACGACAAGGGCACCGGGCAGTACAACGCCGAGTGGGGCTACAACAACAACGACAACTCGAACTCTG
>PLJD01000027.1 GCA_003140175.1 Actinomycetota bacterium
GCCCTTCGGGTTCACGAACCCGTTGCCGGCGGCGACGGTCGACGTCTTCTCGACGCTGTTCGGAGTGGCGACGAGACCGGCGCTGATGAGCACGATGAACAGCCCGGACACCAGCATCACCAGCGCCGACGTCCGGAGGCGGGGGGCGNNGCCCGCCGCGCCGCCGAGGATGACGACGATCAGCGCGATGGCCATCACGAGGGCGCCGGTGGAGCCCGCGGCGAGCAGGATCCGGGACACGTTCAGGACGAAGACGGCGATCATCACCGCGGCGCCGAGCGGGAGCAGGATCGGGAAGATGAGGCGCGTCCGGCGCGCCTCGCGGACCGGGTCGGGGCCGGGAGGGAGGGCGCGCGGTTCGGTGACGGCCTCCGGCGCCGCGGTGGCGTCCGGGCGGTCCTCGACCGTGGTGGTGTCGTCGTCAGGCATGTCGCCTCAGCGCCTCACAGTCCCGTCCGTTCGAGCTCACGCTCGAACTCGCGGCGAGCTCGCGGATGCTGGGCTCGCTCCTCGTCGGCGGCCCAGCGGAAGAAGGTTACGGCCATGACGCCCCATAACAGGATCCCGGCTCCGATCTTCATGATGAGCCCGGCGATCTGTTGATCTTGGAGCGGGGTCAGGCCCCAGATGTTCGCCTTGTGCGCATAGAAGTGGTACAGCTCGGAGGTGCCGAAGGTCAGGAACGACGCGGGCAGCGTCGGCACGATCGACTGCAGGAACAAGTAGGCGAGGCGCGACGGGGGCGCGAGTCGTGGGATCTCGGGGAGCGGGCTGAGCACCGGGAGCCACACGATGAACGACGTCACGAAGATCATCGAGTGGAGCAGGAAGTGCAGGCCGCCGTTTTGGAGGCTGGCGTCGACGAGCGCTGGCCAGTGGGTCAGCACGATCACGATGTTGAAGATGACCAGGGCGGGCAGGAACCGCGCGAGGCGGCGCACGACCCGGAACCGGCGGCTCGGGGGCCCCAGGATCCAGCGCAGCAGCCAGGCGGGTATCCCCAACAGCAGCAACGGGGGCGACACCATCGACAGCACCAGGTGCTGGACCATGTGGACGCTGTAGGTCGACTGCTCGGCGATCGGGTGCACCGGCCAGTCGGCGGCGACTTCCATGGCGAGGAGCCCGAGGCAGAAGCTGGTGAGCTGCAGCGGGCTGACGGCCCGCTGGCCGGGGACCGTGAACCGGGGTCCGAGGCGGACGATGGCGATCGCGTAGCCGGCGGCGAACGCGGCGGTGATCAGCCAAACGTCGGGATAGGCCGTCCAGGCGGGGATCCGGGCGATGGCGCCGAGGAGCATGTGGTCAGGAGAAGATCTGGAGGCTCGAGAGCACGATTCCGAACAGCAGGATCGCGCCGGCGATCCCGAGCACGAAGAACCGGGCGAAGATGGGTTTGTCGGTGCGGAGATGCATGTACCACGACGCAACGATCCCGAACTTCAGCGCCGCGAAGACCAGCAGCAGCGGGATGATCACCGCGTCGGCCAGGCTCCCCTCGAGGTAGTAGAGGCTGACTTCGGCCGCGGTGATGACGCAGAGCACCACCGCGATGAGGACGTAGCGCAGCGGCGAGGGATGCGGTCGGAGCTCGCCGGGAAGCAGGCCCGCTGAGGGCTCGAGTGCCGTCGCGGTCTGCCCCGCCACCTCGGTGGCGCCGCTGTCGTCGCGCAACGTGATGTCGCTCACTGCCGCCGCTCCTCTCCTACTTCGTGGGGATCAGGTACACGAGGGTGAAGATCACGATCCAGACGACGTCGACGAAGTGCCAGTAGAGCGCGGCGATCTCGACCTTTTCGGCGTCTTTTTGGGTGAGGCGGCCCTGGGTCGCCAAGGCCCAGAGGGATAACAGCCAGATGATGCCGATGGTGACGTGGGCGCCGTGGAAGCCGGTCAGCACGAAGAACGTCGAGCTGAACAGGTTGGTGCTGAGGCCGAGGCCCTTGCGGGAGAACTCGGTGAACTCGAAGATCTGCCCGCCGACGAACACCGAGCCGAGCAGCGCGGTGGAGAGCAGCCAGATTCGGAGGCGCCGCAGGTCTCCCCGCTGGATCGCGGCGAGGGCCAGCACCATCGTGAGGCTGCTCATGAGCAGCACGAACGACGACACCGACGTGAACGGGATGCTGTAGACCTTCGCCGGGGTGGGGCCGGTCTGCGCCCGCCCCCGGTACAGCAGGTAGGCGCTGATGAAGGCGCCGAAGAAGAGGCAGTCCGAGGCCAAGAACAGCCAGATCGCCAGCTTGACGTTGGTGGTGCCGGTCGAGGTGGGCGGGTGGTCGGGACCCGGCCCGTGGGATGGACCGGCCGGCACCTGGGGCGGCGGGGCTTGCTCGATGGTGGCCATCAGTGGTCAGCCTCCGCCGCGGTGGCGGGTTCGATCGCCCAGGCGTAGATGCCGAAGGCGAGGATGATCGCGCCGCCGGCGACCAGCAGGAACGCCCAGCTGTAGCTGTGGAACACCGCCGCGTAGGCGAGCGGCAGAATTCCGAGTGCCGCCACGAGCGGGTAGAAGGACGGCGACGGCATGTGGATCCGATGGGTGGGCGCGGCCGCGGCGCGCGTCGCCGCCGGAGTGTCGACCCCGCCGCTCGGCAAGGGCACGAGGACCCCGTCGTCGTCCTCGGTGTATTTGGTGTGCCAGAGATCGTCGCGGGCTTGGATCTCGGGGATCTCCGCGAAGTTGTATTCGGGTGGCGGTGACGAGGTCGACCACTCAATGGTCCGGCCGTCCCAGGGATCGTTCCCCGCGATCACTCCCCGCTTGCGGGACACGACGGCGTTGATGATGAACAGGAGGACGGAGACCGCGATGATGAACGACCCGATGGTCGCGACCAGGTTCAAGGATCCCCACCCGAGCCCGGCGTCGTAGCGGTAGACGCGGCGGGGCATCCCGTAGATGCCGAGCAACATCATCGGGAAGAAGGTCAGGTTGAACCCGATGACCATCAGCCAGAAGTTCCACTTGCCGAGCTTCTCGTCGAGCATCCGACCGAAGACCTTCGGGAACCAGTAGTACAAGCCGCCGAAGAGCCCGAAGACGAGCCCACCGAACAAGACGTAGTGGAAGTGCGAGACCACGAAGTACGAGTCGTGCTGCTGGGTGTCAGCCGGCACGACGGCGAGGCTCACGCCCGAGAGTCCACCGATCGTGAACTGCGCGATGAATCCCAGCGCGAACAGCATCGCGGTCGTGAGACGCACGGATCCCTTGTAGACGGTGGCGAGCCAGTTGAAGATCTTCACCCCGGTCGGGATGGCGATCAGCATGGTCGAGAGGCTGAACGCGGAGACCGCGACGGGGCCGAGCCCGGTGGTGAACATGTGGTGGGCCCAGACGCCCCAGCCGAGGAAGCCGATCGCGATGCCCGAGAAGACGACCACCGGGTAGCCGAACAGCGGCTTGCGCGAGAAGACCGGCAGGATCTCCGACACGATTCCCATGCCGGGCAAGATGAGGATGTACACCTCGGGATGCCCGAACAGCCAGAACAGGTTCTGGTACAGGAGCGGGTCACCGCCCTTGGCCGGTAAGAAGAACGACGTGCCGAAGTTGCGGTCGAAGAACACCATGATGAGCGCGACCGTGATGATCGGCATGGCGAACAGGGTCAGGAACGCGGTCACGAGCATCATCCACACGAACACGGGCATCCGCATGAGGGTCATGCCCGGAGCCCGCATGTTCAGGGTGGTGACGATGACGTTGATCGCCGCGGTGGTCGACCCGATGCCGAGCATCACGATCCCGACCGCCCAGAAGTCCGGGCCTCGACCGGGCAGGGCACCCAGCCCGAGCGGGGTGCTCGTCAGCGGGGTGTAGCCGAACCATCCGCCGTTCGGGGCGCCGCCGAGCAGGAAGCTCGAGTAGAGGAACACGCCGCCGGTGACGAACATCCAGTAGCCGAAGGCGTTGAGGCGCGGGAACGCGACGTCGCGGGCGCCGATCATGAGGGGCACGAAATAGTTCGCGAAGGCGATCGACAGCGGCATTCCGAGCAGGAACACCATCGTCGTGCCGTGCATCGTGAAGATCTGGTTGTACTGCGAGGCGGTGAGCACGGTGCCGTTGGGCCCGGCGAGCTGCAGGCGGATGAGCAGCGCCTCGATGCCGCCCAGGCAGAAGAACACCAGGGCGGTGACCCCGTACATGATCCCGATCTTCTTGTGGTCGACGGTGGTGAACCACGACCAGACCCCGGTGGTCTCCTTGGGGCGTCGAAGGATGACGGGGGGGCGGACGGGAGTCTGGGTCGGGGCATCCGCAACGGTGGTCATCGTTGTGCTCCCTCGCGCGCGGCCATCACTTGAGTGACAGGAGATAGGTGGCCAGGATCTGGGCCTGGGCGGTGGTCATCACTGGCATGCCCTTCGGGGTGTTCTGGGTGAACGACGGCATGCCGACGCAGGTGACACCCGGCGAACCGGGTGGCCCCTTGCGGCAGTCCTGGGACTGCATCGGGATCAGACCCGGCGCGTTCATGATCCACTTCATGAGCTGGGATTTGGTGAGCTTGAAATAGCCGCTCGCGAACGTGGACCGGCTGGCCAGGTGCGAGAGGTTCGGCCCGTAGGTGCTCAGAGTCGAGCTTGAGGTCGTGTGGCAGTTCGAGCAGGCGAACGTCTTGGTGAACAGCGTCCCGGCCTCCCCCGCGGAGGCGAGGCTCACCGCGGGCACCTGGCGTTGGCTACTCAGCCAGGCGTCGTAGGCGGTGGGGCTCTGGGCGATCACGCGGAAGTGCATGTTCGCGTGGCTGAGCCCGCAATACTGCGCGCACTGGCCGAGGTAGGTGCCGGCGGTGCTGGTCCGCAGCGTCAGGTGGTTGGTCTGGCCGGGCACGACGTCTTCTTTCCCGGCGAGCTCAGGGACCCAGAACGAGTGGATGACGTTGCAGCCCGGGCCGTTGTTGACCCCGTAGGGCAGCGACGGGTCGCAGGCTTTGAGGCTGAGATCGATGTTGCGCCCGGTCGGGATGTGCAGCTCGTCGGCGGTCACGACCGGCGGCTGGCCGTTGGCCCCCGGGTACTCGAACTCCCACCACCACTGCTTGCCGACGACGGTGACCTCCACCGCGTTGGATGGGGTGGCGTCCTCCTTGAAGATGAGGCTGATGGTCGGGACGGCGATCACGGCGAGGATCACCGCGGGGATGATCGTCCAGAGGATCTCGACGGTGAGGTTGCCGTGGATCTGCTTGGGCCGGTCGCTGCGACCCGGCCGCTGGCGGTACCGCAGCGCCACGAAGATGGTGCCGCCGACGACGATGAGCCCGACGATGACGGCGACGATCCAGATCGGGTAGATCAGGTTGTCGATCTGGTGGGCGTTGGTGCCGTGCGGGGCGAGGGTGTTCTTGCCGTTGGCGGGCGAGCAGGCGGCCAGCGCCACCGTCGCGGCTCCGGCGAGGAGCAGCCACCACCGGCCCCGGCGCGAGTTGCGGTTCGTCATGCCTGCGTGACGCTTCCCGATCCGAGGTCTCGGGGCACGGGCGGCCAAGTCGGCTCCCCCGCGCAATCTATCCTCGGGCCGTCGCCGTGGGGCAACTTGTGATGAGTATTCCGCCCGGTCAGAGACCGAGGCGGCAGGTCAGAGACCGAGCCGGTCGAGCGCGTCGGGGCGTCGCTGCCAGTCCCGGTCGACCCGGACCCGGGTCTGGAGGTAGACCCGGGTGCCGAGGAGCCCTTCGAGCTCGCGGCGGGCGGCGCTGACCGCCGTTTTGAGGGTGGCGCCGCCCCGCCCGATCACGATTCCCTTCTGAGACTCCCGCTCGACGCGGATGTCGACGAGGAGTCGGAGGACGGTCGGGTCCCCGGCGGGCTGGTCGGGGTCACGGTCGAGCTCTTCGACGGTGACGGCGATGGAGTGGGGCAGCTCCTCCCGGGCGATCCGGAGCAGCTGCTCGCGGACCAGCTCGGCGGCGACGAACGTCTCGGGCTGGTCGGTGACCGTGCCGGGCGGGTAGTAGCGCGGCCCGGGGGCCAGGCGGCCCTCCAGCTCGGCGGCGAGGGCGTCGACGTTCTCACCGGTGCGAGCCGAGCAGGGCACGTAGGCGTCGAAGTCGCCGAGCGCGTCGCGGGCGGCCGTGAGCTGGGCGGCGATGACGGCCGGGGAGGCCGCGTCGGTCTTGTTGACGACGAGGATGCAGGGCGGGCCCGCGGCGTGGACGATGTCGGCGACGTAGCGGTCGCCGCGACCGACCGGGGCGGTGGCGTCGACGACGAGGCCGATGACGTCCACGTCGGGCAGGGCGGCGCGGGCCCGCTGGTTGGTCCGCTCGCCGAGCGGGGTGCGGGCGCGATGCAGGCCGGGAGTGTCGAGGAGGACCAGCTGGTTGGTGGCGGTGTCCCGGACGCCGCGCACGGTGATGCGGGTGGTCTGGGGCCGGGCGGAGGTGATGGCGACCTTGGCGCCGACGAGGCGGTTCACGAGCGTCGATTTGCCGGCGTTCGGGCGCCCCACGAGGGTCGCGAAACCCGAGCGGAATTCCATCGCTCAGCCCGGGGGGGCGTGGTCGGCGACGGGGGTGTGTTCGGGATCGTCGGCGGGTGCGAGGCGCACGATCCGGACCGAGACGATCCGACGGCCCTGGACCCGTTCGGTCCGGAACTCCAGGTCCTGGAACCGGACGGCCTCGTGTTCGTCGGGGACGTGGCCGAGCAGGTTGAACACGAGACCGCCCACGGTGTCCCACTCGGTGTCGGGGAGCTCGATGCCCAGCTCTTCGCTCACGTCGTCGATGGGGGTGCGGCCGGGGACGAGCAACGACCCGTCGGGGAGGTGCTCGACTCCTGGCTCCTCGACGTCGTACTCGTCGGTGATCTCGCCCACGATCTCCTCGAGGAGGTCCTCGAGGGTGACGAGCCCGGCGGTGCCGCCGTACTCGTCGACGACGATCGCCATGTGGAACTGCTTGCTCTGCATGTCGCGCAGCAGCTCGGCGACCCGTTTCTGCTCGGGGACGAACACGGCGGGCCGGACCGCGGCGCGGACCGGGTCGTTCCCGCCGCCCGCTCTCGCCCGGTGGACGAGATCCTTGAGGTACACGAGCCCGACGATGTCGTCGGTGGTGTCCTCGTAGGCGGGGAGCCGCGAGTAGCCGCCCTCGATGGCGCGTTCGATGGCCGCCTCGATGGTGGCGTCGGCTTCGATGGCGACCATGTCGGGGCGGGGCACCATCACTTCGCGCACGACCGTGTCGCCGAACTCGAAGATGGAGTGGATGAGCTGACGTTCCTCTCGCTCGATGACGTCCTCGTTGGCTGCTGCGTCGGCCATCGCGAGGAGGTCGTCTTCGGTGACGAAGGGCCCCTCCTTGATGCCGTGCCCGGGGAGGAGCGCGTTGGCCAGCTCGATGAGCACGCGGGACAGCCCGCGCAGCGGGGGGAAGTTCGTGATCGCCCACAAGAACCCGGAGACTCGGAGCGCGGCCCGGTCGGTGTGCTGGATGGCGTAGGTCTTGGGCGCCACCTCGCCGAGCGCGAAGAACAGCACGACTTGGACCACGAGCCCGACGCCGACTCCGATCGCGCCGAGCTGGCGTTCGAGGAGGATGCCGATGAGGCTGGCGCTCGTCAGCTGCGCGACGAGCACGAGCAGCAGCAGCGGGTTGATCGTCTGCTCGGGGTGTTCGAGCATCCGGGCCAGCCGGGCGGCGCCGCGGCTGCCTTCGTCTTCGAGGGCGAGGGCGCGGATCCGGCTCATGCGGGTGAAGGCCATCTCGGAGAGCGCGAGGACGATCGACACCGCGAAGAGGACGACGATGATGGCGACGAGGAGCCAGTCGGTCGAGGTCACCTCGCCCCTCCGGTGCCTTCCAGGTCCGCGAAGCGGCCGAGCAGCTCGCGCTCGCGCCGCTGCATGCGCTCGGCGTCGCCGGGCTCGGCGTGGTCGTATTCGAGGAGGTGCAGGACGCCGTGGACGACGAGCAGGGCGAGCTCGTCGTCGAGTGGGCCGCCGCGCGTGTCGGCCTGGCGGGCGGCGACGGTCGGGCAGACGACGACGTCGCCGAGCACGACGGGCGGCTCGCTGGGCTCGGCGGCGGCGCCGGGCCCCCGGCCCCCGTCGTCGGGATCGCGCCCGGCGGTGGTGCCGCCTTCATCGAGTGGGAAGGCGAGCACGTCGGTGGGGCCGTCGCCGTCGAGGAACCGCCGGTTCAGGTCGGTGATCGTCTGCTCGTCGACGAAGATGAGGCCGAGCTCCGCCTCGGGGTCGATGCGCTCTTCGTGCAACACGAGCTGGGCGAGGCGAACCCAGCGGGTGATCTCGACCGCGACGGCGTCTTGCTCGTCGAAGCCGCTCACCTGCACCGGCGCGGACGTGGTCACGCCGGACGCGCCGGGCCGGGTCGTCGCCCGGGGCTCACGGGTCGACCCGCTCGTAGGCATTCACGATGTCTTGCACGATGCGGTGGCGGACGACGTCGGGGGCGCCGAGCTCCACGAACATCACCCCGTCGATGCCGTCGAGGATGGCGCGCACGGTCCGCAGTCCGGAGCGGCCGCGACCCTCGGGGAGGTCGATCTGGGTCACGTCGCCGGTGACGACGACCTTCGAGCCGAAGCCCAATCGGGTCAGGAACATCTTCATCTGCTCGGGCGTGGTGTTTTGTGCCTCGTCGAGGATGATGAACGAGTCGTTCAGCGTCCGGCCGCGCATGAACGCCAGGGGGGCCACCTCGATCGTGCCTCGGTCCATGAGCCGACCCACGGTCTCGGCATCGACCATGTCGTAGAGGGCGTCGTAGAGCGGCCGGAGGTACGGGTCGACCTTGGCGAGCACGTCGCCGGGTAAGAAGCCGAGCCGCTCCCCCGCTTCGACCGCGGGTCGGGTGAGGATGATGCGGTTGACTGCTTTCGCCTGGAGCGCCTGCACGGCGAGGGCGACCGCCAGGTAGCTCTTGCCCGTCCCGGCCGGCCCGATCGCGAAGGTGACGGTGTTGGTGTTGACGGCGTCGACGTAGCGCTTCTGACCGGCGGTTTTTGGTCGCACCGGTTTGCGGCCGCGCAACACCTGGGTCCCGAGCACTTCCGTGGGGCGCTGGTCGGCCTTCAGCATCTCGATGGAGCGCCCGAGACCGTCGGCGTCGAGGGTGTGGCCGGATTGGAGGAGCACGACGAGTTCTTCGAAGAGGCGCCCGACTCGTTCGATGTCGGGGGCGTCGCCGGTGATGGTGATCTCGTTGCCCCGCACGTGGATGGCGACCGGGAAGGCCTCCTCGACGAGCTTGAGGAGCTCGTCACGGTGCCCGAGCAGGTTGACCATGAGGTGGTTCCCGGGGACGAGAACCTTGAGCTGAGTCGGCGACGGCGTGGACACCTCGCGCGGCAGCGTAGCGCCGGGTTACGGCGCCGCCCCACGATCGGTCAGCCCGTGACGCGCAAACCGAGCTCGTCGAGGCGCTGCCCGAGGTTGTCGGGGGTGCGACCGAGGACGGCGGCCAGCACCCGGACGTCGTCGCGGCGGATGGTCAGCATCCGCCCGTTGAAGTCCTGGCGTTGGAGCTGGATGGTGGACGCGTATCGGGCCAGGACCTCGGCGTCGGGCTCCTTGAGCTGGCTGAGTCGGACCAGGTCGAGGGTGAGGGTGTGGCCGTCAGCGGGCTCCTGGGTGAGGTCGATCTCGACGTCGGTGCCGCGGGGCAGCAGCTGATCGGGCGGGACGTCGTAGAGATCGCCGAGGCGCAGGAGACGGCTGACCGAGAGGGCCCGTTCTCCGCGCTCGTAGGCGCCCAGGACCGAGGCCTTGAACTCGTGACCGGAGCGGGCCTCGACGTCGTGGAGCGAGAGGCCCTGCTGGCGTCGAATCACCCGCAGCCGCTCGCCGATCTGCGCGCTGACCCGGCCTTCTTGAATACTGACCCGACCTTCGGATTCCACCCGTTCCCAGCTCCCCTTGATCCCCTTGATATCCAGGCCTGCTGCCCCTCGGCCTGATGACACGCAGCGTACCAAACAGACACCCGTTGGTCACGCTGGGTGGTCAGCGAGGTTGCGGAGCAACGCCACGGCGCCCGGCGAGGGCGGCGGGGCCGGCGAGCGCGGCGGTCTCGGTCCGAAGGATGTGCGGTCCGAGGCCCAAGCGGGGAGCCTCGCCGAGGGCGGTGAGCTCCTCGGTCTCGAGGCCCCCTTCGGGGCCGACGACCAGGACCCATTGGCCCCCGGGGGGTTCGGCGAGCTCCGCGGCGCTCGAGCCGTCCCGGGCGGCGAGCAGCAGGCCGGGCTGACCGGCGAGGCCCGCGAGCCGACCGGGGGCCTCGACGGCGGGGAGCCGGGCCCGCCGGCACTGCAGGCTCGCCTCGCGGGCGACCCGCCGGAGCCGCTCCAGGGCGGCCCGGGCTCGGGGCCCCTCCCAGCGCACCACCGACCGGGAGGCCACCACCCACCAGATGGCGTCGACCCCGAGTTCGGTGGCGTGGCGCACCACCGCCTCGGGTCGCTGACCCTTCGTCAAGGCGCAGGCCAGGACCAGGGTCGGGGCGAGTCGGGGCTCGAGGAGCGCCTCGGCGTCGGCGACCAGCCCGAGCGTCCCCGGCGTCGCTCGGGTCACCCGGTAGCAGCGCCACCCTCCGGCTCCGTCGGCTGCGGTGACGAGCTCGCCGGGGCGCAGGCGCCGGACCCGCTGGAGATGGTGGCCGTCGGCGCCCGTGATCTCGAGCTGATCGGCGAGGGTCTCGACGAGCACGTGCGCGACCGCGCCCGCGCCGGCGCACCAGGCGAGCCGCGGCACCGCTGGCTACTGGAAGGCGGAACGCAGGCGGGACATGACGCCCTTGTCGGGCGGGGAGACCTCGTCGCCGCGCAGCTCGGCGAGGCGGCGCCACAGCTCAGCCTCCTCGTCGGTGAGGCGGGTGGGGACCTCGACGTCGAGGCGCACGAGCAGGTCGCCGCGGCCCCTCCCCCGCAGCGACGGCACGCCGGCGTGCTTGACGCGGAACGCGTGGCCGGCCTGGGTGCCGGGCGGCACGATGACCTCATGGTCGCCGTCGAGGCCGGCGACGAGGAGCCGGGTGCCGAGGACGGCCTGTGCGCTCGAGATCTGTTGTACGTGGAGGAGGTCGTCGCCCTGGCGTTCGAAGTCGGGGTGGGCGGCGACGCGCACGGTGACGTACAGGTCACCGGGAATTCCGCCCCGGGGGGCGGCGGGTCCGCGCCCGGCGAGGCGCAATCGCTGCCCGTCGTCGACGCCGGCGGGAACTTCGACGTCGATGCTGCGATGGGCGCGGACGCGCCCGTCCCCGCGGCAGTCGCGGCACTGGGTGAGGATCCGGCGTCCGCTCCCTTCGCAGACTGCGCAGGGGGCGGCGGTGACGAGCTGGCCGAGGATCGAGCGGCGCACCTGGCGCACCTCGCCGGTGCCGCCGCACACGTCGCACCGGCTGGGATGGGTGCCGGGCTCGCACCCGGATCCTTCACAGCGCGAGCACGTGACGGGCAGTGAGGCTTCGATGGTGTGGGTCACGCCGAACACCGCGTCGGGGAGGCTCAACTCGACGACGACTTCCGCGTCGGCGCCGCGGGCCGGACCGTTCGGGCCTCGGCGGGCCCCGAACGGGTCGCCACCGAAGAAGGCGTCGAAGATGTCGCCGAAGCCGAACGCCTCGGCGCCACCCCCGCCGCGGCCGCTCCCGGTCTGGCCGAAGACGTCGTAGCGGCGGCGGCGCTCCGGGTCGCGCAGCGTCTCGTAGGCGACGCTGATCTCCTTGAAGCGCTCTTCGGCCTCGGGGTGGTCGGGGTTCGAGTCGGGGTGGTAGCGGCGGGCGAGGTCGCGATAGGCGCGTTTGATCTCGTCGTCGGTGGCGTTGCGGGTCACGCCGAGGACCAGGTACAGATCGTCGCTCACGAGAGATGGCGCCCGAGCTGCTGGCTCACCGCCGCGACGGCGGCGAGGGCGTGGCGGTAGTCCATGCGGGTGGGGCCGAGCACCCCGACGATGCCGGCTGGTTGCCGGTCGACCTCGAAGGGGGCGAGCACGATCGCGCAGTCGCGGAGGTCTTCGAGGCGGTTCTCGGAGCCGATGCTGACCGTGAGGCCTTGGTCGAGGAGCTCGCGCACGAGCGACACGACGATGACTTGGTGTTCGAGCACCTCGAGGAGTCGGGCGGTCCGCTCGGCGGTTGCGAAGGCCTCCTGCTCGGCGGCGAGGTGGCTGGCCCCGCCGATGTAGAGGGGCTCGGGGTGGTCAACGGCGGCGGCTCGGAGGAGCGCCTCGTGGCCGAGGGCGACGACGCCGTCGACGTTGGCGTCGCCCGTGCGGGAGGCGTCGGGCAGTCGGGACCATTCGTGATCGCGCAGGTGAGCGTCGAGTACCGCGGCGGCGTCGTGGACCCCGGTTTCGGTGACGTCGCCGTCGAGGTGCACCACCTCTTTGTGCACCGCGCCGCTCGAGAGCACGACGACGAGCAGCGCCACGTTGGGTTGGAGGGGGACGAGCTGGACGCTGCGGACCCGCGCCGAGTCGGGTTCGGGGCCCATGACGAGGGCGGCGTGTCGACTGACGCGGGCGAGGAGCTGGCTGGTCTCGGTGAGGAGGTCCTCGAGGGCCTGGTGCGCGGAGGCGAAGAAGTCCGAGACGGCCCGGCGCTGACCGGCGGGCAGGGAGCCGGCGTTGGTGAAGTGGTCCACGAAGTACCGGTAGCCGCGGTCGGTCGGGACCCGCCCGGCCGACGTGTGGGGCTGGGCGAGGTAGCCCTCGCGTTCGAGGATCGTCATGTCGTTGCGGACCGTGGCGCTCGACACCTGGAGGTCGCGGACCCGCGCGATGGTCTGGGAGCCGACCGGCTGGGCGGTCTCGACGTACTCCTCGACCACGGCGCGCAAGATGGCGGCCTTGCGATCGTCGAGCTCGACCTGTTCGGGATGTTCCATGACTGGGGTCGCTCGTTTGGGTGGCCGAACCGGGGGGCTTGGCACTCAATCCTACCGAGTGCCAACCGGGATCCGGTGGGACAGGGTCGGGGCGGGCTGGGCCGCGCCGGCGGCCAGGAGCCGCACCGTGACGTCGTTGGCGAGGAGCCGGCCCCGCCGGGTGAGCCGGACGCCGTCGCCTCGGCGAGTCAGGAACCCGGCGCGGGTGAGCGTCTCGGTCTCGGTCATCGCGTCGGGGTGCACTGGGACGCCGCCGCGGGTTCGCAATGCCAGGACGAGACGCTCCTCGGCCCGGGTGACGGGATCGAGGTGCTCGCGGCCGGCTTCGGGCGCGGCACCGGCGTGGATCCGCTCGACGTAGCGCTCGGGTGTCCGCACGTTCCAGGACCGCACCCCGTGCCGGTGGGCGTGCGCGGCGGCGCCGATGCCGACGTAGTCGCCCTGAGCCCAGGTCAGGAGGTTGTGGCGGCACTCGTGACCGGCTCGGCTCCAATTCGAGATCTCATACCAGTCGAGCCCGGCGCCGGCCAGGGCCGCGTCGGCGACCTCGTATTTCGTGGCCTGGTCGTCGTCGTCGGGTGGGGGTGTGGTGCCGGCCGCGACGCGTCGTCCGAGCGGGGTGGCGGGTTCGCACGTGAGCGCGTAGGCGCTCACGTGGGGTGGGTCGAGCGCGAGCGCACCGTCGAGGGTGACGCGCCAGTCGTCGAGCGTCTCGCCGGTCGCGCCGTAGATGAGGTCGAGGTTGAAGTGCTCGAGGCCGACGGCACGCGCGGCGTCGACGGCTCGGGTCACGTTGGCCGGCTGATGGGTCCGACCGAGCTCGGCGAGGACATGGGGGCGCATCGACTGCACGCCGAACGAGAGCCGGTTGACCCCTCCGGCGGCGTACGTGGCCAGCTTGGCGACGTCGACGGTGTCGGGGTTGCACTCGACCGTCACCTCGGCGTCCACCGATCGGGGAACCTCGTCGAGGATTCGGAGCAGCGACGGGGCGTCGAGCAGCGAGGGTGTCCCGCCGCCGAAGAACACGCTCGACGCTGACGTCAGCTCGTCGGCGGCGACGCGGCGGCGCAGGTCGGTGACGCAGGCGTCGACGTAATCGTCGATGATCCAGGCCCGGTCGGTCCACGTCGCGAAGTCGCAGTAGTCGCAGCGCTGGGCGCAGAACGGGATGTGCACGTATACGCCGAGCGTGCCGGGCTCCGGGGTCGAGGACCGCCTGGCGGGCGGTGTCGATGTCGCGGGCGTGGTCATGACTCGTCGAGACGCAGGGCGGCGACGAAGGCTTCCTGGGGAACCTCGACGCGTCCGATCTGCTTCATGCGGCGCTTCCCCTCCTTTTGGCGGTCGAGGAGCTTGCGCTTGCGGCTCACGTCGCCGCCGTAGCACTTGGCGAGCACGTCTTTGCGTTTGGCCTTCACGGTCTCGCGGGCGATGACCCGCCCGCCCATGGCCGCCTGGATCGGCACGTCGAAGAGCTGGCGGGGGATGAGCTGGCGCAGCCGCTCGGTCATGCGCCGCCCGTAGTCCTGGGCTCGCTGGCGGTGCACGATCGTGGAGAACGCGTCGACGGGGACGCCGTTCAACAGCACGTCGACCTTGACCAGATCCGAGGGCCGGTAGGCGGCCGGCTCGTAGTCGAGGCTGGCGTAGCCGCGGGTTCGTGACTTCACCAGGTCGAAGAAGTCCATGACGATCTCGGCCAGGGGCAGCTCGTAGACGAGCTCGACCCGCTCCTCGGAGAGATACTCGAGCTTCGTCATCTCCCCGCGCCGCGCCTGGGACAGGTCCATGAGCGGTCCGACGTAGTCGGTCGGGGTCAGGATCGTCACCGTCACGTAGGGCTCCTCGACCTGCTCGAGGTGAGTCGCCGGCGGCATGGCCGAGGGGTTGTCGATGATCTCGACCTTCCCGTCGGTGAGATGCACCCGGTACTCGACGTTGGGGGCGGTGGCGACGAGCGACAGGTCGTACTCACGCTCGAGCCGCTCGCGCACGATCTCCATGTGCAAGAGCCCGAGGAAGCCGCAACGGAACCCGAACCCGAGGGCGCCCGACGTCTCGGGTTCGTAGGTGAACGACGAGTCGTTGAGCTGGAGCTTCTCGAGCGCGTCGCGCAGGTCGGCGTACTCGTCGCCCACGATCGGGTAGAGGCCGCAGAACACCATCGGCTTCGGGTCGCGGTAGCCGGGCAGCTCCGCGCCGGGGTTCGCGGCGGCGGTGACCGTCTCACCGACCCGGGCTTGGCGAACCTCCTTGATCCCGGCGATGAGGTACCCGACCTCGCCGGGACCGAGCGACGCGACGGGGGTTGGAATCGGGGACCGCACGCCGATCTCCTCCGCGTCGTGGACCGCCCCGGCCTGGACGTAGCGGAGCCGGGCGCCGCTGACCAGCGAGCCGTCGAAGACCCGCACTGAGCTCACGACGCCGCGGTACGAGTCGTAGAACGAGTCGAAGATCAGCGCTCGGAGGGGGGCGTCGGGGTCGCCGGTCGGGGCGGGGATGCGGGCGACGACGGCGTCGAGCAGCTCGGGCACGCCCTCGCCGGTCTTGGCCGAGATGCGCAGCAGCTCGTCGGCAGGGATGCCGAGGACGCGCTCGATCTCCTCGGCGCGCCGGTCGGGCTCGGCTTGGGGCAGATCGATCTTGTTCAACACGCCGACGATGGTGAGGTCCGCTTCGAGCGCGGCGTAGCAGTTGGCGAGCGTCTGCGCCTCGATCCCCTGGCTCGCGTCGACGAGGAGGACAGCCCCTTCGCAGGCGGCGAGGCTGCGCGACACCTCGTAGCCGAAGTCGACGTGTCCTGGCGTGTCGATCAGGTGGAGCCAGTAGTCCCTCCAGTGGAGCCGGACGTTCTGCGCCTTGATCGTGATGCCGCGCTCACGTTCGAGATCCATCGTGTCGAGGTACTGCTCCCGCATCAGGCGTGCGTCGACCGCGCCGCACAACTCGAGGATCCGGTCCGCGAGCGTGCTCTTGCCGTGGTCGACATGGCTGAGCAGCGAGAAGCACCGACTGCGTGAGATGTCCAAGTCGGCTCCGGACCCGCTCGACGTCGAGCGCCCCGTCCGGGCTCGGCTTGCCCCGGGTGGCGCGGTTCGAGCGTACCGACGGCCACCGGTGGTGGGGGACGGCAACGGGTCGGCCGGCGAGCGCCCCGGGTCCCATCGGAGGCGGCGGACCTCGGCTGCTAGCCTGCTTGTCTCCAGATCTCTCGCGAGCAGGACTCGACGCGTCGTGGCAAACATCAAGGGCCAGATCAAGCGGAACCGCCAGAACGAGAAGCGGCGGCTGCGCAACCAGACGGCTCGCACCGAGCTCAAGACGCGCGTCAAGGCGGCCCGGGTGGCGGCGGACGAAGGCTCGGCCGACACCGACGCGCTGGTCCGCTTGGCTCAGCAGCGGCTCGCAAAGGCGGGTGCGAAGGGCCGGATCCATCCCCGCCAGGCTTCCCGACGCACGTCGCGCCTCATGAAGCGCGCCGCGAAGGGCGCCCAGGGCTAGCGGGCTTCTGCCGGCCGCCCGGGGTGAGGGCGGCGAGGCGAGCCACGAGGAGCTCGACCACGACGTCCTCGGGGATGGCGCGCGCCCCCTTGAGGTCGAGATCGGCCTGGGCGAGCAGGTCGAAGGCGCGTCGGAGGCCCTCGCCGCCGAGCGCCCGGGCCTGGCGGAGCCGAAAGCCGGCCGAGCGCGGGTTGGTCCGGCCGCCGAGCGCGGCGGCGGCGTCCTGGCTGGTCTGGACGCTGGGGTCGTCGAGGCGCAGCAGCCGCCGGTAGTGGCCGTGCAGGAGCGCGGTGATCTGCAGGGGATGCATCGGGCGGGGCTGGCGGGGGCTGGTAACGCTGAGGAGACGGCGCGCCGTCGTCAGCGCGCCGGGGACGTCGCCGCGCTCGATGGCGTTGGTCAGGTCCCAGACCGGGATCGAGCCCGCTTCGCCGAGGTACGGCTCGACCTCGTCGACGTCGAGGCGGGCGCCGGGCCCGTAGGCGCCGCGCAGCGTGGCCACCAGCCCGGGCACCAAGCCCGCGTCCTCGCCCACGTGGGCCCGGAGCGCGTCGACGGCCGCGGCCGACAGGGCGACGTTCGCTTCGTCGAGCTCGAGGGCCAGCACGTCGGCGCTGCGCTCCGAGGAGGGGGCGGCGACGGCGCCGTGCGCGCGGACCCACTTGTCGAGCGCGTCGGGTGTCTTGCCGCCGCCGGCGACGAGGACGAGCTCGGTCGTGGGAAGGGGATCGTCGAGATAGCTGGTGAGCGGGCCGAGGTCGGCGGCGCGCAGGTTCCCGACCTCGCGCAGCACCACGATGCGCCGGGCGGTCATGAATGGGGGGCTTGACGAGGCGAGCACGACCGCGGCCACGACGCCCTCTCGTCCCTCGACACCGGGGTCATCGGCGTCGCCGCGAGCCGGGACGGTCAGCTCCTCGACCGCCAGTGAGCGGTTCTCGCCGTCGAGCAGCTCGCCGATGAGCGCAGCGGCGGCGTCGTCGCGCAGGACGGGGTCGGTGCCGGCAACAAGGTGCACGGTCATCCGACACCCACCGGCAGCTCGTCGAGGATGGCCTCCACGGTTCGACAGACCCGGACGGTTCCCGCCACGTCGTGGACGCGCACGATGCGGCAGCCGTGTGCGACGCCGTACGCGACCGCGGCGAGGGAGGCGGCCCGGCGGTCGTCGAGCGCCAGGTCGAGGAGCTCGCCGAGGAACCGCTTGTTCGACGCCGACAGCAACAGGGTGTACCCGAGACCCGCGAGGGTGTCGCTCTCTCGCAGCAAGACCGCGCTCATCGTCGGGGTCTTGCCGAGGTCGAGGCCGGCGTCGAGGGCGATCTGGTCGGCGTCGAGCCCGGCGGCGCGCGCCCGGTCGGCGCGCTCGACGAGGAACTGGCGTACCTCGCCGAGCAGGTCGTCGTAGACGGGCTCAGGGTCGGGGACGCGGGGACGCAGGCGGATGTGGGTCGCGACGACCGATGCCTGATGGCGAGCCGCGACGGCCAGGTAGTTGGGGTCGGCAAAGCCGCTGATGTCGTTGGCGACCGAGGCGCCGGCGCGGCAGGCGGCGTCGAGGACGCTGGCTCGCCACGTGTCAACCGACAGCGGGACGGGCAGGTGGGCGGCGAGCGCCTCGATGGTGGGCACGACCCGCTCCAGTTCCTCGGCTTCGTCGACGTCGGGTCCCGGGCCGGCTTTGACGCCGCCGACGTCGAGGATGTCGGCTCCCTCGGTCACGAGCTGCTCGGCCCGCTCCACGAGCGCGTCGAGCGCGAAGGTCGCGCCGCGGTCATAGAACGAATCCGGGGTGCGGTTCAGGACGCCCATGACGAGGGTCCGGTTCGTGAGGTCGTGGACGCGATCTCCGAGCCGAAACCGCCACGGCATGCGCGGGGAGCCTACCGTCACGCGTTCCGGGCCCGGCCGGCCGCGGTCGGGTCTACCCGGAGGGGGGCGGCACGGCGGCCTCGGGGGGCGTCGTCGGGGTGCTCGTCGAGGGCGGGGTGCTGGTGGGGACGAGGATCTGCTGGCCGTCCCGCAGCTTGGCGGCGAGGTTGAGCTGGTCCAGGTCGGCGGCCGCGAGCGCCCCGCCCGCGGCGTCGAGCGCGTCGACGACCCGCGCGCCGGCGGGCAGCGTGACGACGCCGGGATGCGTGACTGCGCCCGCCACCTGCACGACGACCCGCGCTCCCCCGGCAGCGGCCCGGCGGGAATGGGCGGTCGTCGGAGTGGCGGTCGTGGTGACGGTCTCGGAGGGACGGACCGCCCGAACCGAGCCGATCGCCGCGACGAGCGCGACGACCGCGACGACGGCGAGCACGGCGCGCCCGTCTCGGCCGATCTCGGCGACGCCGAGGCGCTCAGCGAGCCCCGGGCGGTGGTGGCGCAGCCGCCGGGGAGTCCGGTCGTCGGGTCCCCAGAAGGTGGGGTCGGGGACGAGGCCGTTGCCGGTCTCGTCGGGCGCGACGCCAGGACGGCGTGGATCGAAGTCGGGCACAGCGGCCTCCGGGGGTGCGTCGGTCCGGAGGAAGTGCCGCGGGGAAGAGCCCGACCGTATCAGCCGATGACGAAGTTGACGAGGCGTCCGGGGACGGGCACGACTTTGCGCACGGTGGCGTCGGCGAGGAGGGCCGCGACGTGTGGCTCGGCACGCGCGGCTGCCTCGAGGGTCGCCGCGGAGGCGTCCGAGGGGACCTTGATCCGAGCTCGGGCCTTCCCGTTGACCTGGACGACGATCTCGATCGTCTCCTGGCGGAGTTCGGCGGGGTCCGGTTCGGGGAACGCCACGTACGCAATCGACTCGGAGTGCCCGAGGCGGGCCCAGAGCTCCTCGGCGACGTGAGGGGTGAGGGGTCCGAGCATGAGGGCGAGCGGCTCGGCCACCTCGCGGGGCGACGCGCCGGTCTCGGCGACGACCTGGGTCAGGCGATTGTTGAGCTCGAAGAGCCGGGCGATCGCGGTGTTGAACTTCAGGTGCTCCATGTCGTCGCGGACCTCGGCGATGGTCCGGTGCAGGATGCGGCGGGTCTCGGGGTCGGCCGCGACGTCCTCGACGTGGACGGCGCCGGTGTCCTCATCGACGATGTTGCGCCATACCCGCGCCAGGAATCGGTGGACACCAACGATGTCGGTGGTACTCCAGGGTCGGCTGGCGTCGAGCGGTCCCATGAACATCTCGTAGAGCCGGAGCGTGTCGGCGCCGTAGTCCCGGTAGACGTCGTCGGGGGTGACGACGTTGCGCAGGCTCTTGCCCATCTTCCCGTACTCGCGGGTGACGGGCTCACCCTGGAAGACGAGCCCGTCGTCGCGGGTTTCGACCTCGGACGCCTCCACGTAGAAGCCCCGGGCGTCGCGGTAGGCGAAGGCCTGGATGTAACCCTGGTTGTAGAGGCGATGGAACGGTTCGCGTGTCGAGACGTACCCGAGGTCGAACAGGATCTTGTGCCAGAAGCGGGCGTAGAGCAGGTGCAGCACCGCGTGTTCGACACCGCCCACGTAGAGGTCGACCCCTCCGCCAGCTGCTCCCTCCATCCAGTACCGCTCCACCACGGGATCGACGAGGCGGTTCTCGTTCGTCGGGTCGAGGTAGCGCAGGTAGTACCAGCACGACCCCGCCCACTGCGGCATGGTGTTCGTCTCGCGCCGGTACGGTCGCACGCCGTCGCCCAGGTCGAGGTCCACGTTGACCCACTGTTCGGCACGCGCCAGGGGCGGCTCGGGGGGCGTGTCGGCCGCGTCGTCGTCGACGACTTGGGGTTCGAAGTCGTCGAGCTCGGGGAGCTCGACCGGCAGCATCGACTCGGGCAGCGCGACGGGTAGACCGTCGTCGCCGTAGACGATCGGGAACGGCTCACCCCAGTAACGCTGGCGGCTGAACAGCCAGTCGCGCAGCTTGTAGGTCACCGTCCCGGTCCCCGCGCCGCGCTCCTCGAGCCACCCGATCATGCGGGCCTTGGCCTCGTCGACGAGGAGCCCGTCGAGGAAGCCGCTGTTGATCGCGGGACCGTCACCGGCGTACGCGTCGCCGTCGAAGTCGCTCGGGGGCTCCACGGTCCGGACGATCGGAAGGTCGAACTCGGTCGCGAAGTCCCAGTCCCGCTGGTCTTCGCCGGGGACGGCCATGATCGCCCCGGTGCCGTAGCCCATGAGGACGTAGTCGGCGACGAAGATCGGGATGAAACCGCCGGTGGCGGGATTCGCGGCGAAGGCGCCGGTGAAGACGCCGGTCTTCTCGCGCCCTTCGGCCTGGCGTTCGAGCTCGGTGCGGGCGCCGACGAACGCCCGGTAGCGCGCGATCGCCTCGGGCGGTGCGACGCCAGCTCCGAAGACCCCCGGCCACGAGGGGGGCACGGCGGACCCGTCGTCGCCGGGCGGGGCGCTCGGCCACTGGGCCGGGACGATCTGGTCCACGAGCGGATGTTCGGGGGCGAGCACGAGGTACGTGGCACCAAAGAGCGTGTCGGGCCGGGTGGTGAAGCCCTCGATCTCGCCACCGTCGCGGGACTCGACCGGGAAGCGAATGGTGGCGCCCGGGCTGCGCCCGATCCAGTTGCGCTGCATGATCTTGATCGGCTCGGGCCACTCGAGGAGGTCGAGGTCCCCCAGGAGCCGGTCGGCATACTTGGTGATCCGCAGCTTCCACTGCTCGAGGGGCCGCTTGAATACCGGGTGGTCGCCCCGTTCGCTGCGACCCTCGGTGGTGACCTCCTCGTTGGCGAGGACGGTCCCGAGCGCCGGGCACCAGTTGACCAACGCCTCCTCGCGGTAGGCCAGCCGGTACGAGTTGACAACTTGGCGGCGCGCGCGCGGGTCGAGGTCGCCCCAGGCAATCCGATCTGGGTTGGCCACGCCGACCGGCTGGCGGGCGCCAGCGTCGAACTCGGCCACGAGCTCGACGATCGGCCGAGCCCGATCGGCGAGCTCGTCGTACCAGGCATTGAAGATCTGTAAGAAGATCCACTGGGTCCACCGGTAGTACGCGACGTCGGTCGTGGCCACACCCCGCCGCGGGTCGTGGCCGAGCCCGAGTGCGCGCAGCTGGCGGCGCATCGTGGCGACGTTCTGCTCGGTCGTGACCCGGGGATGCTCCCCGGTCTGGAGGGCGTACTGCTCGGCGGGGAGGCCGAACGCGTCGTAGCCCATGGTGTGGAGGACGTTGCTGCCGGTCATGCGGTGGAACCGCGCGAACACGTCGGTGCCGATGTAGCCGAGGGGATGGCCGACGTGAAGTCCCGCTCCGCTCGGGTACGGGAACATGTCGAGCACATAGAGCTTCGGGCGGCCAGCCGCCTGTTCGAACCCGTCGGACAACGACCCGGCCGGGTTCGGCGTCCAAAACGTCCGATGTTCCTCCCAGTAGTCCTGCCACTTCGTCTCGAGCTCGTTGGCAAGACGCGCGTCGTAGCGATAGGGGATCGCGTCGGAGGGAACCGGAGTCGTGGGCTCGGGCATGGTCCCGGCGAGCGTAGCGACGCGCCTCCGACCATCTGCGCTCAGATTCCCGGACCGCCGCCAACCGCCGCCAACCCAGCCTTCGGACCCCCCACTGGTACCGTGGCCGTTCCTCTGGGCCTGTAGCTCAGTCCGGTAGAGCGCCTCCATGGCATGGAGGAAGTCAGGGGTTCGAGTCCCCTCAGGTCCACTCACGTTGCCGAGGTAACGACAAGGTCTCCACTGCTGACTCGCAGCGGAGAAGCTGACTGATGCTTGGAGCGAGGTTCGTCGAGCCAGAGAGCGCTGACGCTGTCACAGGCGCGCCGTAGGTTCGGCTGCGTGAAGGTTCGGGAGGTGGTCAGGATGTTGATGGCCGACGGCTGGAGCCTCGACCGCCAGCGCGGCAGCCATCGCCAGTTCCGACATCCAGACAAGCCCGGCACGGTGACCACCGCAGGCAAGCCAGGGTAGTGGTTCAGTTTCAGCGTCGTACGTCTTTCGTATGTTGAGCAGCGTGCGACGGTGTCGTTCGTTCCGGTTCTTGGTGAGCCCGACGGTTCGTCAGCACGCGGTGCTGGTGGCGATGCTGGCGTTGCAGTGCGAGCTGTACAACGCGGCGTTGGAGGAGCGTCGCGGGGCGTGGCGCTGGGAGCACCGCTCGGTCTCGTACGTCGACCAGTGCCGGACGCTGACCACCCTGCGTGCGGTGCGTCCGGAGGTACTGACCTGCGGAGTGAAGGTGTGTCGGGGGACGCTCAAGCGCCTCGATTGGGCGTTCGCCGGGTTCTACCGCCGCCTGACGGCCGGCAGGGGGGCGTTAGCGTCGCTGGTCTCGAGCGGAGGGGAGGGCGCCACATGGAGCGGATCGCACGCTGCGCGGCGAGTCGCGGGTGCGGGACGGGTCGGGTCGCGCGGGGTGCCCGTCCCGCGTCGAGCCACGGTCGGACGTCGACGTGAGGCGGTACGCCGCCTTGCTTCGGGGCGTGAACGTGAGCGGCCGCAACACAGTCGGCATGGCCGAGCTGCGAGCCCGGCTCGTCGACCTGGGATACCGAGACGTCACGACGTACATCCAGAGCGGCAACGTGGTGTTCGGCGCGCCGACCGGCGGAGAGTCCGCGCTCGTGGCTGCGATCGAGGCGGAGATCCGACGGGCCTTCAAGCTGGAGGTGGGCGTCCTGATCCGCTCCCCAGCGCAGCTGCGACGAATCGGCACCACGAACCCGTTCCTGCAGCGGGCGGATGACCGCTCGGCACTCCACGTCACGTTCCTGGCCGAGACACCACCACGGGCCAAGGGCCGGGAACTCTCCGCTCGACCTGCCGGGCCGGACGACTGCGTGATCATCGGACGAGAGATCTACCTTCGTTGTCCGGGCGGCTACGGGAAGACGAAGCTCAACAACACCTACCTGGAACGGGTGCTGGGAACGCGGGCGACGACCCGGAACTGGAAGACGCTGCTGAAGCTCCGGGAGCTCGTCGAAGCGTGACCGCGCCGCTCGAGGGGCGCCGATCCGTGGCCAGGCACCTTCGGCGCATCGTCACGCTGGCCGCGGTGCCGCCGATGAGCACGCCGTGATCAGACGCCGCACGTCGAGACTGGGAATCCAATGGTGCATCGGCGAGTGCGTAGAGAGGTCGAAGGTGACCGCCGAGAGCGCGACCAGGATGATGCACGCCGTCCCGGCGAACTCGGCGAGGTACTCGGCGACGCCGGGCACCTCAGCGCCCGCGGTGGGAGCGGTCCCCACGGCTAGCCGAGGACCTCGGGAACCGTCGTGCCCGACCGAGGACGGTACGGCGATGACCAGCCCGGCCCGCGACGCGCGCTCGAGCTCGGCACCTCACCGCGCACAGTGTGCTCGATCGAGGTCGAGAAGACCGAGTATCGGCGGACCTGAACGCCGCGTCCACGAGCGGCTTTCACCTGGCGATGATCGGTGGTGCGTTGATGGTGGCGGGGCTCGCCGCGCTGACGTGGGTGAAGCTGCCCCGGGACGCGGGGGCGACCGCGACCGTGACCGACCCGAGCGCCCCGTCCCAACCCCGGCCGAGCGCGGCTGGGGTGCCGGTCGGCCGGACTAGACGCCAACCCGGCGGGGAGCGAACGCCACGTGGTCGCCCATCGAGCGCTGAAACCACAACACGGAGAGGAGGATCGCCACCGCGGTGAGGGTGAGCGACGCCACCGTGCGGGTGACGACGAACACGCCCACCGACTGGCTCAGCAGCAACCAAATCGCGACTGCCGCGATCATGAGCTCGGTGACGGCCCACAGGAGGGTGAGCTGGAAGAAGAAGCGCCGCACCGCTGCGCCGGCCGCGACCGAGTCGGGGATGGGGCAGAAATCGCGGGCCAGGCGACCAACCAGCGGTCGCCCCGCACAGGCCGAGACGACCATCGTCGCCGCGACGAGGGCGGTGCCGAGGGTCGGCTGGAGGAAGTAGACGAAGACGCTGCCCGTGCTCAGGGCGAGGATCGACCGGACCGTCAACGAGACGGCGCCCAGCACGAGCAGGCCGGGGACTCGGCGGTGGGTGGCGAGCCGCCAGGCGAGGAGCGCGTAACAGAATCCGAGACCGGCGGTGACCGCGCCGGTGACGGCGAAGAAGTGCAGGAACAGAAGGAACACCACGACCGGCGCGATCGCGCCTTCGATGATGCGCGGCACGGCGTGGCGCAGCATCGGCGCCATCCGTGGGAGCATGAAGGGGCCGGGTTCCACTCGGGGCTTATCGTCCTCACCGCGGGCGCGCTGAAGCGGCCCGGGAGCCGCCCCACCCGCCGTAGCTACGTCGCGGGTCGGGCTTAGGACAGGACGTCCTTGCGTCGAAAGTGCCACCACGCGATCCCGCCGAAGACGAGCACGTAGAGGATCTGCAACAGCGTGCCGCGCAGCATGTCGGAGGTCGGGCCGTGACCGGGGTTGGTGAACAGATTCGTCCAGGCGTCGAAGTAGTGGGTGGGGAGCACGTAGCGGATCGAACCCAACGAGGTGATGGCGTCGAGGATCACCGACACGATGTAGAGCCCGAAGCCGGCGAACACCGCGGCGGCGGGCGAGTCAGTCATCGTGGAAGCCATGAAGGCCAACGCGGCGACGCCCGAGATCCCCCACAGGACATACAGGCTGGCCAAGCCGAGGTTGCCGAGGATCTGGGCGATCGACATGTGAAGCGCGAGGTTCCCGATCCCCAGGTTCAGGGGATGCCACCCAAAGGCGATGGTCCCCGCGATGAGCCCGGTCACCGAGATCAGCGCGGTCGCGATCACCGCGAGGAGCAGGGCCGACTCCAACTTGGCGAGGAGCAGTCGGCCACGTCCGACCGGGCGGGTCAGCATCGCCCGCAGATTCCCCCAGCCCGCCTCGGAGGCGATGGCGTCGCCGGCGAAGAGCACCACGATGATGACGAGCAAGAAGCGGCTCATGAACCGCAGCGACACGACGGGCAGGAACAGCCCGGTGTGGAGAGCCAGGTTGGTGAAGTCGCCGCCGCTCGGGCCCGACGGCGGGTTGGCCTTGAGGGCGATCGCGACGATCAGCGGGATGAGCACGGTGAGGCCCAGCACCACGTAGGTGCGGGTCCGGTGCCATTGCTTGACCATCTCGGTGCGGAACAGGCCGCCCATCACCGCTCCGCGCCGGCGAGGAGCCCGAGGAACGCGTCCTCGAGGCGATGCTGGGACTCGACGGTGTCGACACCGACGTTGGCGTGCACGAGGGACGCGACGAGCTCGGAGCGGCGCACACCGTCGAGCTCCACGACGAGGCCGGGGTCCTGGTCTCGCACCGACCGCACGCCGGCGTGCGACGAGAGGATTTGCCGGGCGCGCGCGAGGTCGTCCACCTCGAAGTACACCGAGCTGGTGGCGGCGGTGAGCTCAGCGAGCGTCCCCGCGGCGACGAGATGGCCCCGGTCCATGACCACCACGTGGCTGCACACCTGCTCGACCTCGCCCAGCAGGTGGCTGGAGAGCAAGATGGTCACCCCGCGGCTCGACAGGCGCCCGAGCAGCTGGCGGATCTCGCGCATCTCGGCGGGGTCGAGGCCGTTGGTCGGTTCGTCGAGGACCATCACGTCGGGGCGTCCGAGCAGCGCCCGGGCGACCCCGAGGCGCTGGCGCATCCCTTGCGAATAGGTCTTGACCTTGCGGTGGACGGCGTCGCCGAGGCCGGCGATGGCGAGCGCCTCCTCGACGTTGGCCTGCGCGAAGTCGCCGCCCGCCTCTTGCCAGTGCAGCTCCAGGTTGCGGATCCCCGACAAGAACGGCACGAAGTCGGCGTGCTCGATCATCGTGCCGCACCGCGCGAGGACGGGGTTGCTGGCCGTCATGGGCACGCCAAGCAGCGAGGCACGACCTTTCGTGGGGCGCAACAGCCCGACGAGGACGCGCAGCGTCGTGGTCTTACCGGCCCCGTTCGGGCCGAGCAGCCCGCACACCTCGCCGTGGCCGACCTGGAAGCTGAGATCGTCGACGGCCCGGACGCCGTCGAAGTCCTTCGTGAGGCCCACGACCTCGATCGCAGGGGGGGAGGAGGCCATCTGGCAGCGAGAGTACCCGGCCGCATCGGCCGGTTGACGCTCGGCGGGTTAAGGAAAACCCAAAACCTGCACCGGACTCGACCGGGCGGTGCCCGGCGCCGCTTGCGTCATGCTTACGTCACGTTTGCGTCACGGTCGCCCGGACGGTTCGTAGACTCGCGGCCGTGATCGGGGTCATCGACTACCGGGCCGGGAACGCGCCGAGCGTCGGCTACGCGCTCGCGCACCTGGGGCTCGAGCACCGGCTGGTGCGCGACGCGCCGGGGGTGCGGACCGCTGACCAGCTCGTGTTGCCCGGCGTCGGGGCCGCCGGGGCGACGCTGGACTCGCTGTACGAGGCGGACCTGGTCGATGTCCTGACTGAGCGGGTGCTCGGGGACCGGGTCCCGTTCCTTGGGATCTGCATCGGCCTCCAGGTGCTGTTCGAGCGGTCGGACGAAGGCGACGTCGAGTGCCTCGGCTGGGTGCCGGGGGTGGTGCGGCGGTTCCCGTCGTCGCTGCGGGTGCCCCAGATCGGCTGGAACACGGTGCGCCCGACGCGGGCGCACCCGGTGACCGACGGGCTCGTCGACCCGGCCCACTGCTACTTCGTGAACTCGTACTACTGCGAGCCGGCGGAGCCCGACGACGTCCTGGCAGTGACCGAGTACTCGACGGCGTTCTGCTCGGTCGTCGCCCGCCAGAACATCGTGGCCACCCAGTTCCACGCCGAGAAGAGCGGCCCGTTCGGCCTGGACCTGCTGGGACGCTTCGCCCGCTGGGAGCCTCGATGCTGACCAAGCGGCTGATCGCCTGCTTCGACGTGGTACGAGGCCGGGTGACGAAGGCGCAGCAGTTCCAGGACAACATCGACGTCGCGGCCGCCGAGGAGCTCGCGACTCGCCTGTACGACGATCAGATCGACGAGATCGTGTTTTACGACATCACCGCGAGCGCCGAGCGGCGCAAGATCGATCTCGAGACGGTCCGGCGAGTCGCCCGGCACGTCTTCGTGCCGTTCACCGTGGGGGGCGGGATCCGCTCGGTCGACGACATGTTCGACGTGCTGAAGGCCGGCGCCGAGAAGATCAGCGTCGATTCGATGGCGGTACGCGACCCGTCGATCATCCAGCAGGGCGCCGCGGCGTTCGGTCGCCAGTGCATCGTGCTCAGCACCCAGGTCCAGGCGGTCGGGCGCCGCCCCGGGCTGCCCAGCGGCTACGAGGTGTTCATCGACGGGGCCCGGAAGGCCACCGGGCTCGACGCGCTCGACTGGGTACGGCGCGGCGAGGACCTCGGCGCGGGCGAGGTCGTGGTGAACAGCATCGACCGGGACGGCACCGCGTCGGGCTACGACCTCGAGATCACCGCCGCGGTGGCCGACGCGGTGAACCTGCCCGTGATCGCCTCCGGCGGGGCGGGCACCGTCGACCACGTGGTCGCGGGCCTCACCGCGGGCGGCGCCCAGGCCGCCATCATCAGCTCGATCCTGTACTCGCCGCGCTTTGACCGCAACGTCGGCGTCGAAGAGCTCAAGGTGGGGCTGACCGCGGCGGGGGTGGCGGTGCGGCCCTACGGCGCGGCGCCGAGCCGGGCGGGCGGCGCCGCCTCGACGTCGGAGCGCCCGAGCGATTAGGAGCGCTCGGCGGCGGCCGGCGAGGGGGCGACGTCCCAGTCGACCCGCGGCGCGTCAGCCCAGAGCCGATCGAGGTCGTAGTAGGCGCGGGTCTCGTCGACGAAGACGTGCACGACCACGTCGCCGTAGTCGAGGAGCACCCAGGTGGCGTCGTTGAGTCCCTCCACGCCGATCGGCTTCGACTCGTCGAAGGCGCGCATGGCCCGCTGCACCTCGTCGACGATGGTGCGGGTCAGGCGGGTGTTCGACGCGCTGACGAGCACGAACCAGTCGATGATGGCGATGATCTCGCCGACCGCGAGGACCGCGACATCGGTGCCGTGCTTGTCGGCGGCGGCGTCCGCCGCGGTGCGAACCCGCGGGGAGAGGGCCGGAGAAGCGCCGCTCAAGAGGCGGTCCCAGCCTGCGAGTTGGTGATCGGGCGGGACGCCGTCGGCATCACGGGGCAGTGTAGAGGCCGCGGGCTCGGATCTCCGCGATCACCGGGGCGGGGAGGAGCCCGTCGACCGGGCGGCCGGCCGCCAGCCGGGTCCGCAGGTCGCTCGACGAGACGTCCAGGCGCGGGATCGACAGCCGTTCGAACCGCCATCCCGGGCCGGGCGGCTCGGCGTGCGAGTCACCGGCGCGCTCGACGACCACGACGGTGGCCAGGTCGCGCGTCTCGTCGAGGCGCTTCCAGGTCGGCATGTTCGCCACCGCGTCCGCACCCAGCAGCAGAAAGAACGAGCGGTCGGGTGCGGCGAGCGTCTCGAGCGTGTCGGCGGTGACCGACGGCCCGGACCGTTCGACCTCGACACCGGACGCTTCGATCCCCTCCAGCCCGGCCACCGCGGCGCGGACCAGGGCCAGGCGGTCGGCGCCGGACGCAACGACCTGGCCCCGCTTCTGCCAGGGATCGCCGGCGACGACGAGCAGCACCCGGTCGAGGCGCAGCGCGGCTCGGGCATCGACGGCGGTCACGACGTGGCCGACGTGGACCGGGTCGAACGTGCCGCCGAGCACGCCGATGCGCTCCCCCACCTCTCCAGTGTACGAGCGGCCCGGCGTCACGATCCCGTAACACGGCGGACTCGACGGCATCGTAGGGTGGTCGATTGTGGAGGCGCCCACGACGACCGGCGCGGCCGGCCCGGTCGAGCCCGGCGAGCGGCCCGGCGCCGCGCACATCCTCGTGCGCGTCTGGCTCCCCGACCGGCCCGGTGCGCTGGGGCTGGTCGCGTCTCGGATCGGTGCCGTGGGTGGCGACATCGTGGGGATCGACGTGCTCGAGCGCGGCGCCGACGTCGCGGTCGACGAGTTCGCGGTCGAGCTGGGCAGCCTCGACGTCGTGGAGCTGCTGGTGCGGGAGGTCGAGGAGGTCGACGGCGCGTCCGTCGAGGAAGTGCGGGTCGTCGGCGCGTTCCCCGACCCGCGCCTCGACGCGCTCGAGTCCGCCACCGCGCTGTGCCGGGCCGATTCGGTCGGCGATCTGCACGAGGCGCTCGTCGTCTTGACCCGCCGGGAGTTCCTCGCCGATTGGGCCGCGCTGCTCGAGGGCGAGGGCCTGTCCGTCGCCGACGGTGAGGGCCACCCGACGACCGAGATGCTCTTCGCACTCGCGGCGGGGACCGCGGCGTCGCCGTTGGTCGCCGACGGCACCACCGGCCCCGACGATCTGGCGGTGGCGATCCTCGACGGACACGACGCGACGTTGCTCATCGGGCGCGAGGGTCGACCGTTCCGACGCCGCGAACGAGTTCAGCTGCGAGCGTTGACCCGCATCGCCGACCGGGCCTGGACCCTGCTCGGCGCCCCGGCCTGACCAGCCGACGGGCCGAGCCCGCGCCGCGTCGGATGGTGGCGTCGGCCGGGGGATCGAGCTGGGCCGGCGACGTGGGAACGGGTCCGGCACACCGCCGGGTCGGCTCAGCCGTCGGCGATGGCGGTGACGAACCGCTCGAGCTGACGGAGGTTGCGGCACTCGTAGGCGCCGTCGCAGAACGACGCGTAGTCGGCCATGATCGAGTCGCCGGTGTCCCAGTAGCCGCGGGGCTCGGGGTTGAGCCAGTACACGTGGCGGGCCCGTTCGCGCAGGGAGCCGAGCACCCAGGCTTGGGAGGCGTGGTAGTTGTTGCGGGCGTCGCCGAGGAAGATCAGCGAGGTCTTCTTGGTGACCTCGCGCTCGTGACGGTCGTGGAACGCACTGAAGGCGTGCCCGTAGTCGGAGTGCCCGTCGACCCAGACCACGTCGGCCTCGGTGTTGACCCGGTGGACCGCGTCGGTGACGTCGTCGGAGTCCTGGAAGAACCGGGTGACCTCGTCGATGCCGTCGATGAACACCCAGGAGCGGACCTTCGAGAACTGGCTCGCCATCGCGTACACGAACTGCAGCGTGAAGCGGGCGAAGCTCGCCACCGACCCCGAGATGTCGGCCACGACCATGATCTCGGGACGCGAGGGGTGCGGGTGACGGAACTTCGGCTCCGCGGGGACACCGCCGTAGGAGAGGGACGCTCGGACGGTCTTTCGGAAGTCGAGGCTGCCGCGGTGGCGGCGCCGACGCCGCTGGGCGAGCCGGGCGGCGAGCGACCGGGTGAGCGGGTAGATCGCCCGCTGGAGCGCCAGCATCTCCTCGCGCGAGGCGTGCATGAAGTCCACGTCTTCGGGGAGCGGCTTGCGCAACGTGCGGGCCATGGCCTCGACGCCCCGGTCAGCGACCAGCCGGCGCCGAATCTCGGACTCGATGAGCTCGCGCAGCTCCCGCAGGCGGGTCTGGAACTCCTCTGCTTGGAGCCGGGCGGCGAGCGCGTCGGCGGGCACGTCCCCTTCCTCCCGGGCGCGTCCCACGAGTCGGGCGGAGAGTTCGTCGAGGTCGAGCTGACGCAGCGTCCGGTAGAGGTAGTAGGTGCCGCCGACCGGACGGCCGGGTTCCATGCCGGCGAACTGCGACACGGCGGCGGCGGCGAGGCGTCGCAGCTCGTCGCGGTCCATCGTCATGAGCGCGGTGAGGAGCATCTCCGCCAGCTCCTCGCGGCTCAGCTCCCCGCCTGCTCCCCCGCCCGAGGCCTCGCCTTGCTGGCCGAGCAGCGCTTCCCATTCCTCGGCGTTCGGGTCTTCGGCGTCCACCCCGCGGCTGTAGAGCGAGAAGTAGACGTCGAAGACGGTGTCGAAGGCTGGCCGGTGGCGGTGGTGCTTGACGAGGGTGGCGCCGAGCGCGGCCTTGAAGACCTCTCGGTCGCTGATGTCGAGGTGCTCGAGAGCGCGCATGGCGTCAAGGTTCTCGGTCATCGAGACCGGCAGTCCGGCGTCGCGCAGCTCGTGGACGAAGCCCTGGAGGACGTCGAGCATTAGGGGGTGTCGCCGGCCGGCACGAGCTCCTTGCGGGCCTTGAGGATGTCCGACTGATACTTGAGCAGCACGTGGAGCGTCTCGCCGATGATCTCGGGCGAGATCTCCGACGTTCCGAGGTACAGCAGCGTGCGGGCCCAGTCGATGGTCTCGGAGATCGAGGGGGCCTTCTTCAGCTCGAGCTCGCGGATCGAGCGCACGACCCGGGCGACCTGCTCGGCGAGTTCGTCGTCGATCTCGGGTACCCGGACGCGCACGATGTCTTTCTCGCGCTCGAGGTCGGGGTAGTCGATGTGGAGGTAGAGGCAGCGTCGCTTCAGCGCTTCGGAGAGCTCCCGGGTGTTGTTGGACGTCAGCACCACGAGGGGGCGCTGCGTGCCGACGATCGTGCCGAGCTCGGGGATCGAGACTTGGAAGTCGGAGAGGACCTCGAGGAGCAGTGCCTCGGTCTCGATCTCGACTCGGTCGACCTCGTCGATGAGCAGCACAATCGGCTCCTCAGCGCGGATCGCTTCGAGGAGGGGGCGGGTGAGCAGGAACGGCTCGGAGAAGATGTCGGATTCCACGTCGGCCCACGCCGTCTCGTGCTCGCGGTCGGACTGGATGCGCAGCAGCTGCTTCTTGTAGTTCCATTCGTAGAGGGCTTTCGCCTCATCGAGGCCCTCGTAGCACTGGAGCCGGATCAGGCGACTGCCGGTGGAGCGGCTGAGCGCCTTCGCCAGCTCGGTCTTGCCGACCCCGGCTGGCCCTTCGACGAGGACCGGTTTCTCGAGGCGGTCGGCGAGGAACACGACGCCGGCGATGGTCGCGTCGGCGAGGTAATCGACGCCCCGGAGCCGCTGGACGACCTCGTCGACGGACGCGAAGCGAGTCGCCATCAGTCGACCACCTGGCCGTCGCCCCAGACCTCGGTGCGGTACGTGGTCAGCTCGCGCAGACCCATCGGGCCGCGGGCGTGAAGCTTCTGGGTGGAGATCCCGATCTCGGCTCCGAAGCCGAAGCGCTCACCGTCGGTGAAACGCGTCGACGCGTTGACGATCACGACGCCGGCGTCGACTTCGCGCGTGAAGCGGCGGGCCGCGCCCAAGTCGCGGGTGACGATGGCTTCGGTGTGGCCGGAGCCGAACCGGTTGACGTGCTCGATGGCGGCGTCGAGCGACGGGGCGACCGCCACGGTCATGCGCAGGCCGAGGAACTCGCGGGCGAAGTCGTCGTCGGTGGCGAGCGCGAGTCCGGCCCGAAGCCGACGGGCTGCGGCGTCGCCGAGAAGCTCGACGCCGTGCGCCTCGAGCACGTCACAGACCTGGGGTAGGAACTGCCCGGCGACCGCCTCGTGGACAACGAGCGATTCGGCGGCGTTGCACACCCCCGGCCGGTTGGTCTTGGCGTTGACGACGATGGCGAGGGCCTGGTCGAGGTCGGCCGCCGCGTCGACGTAGACATGGCAGTTGCCGTCCCCGTCGATGATGACGGGAACGGTCGCGTGTTCGCGGACGCTGGCGATGAGCGCCGCGCCACCGCGGGGGATGAGGCAGTCCACCGAGTCGGTGAGGCGCATGAGCTCGACCGCGGCGTCGTGGGAGGGATCGTCGACGAGCTGCACCGTGTCAGCGGGCAGACCCGCTTTGGCGACGCCGTCGCGCAGCGCCTCGACCAGAACCCGGTTCGAGCGCTGCGCGCTCGAGGAGCCGCGCAGCAGCACCGCGTTGCCCGACTTGACGCAGATGGCGGCGGCGTCGGTCGTGACGTTGGGGCGGTTCTCGTAGATGACCGCCACCACGCCGAGAGGGACCCGCACCCGCCGCAGCTCGAGGCCGTTGGGCCGTTCCCACCCGTCGAGGACCTCCCCCACCGGGTCGGGCAGGCCCGCCACCTGGCGCAGTCCGCTCGCCATCGCCTCCAGGCGCTCGTCGCTGAGCCCCAGCCGGTCGAGGGAGCCCGCCTCGAGCCCGGCCGCCTCGGCCGCGGCGACGTCGGCCGCGTTGGCCTCGAGGATCTCGGGGGCCCGCTCCAGGATCAGGGCGGCCGAGGCGATGAGGGCGGCTTCCCGGTCACCCGACGAGGCGCGCAGCAGCTGACGGGACGCGGTCGTGGCGCGGCGACCCAGCTCGGCGACGTCGGCGGACACGCCGAGGAGTGTACTGGCGGCCCTTGGAGGGCCCTCAGCCATTGCCCGCACCGCGCGGCCCGGTCCGTGCCCGGATACGGGAGGGCCGCGAGGCCGCGCCCTGACGGTGCTCCGCCGGCGCAGGCCTCGCGCCTCGCTCCCGCTACGCGCCGGCCGTTGGAGCCCCCGGAAGCCGGTGGCTCTCCCCCCGTCGACCGACGACGAGTGGGGGAAGTGTGTCCTGTGTCACGCCCGGGCGCAAGGGCAACCCGCGAGTTTTTTGTGCCGCGGGCGGAGCCTCAGGTGAGGATCACCAGGTCGTCGCGGTGGATGACCTCGTGCGGGGAGCCTTCGGGCAGGTCAGTGGTTCGGCGTCCCGCCAGCCGGGCCAGCGCCCCGCTGTCGTAGCGGACCAGGCCCTTGGCGAAGGCGACCCCGTCGTCGGTGACGACCTCGACCGCGTCGTCGGGTTCGAAGCGACCTTCGACCGCCCGGACGCCGGCCGGGAGGAGCGAGCGATGGTCCTGGGCCAGCGCCCGTCGGGCCCCGGCGTCGACCACCACCCGGCCGGCGGCGCCGAGCGCGAAGGCGATCCAGAGCTTGCGGCTCGACAGCCGGGTGGGTCGGGGATGCACGAGCGTGCCGGTCGGATGCCCGTCGATGGCGTCGAGCACGACCCCGGGGGTGTCCGCGGCGGAGATCACGGCCCGCACCCCCGACCACGCCGCGATCTTGGCCGCGGCCAGCTTGCTCGCCATGCCGCCGCTGCCCCGGGCGCTGCCCGCACCGCCCGCCACGGCCTCGAGCGCGGCGTCGACTTCGACGATCTCCTCGATGAGGGAGGCGCCGGCGTCGAATCGGGGGTCGGCGGTGAACACCCCGTCGGTGTCGGTGAGCAGAACCAGGACGTCGGCGCCCACCAGGTGCGAGACGAGCGCGGCGAGGAGGTCGTTGTCGCCGTAGCGGATCTCGTCGTCGGCGATCGTGTCGTTCTCGTTGACGACCGGGACGACACCGAGATCGAGGAGGCAGCCCAGGGTGTGGCGGGCGTGGAGGTACTGGGAGCGCTGCCCGAAGTCGTGGGGGGTGAGCAGGACCTGGCCGGCGACCAGGCCCCGCTGGGTGAGCAGCGACGAGACGCGCTCCATGAGGCGGGGCTGACCGACGGCGGCGACGGCCTGGAGCGTCGCGACGTCGCTCGGGCGGTGGTCGAACCCGAGCGCGGGGAGCCCCGCCGCGATGGCTCCGGAGCACACCAGCACGACCTGGTGCCCGGCGGCCCGGGCGGCGGCGATCTCGTCGGCGAGGTGGCCGAGTGCGGGGTCGGCGAGCTCGCCGCGCTCGGTGGTGATCGACGACGTCCCGACCTTGACGACGGCCTTCATCGGCGGTCCGCGGCGGGATCCGCGGCGTAGTCGAGCTCGACCGGGCCGATGCGCACCACGTCGCCGTCCCGAGCACCGGCCCGGATCAGGGCACGGTCGACGCCCAGCCGGCGGAACCGGTCGCGGACATAGGCGAGCGCGCCCGCGTCGGTGAGATCGGTGAGCGCGACGACCCGCTCGGCGGCCCGGCCGGCCACGCGCCAGGCATGGTCGCCGTCGCGTTCGACGACGAAGCCGTCCTGGCGGGGTGAGAGCACGACGATGCCCTCGCGGGCCGGCGCGGCGGCGCGAGCCTCGGTGACGAGCCGCCCGACGGTCGTGACGAGCTCGTCGAGCCCCGCGCCGGTCACACCCGAGACGCTCAGACCGCCGGTGGGCATGGTGGCGACATCGGCTTTCGTGCCGACCGTGAGGCGGGGTCGGTCGAGCAGCTCGGGGCGGTAGCGGCGCAGCTCTTCGAGCAGCACCCGTTCTTGGTCGGCGGGTGAGCGGCCTTCGACGCTCGCCTGGTCGAGGAGCACGACGAGCACCCGGGCCCGTTCGATGTGGCGGAGGAACCGGTGGCCCAGGCCGCGCCCGTCGGCCGCGCCTTCGATGAGCCCGGGGATGTCGGCGAGCACGAACTCGTAGCCGCTGCGGCGGACCACACCCAGGTTGGGCTCGAGGGTCGTGAACGGGTACCCGGCGATCTTGGGTCGGGCGGCGCTCAGCGCGGCGATGAGCGTCGACTTGCCGGCATTGGGGAACCCGACCAGCGCGGCGTCGGCGACGAGCTGCACCTCGAGGCGAAGCCAGGCCTCCTCGCCGTATTCGCCTTGCTCGGCGAAGCTGGGGGCCCGGCGGGCGTTCGAGAGGAACCGGGCGTTGCCGCGCCCCCCCCGCCCGCCGCGGACTGCGAGATAGGCGTCGCCGTGCGCGACGAGGTCGGCCAGCAGGTTCCCGTCGTGGTCGCGCACCACGGTCCCCTCCGGGACCGCCACGACGAGCTCGACACCCCGGGTCCCGTGGCGGCGCTGCCCCGCGCCGTGGCGACCCGACTCGGCACGCCGGTGCGGGTGGTCGCGAAACGAGAGGAGGGACGCCACATTGCGGTCGGCGCGCAGCACGACGTCGCCGCCGGAGCCGCCATCGCCGCCGTCGGGGCCGCCGCGGGGGACGTGCGCCTCCCGGCGAAACGACACCACCCCCGCGCCGCCGTCGCCGCCGCGCACGTTGACCGCCGCCTCGTCGACGAACGCGGATTGGGCCATACCGTGAGGATAGGGACGGGTCACCCCGTCCCGGGTGAGTTCGGGGTCCGCCGGCGGGGCGGGTCAGCCCGAGACGACGTCGACGAGCTTGCGGCCCTTGCGGTGGCCGAACCGGACGACGCCGTTCGCGGTGGCGAAGAGGGTGTCGTCGCCGCCCCGACCGACGTTCTCACCGGGGTGGAAACGGGTCCCGCGCTGGCGAACGATGATGGCGCCGGCCCGCACCGGGGTGCCCGCACCGACCTTGACCCCGAGCCGCTGCGCAGCCGAGTCGCGCCCGTTGCGAGAAGAAGCGGCACCTTTTTTCTTGGACATCGGTGACCTCGCTAACCCGTGGCGATCTTGGTGATCTCGAGGAGCGAGAACCGCTGGCGGTGACCCCAACGCTTGCGCTGGTTCGCTTTCGCCTTGTACGTGAAGCCGCGGATCTTGGGACCCTTGCCCTCCTCGACCACCCGGGCGAGCACCTGGGTTTCACCGAGCTGGGTCGGGGTGGCGAGCACCCGGTCGCCGTCGACGAGCAGGATGGCGGGCAGCTCGACCTCAGCTCCCGCGTCGGCGCCGAGGCGCTCCACTTGGAGCCGTTGACCCTGCTCGACCCGGTACTGCTTGCCGCCGGTGCGGACCACCGCGTACATCGAAACCTCCCGCGAGACCAAGCGATCCTACTGCAGCTCCTCGAGGAGGCTCTCCTCGAGGAGGTAGCCCCGGCCCTGGCAGGTCGGGCAGGTCTCGCTCATCGACTCGACGAGACCCTCCGACACGCGTTTGCGGGTCATCTCGACGAGGCCGAGCTCGGAGATCTCGAACGCCTGGGTGCGGGTCTTGTCACGGGCGAGCGCGTTCCGGAAGGCCTGGATCACCGCCTCCCGGTTGGCTTTGATCTCCATGTCGATGAAGTCGATCACGATGATGCCGCCGATGTCGCGGAGCCGGAGCTCACGCGCGACTTCGTCGGCCGCCTCGAGGTTGTTGCGATACACGGTCTCTTCGAGGCTCGACGACCCAACGTTCTTGCCGGTGTTCACGTCGATGACGGTGAGCGCCTCGGTGCGCTCGATGACCAGCGAGCCGCCCGAGGGCAGCCACACCTTGCGGTCGAGGGCCTTGAGCAGCTGCTCGTTGACGTGGTGGCGTTCGAAGAGGGGCAGGCCCTCCTCTTCAGGGTCGTAGTACTCGACCCGTTCCGCAAGCTCGGGGGTGACCGCCTCGATGTAGGCCTGGACCTGCTCGAAGAGGTCCCGGTCGTCGAGGACAACGCCCCGGTACTCCTTGGTGAACTCCTCGCGGATGACGCGCAGCGCGAGTGGCGGCTCTTGGTACAGGACCCGGGCCGGCTTCGAGCGCTCGGCGAGGGCCGAGATCTGCTCCCACTGCTCCCGCAGGCGGCGCACGTCGCGCTCGAGCTCCTCGTCGGCGGCACCCTCCGCCGCGGTGCGCACGATGAGGCCCGCGTCGGGGGGTCGCAGCCCTTCGAGGACCCGCCGCAGTCGGCGCCGTTCGTCGTCGGGGAGGCGCTTGGAGATGCCGTAGGTCTTGGGCTGGCCCGGCACCATCACCACGAAGCGTCCGGCGAGGCTCACCTCTTGGGTGAGGCGGGCACCCTTGGCGCCGATCGGGTTCTTGGTGACCTGCACGATGACGCTCTGGCCGGCCTTGAGGAGCCGCTCGATGCGGGGCTGCTTCTCCTCCACCGCGTCGGCGTCGAACGCGACGTCGCCGCGGTAGAGCACGCCGTTCTTCGGCGTGCCGATGTCGATGAACGCCGCCTCCATGCCGGGCAGGACGTTCTGGACCCGACCGAGGTAGATGTTGCCGTCGATCGAGGTGTCGGCGTCGGTGGGCGTGCTGACCGAGTGTTCGATGAGGACGCGACCTTCGAGCAATGCCAGGTGGGTGTGGCCGTTGGGTCGGCGGTGCACCAACAGCTGGTAGCGGCCGGCGGGGCGGCCCTTGCGAGTCCGGCCGCGGCGGCGGGCCCGCTGCTCGTCGTCGAGCTCCTCGAGATCGACCGCGTCGCCGACGCCCAGGTCGGCGCGAACGACGTCGTCGGCGCGACCCGAGCTGGTCGCACCACTGGTGGCACTCCCACCCCCACCCCCACCGCCACCGCCGGCGCCGGCGCCTCGGCCGCGGCCGCGGCGGCGCCGCTTG
>PLJD01000034.1:0-15668 GCA_003140175.1 Actinomycetota bacterium
AGCGGTCGGCCATCAGCCTCGTTTCCCGCATGAACTAACGGTTTCGCGGACTGGCCCGGATTAGCGCGGACGGGCGTCGGGTTTTGCTCAAGTCCCCCCGCCGACATACACCCCCGCCGACTCCAGCTCATCAGTCCGAAGACCGACGAACGTCGCGTACGCACGGACTCGGAAACGGTGTCACGAAAGTGTCACGGGACTCACTGGAATCGTACGGACGCGTGAACACGTGTTCGTACGCGCTGGAACGTCTCCGCAGGTCAGCATGTACGGGCCGGACGCGTTCGCACTGGAAAGACGCAGTTCGGGAGACTGGGGGACCGAAGGTCCCGGGNNCGAGTCCCGGCAGCCCGACCAAAGATCACAATGGTTCCCGGCCATTCCGGCAACCGGTGCGGGACCCGATGTCAGCAGATTGTCAGCGCGATCGGAGATCCAATGGCGGATGAACTTGACGACCTCCTCGACAAGTACGACCGCGACAGTCAGGCGGCACAGCAGCACACAGATGAGCGCAGCCAGGCTGCTGCGGAGTTTCAACAGAGCTTCATAGCGTGGATTCGCTCCACCGCGCAGCCGACGCTCGATAGTTTCGCCCAACGCCTGCGCGCGCGGGGCCACTCAGCTGAGGTTGACGTTGGGACGGGTAACAACCCCCTGATAGAGCTTGAACTCCAGCCGAAGGGCAGACAGTTCTCGCGTACCGCGTTGAAGTTCAGGCCGGTCGTCGCTCACCAAACCGTCGAGATCCAGATTGCCGCCGACGGTGGCGGGCTCGGGAGCAGTGAGAGGCTGCTGAATGGCCTCACCGTGGACTACGTCAATGAACTGTTGCGGGAAGCGCTGCGTATTGTGCTCGAGAACTGGTCCTAGGCGACGACGGTCGAGCAGAGTCGCTCGGCACCCTCCTCCTGCATGCCGGGGGCGACGTGCGAGTACAGGTCGAGCGTGATTCCGATGGACGCGTGGCCGAGCCTTTCTTGCATGACCTTCGGCTCGACCCCCGCGGCTAGCCCGAGCGTGGCGTGGGTATGCCTCAGGCCGTGCAGTGGCAATGATGGGACCCCGGCCACCCCGACCCTCTTCTCGAAAACCCGGGTTCGAGTCCGGCAGCCCGACCACAAGGTCCAGTTCACTGCACGTGGCCTTCGAGGAGAAGCACCACTTGATGCGACGAGCGGCTTGTGTTTCGACCGCGGGCGGCGAGCCGACCGCCCACCTGACCCCCCGGGATCCGGGCTCCACCGAACCGACCCACCTCGGGCTCGGGGTTCGAGCATCCGAGTAGCGTGCGAGGCGCTGCAGTTGAGAGGGGGTCTCCATGGGACTCGATCTGCCCGACCTGCACGCCAGCGCCCTCGCGTCGACGCGCCGTTACATGGAAGGCATCGGCGCCGGTGATTGGGACGCCGGGTCGCCGTGCGAAGGCTGGACGGTGCGCGAGCTCGCTAACCACGTCGTCGCGGGCAACTTCTGGGCCGCTGAGTTGGCCCGCGGCAAATCGATCGCCGAGGTCGGCGACCGCCTCGACGGCGACGTGCTGGGCGACGATCCGCTCGACGCTTACGACGAGTCGGGCCGCTTGGCCGACGGCGCGTTTCGCGCCCCGGGAGCCATGGAGGCCCCGTGCGCGGTGTCGTACGGGCCCGTGCCGGGCGAGGTCTACGCCGGTCATCGGTTCCTCGATGTGCTGATCCACGGCTGGGACCTCGCGCAGGCCACCGGCCAGGACACGAGGCTCGATCCCCACCTCGTCGAGGCTTGCTGGACCGTCGTCGAGCCTCAACGCGACCTGCTGATCGGAAGCGGCATGTTCGGCGCCCGTCACGACGCTCCCCCGAACGCCGACCGCCAGGACACCCTGTTGGCGGTCCTCGGCCGGACGCCCTGACGCACGGCACGATCGAACGCCGGGGCCGGCGCCTGGACAGGATCGTGACCGCCCCGCGCTGGTAGCGGCGGGTCGGTGGTGGCCCCAGACCGGTCCCGATCGTCGCGGACACCGACGGCGAGGTGTCGTGCGACGCCCTCTATGACGCGGCACGGGTTCGCGCCACGGTGGGACGCAGGGCTCTATCGAATGGAGTTCTGCTGCGTGACCTTGCTCATGGCGTGCTCGTTTGGGGTGTGCCCGGGAGGTAGTCGCGGAAGATGTCCATCTGTTTCCAGTCAGGCACGGGCGGCACGTGACCGGGTCGGGGCGAAAATACCGAGTGCTCGACCATCGCCAGCTTGTGGATATAGCGCGGACAGTTCGGGAAGATCCGATCGGCGCGGATCCGCACCACCAGTTGTGCGCCCTCGAAAGCCGCCAGCAGCTCAGCGTCATCATGTAGCGAGGCGACTCCGTTGATCCGCATGCGGTTCGGTCGTTCGAAGTCGATGAAGAGGACACCAACTCTCGGGTTCACGAGGACATTGCCGAGGCTGCGGAACATGCCGTTGCCGTCGTAACTTGGGAACGCCAGGGTGTGGTCGTCGAGCACCTGCACGAAGCCGGGCTGCCCACCCTTGTACGAGCACTCGGGCCAGCCGTCGCGGTCTGCGGTCGCTAAGAAGAACATCGAGCAGCGACCGATGAACTCGCGATCGTCGGCCGTGAACGTGTCGTGCACAGTGATCTGCTCGAGGCGGTCGGCGATGCGCCGGCTGTCGAACCGGTCCTGGAGCTCCCGTGAGCCGTCGTGGTACATCTCACCGGAACTGGTGGCGCCACCGAACATTGAGCAAGCCTAAATCTCGGGCTGCTCCCCCGCGGGCCACGGCGTGATGACCGGGGTGGGTGGGCGGCCCGGGCGGGGTGCCGTGCTCCGCGCTGAACCGGCCCGGCTCGCTCCGGCGGGAACGCTTGCGCTGGCCCATCGCGCCGGCTGGACGCACTGGCGGCAACGGACGCGCCGACGGAGGCTGGGGGAGCGAAGGTCCCGGGTTCGAGTCCCGGGAGCCCGACCCGAGACAGAACGGCGCGTCACCGGTCGACCGTGTGAGCCGAGGGGAGCGTGCGGCTTCAGTCCCCCTGCTCGTCGGCCGAAGCCATGGTCGTGCGGAACAGGCCGACTCGCCAATCCCTCGACGCGAAGGCCGGCCACCGCGGGGCTTTGGCGAACCGGGGATGACGACGATGACACCCACGGTCCTCGCGGCTGCCGCGCTCGGGGTCGTGCTCGTCGCCGTCGCGGCCTTGGTCGTCCAGCCTCGACGGGCTTGGCGTGAGGCAGCCGAACACGCCCGCCTGTTCTGGCTCATCTGGGCGCTGAGCTGGGCCGCGCTTGGTCTGGCCATCGCGGTCCTTGCTGGGCCAGGCTGGGTGGGAGCCGGCGGACTCGCCGGCGCATGCCTGATCGGGTCGGCGCAGCCCTCGATGATCGCCGATCTGCTCGACGTTCGCCGACTGGGACGTTTGCGCCGGCGACAGGCGTGGATGCCCCTGGCGGCACCCGAACCGACGCTGCGGCCCATCGCCTGGGAGGCTCCGGTCGGGTCCACCGGGGCCGACGCGGTTCGGATCCGCGGCGCGTGATCGTGGGTCTTCCGGTGGGCCGGGTTGCGGCTCACCCCACCTGATCGTGGATCGGGCGCAAACCATTCGCGGCGTTGGCCCGTAGTTCCCCCGACAGCGCCCATCGGGAGGAACACCGTGAAGAAGGGATTGATGGTCCTCGTGTTGCTCGGCATGAGCGGCGTCCTGGCCGCGTGCGGCGGGGGCGGGAGCAGCGTCTCCGCCAAGCCGGCGGCGAAGTCTGCGTCGAGTCCGACCACCACGACCGCTCCGGCCACGGTCATGACCGCGAACTCGTCGCTGGGCACGATCCTCGTCGCGGCGAACGGCCGCACCCTCTACGAGCTCGACGAGGACACCCCGACCATGAGTAGGTGCACTGGCGCCTGCGCGATGCTGTGGCCGCCGCTCACGGTGGCGGGCCAACCGGTTGGCGGCGGCGGCGTGACCCAGTCGCAGCTTTCCGTTCTCAACGGACCGAACGGAGCTCAGGTCGTCTACGCGGGCCACCCGCTGTACGAGTTCTCTCAGGACACCGCCGCGGGTGACGTGAGGGGCCAGAATTTCGCCAACAACATCTGGCACGTGCTCTCCGCCACCGGCCAGGTCGTCATGACCGCCGCGCCGACTACCACGACCGCGGTCCCGAGCTCCCCGAGCTCCGGGTCTGGCTCGTCGGGTGGGATGGGCTACTGATCCAGCCGAGCGACGCGGCCCGCGCCACCGGCATTCGAGTGTCGGGGTGGCGGGCCGCTCGCTCGCGTGCCGATGCGCGGCTCGGCCGCTGACCAACGACCAGGGTACGCCGGCGGCGTTAGCGTCGATCCGTGAGCCATGCTCGACCACGCGGCGGACCGCGGCGACTCGCGCTCAGTGCACTGGGTGCACTCGTCGCGGTCGGTGCAGTCAGCGTCGGGGTGGCCCGTCCCGGGTCGGCGGCTGCGGCGACCCGCACCGCCAACGCGTGCTCGACATCGGTCGTGGGCGGCCAGACCTCGCAGGTCATCACCGTCGACGAGACGCTGCGGACCTACCGGCTCGCGGTCCCGGCGGACCCGACCCGCCGACTGCTCCCCCTCATTTTGAACTTCCACGGGTACGGCTCGGATGCTGTCGAGCAGGCCATCTACAGTCAGCTTGAGCAGGCTGGCCCCGCCCACGGCTTCGTGGTGGCCACCCCCCAAGGCACTGGCACGCCGGCGTTCTGGAACATCTTCCCGAAGCTTGCTCAACCCGACGACGTCGGCTTGACCCGCGCGCTCATCCGCCACCTCGAGGCCAAGACCTGCGTCGATCCCCGCCGCGTCTACGCGACCGGAATCTCGAACGGGGCGGGCCTGTCGAGCTACCTCGGCTGCGTCCTCACCCGTCAGCTGGCCGCCATCGCCCCCGTGGCCGGAGTGAACCTGTTTGCGGGCTGCCCGCGGCCGGGGACGCCCCTCGCGGTGCTCGCCTTTCACGGCACCGACGACCTGACCGTCGCCTACGGCGGGGGACGTCCGACCGGCGTGCTGTCCGGCGAGGTGCTCGACCCGGTGACGACCAGCGTCGCCAAATGGGCCCGCCACGACCGATGCGCCATTCGACCGACGACCCGCGCGGTGCGGCCCCAGGTGATGCTCACCGACTACCCCCACTGCTCCGACGGCACCTCGGTGCTCCTCTACACGATCGTTGGGGGTGGCCACACCTGGCCGGGTGCCCTGACCATCCCGAAGCTCGGACCGGTGACCCACGAGATCAGCGCCACCGATCTGATGCTCACCTTCTTCGCCCACCACGTCCGATAAGCCCCCAATCGGCGCGAGCGGGTCGAGCGATCCCTGGCCAGCGAGTGCCGGGGCTCCTCGCGTGAGCCCTTAACCCGACCGGCTGAGGCGCCGTAACACAACACACACGGGTCCGTGTCCACGAGCCCACCCCGGAGCGGTCACACTGGGGGAGTCGCGGCGAGCGTTTCGCGCCCCGGCGGGCACGAAGACCACGGCGTCGAGCCAGCGGAGGACCTGGGTGCACGCGGATCAGCAGTCCCGCCGTGGGCCACGCCGGGCTGCGCCTCGCTCGCGGCGTCGGGGTGCCGTGCTGCTCATCGGCGGCCTCGCCCTCGTCGCGGCGGCGTGCCGGCCGGTCATCCCGCCCCCTCCGCCGCCGCAGCCGGTCTCGCAGTACTGCGCCCCGACCGCCCCCGTGGCACCGGCCGACTACCAGGCCGACTTCGACGCCCTGCGCACCACCTACACCGAGTGGGCCTCGGCCGACGGCGCGATCCCCGCGACCCTGCCCGACGGTCGGACGGTCTGGATGTTCGGCGACACCTTCGTCGGCAAGGTCGACCCGGGTGGGGCGATCGAGACGGCCGACCCCCTCATCCACAACAGCTTCGTGGTCCAGACCGGGGCATGCTTCGCGCCCCTCATGGGCGGCGCGCCGCTGGCCCGCCGAGAGCTCATCCCGAACCCGACCGCGAACGAGTGGTACTGGCCCGCGGCGGCCGTCGTGGACCCCACCACCAACACGCTGCACGTCTTCGCCTGGCGCATGCAGGCAGCACCCGCTCCGCTGTTCTTCACCGAGGCCGGCTTCGACGTGGCGACGTTCGCTTTGCCGTCCCTCCAGCTCCAGAGCGTGCAGCCGCTGCCGTTCGCCTTCAACGCCGCCGTTCCGTATGGCAGCACGGCGCTCCTCGACCACGGGGACGTCTATCTCTACGGAAGCAACAACACCGAGAACGTCTACGTGGCCCGCGCTCCGCTGAGCCAGATCCTGACCACGCCGAGCCAGTGGCAGTTCTGGAATGGAACCGCCGATCCGGGAACCCTGACCGATCCCGCCAACTGGGTTGCTGATCCGACGTCGGCGCAGCCCACGACGTGGATCAATACACCCGCCCGCTATTTCGCGCTGGGCGCCTCCGGGCTGCCAGACGAGGCGCCGGCGGCGCATCCCTGGGTGCTCCCGTACCGCGGCGGGGAGTACCTCGCCACCGCCAAGTCGGCTGACGTGTTTAGCGCTGACGTCTCGGTGTTCACCGCCCCGGACCCCTGGGGCCCGTTTACCTACGTCCCTCCCCAAGTCGCCGACACCCCGGACAACACGGTGGACTCCTACGGCGCGTTCAGTTTGAACCCGCTGTCGGCGAACCCGATGATCGTGTACAGCACCAACGTGTCCCCGTTCATCACCCCACCTCAGCAGCCGCCCCCGCACACGATCCAGAACTATGGGCCGCACTTCGTCGCGCCGACCTCGCTGCCCTAGTGCGTCGAGCGGACCGGGGCGGGTTCACTCCGTCTCGGTGACCGTCTCCGAGCGGCGGGACTCGGCGCCGATCCAGACCGTCTTGAGGTTGCAGAACTCGCGGATCCCATGCCGGGAGAGTTCTCGGCCGTAGCCCGAGGTCTTCACGCCGCCGAACGGCAGCTCGGGATACGAGGTCGTCATCCCGTTCACGAATACCGCGCCGGCCTCGAGGTCCCGCACGAAGCGGTCCTGTTCGGCAGGATCGTCGGTCCACGCGTTCGAGCCGAGACCGAAGTCGGTGTCGTTGGCAAGCGCGACCGCCTCGTCGATGCTGTGGACCCGGTAGAGCTGCGCGACTGGGCCGAAGACCTCTTCGTGGTACATGCGCATCGCGGGTGTGATGTCGGTGATGACTGTCGGCGGGTAATACCAGCCCGGACGGTCAGGACGATGTCCGCCGCACAGGACGCGCGCGCCCCGCTCGACCGCGTCGCGGACCAGCGCCTCGACGTCGTCACGACCGGCCGCGGTGGCGAGCGGACCTACATCGGTGTCGGTATTCATCGGGTCGCCCACCCGAAGCGCGGCCATCTGGGCGACGAAGCGTTGCTGGAAGTCCGCGGCCACCGCCTGGTGGACGATGAATCGCTTGGCTGAGATGCAGCTCTGCCCGTTGTTCTGACAGCGTGACGTGGTCGCCACCGCGGCGGCCCGGCCGAGGTCCGCCGAGGGCATCACGATGAACGCGTCGCTGCCCCCCAGCTCCAGGACGGTGGTCTTGATCTCGCCCCCCGCGATCGATCCAACCGACCGTCCGGCCGGCAAGCTCCCGGTGAGGGTGGCGGCCTCCACGCGCCGGTCGCGCAACACTCCCTCGACCTGGTCCGCGCCGATCAGCAGGGTTTGGAATGCCCCGTCGGGGAATCCGGCCTCGACGAAGAGGTCTTGGAGGAACAGGGCCGTTTGGGGCACGTTCGACGCGTGTTTCAAGAGTCCGACGTTGCCGGCCATCAGGGCCGGAGCCGCGAAGCGCATGACTTGCCACAGCGGGAAGTTCCACGGCATGACCGCCAGCACTGGACCCAACGGCTCGTAGCGAGCGAAGGCCTGCCGGGCGCCGACCGCGGCGGCGTCTGCCGGCTCGTCGGCGAGGAACCCGGCCGCCTGTTCGGCGTAGTAGCGGCATGCCACCGCGCACTTGCGGGCCTCGGCCTGCGCGGCGACGAAGGTCTTGCCCATCTCGGTGGTCATCATGCGGGCGATGGTGTCGCAGTCGCGGTCCAAGATCTCACCCGCCGCTCGCATCCACGTGGCACGGGTGGCGAAGTCGGTGCGGCGGTAGGTGGCGAATGTGGTCGCAGCCCAGTCGAGCCGTTCCTCGAGCTCGACCGCGGACAGGGTCTCGAAGGTCTGCATCGTTTCCTCGGTCGCGGGGTTGATGACCGACATGGCCATGGGGCGCCCTCCTGGTCCGACGACGTCGATCATCATCGCTCCGATCACCGACCCCAAGTCTCCGGGCGACCGGGGCCGTCGCCCCGCCCGCGCGTGGAGCGGCACCGCAGCCCACGGCGGCCGGGAGCGACGACCGCGGGTCCCGCCGGGCGCGATCCCGGCTCGCGGCAATCGCGTCCGCCGCCGCGTCACGCGCGACGGCTCGGATTGGCGTGGCGCGGCCCGTCATCGCAGGGCGTTGGTCGGGCCGTTCCCACGGCGACATCCGACGTTCACGACGACCGACCTCGCCCTGTCGGGTAGAATTCTCCCCTGTGTTGACCGGTGCTGAGTGTGTGTGGCGTGCCAGACAGGAGGAGGTGAGGCGGATGCGGCGACGAAGCGACCCCCCGAGTCCCAGTCTTCGTCCCGCCTGCCCGGACCTCCGCTAGCTTCCGCTCGGTGGCCGCCCGGGCGGCGGGCGTGGTGATGTTCCGCCCGACCCCGGAGGCCCCCATGGCCCGTCGTCCCCCGTTCCCCAACGCCGCCGCGCTCCGAACGCGCCGCGACCGCCGCACCGAGCGGCTGCTGGCGAACCGCGCCATCGCGGACGCGCTCATCTCCGTGGCGGGGCTGCTCGGCCGGCCCGTGCGCATCATCGGCGGCGCCGAGGTCGGTCGTCTCTCGGACCTCGTGGCCCGCTGGGACGGCGAGCCGTATCCGCCGGTCACCGGCCTCGTCGTGCGCGTCGCGCGCCGCTTGGCGTTCGTCCCCGTCGAGCAGCTCGCCGACGCCCAGGGTTCCGGCCTGACCTTGGCCTCGGCCCGGTTCAGCCTGCGGGATTTCGAGCGCCGCGAGGGTGAGGTGCTGCTGGCCGGCGACGTGTTGGACCATCAGCTCGTCGACGTCGACGGCGTCCGCGTGGTGCGCGCGTCGGACCTGTACCTCGCCGAGGTGCTGGATGGGTGGCGTCTGGTGGGTGTCGATGTGGGTTTCCAGTCGCTGCTGCGCCGGCTCGGCCCGGCCCGCTGGCGAGCTCGACCGACGCCCGAGCGGGTCATCGACTGGGCCGCGATCCAGCCGTTCGGGGTTCAGCCCGGGCCGCTGCGGCTGCGGCGCGAGAACCAGTCGCTGTTGCGGCTCCGCCCGAGTGAGCTCGCCGACCTGCTCGAGGAGCTCGGCCGCCCCGAACGCCACGAGCTCCTCGCGGCGTTGGAGCCCGACGAGGCGGCCGATGTCCTCGAGGAGATGGAGCCCGAAGAGCTCCGCGCGTTGCTGCGCGACCTGCCCGTGCCCCGCGCCGCCGAGCTGTTGGCGGCGATGGAGCCCGACGAAGCGGCGGACGCGCTCCGCGACCTGGATGACGACGAGCTCGAGGAGATGCTCGCCGCCATGTCGCCCGCGGTGGCGGTGCGTCTGCGGCACCTCCTCGCGTACCCCGAACGCACCGCGGGAGGGCTCATGACCACTCGGCTGATCCTCGCCCGACCCGAGGACCGGGTCGGGAGCGTGCGCGCGCAGCTGGCCCAGGCGCCCGACGACCGCGACGACCTCGACTCGGTCGTGCTCGTCGACGGCGACGGCCGGCTCGTCGACGACGTCCGGATCCTGGAGTTGCTCCTCGCCCCGGATGAGCAGCAGCTCGACGAGCTGGCGTCTTCGAGTTCCCCGATCACCGTGGACACCGCGGCGTCACTCGACCAGGTGGTGGACCGGCTCACCGATTCGCGTCGCAGCTCGCTGCTGGTAGTCGACGACGAGCAACGACCCGTCGGCCGGATCCTCGCCGACGACATCATCGACGCGCTCGTGTCGCCTCGCGGCCGACACGGCCTCCACGTCCATCTGTCATGATCCGCCCGTTCAATCGGGAGTGGCTACGGCGGCGACGGTTCGTCGTGCTCCTCGCCGTGCTCGGCCCCGGGGTGATCGCGGCGAACGCGGGCAACGACGCGGGCGGGATCGCCACCTACGCGTCGGCGGGCTCCCAGTTCGTCTATCGAACCCTCTTCTTGATGGTGCTGGTCACGGTCGCGCTCGTCGTCGTCCAGGAGATGGCGGCCCGACTCGGCGCCTACTCGGGGGAGGGGCTCATCTCGCTCGTCCGCGAGCAGTTCTCGCTCCGGGTCGCGACCGTCCCGGTAGTCCTGATGGTCATCGCCAACCTCGGGCTGGTGGTCTCGGAGTTCGCGGGGATCGGCGCGGGCTTCGAGATCTTCGGGGTGTCCCGTTACATCGCGATCCCGATCGCCGCGATCGCGATCTGGGCGGTGGTCGTCTTCGGCACCTACCGGTACGCGGAGCGCGTATTCCTGCTCCTCACGCTGGTCTTTCTCGCCTACCCGGTCGCGGTGTTTCTCGGGAAGCCCAACTGGGGTGCCGTCGCGACGAACACGCTGCTGCCGCATTTCGTGGCCAGTCACGCGTTCGTCCTCCTGGCGGTCGCGCTGGTCGGCACGACGATCACGCCCTATATGCAGCTCTACCAAGCCGCGGCGGTGAGCGACCGTGGGATCGGCCCCGAGGACTACCCGCGGGAACGGGTCGACGCCATCGGCGGTGTCATCTTCGCCAACCTCATCAGCATGTTCATCATCATCGCCACTGCCGCGGCGATCGGCGGGACCGGCGCGCTCAGCTCGGCTGATCAGGCGGCCCGAGCGCTCGCCCCGGTGGCCGGCTCGAGCGCGACCACGCTCTTCGCGGTCGGACTCCTCGGCGCGTCGGCGCTCGCCGCCGCGATCGTCCCGCTCTCGACCGCCTACGGGCTGGCCGAGGCGGTCGGCGCCGAGCGGTCGGTGTCGCGCCGGTTCTCGGAGGCTCGACTGTTCCTCGGCCTCTTCACCGGGCAGATCGTGCTGGGGGCGGCGGTCGCCCTCATCCCGGGCAACCTGATCCATCTGCTCATCAACACCCAGATCTTGAACGGGGTCATCACCCCGGTGATCCTCGCCTTCATCCTCATCCTCGCCAACCGTCGCAGCGTCCTCGGCGACGCCGTGAACTCGCCGCGCTTCCGGGTGGTCGCGACCGTCTCGGTCGTCGCGGTGAGCGCGCTCGCCCTGCTGGTGGTCCTCCAGACCGTCGCGGGCTGGCTCCACCTCGGCTGACCATCCGCGGGCCGGGGCGAGACCCGAACCGGCCACCGCCCACCCCCGTGCGGCTCCCCGGCGCGGGCCCGTAGCCTCCCCGAGATGCAAGCCCGCCGGTACCCCCGGGCCGCGGTCGCCACGCCGCACTATCTCGCGTCGATGACGGGCCTCGGCGTGCTCGCTCAGGGCGGCAACGCGCTCGACGCGGCGATCGCTGCGAACCTGACGCTGGGCGTGGTGGCCCCGTATCTGTGTGGGTACGGCGGTGATCTCTTCGCGCTGGTCTGGGACGGCCGTCCCCACGGCTACCTCGGGTCGGGCCGGTCGCCGGCCGGCGCCACCCTCGCCGCCATGCGGGCGGAGTCGGGCGCGTCGCATATGCCGGTCCTCGGACCGCACGCGGTGACGGTGCCGGGGGGTCCGGCGGGATGGTTCGACCTCCTCGAGCGCTGGGGGACCCGCGACTTCGCGACCCTCGCGCAGGACGCGGTGAGCTACGCCCGGGACGGCTTCGAGGTCAGCGCGGCGGCTGCCCCGGTCTTCGCCGAGGGCACCCGGATGTACCGGCAGCGCGTCGAGCACTTTGATGCGTGGCGGGGCGTCTACGCCGACGTGCGGGCCGGCTCGTGGCTACGCCAACCGGCCTTGGCGCGAACGATCGAGACGCTGGCCAGCGACGGTCCCGACGCGTACTACCGCGGGCCGATCGGGGAGGCGATCGTCGCCACGCTGCACCGCCACGGCGGGGCGCTCGCGCCCGGTGACCTCGCTGCCCACGCGGGGGAGTGGGCGGCGCCGCTCCGGGCGACGTACCGCGACGTGGACATCCTCGAGCTGCCCCCGCCGACCCAGGGCGTCACCGCACTCGAGGCGCTCCGGATCCTCGACGGCTTCGCGCTGCCACCCCCCGGCGTCGCACGCGAGCATCTCCTCGTCGAGACCCTCAAGCAGGCGCTCGCGGACCGGGACCGGTTCGTCACCGACCCGGCCGCGATGACCCGCCCGGCCACCGACCTCCTCGCCGAGGACTTCCTCGCGTCGCGGCGCGCCGCCATCCGCCCCGACGTCGCCGTCGACCCGGGGATCGCAGCGGCCCAGCCCGGCGGGACCGCCTATCTCTGCGCGGCCGACCGCGACGGGCTCCTCGTCAGCCTGATCCAGTCGAACTTCATGAGCTTCGGCTCGGGGGTCCAGGTCCCCGACTGGGGGATCAACCTCAACAACCGCGGGTTCTCGTTCTCGCTCGACCCGGACCGGGCCAACGCCTTCGCGCCGGCCAAGCGGCCCCTGCACACCCTGATCCCTGCCCTCGCGCTGCGCGACGACGCCCCCTGGCTCGTGTTCGGGAGCATGGGCGGCGACGCGCAACCCGGCGTGCACCTGCAGTTGCTCGCCCATCTCGTCGACGACGGCGCCGACCCCGGCGACGCGCTCGGCGCGCCGCGCTGGCGGGTCGATCCCGGGTCGTGGCGCGTCCACGCCGAGGATCGCTTCCCACCCGGGCTGCTCGACGGCCTGCGCGCCCACGGCCACGATGTCGAGCCGGGACCGCGCTACGACTCGGGCATGGGACACGCGCACGCCATCCGCTGCCAAACGACCGGGTACGCCGCGGCCAGCGACCCCCGCTCGGAGGGACTCGCGGCCGGTCGGTAAACCGAGCCGCGCGCTGCCCCGGATACGCTCGAGGTCATGGAACCCGTCAAGTCGGTGGACGACGTGCGCGCCGGCCTCGCCGCCCACGACTACCTGGCCGACGAGGGCCTCACCACGGCGGTGTTCCTGGCGCTCACCTTGCAACGCCCGCTGCTCCTCGAGGGGGAAGCCGGCGTCGGCAAGACCGAGCTGGCGAAGGTGCTGGCCTGCTGGACCGGCGGCGAGCTCGTCCGGCTCCAGTGCTACGAGGGGATCGACGCCGCGCAGGCCGTGTACGAGTGGGACTACTCGCGCCAGCTCCTGCACCTCCGCGCCGCGGAGGCGGGCGGCGCCCCGATCGTCGAGGACGAGCTGTACTCCGAGCGGTTCCTCGTACGTCGACCGCTGCTGCGCGCCATCGCCGCCCAGGATGGGGAACCGCCGGTGTTGCTCATCGACGAGGTCGACCGGGCCGACGACGAGTTCGAGGCGTTCCTCCTCGAGATCCTCGCCGACTACTCCATCACCGTCCCCGAGCTGGGCACCTTCCACGCTGCGCGCCCGCCAGTGGTCGTCGTCACGTCGAACCGCACCCGCGACGTGCACGACGCGCTGAAGCGCCGCTGCCTCTACTACTGGATCGACCACCCCGACTTCGAGCGGGAGCTGGCCATCCTGCGCCTGCGCGCCCCCGGGGTCGGTGAGGCGCTCGCCCGCCAGGTCGCCGGCGCGGTGGAAGCGCTGCGTGACCTCGAGCTCTACAAGCCGCCCGGCGTCGCCGAGACCATCGACTGGGCGCAGGCCGTCGCCGCGCTCGGCGCGACCCGTCTCGACGAGGAGACGGTCGGCGTGACCCTCGGGACGGTGCTGAAGTACCGGGAGGATCAGCAGCGCGCCCGCGCCCACGGCCTGGACACGCTCGCCACCGCGGCGGCCGGACACGAGGCCTGAGCGGGGCGTGGAGACCGACCGTCTCGTCGTGGGCTTCGCGCGGGTGCTGCGCGGCGTCGGCCTCGAAGTGCCGGTCGGCTCGACCGTCACGCTCGGGGAGGCGTGGGCCGCGGTCGGCCTCGAGGATCGCGACGCCCTTTACTGGGCGGGGCGGGTCGTCGTGCTGCGCCGACCCGAGGACGCCGCGCTGTACGACCGCGCGTTCGAGGCCTTCTGGTCGGATCCCGCCGCGCCGGGGCCGCCCGCCCCGAAGACCGTGGTGAGCGTCGGCCTCGACGACGGATCCGACGATCCCGACGTCGAGCCCGACCCCGAGTCGGGAGACCCCGACTCGCTGACGGTGCAGGTGCGGTGGAGCCCCGCCGAGGTGCTCCGCAACCGGGACTTCGCCGCGTGCAGCCCCGCCGAGCTCGACGAGGCCCGACGCCTCATCGCCGATCTGCGGGTCGTGGGCGCCCGGCGCCGATCGCGTCGGCACCGCCCCCCCCCCCACGACCGGGGCCGCCCCGACCTGCGCCGCACCGTCCGCCATGCGCTGCGCTCGGGCGGCGAGCCCGTCACCCGAGCGTTTCGCGCCCCCGCCGAGCGTCCCCGCCGCATCGTGTTGCTCTGCGACGTCAGCGGATCGATGGAGCCGTACGCGCGGGCCCTGCTGCGGTTCCTCCACACCGCGGTGGTGGGCGGGACCCGCGTCGAGGCGTTCGCGCTCGGCACGCACCTCACCCGGGTGACGCGCGAGCTCTCATCGCGCGACCCCGACCAGGCGCTCGCCGCGGCCAGCCGTGCGGTGACCGATTGGTCGGGCGGCACCCGTCTCGGGGCTGGGTTGCGGACCTTCAACGACCGCTGGGGTGTGCGCGGCCTGGCTCGCGGCGCGATTGTCGTCATCCTCTCCGACGGGTGGGACCGCGGCGACCCCGAGCTGCTCGGCTCCGAGATGGCCCGGCTGCGCCGCGTCGCGCACCGGGTGGTGTGGGTGAACCCGTTGAAGGCCACCGCCGACTATGCGCCGTTGGCGCGGGGGATGGCCGCCGCGCTTCCCCACGTCGACGACTTCGTGACCGGACACTCGGTCGCCGCGCTCGAGGACCTCGTCGCGGTCCTGGCGGGCTGAGATGCGCGACCTGCTTCCCGACATCGACCGGTGGCGAGCCGCCGGTCACCGGGTCGCGGTGGCCCGCGTGGTGGGCCTCGACGGCTCGGGGCCGCGCGACCCCGGCGCGGCCCTGGCGGTCAGCGACACCGGTGAGGTCGCCGGGTCGGTCTCCGGCGGCTGCGTCGAGGGTGCGGTGGTCACCGAGGCGCTCGCGGTGCTGGCGGGGGAGCGAGAGCGGGGCGTCGTGACGTTCGGCTACTCCGACGACGAGGCGTTCGCGGTCGGGCTCACCTGCGGCGGAACCCTCCACGTGTTCGTCGAGCCGCTGGACTGGTGAGCGCCTCACCTGGCCCGCCCACGCCGGTCTTCGACGCCTTGCGGGATGCCTTGCGGGCCGAGGAGCCGGTCGCGCTGGCGAGCGTCACCGAAGGAACCGGGGTGGGACACAAGCTGCTCGTCGGACCAGCGCGGGCATCGGTCGGGTCGCTGGGCGACGACGACCTCGACCGGGTCNNGGCGCGCGAATCGGACGTGACCGTGTTCATCGAGTCGTTCGCGCTGCCGCCGCGGCTGGTGATCTTCGGTGCGGTGGACTTCACCGCCGCGCTGGCCCGGGCGGGCAAGCTGCTCGGCTACTCCGTCACCGTGTGCGACGCCCGGGCCGTGTTCGCGACGCGAGCCCGGTTCCCGATGGCCGACGAGGTCGTGTGCGAGTGGCCCG
>PLJD01000034.1:15748-15906 GCA_003140175.1 Actinomycetota bacterium
CGCTGCGCGACGCTGACGGGCCGATCCACGGCTGAGCTGGCCGACGCCGACCGCACCACCCACCCACCCGCGAGGAGCGACGTGATGGATCTACAGCTCGAGGGACGACGGGCGGCGGTCGCGGCCGCGTCACGGGGTCTGGGCCGGGCGTGCGCGGC
>PLJD01000019.1 GCA_003140175.1 Actinomycetota bacterium
GGGCTCCCGGGAGCCCCCTTGGGGTGGAGTGGGTGGGGTGGGTGGAGCGGCGTTGGTGCGGTCTCGGGTGGGCTCGCTCGCCGGGTTAGGAGGCGGCGGTGACGAGGGCGCGGATGCTCGGGTAGTCGGGCTTGCCGGCCGCGGTGCGCGGCATCTGGTCGACCCGGTGCAGCGCCCGGGGCGCCTTGTAGCCCGCCAGCCGGGTGCGGCAGTGGTCCCGGAGCTCATCGAGCGTCGGGACCTCGCACCCCGCCCCGGGTTCGACCACGGCCACCACCCGCTCACCCCAGGTCGAGTCGGGCGCCCCCACCACCACCGCGTCCGCGAGCTGCGGGTGGGTCTTCAAGACGGCCTCGACCTCCTCGGGGTAGACCTTCTCGCCGCCGGTGTTGATCGACATCGAGCCGCGTCCCAACACGTGGATGGACCCGTCGGCGTCGACGGTTGCCATGTCGCCGGGCAGCGTCCAGCGACGCCCGTCGATCTCCACGAACGTGGCCGCGCTCTTGGCGGGGTCCTTGTAGTAGCCCAGCGGCGTCCGCCCGGTCGTCGCGAGTCGCCCCACCTGCGTCGAGCCGGGCGGGATCGGGCGCAGCGCGTCGTCGACGACCATGGTGGTGGCTCGGCTCGCGAAGCGAAGCGTCTCGGTCGGCGCGTCGGCGCTGCCCACGAGGGCCAGCGCCTGCACCGGAGCCTCGGAGGACCCGATCGCCTCCAGCACGGTCAGGACGTCGGGCAGCTCGGTGAGCAGGCCCCGCTTCACGTCCGCGGACAGGCTGCTACCCCCCGACCCGAGGATCCGCAGGCACGAGATGTCGAACGCGCCCGGGTGGCTCCGGAGGGTGTCGAGCAACGGGCGGCCGCTCGCGTCGCCGACCAGGTTCAGCGCGACGACCTGCTCGGCCACGATCAGCTCGAGGACGCGGACCATGTCGACGTGGCGGTCGAGGTACAGCACGGCGCGGCCGCCGCCCAACAGGGTGCCCAACGCGGACCACTGACCGCTGGCGTGCGCGAGCGGGCCGAGCGCCAACGCGACGAACTGGTCGGGACCTGGGTCGCCTTGGGGCAGGAACGGGCCGAGGCGCTGCGCTCGGTTCTCGAGCACGCGGGCACCGATCTCCTCGGGCTGGCCGATCGGGGGCCCGCCGGCGTTGCCGCCGCCCAGCGCGGCGAAGAAGATGTCCTCCTGGCGCCACACGACGCCCTTCGGGGAGCCGGTCGTGCCGCCCGTATAGAGGAGGTAGCGATCGTCGGGTGAGCGGGGACCGAAGTCGCGGGTTGGGCTGCCCGCCGCGACGAGAGCGTCGTACTCGGCGCCGAGGGCCAGGGTAAAGCGAAGGGTCGGGACCAGCTCGGCGAGACCCTCGACGTGCGGCGCCAGGTCCGAGTCGTACACGAGCGCCACCGCGTCGGCGTCGGTGCAGACGTAGGCGAGCTCGTCGGCCACGTAGCGGTCGTTGACGTTGAACGGGACGGCGCGCAGCTTGAAACAGGCGAGCATCGTCTCGACGTACTCGGCGCGGGTGTGCAAGAAGCAGGCCACGTGGTCCCCGGCCTCGACGCCGAGCTCGGCCAGGCCGTGGGCGAGCTGGTTGGCGCGGGCGTCGAGCGCCCGGTACGTCAGGTGCGCGTCGCCGCAGGTCAGCGCCTCGCGGTCGGCCACGTGGTCGACGACGCACTCGAAGAGGTCGGCAAGGTTGAACTCCATCGGCGTGGCTGACGCTACCTTTCGGTCCATGCCCGCACTGCCGGTCCGGGACGACGGCCTGATCGCCAAGGAGCGCTACACGTCCCCGGGCTTCTTCGATCTCGAGCTCGAGCGGCTCTGGCCTCGGGTCTGGCAGATCGCCTGCCGGGAGGAGCAGGTCGGCGAGATCGGCGACTACTGCGAGTACACGATCGGCACCGAGTCGGTCCTGGTCATGCGCTCGGGCCCCGACACGGTGCGCGCCTTCTTCAACGCGTGCCTACACCGGGGCACCCGCCTCGCGCGGGGCTGCGGCCACACCGAGACCGGCACCCTCACCTGCCCGTTCCACGCCTGGCGGTACGGCCTGGACGGTCGCCTGGTCGAGGTGGTCGACGCGCCGGAGTTCGGTGGCCTCCCCGAGGGCCTCTCGCTGGGCGAGGTGCGATGCGAACGTTGGGGCGGGTTCGTGTTCGTGAACCTCGACCCCGGGGCGGAGCCGCTGCTCGACTTCCTCGACCCGCTCCCGGCGCTGCTCGCGCCGTACCGCCTCGACGAGATGCGGCTGCGGTCGTATCAGACGACGGTGCTGCCCGCGAACTGGAAGGTCGTCGTCGACGCCTTCAACGAGGCGTACCACGTGCAGGGCACGCACCCGCAGCTGCTGCCCTGGACCGACGACGTCAGCATCGAATACGAACAGCTCGGCAAGCACGCCCACTATGGGCGCCTGCCGAGCGCCCGCCGCCGGTTGCGTCCGAGCCCCCGCCTCGGTCTCGCCGAGGACGAGTTCGACGAGGGCGAGGTGCTGGCCGGCCTCGTCGCGGGGCTCGGCGGCGCCTTCTTGAAGGAGGAACGCGACCTGGTCGACGAGGTCCGCGCCGGGCCCCTGCCGCCGGACCAGAACCTGCTCGAGACCTACCAGGCTCGGCGCCGTGATCTGCTGGCCAGCCGCGGCTTCGACGTGAGTGGTCTCGACGCGGACCAGATGACGAGCGCCGACGACGTGTACGTGTTCCCCAACGTGGTCGGGCCGATCTATCCAGGCAGCGCGATCCTGTTCCGAGTGCGGCCGCACGGCGTCGACGTGAACGCGGCGCTCCAAGACACCTGGGTGCTCGAGTGGCCCCGGCCGGACCGCCCGTGGCGCATGCCGACCCCGCGCTGGTACCCCGACTGGCACGACCACGACTGGGGGCCGATCACCACCCAGGACTACGAGAACATGGCCCGCGTCCAGGAGGGCATGCAGTCCCGCGGCTTTCGCGGCCTGCGGCTCAACCCGCGCCAGGAATCCAACCTGCTCCACATGCACCAGGTGATCGACGAGTACCTCGCCGACTGAGCCTCGGGAGGCTCATCCCGCCGGGCGACGCCGGGGCTTGCTCGGCGCGGGTGACGACCGGGCGCGCGCCGACGGCGGGTCGCCCGGGGCGCCCGACGGGACGGGGGACGGCTCGGACTCGGGCTCGGTTTTCGCCGCGCCGCCGCGCCGCAGCGAGAAGCGCGGGATGCGGATCCGACGCCTGCGCCGCCCGGGGTCCCTGGTGAGGGAGGTCTCGATCACCTCCTGCTCGTCGGTGTAGGTGGAGACCAGCGCCTGGACCACCGCGGTCGCCGGGAGGGCGAGCAGCGCCCCGACCGGGCCGAGGAGCACCGCGCCCGCGAACACGGTGCCGATCGTGAGCGCAGGATGGATCTGCAGCGTCCGCCGAGCGATCCTCGGGCCGAGGATGTAGTTCTCAAACTGCTGATAGCCGATCAGGTACGCCAGGACCCAGATCGTGTCGACCGGCGAGTACAACAGCGTCACCAGGGTGGGCAGGATCAGCGCCAGGTACGTGCCGAACGTCGGGATGAACTGCGACACCACCCCGACGAAGATCGCCAGCGCGAGCGACCCTGGGATGCCGAGCGCGAACAAGAAGATCCACACCGCCGCGGTGCAGATCGCAGCCTGCAGCGCCCTCGAGTACAGATATGCGCCCGTCTTGTCGACCGCGAGCTCCCAAGTGTCGAGCACGATCTGCTGACGGCGCCGAGGAAGGCGCGAGCAGATCGACCGGCGGACCTTGGGACCGTCCGCGGTCAGGTAGAAGGCGAAGATGAAGGTCAGCACGATCTCGAGCAGGCTCTTGCCGATCGTCAACGCCACGTTGGGAGCGTCGCCGGCCAGGTTGCGCGCGAACCGCTGCACCGCGCCGTTCTTGCTCTCCAGGTTGTTGATCAGCCCTTGGGCCCGAATGGACGTGCCGAAGTCGCGGTTCACGAAGTTGACGACGTTGCGTACGTAGTGGGCCGTGTTGTTCACCAGCTGCGAGGCCTGCGTGATCGCCACCGACCCGAACGCCGCGAAGAACCCGATCGTGCTCAGGAGGAAGAGCCCCCACACCAGGCCGGTCGCCCCATGGCGACTCCAGCCCCGCTTGACGAGCCGGTTGACGGGGGGCTCCATCGCCAAGGCCAAGAACACCGCGACCACCACCATGAGGATCACGGTTCGCAGCTTCTGGACGACCCAGTAGGCGACGACCAGACCCACCACCCAGGCGAAGAAGAGCGCCATCGCCCGGCGCACCCACGGGGGGATCTCGTCGTCGCGGGGCCGCGATCCCCGACCGGCGCCGTTGCCCGCGCCGTCGCGCTCCTCGGCGGGGGCGGTGGGAACCTCGACCGGCGTCGAATCGTCGGCCCGCGAGCGCGCCCGGGGGCTGCCGTTCGTCGGCCGGGCCCGCCCCTTGGCGGGGGTGCGCTTGCTCGGCGGAGAGGAGCTCACCCGCCCAGTGTCCCCCGGTCCGGGCCCGGGTACCACTGCTCTCCGAAACCGAGGCCCGGGCCACCCTCCCGGCTGAGCCGGGCAGCGCAGCCGGCTCAGCACGCCCTCGCGCGTCGGGGCGGCCGGGTGGCCTCGACCGGCTCGGGGGTCCGGCGCGTCGTCGTCCGGCTGGCCTGCCACGGCCAGCCGCGCGTCGGTCCCGTTGACCGTCAGGTGCGGCGGCGCAACCACCGGGCCGCGTCGAGCGCGCGCTCGGCCCGCGGCGGACGGCAACGGAAGGTAACTTGCCGCGATGGTCGACCAACACAACGAGCCGTTCGAGCGTCCACCCCGCGACACCATCCCGGGCATCAGCCGCGCCCACGTCGAGGCGCAGGAGAGCTCCGACGACGACGCGGTGTGGATCGCCGCCGGGATGAAGCACGTCATCGTGCGGACGATCGGACGCAAGACCGGGCGGGAACACAAGGTGACGGTCCCCTACTGGCTCGACGAACACGGGAACCGGGTCGTCGTGGCGTCCTTCGCCGGAGCGCCCCAGCACCCGGCCTGGTATCTCAACCTGGCGGACCGCGCCACGAACCCCGAGGTCCGCTGCACCGTGCAGAGCGGCGGGTTCTGGGCCCGACCCGACATCCTCGAGGGCGATGACCACACCCAGACGTGGGCCGCGCTCACCGCCGACCGGCCCTTCTACAACGACTACCAGGCCGAAACCGACCGCCGGATCCCCCTCGTGCGGCTGGTGGAACTCCGACCGGCCTGAGCCCGACGGGCGAGGCGCTCCCCGCCGCGCGAACCGCCGCTCGCCCGCGGGGACGTCGTTCAGCGACCTCGGGCGGGGCCCGGGTTGACCTGTCGCCGCGCCGGGGCCCGCCCCGCCGGCTGGGTGGGTCGCGGTCGCGCCGCGACGACCGGGACCGGACGCTGCACCTCCTCGTCGAGGTGCAATGTGAACCGCTCACCGTGGTGGCACAAGCCGAGCGGCTCGCCTTCGTGGAGCCGATACGACACCGTCGAGGAGTTCACGGTCACGCTGATGCGCCGCTGGCGGTAGTACAGGTTGAAAGCCAGGCGGGTCAGCGCGACGGGCAGGCGGGGCGAGAAGCACAACGTGCCCCCGAGGGTGCGCAGACCGCCGAAACCCGCCACGAGGGCGATCCAGCCGCCGGCCAGCGACGCGATGTGCACGCCGTCTCGCGTGTTGTGCTCGAGATCGTCGAGGTCGATGAGCGCCGCCTCGCCGAGGTAGTCGTACGCGAGGTCGAGCTGACCGACCTCGGCCGCGATGACCGCCTGGGTTGCCGCCGACAACGACGAATCACGCACAGTGAGCCGCTCGTAGTAGGCGAAGTTGCGCGCCTTCTCCTCGTCGCTGAACGCCGCGCTCTGGAGGTGCATCGCCAGCACCAGGTCGGCTTGCTTGACGACCTGCTTGCGGTACAGCTCGAAGTAGGGGAACGAGAACAGCAGCGGGTACTGGTCGGGCTTCGTGTCCGCGAAGTCCCAGACCTGATGGTCGGTGAACCGCTCCGCTTGCGGATGGACTCCGAGATGCTCGTCGTAGGGGATGTACATCGCCGCCGCCGCCGCCCGCCACGACCCAATCTCCGCGTCGTCGACACCGAACCCGGTTGCCTCGTCCGGGTGGCGTTCCGCGGCGTCGGCCGCAGCGCGCAGGTTCTGGCGGGCGAGGAGATTGGTGTAGATGTTGTTGTCGGCGAGGGCGCTGTACTCATCCGGCCCGGTGACGCCATCGATCCGGAAACGGCCTTCCCGATCGTGGTGCCCGAGGCTGTTCCACAGTCGGGCCGTCTCGGCGAGCAGCTCAAGGCCGATGTCGCGCTCGAAGTCCTGGTCGTCGGTGGCGTCGATATAGCGGACCACCGCGTCCGCAATGTCCGCGTTGATATGGAACGCGGCGGTCCCGGCCGGCCAGTAGCTCGAGCACTCCTCACCGTTGATGGTCCGCCAGGGAAACGCCGCGCCGGCCAGACCCAGCGTGGTGGCCCGTTCAGTGGCCGCCGGCAACGTCGAGTGCCGCCACCGCAGCGCGTCGGCGGCGGTGTCGGGGAGGGCGTAGGTGAGCACGGGCAACACGAACGTCTCGGTGTCCCAGAAGGCGTGACCGTCATAGCCCGTCCCGGTCAAGCCCTTCGCGGGGATGGCCCGCCGCTCGGCGCGCGCCCCGGCCTGCAGCACGTGGAACAGCCCGAACCGGACCGATTGCTGGATCTCCGGGTCGCCGTCGACCTCGACGTTGGCGCGGCTCCAGAACTCGTCGAGAAACGATCGCTGCTCCTCGATCAGCCCGTCCCAACCCGTGTGCCGGGCGCCGGTGATGGCCCCGGCGACCTGGTCCCGCAGCGCCTGGCGGGACCGCTCACTGGACCAGCCGTAGGCGAGGAACTTCACGATCTGGAGCTTTTGGCCCGGCTGGAGGACCGTGGTCACGGTCACGCGTGCCACGTCGGTGTCCGCGGTCGCGGTGACTTCGGTCTCGGGTGGCCCGTCGACGAGGTGATCCATCGCCGCGGCGAGCCGGATTCCGCTCGCGGCGGTGTGATGGACGAGCACCGCGCCCAGGTCGTGGGTGACGTGATCCTCGCCGACCAGCGGGGCGCTCAGCGCGGCATCGACCCGTGGGTCTCGGGGCGAGTCGGGCAACGGCTCGTTGGCGACGAGCTCGGACTGCACCACGACCCGCAAGGGGCCGTCGACCGGCTCGACCTCGTAATGGATCGCGGCGATGGACCGCTGGACGAACGACACCAGACGCACCGTATGGATGTGCACGGTCTGGCCGGCCGGCGAGGTCCACTGGGCGTCTCGTTCGAGGGTCCCGGCGCGCAGGTCGAGCACCCGCTCGTGGGAACGCAGCTCGCCGTAGCGCACGTCGAAGGGCTCATCGTCGACCAGCAGGCGGATCAGCTTCCCGTTCGTCACGTTGATCATCGACTGGCCCGACTCGGGATACCCGTAGCCCGCCTCCGCGTACGGCAGCGGGCGCAGCTCGTAGACCGAGTTCACGTAGGTTCCCGGCAGCCCCGCGGGTTCGCCCTCCTCCAGGTTGCCCCGAAGCCCGACGTGGCCGTTGGCGAGCGCGAACACCGACTCGGTCTGGGCGAGGACGTCAAGGTCGAGCTGCTCCTCCCGGATCTCCCAGGCGTCGAGGGTGAACGCCGAGTGCTGGATCATCGGGGATCGAGGAGCTCCGAGAGGTCGGACACCACGATGTCCGCGCCGTGCTGGCGGAGTGCATCCGCTTGTCCTTCGCGATCGACGCCGACGACGAACCCGAACTTGCCCGCTCGTCCCGCTTCGACGCCGGCCAACGCGTCTTCGTAGACGGCGGCCGCGCTCGGAGCGACCTGCAGCGCCCGGGCGCCCGCGAGGTAGGTGTCCGGCGCCGGCTTGCCCCGCAGCCCGTCGCGCGCCACGACGAGCCCATCGACGCGGATCTCGAAGAAGTCGGCGAGACCCGCGGCCTGCAGCACCGCCGCGGTGTTCGCACTCGAGGACACCACCGCCCGCGGGAGCCCGGCGTCGCGAACCGCCTCGACGTAGCGAAGGGAGCCCTCGTAGGCCCGGACGCCGTGCTCCTTGATGCGCTGGAGCAGCAGCTCGTTCTTGTGGTTCCCGATCCCCTGGATCGTCGGCGCCGACGGTGCGTCGTCCGGTCCCCCGTCGGGCAACGAGATCTTCCGCGAGGCCAAGAAGGAGCGGACCCCGTCGGCTCGGGTCTTGCCGTCGACGTACTGCGTGTAGTCCTTGACGATGTCGAACGGCACGAAGGGCTGGTGGTGGTCGCCCGCCCATTCCTGCAAGAACCCGTCGAAGGTCTCCTTCCAGGCGGCGGCGTGCACCTCCGCGGTCCGGGTCAGGACGCCGTCGAGGTCGAAGAGACAGGCGCGCACGCCGTCGGGCAAACCCAGCACCCTCTCAGCGTAGAGGCCGCGACGTGGCGCCGGCCGTCTCTCGCGGCGGGCCGGCCGCCGACCGGTGGGCCAGGCGGCGCGCCGCGCGTCCAGGAGCGCCGGACCAGCTCGAGACGGCCAGTGCTCGACGGGGCGGGTGTCATTGCGAACCGTGTCCGGCTTCTGTATCGTCCGCAGCGCGCCGTCGGGGTGAGCTCCACAGGAGCGAGGGGCACGCTCCGGCACGCTCCGACGGGTCCACCTGCTGCACGAGTGGGATCGGCAAGCTTGGCCACGATCGCAAAGGTGCTGAATCCGGCGGAACGGGGCCGCGCGATCGCGGCGCTGGTGGTCGCGATCCTGGTCGGCTACGTCGTCGTGGCGTCATGGGCCGGGAACCCGGTCAGCTTCAACTCGCTGCTCTTCTTCATCATCGTCGGCATCACCCTCGGCTCGATCTACGCGGTGGCGGCAACCGGCCTCGTCGTCACCTACACCACGTCGGGCGTCTTTAACTTTGCCCAGGGCGCCATCGGGATGGTCATGGCGTTCGTGTACTGGGAGCTCAAGGTCGACCTGGGCATCCAGACCCTCCTGGCTTTCCTGCTCACCGTGCTGGTCGCGGCACCGCTCTTCGGCTATCTGATCGAGCGGGTGCTGATGCGGCCGCTCGCCGAGGCTCCCCTGGTCGCTCAGCTGGTCACCACGATCGGGGTCATGCTCGCGCTCATCGGGCTCGCCGCGACGGTCTGGAACCCGAACACGACGCGCAGCATCGGCACGTTCTTCGGGACCGAGGGCTTCCACATCGGCGAAACGTTCATGCCGTGGTACCGGGTCATCACCATCGTCGGTGGACTCCTGATCGCGATCTTCCTTCGGTTCCTGCTGTCCCGGACCCGACTCGGAATCTCGATGCGATCCGTCGTCGACAACCGTGACCTGGCCGCGCTGAACGGCGCCCGCGTGGGGCGGGTGTCCATGACCGCCTGGATGCTGGGCTCGAGCATGGCGGCCGTAGCCGGAATCTTCTTGGCTCAGGAGCTCAGCACCCTCGACGTGGCGACGCTGACCCTCCTGATCGTCGACGCGTTCGCCGCGGCGATCATCGGCCGCTTGCGGAGCTTCCCGCTCACCTACGTGGGCGGAATCATCATCGGGCTGGCGCTGTCCTTCCAGCAGAACTTCCTGAACTGGACTGGACGTTGGACCACCGCCTCGACCGCTATCCCCACCGTCTTGCTCTTCCTCGCACTGCTGCTCTCGCCCCAAGCCCGAATCGAGGTCCGCAAGGCGGCCCGGATCCTGGTGCCACGGGTCCCGCGTTTTCGCACCGCGTGCATCGCCATGGTCGTGCTCTTCGTCAGCGTCGTTCTCGTCGCCGGCCTCATGACTCGCGTCGACATCCGCCGGCTCGACATCGCCCTGGTGACCGCCATCACCCTGCTGTCCCTGATACCCCTGACGGGCTGGACACGCCAGATCTCACTCGGTCAGATCACCTTCGTCGGCGTGGGAGCGTTCGCGTTCGCGGTCTGGGGCGCCCACCTCGGAGGGATCGGTGCGCTCGTCGTCGCGGCCGCGTTCGCCATCCCGTTCGGCGCGCTGATGTGCCTCCCCGCGCTGCGGCTCCATGGGCTCTACTTAGCCCTCGCGTCGATGGCGTTCGCCCGGATGGCCGAGTTCCTCTTCTTCGACCAACCCGAGGTCTTCGGGAGCAGTGCCCGCCTTGCGGGCTCGATCAAGATCCTCGGCTTCGACTTCAGCAAGCCGTTCTCGGTGCTCGGCATCCACTACGGCCAAGACGTCGGGACGCTGTTTCTCGTCGCCGTGCTCTTTGGCCTGGCGGGGCTCGGGGTGGTTCGCCTACGAACGAGCGCGTTCGGACGTCGCCTCGTCGCGCTCGGGGACAGCGAGGCGGCGTGCGCCACGTTGGGTGTCAACCAGACCGTGACCAAGTTCCAGGTGTGGGTGCTGTCCGCCGCGATCGCCGGGTTCTCTGGCGCGCTCTTCGCCGCGGTGCTGGGGTCAGCATCGACCCAGGACTTCCAGATGCTGGCCGGCCTGCCGTACCTCCTGCTCGTCGTGGTCGGCGGGGTCGCGGTCGTGAGCGGCGCGCTGCTCGGCGGGCTGCTCCTGCAGTCGTTCACCTGGTACACCGAGCTGTTCCCCTCGGTGATCGTGAGCGTCTTCGGGTGGTTCTCCTTCAACCTGTTCAACTTCCTCATGGCCCTGGGGCCCGGTCTGGCCGGCATCGGCGTCGGCCGCCAGCCGAGCGGGATCATCCCCACCACCGGGGCGTCGATTCGGGCTCGCCGGTCCCGCAAAGCCAGCCCGTCCCCGTCCGCCGACGATCCCAGCGCGACCGCCCCCACCGCCCCCACCGCCGCCGGCCCGGCGACCCTCGGAGCCGGGACGGGATCCGGGGGCCCCACCCCCGCACCCGGACCGTCGCCACCCCGCTAGCCGGCGCGGCCCCGCGGCGCCCCGAGCCGGGCCCGCTGTGACAAGCAGGGCAAGGCGTGCCATGCTCTCGCCCGCCAGTAACTGACTACTCGGGGGGGATCGAATGAAGAAGGGCCGGTGGGTCGCGGTCGCGGCCGTGGTCGGCATGGTGACGGCGGGGCTCGGATTGAGCAGCGCCGGAGCCCAGTCCAGTGGCGGAGGTGCGACGAAGGCCACGGAGATCGGGGTCACCGCGACGACGATCCGGATCGCGGTGGTGGCCGACGTCGACGTACAGGTTGACCCGGGCCTGTTCGCCGGCTCGGTGGCTGGCGTCCAGGGCTTCGCCAAGTACATCAACGCCCACGGTGGCATCGCGGGCCGCAAGCTGATCGTCGACTTCATCGACTCGAAGCTCTCCGACACCGAAGCGCAGTCCGCGGTCATCAAGGCCTGCACCCAGGACTTCGCGCTGGTCGGGACCTCGGCGTTGTTCCTCAACAGCGTCTCGAACATGCAGGCCTGCAAGGACCAGGCGGGTGCGACCACCGGCCTGCCCGACATCCCGGTGGTGACCACCGAGGTGGTTCAGCAGTGCAACCCGGAGTCGTACCCGATCAACCCGCCGTCGATCATCTGCTCGACGCAGAACGACCACCCCCAGACCTACCAGGGCAACATCGGGCGCGCGTACTACTACGAGAAGAAGTACGGAAAGAGCTTGCACGGGGTGTTCATCTACTCGGCGGACCTCAAGTCGGCGCACGACTCGTCATTCACGAGCGGCATCGGCGGGGTTCGATCGGTCGGGATCAAGTCGGACCAAGACTTCAGCCTCTCGGCGATGGCACCGCAGAGCGCCTACACGACGGTCATCCAGACCCTGAAGAACGACAACTCGAACTACTTCGGGACCGGGAACGCCTTCAACTCGATGGTGCTGGCCCGCAAGGAAGCGACGCTGCAAGGCCTCACCTCCGTCAAGGTCTGGGACTGCACCCTGCAGTGCTACACCCCGGACCTGATCAGCCAAGGCGGCGCGGACGTCGAGGGCACCTACATCAGCTTGCTGTTCCTGCCCTTCGCCGAGACCAGCTCGAACCCGATGCTGGCCAACTTCGTCAAGTACACGGCCAAGGCCAACGCCGACGGGTTCGCGGTGCAGGCGTTCGCCTCCGCGGACCTGTTCGCCGACGCGGTCGGGAAGGTCGTCAAGGCGGACGGGAACAACGGGTTGACCCGCAAGGCCCTGTTCACGGCCCTGGACACTGAGCACAGCTTCAGCGCCGGGGGCTTGATCGGCACCACCGACGTGGCGGGCCGCAAGACCAGCCCCTGCCAGGTGATCCTGCAGGTCAAGGGCGGCAAGT
>PLJD01000045.1 GCA_003140175.1 Actinomycetota bacterium
CACAGAGCACCAGACACTCCCCCAACGCACCGACCAGCAAGCCCCGGTCGGTCTCGATCCCCACGACCACTTCGCCGGGATCCTCGACCAGGCCGCCCACCAGCTCATGGAACAACCCGACCCCCTCAATGCCTTCGGGGATGCGTCGCTTGGCCAACCGCTCGCCGGCCTCGTTCTCCACGAACACGTCGTGGTGGGCCTCAGCCCAATCCACCCCAACAAAGATCACCGTCGCCTCCTTGGGTCACGAACACGAGCCGAGGAGACCAGCGGCGACCTAATGGATCAGTGCTCCAGGCACGACATCCCACCAGCCGTTCCAGCACTCCTCACCACCAGCAGGGGCACGATCTACCAGTAGAACTCTCAGCTCAGGACCATTCAGTGCTCACCCACCAGCGGCTCTCAGATCAGCCTGCCCCACGGCCGACTGATCCGCACCCATTAGGACCGTCATCGCCGTCGAGCCCCGCAACACCAGCCGAACCTGTGCCGACTGCGGGCATGTCTCAGCTGGGAACCGGCGCGGCGCGCGCTTCGAGTGCCAGGCCTGCGGCCATTTGGCTCACGCCGACACCAACGCCGCCATCAACATCCTTCGGGCCGGTAAAGCCCAGCAGCACACCGCTGCGCAGGGTCGAAACTGACCCACTACCCGACACCTGAGCCGCGCCGCACGCCGACCGCGCCCCTCGGATCGCTGTTTTCTGACGTCAGCGTCAGGGTCCGCGGGTACCATCCCGGGCGGTGACCGCCTTTGTCCTCTCGCCCGAGCACCAGGAGCTCCGGGCGACGCTGCGACGCTTCGCCGAAGACCAGATCGCTCCCCACGCGGCCGAGGTCGACGAACGCGCCGAGTTTCCCTGGAAGTCCTTCGAGGCCTACCGCGACTCGGGATTCATCCGCCTCCCCTACCCGGCGGAGCACGGCGGCGACGGAGCCGATCTCGTCGCCTACGCGCTGCTGGTCGAAGAGGTCGCCCGCGTGTGCGCCTCCTCCTCCCTCTTCGTGATCATCAGCCGGCTCGCCTCGGCACCCATCGTCGCCCACGGCTCCCCAGCGCTCCAGACCGCCGTGATCCCCCAGGTCGTGGCCGGCGACTGGCAAGGCTCCTACTGCCTCTCCGAACCTCACGCCGGCAGCGACGTCGCGTCGATGAGCACGCGCGCCGTGCGCGACGGCGCCCACTACGTCCTTAACGGCCGCAAGGTCTGGATCACTAACGCCGGCATCTCGGACTTCTACACCGTCTTCGCCAAAACTGAGCCCGACGCCGGACGCAACGGGATCTCCGCCTTCGTCGTCGAACCCGACACCCCCGGGTTCTCCGTCGGCAAGCTCGAGTCCAAGCTCGGCGTGCGCGGCTCACCGACCGGCGAGATCCTCCTCGACGACGTCGTCGTCCCCGCCGAGCGCCGCATCGGCGAGGAGAACGCCGCGTTCGGCTACGCCATGGAGGCACTGAACGGCTCCCGGCCGATCATCGGCGCCCAAGCGGTCGGGATCGCCCAAGGGGCGCTCGACGTCGCGACCCGCTACGCGACCGAACGAGCCCAGTTCGGCAGCCACATCGCCGATTTCCAAGGCATCCAGTTCATGCTCGCCGACATGGCAACCCACCTCGAGGCCGCCCGCCTACTCGTCTACCGGGCGTGCTCGATGCTCGAGATCGGGGCGCCCGGCGTCGCGGGTGCCTCGGCGATGGCGAAACTCTTCGCCTCCGACGCCGCCATGCAGATCACCACCGACGCCGTGCAGGTCCTCGGCGGAGCTGGCTACACCCGAGACTTCCCGGTCGAACGCATGCTGCGGGACGCCAAGATCACCCAGATATATGAGGGCACCAACCAGATCCAGCGCATCGTCATCGCAAGAGGCCTGCTAGAGGGTGTGATGGGGCGTTCCACCGCCGGATAACCCATTCCTACTCCGTCCCTACAATCCTCGACTTTGCGCTTCGACCGGTCGGCCACCCCTGTGGTTCGCCTCGTGTGCGGGCGGTCGGTGGCACGCGCCATCGGAAGCCGAGCGAGCACTGCGGCGCGCCTGCGACCCCGGCCGGGGCGACCTCGTTGTGCTCGTCGAGACCCAGCACAGAAGCGGAAGGCCCCCGGTTTGAGTGAGGCGCGTTCGCGCAGATGACGTCCCACCGAGCGGTGGAGAAGTGACTTTCGGCTCGTCGGAACGTAGTCATTTGCGGCGCGTGAGAGTTGGGTGCCGTCAGCCCCAGAAGACGCAGGTGGGGTCGGTGTCGAGCTCGTTGATGATGACGTCGATCGCCTGGCGGGGAGCGAGGTCGAAGTATTGGGTCCATTTGCCGTAGCGGTCGCCGAAATAGAGGGTCCAGAGTCCATCGCCGTCGTATCGGAGTTGGGCGATTGGCATGGAGGTCCACTCTCCGGGAGCGCCGCGCCAGACGGGGCGCCGCTCGTGGATCGAGAGGTGCCTGCCTCTCACGGTCACCTCGAGGCGCACCTCGTCCTTGAATGTGTCGGGGACGCGGCGACGACAGGAGCGCCGGACCTTCTCGATGTCGATCTCAGGGAGCGGGCTCGCGGCCACTTCCCGAGGCTAAGTGCTCAGCCGGCGAGTCGTCGGCGCTTCGCTGTCGGAAGCGCGGGGCCGCATCGAGGCGTCGGAGTTGACCCGTCCACTCCTGGTCGCTCCGTGCTAACCGTTACTGTATGCGGTAACATTTGATAGGTGCCGAAAATCAGCCGCGGTGGCTTCATGTTCCTTGCGTGGGTGGGCGACCACAGCCCCCGGCACGTGCACGTGTATCGAGACGGAAACCCTTGTCGTGAAGTGGGATCTCGACAACTGGCAGCCGATGAAGGGTCGCGCGTCGGCGCGCGTCCGGCGACTGCTGAGCGAACTTGTGGAAGAGGGAAGGCTATGAAGATTCTGCGTGTGGCGGCTAATAATCGCAAGCACCTCTTCGAGGTCCGAACGCGGAGACAGAACTTCGTGTTCCCCTATGCCAACGCCGACCCCACTCCGTCAGCCGACGATCGGGTTGCGGAGGCATTCGTGGACCCAGAGCTCCGTCGTGAAGCCTTCACGTATCGGCTGGCTTCGGGCGCTGAGGGCAGCGTGCATATTGATGCCGTTCTTGAGTACAACGAGGACCCGTCCTACATGGCTGATCTCGCTCTATATCGGCTCACCCAGGCCGCGCGAGCACGCCTCGAGAGCTCCGGGCTATCGATTCGTGAGGTCGCTCGGTCGCTCGGGACATCTCCGACTCAGCTCTACCGGCTCCTGGATCCGACGAACTACGCAAAATCCTTGCGACAGTTGATGGCTCTGCTCAATTTGCTTGGATGCGACGTCGAGGTCGAGGTCAAGGAGCGACGAGGTCGTGCTCTCTCTTGAACCCGGCGTGAGCCGTTCATCCGACCGTCGCCCTCGACGAGCCGTGATTCGTCCGTTGACGATCACTGCGAATTGGGAGCCTTGTCTCGGTCCTGGAACCCTTGATTGATCACGAGAGATGCAGCATGAATGTCGAGAAGGATCGAGCTCTCATCGAGCGAGCGATCGCACCTATGCAATGCGAAAGCGAATCCGGCAAGGTGAATCTGACGAAGACTGAACGTGCTCATGGTCGCTTCGCTTCAAGGGTCTCATCGGTCGTCCAGAGGCGAGGCAGGTCCGGTACGACGCCACCCACCCGTCCTTCTCGCGCGTCGAGGGGTCACCCCGAAGGCCCGCTGGCGACCATGACGCCAGTCTCCCGTGTACCGAGTCGTCGCGTATTTGGCCGACATGCCCACGATGCCGTAACGAAAGCGCGTCATACGTGGTCGCGGCGTGCTGGTCGGACGAGGTCCGACCCTTCCGATGTGTGTCCGGTACGCGTCCCTACTCGTCCCTACAGCTCGCAGCTCCTCTTCGTGCCGTGCCGCGCCGGCGTTTCATCGCCAGCCGCACTCGATGCCGATGGCGGCGAACGAGTAGATCTGCGAGCGATCTTGGGATTCAGCCGAGTTCGTCTTGTTCGGGGCAGCCGTGCCGGATCAGGCTCGATGGTCTGACCGTTTTCGCCCGGTTTCGGGGCCACCCCTACTCTGTCCCTACAACTCCGCAGCACGCCGCGGAATCGGTGGGTTCAGTGGACCGGAAACCCAACGCAGTCAAGGGTGCTGGGCTGGCTGGACGGCTGGCGCGGACCACCCAGATCTACGAAGGCACCAACCAGATCCAACGCATCGTCATCGCACGAGGCCTGCTAGATCGCGTAACCGGGCGTGCGGCGCCTGGTTAAAAGGCCGGTGCTCGGTTTCGCCGGGTGCGGTTGGAGGTCTACGGCCTCCGCCAGCGTTACCTGACGGCGCCGGTCGCCGAGACCTAGTTTCATCTGTTCGACACGCAGATCGAGATGGTCAGGGAAGCCCCCGACTTGGTCAAGGTCAAGGGTCGCCGAGTGCGGTTCTCCGTCGTCTGCCTCGCCGTCGCCGCGGCCTTGGTGGTCAGCGGGACGCTGATTGTCTGAGGAGGCTGACATGCCTGAAGACCCGAGTCCGCAGAGCGCTCCGGCTTCGGAGCCTGCTCCCACGGCGAACCAGCCCGCCCCGGCTCCCCGCCGGACCGACCGGACAAAGACCTGATCGGCTACATCGAGAAGGGTCAGCAGCCGCCCGCTCCTACCTCGCCACCCTCCGAGGATGGATCGCGCCGTCCGCCTTGTTGGGCGGGTGTTGCCAACCGGGCCTGGCGGGGTCAGGACAGCCTCGGGTAGCGTCCGAAGTCGGGGCCAGGGGGGGCGAAGCGTGGCGCACCGGCAGCCAGTTACGCGGTTCGCGCGGCGGATGGTGCTCGCTGGCGAATTGGCGGCACGAGACGGCGAGCCTCGCAGCGCGACGGTGGTAGCAGCCAACCGGGTTCCGGCCCCAGTACTCGGTGTGCGAATGTTCCGGACGCTGCTCCGTGAGTTCCCCGAGATGACTTTTGAGTTGTTGGCTGATCCCGCGGGGGATCTTGGCCGTACTCGCGATGCGCTCGACCGGGCGACGAGAACGGCTGCCAGCGCATGAGTGTGCCGATGGACGAGGCGGCGGCGACCCTTCGCGACGAGCTCGAACGTCTGGTCGAGGAGAGCGCGGTGTTCGGCCTGCTCCAACCCGCTGCGCAATCCTTCGTGTGTGAGCACCTTGAAGCGGTGAACCTGCCGGGCGGCGCCGTGCTGATCCAGGAGGGTGAGGCAGCCGATTGCCTCTATCTCGTCGCGGTGGGGCGACTACGGGTCACCATGCGAGGCGGAGACGGCACCGAGCGCGTGATTGCAGAGCTCGGACGCGGTGAAATCGTCGGCGAGCTTGCGGTGATCACGAACGAACCTCGTTCGGCGACAGTCACTGCTCTCCGAGATAGCGAGGTTTTCAAGCTGTCGACCGGCGCGTTCGCGCAACTGGTCGAGGAGCATCCCGAAGCCCTGCGCGAAATCGCTACGCCGGTCGTCCGACGCTTGGTGCGCTCCCTCCGCGAGGGAAGTCCTTCGAGCCCGGTGGTCACGATCGCGGTCGTGCCCCTCGGCGCGGATCCCAGCCTGGCGGAGTTCGCCGACCGGCTGCACCACGCGCTCGAGCGGCTCACCGGCGCGGCGAGCCACGTCAACGCGCTCACGACGGCAGCGAGTCTCGGCGACCTCACCCAGGTCAGCGCCGAGCGTCTCGCCCTGTGGTTCGGGGAGCACGACTCACGGTCGAAGGCCGTCGTATACCAGGCCGATGCCGAGCCCACGGCTTGGACTGACACGTGCGTCCGCCAGGCCGACATGGTGCTCCTCGTGGGCTCGAGCCGCGAACCACCCGAGTTGCGTCCCGTCGAGCTGGCCATCGCAGAGCGGCGGCGCCGGCTCAACACACGAACCGAGCTGGTCTTGGTCCATCCGCCGACCACGCGCGACCCGCGAGCGACACGCCGGTGGCTTGAGTCGCGCGAAGTGGATCGCCATCACCATGTGCGTACCGATCGTGGTGGTGACGTCGAGCGCGTCGCTCGCCTGATTCTCGGACGCGGGATCGGCGTGGTGTTCAGCGGTGGTGGCGCACGAGGCGTCGCAGGAATTGGCGTGCTGCGGGCCCTGAAAGAGCACGGCGTGCCGATCGACGCCACGGGTGGGACGAGCATCGGGTCGCTCATCGCGGGAGCCGCGGCGCGGGGGCTCTCGCCGGGAGAGCTGGGGGCCATGATGCGCGCCGCGGTGGTCGACTCGTCAGCCTTCGATATCACGTTCCCAGCGGTGTCGCTCGCGGCGGGTAAGCGGGTGACGCAGCGAATCCGAGAAGCGGCCGGCGGGCTCGACCTCGAGGACACGTGGCGCAACTTCTTTTGTGTGTCAACCAACCTGACGACCGGGGGGGTCGAGATTCACCGGCGTGGACCCGGCTGGTACGCGGTGCGGGCCAGCTTCTCGATACCCGGGGTGTTCCCGCCCGTGCCGACCGCCAGCGGCGATCTGCTCGTCGATGGTGGTTTGCTCGACAACTTGCCCGTGGGCGTCATGCGCGCCGAGCATCACGGCATCACGGTGATCGCGGTCGACGTCGGACGTACACGCGATCTCTCCGCAGGGTCACTGCCCGCCGACGGGGTCGCCTCGGGGTGGAAGCTGCTGCTGGGCCGCCTCGATCGTAAGGGACCTGGCCAAAACACTGCTGGCCTCGGCCATATCCTCATGCGCCTCACTGAATTGGGCAGCGAGCCGAGCCACGATCAGGGTGACCTCTATATTCGTCCTGCCGTCGATCCGTTCGGCATCGCGGACTTCAAGGCCTTCGACCGAATCGTCCAACTCGGATACGAGGCCGGCGACCGTGCGGTCAGGGACTGGTTGGCCGAGCAGCCCCGATTCTGATCGCTCACCGGACGCGCTGCCTTCTTGGACCTACGCGGGGCGGCGAGCACTAACTCTCGGCCTGGGCCCGGAGACGGTCGTAGAGCTCCGCGACTGTCGCGTTCTCGAGCACCTCGCGGTCGTAGAGCGACTCGTCGAACTGGATGCCCGCTCGTTCTTCGATCTCGTAGACCCACTCCAAGATGTCGAGTGAGTCGACATCGACGGTCGCAAGCCGCGAGCCGGGTTCGATCGCGTCGTCCTCCGAGATCGTCCGGAGTTCGCCGATCACCTCGTCCAGCGAAGGAAACACCGACGTCCTAACCTTCGAAGTGTCCGCCAACCGTGGTTGTCGACGCTGAGGACGGACTCTAGGCCGTGCCGCGGGCGATCGCCATGCCGGTCGAGCGGACCCACCGCCGTGGCTCCGGCGTGGTCGATGGGCGCGGCGAGGAGGGTCACGACCATCGGTCCGCGACTCCGCGTCGAGGCGTGGGTTGAGGTACCGCGCTCTCTGGCGGTCGGACCCACCAGCCGTCATCACGCCCCTTTGGGTGTTGCGGGTAGATCTCGCGCGCGGTTCGGACGGAGGCGGCGACGGCGGTCATCACGCGGTCCGTCGCCACGCAGATGTCCTCGGTGGGTCCGACCGAGACGGGCGCCCCGGCGACGATGGTCACCCCGACCCCGGGGCGGAGCCGACGCTTGCGACCCTTCGGATACAAGCGCTGGCCTCCCCACACGCCGACCGGGATCACCGGCGCGCCGCTGAGCGCCGCCAGGCGCGCGATGCCGGTCTTGGCCGGCTTCGGCTCGAGGTCGTCGGAGATGCCACCCTCCGGGAAGACACCGAGGCACTCCCCGCGTCCCAGGGCGGCGGTCGCGTGCGCAAGCGAGCTCCCGGCTGCCGCCGTCCCCCGTGGGACGGGGATCTGGTGTGTGTGGATGAGGAAGAACCGCATCACCCGGATGTTCCAGAGCTCCGCCATCGCCAGGAAGCGCACCTTGCGGTGCGTGCGCTCCCCGAGCCACAACACGAACAGCGGATCGAGGAACGACACATGGTTGCTGGCGAGGAGGACCGGCCCGGTTCGCGGCACGTGCTCCCGGCCGACCAACACGATCCGGAATGCCGGGCGGATCGGGTACAGGATGACGCGGGCCAGTCCCCAGACCGGTTCCATGCCCGGCCCTTACCCGGCGACGCCCGCCGGTGAGCGTTCGGCGCGCTCACCGCTCGTCGACCGTTCGACCCAGGTCGTGCCGCGCCGGTCGACCGGCGCAGCGTTGGCGCTCGGGACCGTCACCGGCCGCGGCGTCCCGTTCCCGCGATGCGTCGCGCTCGTCGGCACCTGCACCCGCAACCCCCAGTGGCGGAGACGACATTCCTTGGGCCCCTCCGACGTGGACGCCGGCCCACCCGACCGTGCGAAACCTACACTGGGACACGGCGGTTGACGCCAGAGAGGCCTCGCAGGGTGGGAACAAGTCGCAGCGCGTCCGGGAACGAACCCGGACGCGTCGTGGTAACGGGCCTCGGCGTCGTCTCGCCGGCCGGCTCCACGCTGGAGCGCTTCTGGACCACACTCCTGGCGGGGCGCTCCGTCGCCGCGCCGGTACGACGGGTGGACGTCTCGGAAGCTTCGATCCAGTTCGCGTGCGAGGCCATCGACTTTGACCCTCGCGCCGTGCTCAGCGAGAAGGAGGCGCGTCGAACGGACCGGTTCGCCCAGTTCACGATCGCCGCGGCGGACGCGGCGTACGCCCACGCCGGCGCGCCCGGCGTCGATGGCGCCCGCGTCGCCACCGTCATCGGCAATGGACTCGGCGGCCTGGAGACCGTCGACCACGGCGCCCGCGAGTTCCTCGGGATGCTCGCCCCGGGGCTGAAAGGCCGGATGAACCCTCTGTTCGTCCCCACGGTGATGCCCAACGCCGGGGCCGCGCACGTCAGCATGCGCCACGGGTTCCGAGGACCCTGCTTGACCCTTTCCACCGCGTGCGCCGCGGGCACGAACGCCATCGGCGAGGGGCTCCGGCTGCTGCGAGAGGGCAGCGCCGACCTGGTGATCGCCGGCGGGGCCGAGGCGCCGGTCACGCCGTCCGTGCTCGCTGCGTTCGCCGCCGCGCACGCACTCTCCGAGCGCTCGGCGGACCCGGCCTCGGCGTCGCGGCCCTTCGATCGAGACCGGGACGGGTTCGTGCTCGCTGAAGGGGGCGCCGCGCTGGTCCTCGAACGGCTCGACGACGCGGTTGCCCGCCGGGCGCCGATCCGAGCCGAGCTCCTCGGCTATGGCCGCAACACCGACGCGTACCACCTCGTCGCCCCGCCACCGGACGGCCGAGGCGCCGCCGACTGCATGCGCCTGGCTCTCGAGGACGCGGGGCTCGGGCCTGGCGACGTGGCGCACATCAACGCGCACGGGACCTCGACGCCTCACAACGACACCGCGGAGGCGGTCGCCGTCCAGGCCGTGTTCGGAGACGGCGGTCCGCCGATCACGTCGATCAAGGGGGTCCTCGGCCATACGATCGGCGGCGCGGGGGCGATCGAAGCGGTGGCGAGCATCCTCACCATCATGGAGCGTCGCATCCCGCCCACCGCGAACTTCGTGACCCCCGATCCCGAGACGCCGCTCGATGTGGTGACCGAGCCGCGGCCGCTCGCCGACGGCGCGGTCATGTCGAACTCGTTCGCGTTCGGCGGCCACAACGCCGTCCTCCTCTTCGGCGCGCCCTGACGGCCCGTGGAGCGCCGCGGGCGGGCCAAGCGCCACAGCCGCCGGTCCAGCCCCCAGCGGTCGAGGGACGGTGGTCCGTCGTGGCTCATCCGGCCGGAGTGTGACCGGCGTCGCCAGCCGGCGACTCGCTCGACGCCAGATTGAACCCCGGGCCGGTGCGCTGGCGGAAGTCCCGCGTCGTGTAGCCGACGACCACGGCATCGCCACGGGCTCTCGCGGTGGCCGATCGGGGAATGCCGAACAGCGGTCCGATCTCGCCGAAGTAGCTGCCCGATGTCACGACGGTCCGTAACTCCTCGGTGCCATCAGCCCGCTCAGCCACGATCTCGATCTCGCCGCGTTCGACGACGTAGATGAGCTCGCCCCAGGAGCCTTGGCGGAACAGCACCTCACCCGGTGGGAGCTCCACGCGTGCCGGGGGAAGGGTTGAGACGGCCCGTTGGGGCACCAGCTCGATGACCTGGTCGGCGAGGGGAAGCAGGCGGTTGTCGTGGGTGGCCACCACTACGACTCGCTCGCCGGCGGCCAGCTCCCGCACGACGCGCAGCACCTCCTCGACCTGGACGTAGTCGAGATGGGCAGTCGGTTCGTCGGCCAGGATGAGCGGCGGGTCCAGTGCGAGGGCGCGGGCGATGGCCACGCGCTGCTTCTGCCCGCCGGACAGGTCGCCCGGACGGTGGTGTATGCGGTCCGCCAACCCGACGCGGTCGAGCAACTCCGTGGCTCGCTCCCGGGCCGCCGGCCATCGCTGGCCCGCAGCCCGCAGGGGCACGGTCACGTTCTCGAGGGCAGTCAGGCTCGGCACGAGGTTGAAGGCCTGAAAGACGATGCCGACGGTCCGCCGCCGGTATTCCGTGAGCGCCTGGCCGTTGAGCGAGGTCACTTCGATGTCTCCGAACTGGATCGAGCCGCTCTTGGGTCTGAGGATCGCTCCGAGGCACGACAGCAGCGAGGTCTTGCCGCAGCCGCTTGGTCCGAGCAGCAACGCCAGTGCACCGCTCGGCGCGGTGACGGTGAGCCCGTCGAGGGGGCGTACCGCGTACCCACCGCTGGAGTACTCGATGGTGAGGTCGGTGATGCGAAGGTCGGGCATCAGGGACCTCCGAAGGCGAGGGCGGGATCGATGGAAACGGCCCGGCGCAGTCCCGAAAGGCTGGCCGCCAACCCCACCACCACCGCGATGACCGGCAGCAGCAGGTAGGCGCGCAGGGTGAGGGAGACCGGCATCGGGAAGTTCGGGGCGAGCACAGCCGCGATCCCGCTCCCAATGATCGCGGCGGCGATCGACAGCACGATGGCCTGGATCGCCAAGCCACCCAGGATCGATTTCGATGACACCCCGGTCGCTTTGAACACGGCGAAGTCCTGCTGTCGTTCGAGGACCGACACGTAGATCACCGAGCCGACAATCATGGCGGCCACGATCCAGAGCAGGACGGCCAACAGGGCGATCGACGATCGTGCTTGCGTCAGTGCACGCAAGAGATCGTCCCGAGCTGCCTGGTTGGAGAGGGTGGCCAGCCCGGGGGGCAGCTTGGTTGGCACGGTGCCGGTCACGGCAATCGCCGACGTCACCGGCTGACCCGCGAACGCGACCAGTTGTGCGTCCCTCAACGTGAGGTAGACATTGGGCACTCCAGCCAGCGCGGTTGCGTTGGACACCGTGCCCACGACGGTGAATGGATGGCCGGCCAAGATGAGGCGCGAGCCGATCCCATAGCCGGACAGCTTGGTGCTGATCGCGATCTGGCCAGGCCGCGTCGGGGAGTGGCCTTGCGACGTCGCCGGCAGGCCGAGGGTTCCCGCGACCGCCCCGAACACGTTGACGGGTGTGTCACTCCCACCGCTGACAATGTCCTTGCGGGTGAAGACGGTGTCAACCGCGCGCGTGACCCCCGGCAGGCTCGCGACCTCCCTCACCCGGGAGGCCGCCATCGGCGACGACCCCAGGAACGGCCCGGACGCCCCCTTGGCCACGACCCACACCGTCGCGCCGAGACCATTGACGCTCCGACTGGCTTCGGCGTCGAACCCGCTACTGACGCCCGTGATCACCAGCGCCATGCCAAAGACCAGCGCCGTGCCGAGCATGGCGATCGCAAACCGCCGCCGCCGCCATTGCAGGTCTCGAAGCGCAGGCCTCAGCATCTGCTGTCCTCGCGCCAACCGGTCACTGCCAGCACCCCCGCCTCGGAAGGGCAGGGTACAGGGAATCGGGGACGACGATCAGCCTGCGCTGCGATGGGCCGGGCTCGGAACTCGGCAAGGCGCTCCGTGGCGGCGGCCACCAACCGGGGAGACACGCTCGATGTGGGTATCCCCGTGGCGCCGTCGTCTCGGTCGTCGGGGGAGTGTCGCCGTCCGCCACAATGGCGAGATGCCCGCGCCGGTGAAGGTTCGCTTCTCGCCCGCACCCACTGGATTCCTCCACGTGGGCTCTGCTCGTACCGCGCTGTTCAACTGGCTCTTCGCCCGCCACCACGGCGGGGAGTTCATCCTGCGCATTGAGGACACCGACCGGGCCCGGTCCCGCGACGAGTGGGTCGTCGGGATTCAAGACACGCTGCGCTGGCTCGGGCTCGACTGGGACGGGCTCGGCGTCCTCCAAAGCCAACGGTTCGCCGAGTACCGGGCCGCCGCCGACCAGCTCCTCGAGGGGGGCGCCGCCTACGAGTGCTTCTGCACCCCCGAGGAGATCGCGGCGCGCAACGAGGCGGCCCGGGCCGAAGGGCGAACCCCCAGCCACGATGAACGCTGCCGGGACCGCTCGCCCGCCGAGCGTGCCGCGCTCACCGACGCCGGGCGCCCCCGAACCTTGCGCTTCCGCACCCCCGAGGAGGGGACGAGCAGCTTCGTGGACCTCATCCGGGGCGAGGTGCGGGTGGAGTGGTCGACCGTCACCGACTTCGTGATCGTGCGCGCCGACGGCACACCGCTGTTCTTCCTCGCCAATGCAGTCGACGACCTCGAGATGGGGATCACCCACGTCATCCGCGGCGAAGACCTCCTCGATTCGACGCACCGGGTGCTGGCCCTGCGCCGAGCGCTCGACCCGGGCTCCCCTCCGGCCTACGCGCACCTGCCGCTGATCCTCGGCCCCGACCGCTCGAAGCTCTCCAAGCGCCACGGATCTGTCGCCCTCGAGGAGCTGCGAGAGGCGGGCTACCTGCCCGTCGCGCTCCGCAACTATCTCGCCCTCCTCGGGTGGTCCCCGCCGGAAGGCCAAGAGATCCTCGACACCGACGAGTTGATCGCGACCTTCGATCTCGACGCGGTCACCCACGCCGCGGCCGCGTTCGACCACCAGAAGCTCGCCTGGATGAACGGGGAGTGGATCCGCCGGCTCACCCTGCCGGAGCTCGAAGCCGCCGCGCTGCCGCTCGCTACCACCCGCTACGGCGACGACCTCGACCGCGGCCTCCTCCGAGCCGCGCTGGACCTCGGTCAGGAGCGAGCCGCGACCCTCGGGGCGCTCCTTGACCAGGCCGACTTCCTCTACGCGGCCGAGGATGACTTCCGCATCGCACCCGACTCGTGGGACAAGCTCACCAAGATCGAGCGGGTCGGGGAGATCCTCGACGCCGTCGCCGCGCACCTCACCACCTGCGAGTGGACACCTGGCGCGATCGACCCCCGAGCCGTCGTCGAGCAGCTCGGGATCAAGCCCCGCGATGGCCTGCGGGCCATCTACACGGCAGTCGAGGGTCGCCACGCCGGGCTGCCCGTCTTCGACGCGATCTGCCTCCTCGGTCAGGAGCGCGCGCTGGGGCGGATCCGCGCCGCGCAGGCGCGCCTCACATCCTGAGCGAGCCCGCGGCGACACCGACGCCCCTCGTCGTGCGCTCCAGCCGCGCGCCGGCGACCGCGTCGGCGCCGAATCGAGGCCCCCAGCCCGCTACGCTGGGTCCACCTTCGGGGGTGGTGTAATCGGCAACACAGCAGGTTCTGGCCCTGTCGTTGGGGGTTCGAGTCCTCCCCCCCGAGCCCAACGGCCCCGTCGTCTAGTGGCCTAGGACGCCGCCCTCTCAAGGCGGAAACGGCAGTTCGAATCTGCTCGGGGCTGCCACTTCTAACGGCCCGCTCTCGCTTCGGACGAGACGGGCCGTTCGTCGCGCCGGGATCCGTCGCCGGTCGGACTCGACATCAGCGTCGCCCGCGCGCCGTCGCCGTCGCGCGTGATCGCCGAGCCGGCGCGACGTCACCGCGCGGCGCGTGGTGGTCGCGCTCAAGCGCGCGCGTGAAGGTGCCGAAATCGGAGAGGACCAAAAGCGAGCGGAAATCCACCACTTGCGAACCAGAATCAGTTACCGTCAACGTGCGCACTGGGGAAGCGGCGCGGTTCGCAACGCCTCTCACGTGCACCTGATGGAGGGATGACCACTCGCAGCGCACTCGGCGGACGTCGCAGGGAGCGCGTCGAACACGACGCAGCACCCGAAATGCTTGACACCGCCGCCGTAATGCGTTGGACTTTCTTAAAGCACGCCGGACTCCTGGAGGAAGCGTGAACAAGTCAGAGCTCATCGAAAAGGTCGCCGGCCAGGCGAACCTCTCGAAAGCCGACGCAGAGAAGGCAGTCAACGCGTTCATCGGCGTCGTCGAGGGGGCCGTGGCCTCGGACGACAAGGTGACGCTCCCAGGTTTTGGAGCTTGGTCTCGCACGCAGCGCGCCGCCCGGACGGGACGTAATCCCCGTACCGGTGAGCCCGTGCAGATCCCGGCGGCGAAGGCCGTCAAGTTCTCAGTAGGTGCCGATTTCAAGAAGAAGGTGAACAGCTGAGACCGAGTTGCCGAGCCGATCGGCCTCGGAGCCAGAAACCGTCAGAGAAAGGTAGGTGACCGTGCCTCCGGCCAAGAGACGCACTACACGTAAGAGCACCGCGAAAAAGGCGGCCGCTCGTAAGCCCGCGAAGCGTCGTACCGCGAAGAAGTCCACCGCCCGCAAGCCGGCGGCGCGGAAGACGACTCGTCGTCGCAAGGCGAGCACCGCCAAAAAGGCTCCGGCCAAGCGGCGTCGCCGCAAGGCGAGCACCGCCAAAAAGGCGCCCGCGAAGCGGCGTCGGAAGGCAGCGAAGAAGGCTCCGGTCAAGCGGCGTCGCCGCAAGGCGAGCACTGCCAAGAAGGCGCCCGCGAAGCGGCGCCGGAAGGCAGCGAAGAAGGCTCCGGTCAAGCGGCGTCGCCGCAAGGCGAGCACTGCCAAGAAGGCTCCGGTCAAGCGGCGTCGCCGCAAGGCCACGGCCGCCAAGAAGGCTCCGGCCAAGCGTCGGCGTCGTCGGGTGGCTCGCTAGCCAGTCCCACCGCTTACTCGAGAAGGGGCCCTTCGGGGCCCCTTTCTCGCGTCTGGGCTCAGAGGGGCTCGAGGCGCTTGAAGGACTCGGCCCGGGGGAGGCCGAACGGCGCCCCCGCCTCGGCGGCATCGCGTCGGATCCGTTCGACGAAGGCGTCGTGCTGGGCCTCGGGGTCCGGGCCGGCCGCGTCGATGCCCAACGTCGAGCGCCACTGGCTCCGATGGCACAACAGGGCTGCCACCTTGGCGTCGAACCCGGACGAGGCGTCCTCGGCGTAGTCGGGCTGATCGGCTTCGAACAGCAAGAGCCGCTCGGGGCGATGTGGTGCGCCCCGCTCCGGGAAGAAGTGCGGATCGCGGGCCGCGACGACCCCGTCGACGACCAGCTCCCCGGCCCGACGGTGGTCGGGATGGAGCCGGTAGCGCTTCCAGGGATCGTGGCCCACGAGGGTGTCGGGTGCCACGCGCCGGATCACCGCGCACACCTCGGCCCGTTCGGCGCGCCCCGACTCGAGCTCGCCGTCGACGAGATCGAGGAACTCGACGCTGACCGCACCGAGCGCCCGCGCCGCGGCCTGCTGCTCGAGGCGGCGGCGGCCGACGAGCGCGGCGACGTCCTCGTGAGGGTCCCAGGTGCCCTTCGAGCCGTCCGTCAACACGAGCAGGTGCACCTCGGTTCCCGCCGCGGCCCACCGGGCCACGGTGGCGCCGCACCCGAACTCGATGTCGTCGGGGTGGGCGCCGACCACCAGCGCCCGGCGGGGCGTCAGCGGCGCCGGCACCTGCGGGGTCACGCGTGGCAGCCCGTGGCGAGCGTGGTCAGGTCGTCGGGGACGTCGACGTCGAACGCCAGGTCGGGATCACGCACCACGCGCAGCCCCATCCCGAGCCGACGAGTCTCGGCCGCGTGCCGGCGAAAGGAGCCGGGGCCGTAGGCGAACCGGAACGGCGCGTCCGCGGGGATCGCCAGAACGTTCGTGCCGTCGTCACGATGGCAGGGAACGAGCGCCACGATCGGACGGGGCCCGTCGTCGGCCAGGCGCGCGAGCGACCGGGCCCGTGCGAGGTCACCGTGGGCCACGACGACCCGCGCCAACCCCGCCTCGGCGAGATAGGTCTGCCCGTGCGCCGCGGCTCCGTCGAGCGATCCGGGGTCGGCGAGCACCGCGGCGCCGCGGCGCTCCGCCCAGTCGCGCACCTCCGGGGCGCTCGTGACGACCACGACCGGGTAGGGCTGCGCGGCGTCGACGACCCGGTCGGCGAGGCGCTGGCCGAGCTCGGCTCGTGCGTCGTCGTCGAGCTCGGTCGCGAGGCGAGCCTTGCCCAGGAGAAACGACCGGATCGGGAGCACGACCCCGGCGCGGGGCTCCCGGGTCCCGGATTCCCGGCGCATGAGGGTGCCTATGCTACCGGCCGTGGAGCCGGTCTACGGCGCCCTTCGGAACACGCTCGTCGTGCCTTTGCGCGAGGCGCTGCGCTGGACGATCGAAGGTGCGCACCACATCCCTGTGCGCGGTCCAGTGATTCTGGCGAGCAACCATGTCTCCTACCTCGACCCGCTCGTGTTGGGGTACCTCGCCGACCGCCGCCACCGCCGGCTCCGGTTCCTCGCCAAACGAGAGCTCTTCGAACGCCGAGCTACCGGTGTCGTGCTGCGCGCCGCACACCAGATCCCCGTCGCGCGGGACAGCGCGGCCGCCGCGGGCTCCCTCGACGCCGCCGTCGCCGCCCTCGCCGCCGGCGAGTGCGTCTGCGTGTTCCCGGAGGGAACGATCTCGGTCGACCTCGAGCCCATGACCGGCAAGACGGGCACCGCCCGCCTCGCCGCCGCCAGCGGTGTGCCGGTCACCCCGGTCGGACTCTGGGGGGCGCAGCGCATCCTCTTCAAGGGCCGCAAGCCGCGGTGGCGGTGGGGGATCGCGGAGTCCGTGGTGGTGGGGAGCCCCGTGCGGATCGACCCCACCGAGGAGGTGCACGCCGCCACCGACCGGATCATGGGCGCCGTGGCCCGCTGCGTGGCTCACGCCCGCGCCATCTACCCCCAGCAGCCCCGACCCGGGGAGGGGACGTGGTGGGTGCGCGCGCCAGAGACCGCCGTCGCCCGCGTCCAACCTGAGGCGACGACGTGACCGAGGCGCAGGCGCAGACTCGGGTGGCGGTGGTCGGGGCCGGCTCCTGGGGCACCGCGGTCGCCGCGCTGCTCGCGCCGAAGGCCGACGTCATGCTCTGGGCCCGCCAGCCCGAGCTGGCCGACCGCATCGACACCCAGCACGAGAACCCGCGCTACCTCCCCGGGATCGCGCTCCCCGAACGTCTCCACGCGACCGCGGACCTCGACCTGGCGTGCGGTGATGTGGACGTCATCGTGCTCGGCGTTCCGTCGCACGGCCTGCGCGGTGTCCTCGAAGCCACCCGCGGGATCGTCGAACCCGACGTGCCGGTCGTCAGCCTCGCCAAGGGCGTCGAGCAGGGCACGCACCTGCGCATGACCGAAGTCATCGCCGACGTGCTCGTCGGGCACCGCCGGGACCGCATCGCCGTCCTGACCGGACCCAACCTGGCCCGCGAGGTCGCCGAGGGTCAGCCCACCGCCTCCGTGGTGGCGATCCTCGACCCCGAAGCGGCCGCGTCGCTCCAGGCGCTGTTCATGACCACGACGTTTCGCGTCTACACGAACCCCGACGTGGTCGGCTGCGAGATTGCCGGTGCTCTCAAGAACGTCATCGCCATCGCGGCGGGCATCGCGGCCGGTCTCGGTTACGGCGACAACACGAAGGCGGCGCTCATCACCCGAGGCCTCGCCGAGCTCGCCCGCCTCGGCGTCGCGTTGGGTGGCGACCCGCTGACCTTCTCCGGTCTGGCCGGGATGGGCGACCTGGTGGCCACCTGCACGAGCGCCCAGAGCCGCAACCGCCACGTGGGCGTCGAGTTGGGCCAGGGCCGTCCCCTCGACGAGATCGTGACCGAGATGAACATGGTCGCCGAGGGCGTCAAGAGCACCCAGGCCGTCTTGGAGATCGCGGCGCACCATGGCGTCGAGATGCCGATCGCGGCCATGGTGGGTGCCGTGCTCTACGACGGCCGCCGCCCCGCCGATCTCGTCCCGACCCTCATGCTGCGCGAGGCGAAGGCCGAGCTGCACGGCATCCGGTGACCGCGGTCGGGAGCGTCGGCTCCGCCCACCAAGCCGACGTCGACGAGCGGGGCCTGGTCGCGCCGATCGACCGGCCGTGGTCGCTCGACTGGTGGATCGGCGCCGACGACCGCTGGCACATCCCGGCGCGCGAGCCGGCGGTGCGCCAGTCCCTCGTCGACTCGGTGCCCGTGGTGCGCACCGCGATGCGGGTTCCCGGCGGCGACGCCGTCCAGCACACCTACGGCGTCGGCAGCCCCGCCGGGACCGTCGTCGTCGAGTTCACCAACGAGTCGGCGCTGCCCTTCGTCGTCGCCCTGATCGTGCGCCACGCCCACCGAGTCAGCCTCGACGGGGCGCGCCTCGACATCGACGGCCACCCCGCGCTGCGCCTGGCCCGTCCACCGTCCCGCTGGGCCGCCACCACGGACGCCACCACCGAAGCCCGGGTGACGGGCGGCCAGGCCGGAACGGAGCCGTGGGCCGCGCCGCACGACCGCCGCGGCCGACTCGAGGTCGCCGGCCTGTACCCGCTGGCCCACCGAGCCCGACTCCGCGTCGCCCTGACCGTGCGGCGCACCCCGCCCGGGCGCGACGTCGATCTCGACGCGCTGCCCAGCCCCGGGGCGGCGGCCCGGGGCTGGCGGGCTCAGCTCGAACGGGGAATGCAGGTCGAGGTCCCCGAGCCGGGTCTCGCCGCCGCCCTCCCCGCGGCGCGAGCGGCCGTGCTGCTGGCCGGCGCCCGCCGAACCGTCGAGCCCGCGGTCGTCGCCGCGCTCGAAGACTGGGGCTTCGACGCCGAGGCGACCACCGCGTGGTCGCGGCTCGGATGGCAGGGCCGCCGGGCTGCGGCGCGGCGCCTGTCGAGCCCGGGCCGTTGGTCCGCCGTCGCCGCCGCCGCGAGCGGCGGCCCCGACCTGCTCCTCGCCGTGCGGTCACTGCTCGCCCACGAAGCCGACGACGGCACCATCACGCTCCTCGGGGAGCTGCCGCCGCACTGGCGGGGTCAGAACCTCGCAGTGCACGGCGTGCCGACCCGCCACGGCCTCCTCTCCTACGCGGTGCGCTGGCACGGGGCGCGCCCGGCGCTGCTGTGGGACGCGCCGCCCGGCGTGCGCCTCCGGGCCCCCGGTCTCGACTCGACCTGGGGGACCGGCGAGCCGCGCGGCGACGCCCTGCTCGAGACGCGGGTCGCGTGATGGACCCCGACGAGCTCGAGGCCCTCGGCGTCTACGACCCGGACGCGCCGGGCGCGGCGGAGCGGCTGACGCTGGTCCAGCTCGCGCTCGAGCACGGCGCCCCCATCGACGACATCCGCGCCGCGATCGGCGAGACCCGCCTCCACGCCCTCGCTGCGGAGCGGCTCATGCTCGACCGCCCCTCGCACCTCACCCTGGCCGAGGCCGCGACGAAGGCGGAGGTGACCCCTGACTTCGCGACGCGGCTGTGGCGCGCGCTCGGGTTCGCGCTCGCCGCGGACGACGCGACCGTGTGCACCGACGGCGATGTGGACGTGCTCGCCTTCTACCGGGACGTCGCGATGACCGCCGGCCCGGACGCGGCAATCTCGCTGGCCCGTGCGGTCGGCGCCTCGCTGGCTCGGACCGCCGACGCCAGCGTCGAGGTCGTGCGCGCCGGCGTCGAAGCCCCGCTGCGAACCGCGGGTGGGAGCAACGTCGACGTCGCCCGCCAGCTCGTCGACGTCACCGCGACGATGGTGCCTCGGATCTACCCGATGTTCGAGGCCGTGCACCGCCGCCATCTCGTCGAGTCGGCCCGCCGCTACTCGCTGTGGGGAGCGAGCCCCACCGAGGCCAGCACGACCGAAGCAGTCGTCGGCTTCGCCGACCTGGTCGGCTACAGCTCGTTGAACGAGCAGCTCTCCACCGTCGAGCTCGACGCCCTCATCGACAGCTTCGAGCAGCGCACGCTCGACGCGGTCGCGCGCCCCGGGGTGCGGCTCGTGAAAGTCATCGGCGACGAAGTCATGTTCGCCGCCGGGTCGGCCCCCGACGCGGTCGCGGTGGTCGGCCAGCTCCTCGACGCGTCCGGGCTCCCGCCGCTGCGGATCGGACTGGCGACCGGGACCGTCCTGGCCCGCGAAGGCGACCTGTTCGGCACGGTGGTGAACCTGGCCGCCCGGCTCGAGGCGCTCGCCGAGCCCGGCCAGGCCCTCGTCGACGCCGAGACCGCCCGCCGACTCGATCCGTCGTCGGTCGAGCCCCGCGGCTGGCACCCGGTCGCGGGCTTCGCGGCTCCCGTCGAGGTCTTCGCGCTCAGACGCTGAGCCGCAACGTCGCGATTCCCCACGGTCGCAGCTGCGTCGCGCCCTCGAACGCCTCCCGGGGCCGCCCGAGCAGATCGACGACCCAGCCCCGGGCCGGCACCCCCCGATGCTCGACGCTCACGGTCGAGGCGGTCGGGGCGGCGTTGAACACCCGCACGGTCAGCGCGCCCGCCTCGCGTACGACCGCCGAGACCTGCGCGCCGTCCACCCGGAGCGTCTGGGCGGCCGGCGGCTCGGCGCCGGACGAGGCGCCGACCCGGGTCCGTTCCAGGGGGACCAAGAACGCGTCGGCGGCCTCGTAGAGGCCGGCGGAACGCCAGTCGCCCCGGTGGGGGAGCAGCGCGTAGTCGAGCGCGACCCGTCCCTGAACCTGGGGTCCCTCGAGCGGATCGATGGGCCCACACGGGTTCGGTCGCAGCGAGGGCTCCATGCGTGAGAGATAGCCCGTCGCGCGCAGCAGCGTCAGGGCCAGCTCACGGCCCTCCTCGACGACCTCGTACTCGAGGAGCCCGTCGTGCAGAACCGCGAGCCCGACGTCACCGTCTGAGGCGTCGACGAACCGCCGTGACACGAAGGTCGCCAGTGCCGCCTCGTGCGGTCCACCCTCGGCGACGAGGGAGCGTCGCACCACCGTGAACGCGCACTCGGCGTCGGAGCCGTTGACCGGCGCCGGGAGCGGGAAGTGCGCCCGCAGCCGATGGTCACGGACCTGGTTCTCGACGACGGTATGGACCCGCAGGAACCGCTCGCCGGTGCGCAGCTCGAGGCGAGTCCGGACCTCACACTCCCGGGTCGCCGCGTGCCGACGCGCGCAGGAGCGTGCGTCACCAACCGCGCCGACCGGCCAGGTGTACGTCGCCGTGATCTCGAGGACGGCGCGGACCGGGCCCGCCTCCTCGACCGTCGCCGTCACCCGTCGCGGCGCGTCGACGACCTGGTCCACCGTCGGTGGCGAATAGTTGTAGGTGTCCCCACCGTCGCCGCCGTCGACGAGCCGGTGCAAGCCCGACACCCGCACGCCGTCGGACGTCTCGAGGGTCAGCGTCGCGTCCTGCGGGTCGACGACGACCCGTAGCTGTTCGTTGGCGAGTTCGAACCCGTCCGCGCGCACCGCTGTGCTCGGACCCGACTCGTCGACGCTGCGATAGGTCCGCCAGCCGAACCCAGGCACGGCCGACGCGGCGAACTGCACCCCTCGGACCGGGGTCAAGGTCTGACGGAACCGGATCGTCGCGCCCGCCTCGCCGAGCGCGAGGAGCTCCTCGCGGGTCTCCTCGAGGTCGATCGCACCCTCACCGGCGGCCGCGGCTCGGAACGTGTACTCCCAGTCGTCGGGGGCGACGGCCTGGTGGTGGACCTCGGCGATGCGGGCTCCCGCGAACTCCACGCCGCGCAGCAGCTCGAGCACCCAGCGCACCTTCTGGCCGGTCACCACGGCGGCGAACCCGTCGCCGCCGCGCTCCCAGGCGACGTGGGTGGGACACGGCGTCCCGTCCTCGGCGAGGACGTGCACCGGCCCGGTGCCCGGCACGACGATCTCGACGAGGCCGCCCCGGTCGGCGGCGGTCGGGTTCACGACGAGCGTCGCGCCGGACGGGGCGCTGACCCGGCCGGCCAGCTCGTGGACCGCCTCGCGGGCGAGCGCGTCGCCGATCTGGCGGGCCTCCTGATAGCGGACGACCACCGCGGCGACCACCTCGTCGTGGCTGCACGCGCACGACGAGTCGTGCGCGCTGTTCAAGACGAGCTGGTGCCAGGCGACATCGAGCAGGGCGCCCGGGTAATCCTCGGGGGCTCGGAGCAGCGCCGACAGGGGCTCGGCGCGCCGCTCGACCGCCCGCTCCGCGGCGGCCGCGGCCCGGTGCACGTCGACCCGGTTCGACGCCACCCCCATGAGGACGTTGGCGCGCGCTCCGGAACGCAGCTCACCCGGCCAGGTGGCGAGACCGTCGGTCGGTTGGGTGGCGAGGTACTCGGGGAGCGACGTGACGACGAAGCGGTAGTCGTCCTGCACCGCATTCGCCTCCGCGACCACGCGGCCCAACCACGGCTGGGGCAGCTGATGGTCGGTGCCGTTCATCAACAGCACGTCCCCGCCCGCCAGCTGCGCCGGCCCCAACTCGAGCTCGTAGCCGTGGACCCGGGCGACGAGCGCCTTGGCGTCGTCGGGCAAGTCCCGGCCGTTCGAGTAGGACCCGTACAGGTACTCAGCGCGGACCCGCGACCCGTCGGGCGCCTCCCACCAAAAGGCGGTCTGGGTGATCGCCGCCGGCACCCCCCGCCACACCACGGCGTGCTTGAAGCCGGCCGACGCGAGCAGCTGCGGCATCTGGGTGACGTGGCCGAACATGTCGGGCAGGTAGCCGACCGCCATCGGGCCACCGAGCGCGGTCGCACGCGCCATGCCCAGCTGCAGGTTGCGCACCAGCGTCTCGCCCGAGACCATGAACTCGTCCATCAGGATCATCCACGGCCCCACCTGGAGACGCCCGCTCGCCGCCAGGCGCGCCAAGCGCGCCGCGGCTTCGGGCCGCACCGCGAGGTAGTCGTCGAGCACCGCGGTCTGGCCGTCGAGGAGAAACCGGGCGTATGACAGGTCGCGCTCGAGGAGGGGAATCAACGTGTCGAGCAGCGCGACGAGGCGGACCCGAAACGTCTGGAACGGCGCGTACCACTCGCGGTCCCAGTGCGTGTGCGGGACGATCGCAACCGTCGTTTGTGGCCTCTGACGTGGGAAAACGCCTAGTCGATCCACTGGCTCAAACCGTCCCGATCCTCAAAAAGTCCTCAGCAGATCCACCCAGGCTGTCGTCGACAATGCTGCGGACACGGTCCTCGTCCTTCCAGATCACATGAGCGTAGGTGGCGAGCAACGTCTTCACGTCGTGGCCCAGCCGCTCGGCGACTCGAGCCGGGCTCACACCCGCGGAGAGGAGCACGCTCGACCGGCCGACGCGCCGAATCGGCCCGGGCACGCTCAATCGGGCTCGAGGGGGAACTCTCGTACGCGCACGCGAGCGGCGTCGAATACGGCGATCGCTCCGTTGGTCAGCGACCCTTCGAGCTGGTCGAGATTCTCGAGGAGCAGCCGCGCAAGCTCCTCCGGTCGGCGACGCTGGTCCCGGAACAGCACGATGCTCGGAAGAGCTTCGCCACCGAGTACAAGCATGGTCGCGAAGTCGGCGTCGTAGGTGATCACGACGCGCTGGTCCCTTCGCGCTCGGGCCATGACTTCGTCATCGGGAGCGCCTTCGAGTCCGTATTCGGCGATGTGCTTGGCGTCGTGACCAGCCGTGCGCAACAAGTCCGCGAAGCGAACCGGGAGGTTCTCGTCGACGAGGAACCTCACGCGCTTTCGCGGTAGGGCAGTTCCCGCTCGCTGACAGCAGCAGCCGCGTACCGAAGCGCCTCCTGGAGGTCCTCAGCCGAGAGTCGCGGAAAATCGGCACGGATCTCGGCTTGGGTCATCCCGGCGGCCATGTAGCCGAGAATCGAAGCAACGGGGATGCGAGTCCCACGTATGCAGGGCACTCCGCCCATGATTCCAGGTTCAGCCGAGATCCGCTCGAACTTCATGGCACCAAGCGTAAACGCCCCACCGGATGGTCAGGGCGACATTCGTCGACAGAGCGAAGCGGTACTACGGCCTCTATCAGCTGTACGGCCGGCTCAGCGTCCGCGAGCCGGCGGTGCTTCCGGTCCTCAATCAGTCCTCAGCGGGTCCTCAGGACGGCGAAAAACGACCGATAACGATGCCGAACGTTGAGCGACGAATCCGCAGGTCGAGTGCCGTTTTTCGGCCCCGCGGCCGCAGGTCAGCAACACCCGGGAACACTCGCGGTCCCAGTGCGTGTGCGGGACGATCGCAACCGTTGTCGCGCCCACCGTCGGGTCCGAAGCACTCCGGGCAGCGTCCATCGGGCCAGCCTAAGGGGGACTCGCGAGTCGCCGGGCCCGCCCTAGCATCACCCGATGCCCACCGGCCTCGCGCTCAACCTGGCGCACACCTCGGTGTTCTGCGACTTCGACGGGACGATCACCACCGCCGACGTCGGCCAGCATCTCTTGGCGCGCTTCGCCACCGACGAGTGGCTGCGCTTCCACGACGAGTATGACGCGGGCGTGATCGGCAGCCGCGAGTGCCTGGTGAGCCAGTGGGACCTCGTGACACCCGACGAGGCGATATGGCGGGCCGTCGCGGCGGAGGTCCCGATCGACGCCGGGTTCGCGCCGCTCGCCGCGGCGCTGCGCGCGGCCGGCGCCCAGCTCCTCGTCGTGTCCGACGGTTTCGGCTTCTACGCCGAGCAGGTCTGCGCCGACCTCGACGTCCCCGTCCTCACCAACCGGATCGACTGGACGACCGGCCGCCTCGAGTTCCCCCACGAGGACCGATGTTGTGCCTGCGCGACGTGCGGGGTGTGCAAGCAGGCGCCGATCAAAGATGCCCACCGAGCCGGACGAACCACGATGCTCATCGGCGACGGCACCAGCGACCGCAAAGCGGCGCTGCTGGCCGACGTCGTGTTCGCCAAAGGGGACCTCGCCGCCTGGTGCTCGCACTACGACGTTCCCCATCACCGATTCGACACCCTCACCGACGTGCACACCGCGCTGTTCGCGTCACCTCGCGCCTGATGCGCGTCGCACTCGGGTCTGACGAACGCACGGTGCTCACCGACGCGGTCGTCGACGACCTGGTCGCCCGGGGCCACGACCTGGTCCTCGTCGGCCCGCCCGGGGGTGAGGACAAGCAGTGGGCCCAGGTCGGCCGCGAAGTCGGCGAGCTCGTCGCCACGGGCGCGTGCGACACTGCGGTGCTGTTCTGCTGGACCGGCACCGGCGCGTCGATCGCGGCGAACAAGGTCCCAGGGGTGCGGGCGGCGCTGTGCACCGACGCCGCCACGGCCGCCGGGGCGCGCCGCTGGAACGACGCCAACGTCGTCGTCATGGGCCTGCGACTCACCAGCCCCGAGCTGGCCCGCGAGATGCTCGACGCCTGGTTCACCACCAACGCCGACCCCTCCGAAGCCGAGAACGTGGCCCGCCTCGAGCAGTAGCCACGCCTGCATGCTCGGGCGCTTCGCGGTTGCGAACCCAGACCCGTAGGGTGCGGGAGTCCCAGCACTGACGGGAGGCGCGAGGCCTCCAACCGAGGAGTCACGACATGGCCGGCAGAGGCAACATCAGTTGGGAAGAACTTCACCCGGCGTTCGAACGACTCGCCCAGCGATTCGACGCGATCGAGGCGTAGCTGACGATCCTGTCCGAGAAGCTGGGAGTGCCGTTCGTCCCCCTGAACGCCGCAGTGCCCTCCGACGTGGTTGAGCTCGCCCGTGCCGGGAAGACGATCGAGGCGATGACGCAGTACCGGGCGTTGACCAACGCCAGCCCGGACGAGGCGCGAAGCGTCGTCATGGGTCTGGGCTGAGCGAGGCCCTGACGGGTCGCCGGACGGGTCGGGCCCCGAGCCGGGCGAACCGTGCTCGCTCGGCCTTACCAGCCGACGTGGCCGTCGACAAGCTCGCGGATGAGATCGGCGTGACCGTTGTGACGCGCGTACTCCTCGATCAGATGGACGTAGATCCATCGCAGGGAACACGGCTGCCCGTCTCGTAGGCCGGTGTCGTCGAGTTGATGCGCCGCGGCCGCGGTCCGACTGTGGTCGCACTCGGCGTGCCAGCCCACAAGATCCGTCGCCCAGTCCGCGTTGTCGAGGGGAGCGAGCTCGAGGTCCTCGCCGGCCGGATCCGCGAAGACCCAGGGAACGGAGTCGTCGCGGAGCAGGGTCCGACGAAACCAGTTCCGTTCCACTTCGGTCGCGTGGCGAACCAGGCCGTGCAACGACAGCTTCGAGGTCGGGATCGGCCGCCGCTTGCGTTCGTCGTCGTCGAGTCCCTCACACTTGAGCAGCAGCGTGGTGCGGTGAAACTCGAGCCAGGCCTCCAGCATCGTCCGCTCGTTCAGGACGCACGGCGGCTCGCTCCGCCGGGGATCAGACAGGTCCTCGATCACGACAGCCTCTCCCGTTCGGTCCCGACCGCTCGACGGTAGCGAGGCGAGCACAGCCCTCAGGGCCGAACCGGGCCGGTGCCCTCCCGCCTCGCCGCCAACTCTCTAGGCTGCATCCGCGTGGGAACCTACGTGATGTTGACCACGCTCGGGCCGGACGGCTGGGCGACCGTGCGCGAGAACCCGGAGCGCATCCGCCAGGTCACCAGCGAGGTCGAGTCGATGGGCCTCAAGGTTGTCGCCCAGTACGCCCTGCTGGGCCAGTGGGACTTCCTGAACATCATCGAGGCGCCCGACGAGGCGACGCTCGCCAAAGCGGCGATCTCGCTCGCCGCTCGGGGCACCATGCGCACGATGACGTTGCAGGCGGTGCCGATCGACGAGCTGGTGCGGCGCCTCCGCGACGATCTCTGAGGCTCAGACCCACCACATCGACCGGCCGCGCCGCTCCTCGCGGACCTCCTCGTCGACGAAGAGCGACGGCAGCACCGAGCCGTCGGAGCGACGCCGGACCTGATACTGGGCGGGGTTTCCTGCCACTTCGGCGACCACCGCGTCGACCTCGAAGCCCCGAGCCCAACGCCGGTCAAACCGGGACCGGACCTCGACGCGCGTGCCGGGAAGCATGCGCCGATCGTATCGCCGCCAGGTCTCAGACCCGGCTCCCTAACGCTTCATGGATGAAGCGTTAGGTTCGACCTTGTGGCCTACCCCACCTTGCGTCTCGAGCGTCGGTGCTGGCAGGCCGGCGATCGGATCGTGGCCGGGATCGACGAGGTCGGACGCGGCGCCTGGGCCGGTCCCGTCACCGTCGCCGCCGTCGTTCCCGCGCCCGAGCACGCCCGCGGGATCCGCGATTCGAAGCTCCTCGGCCGCCCGGAGCGCCAACGAGCCGCGGCGACGGTGCGGGACTGGGCCCGCGCCATCGGCGTCGGACACGCGTCGCACGACGAATGCGACGCGCTCGGCATGACCGCCGCGTTGCGGACCGCCGGCCTACGGGCCCTCGCCGAACTCGCCGCGCAGGGCTACGAGCCCGACCGCATCATCCTCGACGGCAACCACAACTACCTCGGCCTCGGCGACCGGGTGACGACCGTCATCAAAGGTGACGTCTCGGTGTTGTCGGTCGCGGCGGCGTCGTGCGTCGCGAAGGTCACCCGGGACGGCATCATGGGCGACGAGGCCCAGCACTATCCGCCCTACGACTTCGAATCGAACGTCGGGTACCCGGCACCCGTCCACCAGTGCGCGCTGCGCGGCTACGGGCCCAGCGCTATCCACCGCCGCTCGTGGATCTTCATGGAGGGCCTGTGCTGGCGGGGCATGGCGCCCCCCGCCGGTCGACTGTTCGCGTAAGGAAACGAGCAGGGGGACGCCCCACACACCCGGCTCCGAATCGCGCACGTCTGCCGCCCACCGGCTCCAGTCGGCGGCTCCGCCCTGCAGTCGGGCGGTACGCGTCGCGCCCGACCCCGGCCGGCATCCCGACCGGCGCGGTTCGGGTCCTCGGCCGGCGCAGGTGAGCACGTAGGCTCGCCGCCGATGGGTCAGGAGATCACGGTGACCGGGCGTCACGGCGCGTCGCCGTCGGTGATGATCTTCGACTGCAACCGATCGATCACCGGGATGGCGCTCGAGCGGTACGCCTCCCCGGACGAGGCGCACGGCGCTCGCCCCCCCGACGTGCTGGCCCGGCGGCTCTTCGACCTGGGGGCGACCCGGGTGAGCGTCTATTCGAGTGCGGTCACCGTCGAGGCACCCCCGGAGCGTTGGGGCGAGCTCGAGGGTCAGGTCGAGCACGCGATCACGCACCTCTTCGGCTACTACGGCGACCAAGCCGGCTGGTCTCCCGATGCGCTGCGCGCGATCGGGGTCGAGCCGGTGCTGCCCCCGGAGCCCGCGGCGGAGTGACCGGCCCGATGCGCCAGGCCTGGGAGGACCAGGCCACGGCGTGGGCGGCCTGGGCCCGGGCGTCCGGCCACGACGCGTTCTGGCATCACACCCTGCCCCAGCTTCTGGAGATCCTGCCTGTCCCTGGCGCGCGCGGACCCTGGACCTGGGCGGTGGCGAGGGACGCCTGGCGCGCGAGCTCACCGCGCGAGGTCATGTCGTCGTGGCCTTCGACAGCTCCCCGACCCTGGTCAGTCTGGCCGCGACGCACGACGTGGCGACCGTGGCCGTGCTCGCCGACCTGTCCCAACTCCCGGTGCGAGACGCTGTCGCCGACCTCGCGGTGGCGTGTCTGTCGCTCCAAGACGTCGACGACCTCCCCGGCGCGGTGCGGGAGGCGGCGCGGGTGCTCGTCCCCGGCGGCCGGCTCTGCCTGGCGATCGTCCACCCGCTCAACTCGGCGGGCCGCTTCGCGGGCGACGCGCCCGATAGCGCGTTCGTCCTCACCGGGAGCTACCTCGACGAGTACCGCTACTCCGACGAGGTCGAGCGTGACGGCCTCGCCATGACCTTCCACTCCATGCACCGCCCCCTGGAGGCCTACGCCCGCGCGCTCGAGGACGCGGGACTGTTGATCGAGACGATCCGCGAACCCGCCTGGCCCGACGCCCATCACCTGACCCGAGGGACGGGCTGGGACCGGGTCCCGATGTTTTGCTTCGTGCGGGCGGTCCGCCCCCGCTGACCCTGCTGATCGGCGCCAGCCTTCCGGGCCGGATGTCGGGGCCCGGCCCGCTTGCGGCGGGACTCCGACGAGGCGGCTCGCTGGGGCTGGTTGCGATCTAGGGGAGGCATCGTGTCTGACCTACCTGAACTCGATCTCGTCAGCGAGTAGCCGCACGCACGCCATGAGCGCGCGAACCGCGGCGGTCAGGCCGACCAGCAGTTCCTCTCGCGGGATGGTGGAGACGTCGACGTGGCCTGCAGGACCGAGCCAGCCGAAAGCCGCCTCGGACAGTGCATCGTCGACCTGTTTGCGGACCTGACCCATGCTGAGCCCCCTTTCCCTTGACGGGCAAGTTTCCAGTTCAAGGGATGATTGCCCGCTTGCGCTGTCGAACATCTGTTCGGTATACCGGGGGGATGGCGCTCGCTGCCCTTCCCGCCCGCGACCCGGCCTCGCGGGCCCGTCTGGCCGAGGTGGCGGAGCGGGCTCGGCCGGTCGTGCTGGCCCGGGACCGAGCCCTGGTCCTGCCCGGCCCGCTCGGCGACGTCCTCGGAGGGTTGGTGCGGGGCTCGGTCGTCGCGCTGGATGGCCCACCCGGCGCCGGGGTCACCTCGGTCGCCCTGGCGCTCTGCGCGGCGGCGACCGCGGCCGGGGAGTGGGCCGCCGCCGTCGATCTCGACGGCACCCTGAGCGGCGAGGCCGCCGCGGCCGCCGGGGTGACCCTCGAGCGGTTCGCCGTGGTCCGGCGGGTCCCCCCTGCCCGCTGGGCCACGGCGACCGCGGTTCTCCTCGACGGGGTGAGCCTCGTGGTGGCCGACGTGCCCCCCCGAGCCCGCCCCGACGAGGCGCGCCGACTCGTCGCCCGGGCCCGCGAGCGGGGCGTGGTGCTGGTCCCCCTCGTCGGCCCCGGCGCGCGCTGGCCGGCGACCGCCACCCAGCGGGTGCACGTCGAGGGTGGCTCCTGGCCCGGCCTCGGGTCCGGTCACGGCCTCCTCACCCCCCGAGCCCCCCAGGTGCGGGTGGTCGGGCAGGGCGCGGCGGCCCGGGAGCGCCTCGGTGTCCTCGCCAGTTGAACGGACCCTGTGCGTCTGGTGCCCCGACTGGCCGGTGGTCGTGGCACGCCGCGCCGACCCCACGCTCGCCGACCGGCCGGTCGTGGTTCTCGAGCGCGGCGCGGGAGGGCTGGTGGTGCGCGCCGCGTCGAGCGAAGCGCGCGCCGACAGGGTGCGCCTCGGGCTGCGCCGCCGGGAGGCCGAAGCCCGCTGCCCGGGCCTGAGCGTCGTCGAGGCCGACCCGGCGGCCGAGGCGCGCGCCTTCGAGGCGGCGGCCGGCGTCACCGAGCCGNNTCGCCGCCCGCCTCGCCGCCCGGCGGGCCGCGCCCGGGTCGGTGCACGTCGTCGCGCCCGGCGACACGCCGGCGTTCCTCGCCCCGTGGCCGGTGGCGGTGCTCGACGCCGCCGGGACCCTCCCCGCGCTGCTCGGCCGCCTCGGGCTCGCATACCTCGGCGACTTCGCGGCGCTGCCCGCCGCGTCGGTCCTCACCCGCTTCGGGCACCCCGGCGCCCGCCTGCACCGCCTCGCCCGCGGTCTCGACGAGCACAGCGCGCCCCCCGCGCCGCCACCACCCGAGCTGGTCGAGACCTGCGAGCTCGACCCGCCCGCGACCCGC
>PLJD01000115.1 GCA_003140175.1 Actinomycetota bacterium
ACAGAGATTCCGACACCCTCTGGCGAATGGCGCGACCCCGCGTTGGGGCGCACGCGCTTCGAGGACTTCGCGGAGCATGTCGAAGCGACGCGCCTGAACCGGCGCTCGACGACCCGGGCTCGCGACGCCGCGCTGATGCGCAAGCGGGTCCTCCCGACCTTCGGGACACGAGCCATCGCCAGCGTCACCTCAACCGAAGTGAAGGCCTGGATCGCCTCCCTGGAGGCCGCACGCCTCGCGCCAACGACCATCCGGATCTGCTACCAACTCCTCGCCCGGGTCTTCTCCGAGGCGGTCGACGCCGGGCTGATCGCCGTGTCACCTTGCCGGCGGGTCGCTCTACCGGGTGACATTCGCCGAGAGCCCGCGCTACTCACGCCCGAGCACGTCTCGCACCTCGCCGCCGTCATCGAGCCCCGCTACCGCGTGCTCGTCCTTGCCGCGGGCTACACCGGCTTACGGTGGGGCGAACTCGCTGGTCTTCGGATCGAACGGGTCGACTTCCTGCGACGCCGCGTCGACGTCGCCGAGATCCTCGTCGAGGTCGACGGCAACCTGAGCTTCGGCCCGCCCAAAACCCGCACCTCACGGGCCAGCGTGAGCTTCCCCCCCGTTCCTCGCCGACGAGCTCAGCGCCCACGTCGGAACGTTCCCGGACCCCGACCCCACCCGCGGCCTCGTGTTCACCAGCGACGAGGGCACCCCGCTGCGCCGATCGAATTTCCGGCGGCGCGTCTGGCTGCCCGGACTCCAGGAGGCCCGACTCCCCGCCCAGACACGCTTTCACGACCTTCGCCACGCGTGCGCGTCGTGGCTGATCCACGCCGGTGCGAACCCCCTCGAGGTCGCGGCGAAGCTCCGCCACGCACGCGTGACGACCACCCTCGCCACGTACGGGCATCTATTCCCCGGTACCGACGCGCGCCTCGACGCGCTGCTCGCGGACGCGTTCGCGCGCACTGACATGGGCGTCAGAGAAGATCCTCCCGCGGCCCCACCGCGGCCCAGCCGCGGCCCAAGCGGCTCAGTCACGCGAATCAGCGGCGCAAAAAGCGCCGCTGATCAGCACGTTCGCTAGTGGGCGGTAGAGGATTTGAACCTCTGACCCCTTCCGCGTCAAGGAAGATCAACGGGTCGCGAACCTCCTGGTCATCGCTCCGAAAGCGCCGCTGACCTGCGCAGACGCTTTGCAGCAGTTGTCGTCATTTCGCATCGTTTCGCTACATCGCGCGGACTTTTCGCGGACTTTGACGGGCCAGCCGAGGGCCGTGTGCACGCACGACTCTTCATTAGCACGACTCTGCGCCGGTTGGGCGCCCGTTCCTCGCTTGAGCGACGCCGACGCTTCGTCGGGTCGGTCACCGCATGCCAGTACTACGAGCCGCGGGCGCGCAGACGTTCGAGCTGCAGCCTCAGCGATCCGCAAGCCAGGCCCGGACCGCAGCCACGAACCGCGCGGAGTCCTCGATGGCGTGCGTGACTTCCTCAGCCGGCACCGGGGCATGCGCGTAGTCGGCCTCGTTTCGCCTCTCGAACAGCGAACGCAGGAGACGGGCGTCGTCGGCCGAAAAAGGCGTCTGGCGGACAACACGCTGACCGAAGGCCGCGATGACACCGGCGTGCTTCGAGCGGGTCTCGCCAACGCTCAGCAACGCCGCTTCAGCGGCATAGAACGCTGCGAAGTAGGCCCGTGAGATCGCCTGCGCGCCGAAACTGCCTGTGGCGAGGAGATTCGCGGCGTCGAGCTCTTCTTGTGCTCGAGCGAGAAGGTCTGCGCCGCTCATGCGACGCGGCGAGCCTCATCCCGAGCTCGCTGCAGCGCCGGGGACCGAGGATCCGCAAGTTCCCGATCAGTGATGGGTACCGCAGTGACAACGGTGTCATGCTCCAACGAGTGCTGCCACAAGATCGGCTCCATCGCCCGCAACTCATCCCAGGGCGAGACCATGTCGTCGAGCACCACAAGTAGATCGATGTCCGACTCGGGCGTCGCCTCACCCCGAGCCCACGAGCCAAACAGCCCGACCCGGCGCAGCCGCGAGCCGTACAGCGCCCGCAGTTCGCCTGCCACCGACGAAACGATCGCCTCAACGTCGAGCGGTCCGCCGAGCTCAGGCGAATCAACGTCGCTCCGGGCTGCTAGCGCCGCCTCGCCCGCCGCTCCGTCGATCAGTGCGTGCTCCAGGAGCCAGTCAATGGCTCGGCACTCCATCCGCCGGTCATGAAATGAGAACCACGCCTCCCGAAGCGTCGGGAAATCAAAGAGCGTGTCCTTGAAACGGCGGAACGCGCCCCGCCCAGCGATCGCACGTTCGAGCAGATCGTGGGCCCGAGGATCCCGCACCCGGGCAACGAAGTCCTCCAGGTCCCGGTAGGCCTCGCCGGACGGTACCGGCTCGACCCAGACCAGACCCCGCTCTTGCGGGTCACCAGCCAGATCGTCGTCGTCGAGCGACGACGTCCCGTGCGGCTCCACCTCACCGGTTCGGGGATCGAACCACCACGTCGTCTCATCGGAATGGTCCTCAAGGGCATCGCACAGCGAACTGAGGTCCACGGCACCCAGGTCGAGCATCTCATCGCCTCCATCGCGCTCGAAACCACCACCAGCGTACCCAACAACCCAGCCGTTATCGGCCGTGGAGTCGCCGGCAATCCCACCCTGACTGCTGACGCCTTAGCCTCATGTCGTGGCGACTGCCCCGCTCCCCGATCTCGACATCGAGAAGTTGCAGCAGGCCTGTCGCCGCCGCGTCCCTGAACAGCTCAAGGACGAGATCCGCCTCGAGGTGACCGCGAGAGGCAAGCGCGTTTCCATCCACGAGCAACGTCCGGTCTGGCACGCCGCGTCCGGCGATTGGACCTCGATGCCGATCGCACAACTCCGTTACGAAGGCCACGGGCTGTGGACCCTCTACGCCGGCGACAGCAACGGTAAATGGCACCAATACTCGGACCTCGAGCCCCGCCAGCCGATCGACATCATCGTCGACGAACTCGACACCGACCCCACCGGCGTCTTCTGGGGCTGAGTCCCTTTCTTGAGGTACTGGGGCTTTGCACCGCAGATGAACTCCCACTTGTAAGGGCGCGTGCGGCGCTCGCGAAGGCCCTGGTCACAGCCTCGATGTTGGGTCTGACCTGCGCTGACGTTTGTCGTTGGTTGTCGTTGTTGCGCAACGTTTTTCGACGTTCCACGGACTTGGCACGGACTTGGGCGGCGCCCACGTGCCCCTCCTGGAGCCGGCTTGAGGGGCGGCAAGGCGGCGCTCATGCGCGCGGCCTCCTGGGCCATGGAGAAGGCGGAGCTCGAGTCAAGGAGACTCTGAGTTCCGCCGGATCGCGGCGTGGCAGGACCGCCAGCCTGGCGGGCCGCGTTATCCAGCGGAGGTGCCGGCGTCAGTCCGGGGCGGACGGGTGTGGTCGGACCTCGAGGGATGGGTGCGCGCCGTGCGACCCCCCGAAGGCACCGCCAAAGCATGAATTCAGAAGACCGAGACGCGCGCGCCTCGGCTTCGTCCTCCGCGAGGACATCAATCCTTACCGTTGGCAACCTGGATCAACATCGACCATCTGACTCGCGGTCTTCAAACCGAGCGCAGATAGCCTGCCCCTCTGCAAGAGCGTCGGGATTCGTGCGCAGCTCTCGCGTGGCGACCACCAGGTAATCGCGCCCTCGGCGGCGGGGACCGTCCCACCGCAATCAGCGAGATCATGGTGGCCATCAACGACAGCCGCTCGTAGGGTGGTGGGGATGCAGGTGCCTCAGACCCGGTACGCGACGGCTCCGAGCGGAGCGCGGGTTGCCTACCAGGTGATCGGCGACGGCGGCCGCGACATCCTGCTCACCACCAACTGGCTGTCGAGCATCGATCTGATGTGGGACGAACCCAGGTACGAGCATTGCCTTCGCCGCCTTAGCTCGTGCGGGCGCCTCATCCTGTTCGACAAGCGCGGCACTGGCGCATCGGATGCTCTCGAGCTGCGCGATGGCGCCTTTGACGTGTCCCTGCTCGAGCAGGCCAACGAAGACATGCTGGTCATCCTCGACGCGGTCGATTCGGCACGGGTAACAGTCGTCGGCGCCGACACCGGAGGGATGCCGGCCATCGTCTTCGCGGCCACGCATCCGGAGCGCATCGAGGCTCTGGTCCTCCAGGACAGTTGCGCCCAAGTCATGGCCGGGGAGGACTACCCGTGGGGCCTTGACGAGGCCACGCTGTCCTCGATCATCGACGCGGTCCGCGAGCGTTGGGGAACAGGCGTGGCCCTGGAAGGGCTTGCTCCGAGCCTCCTCGGGGACCCGTCCACGGTCTGGTGGTGCGCTCGCTACGAGCGGCTGTCGGTCCCTCCGGCGACGATGCTCGCCTCGTGGGAGGACGCGGCACAGATCGACTTGCGGGCAGTGTTGCCGCTCGTGCGAGTGCCGACCCTGGTTCTCTCCCACGACGCCAGCCCAATCATCCCGTTCGGGCAGGGTCGTTATCTGGCCGAGCACCTTTCCGAAGCGCGCCATGTCGAGCTCGACGGCTCCGACATTTGGTTGTTCTCCGACCTCAGGCTGACGGACGAGATCAGCTCATTCCTGGGCGAGCCGTCGGCCGCCTCTGACGAAGATGACCGTGTGCTGGCCGCGGTGCTGTTCACGGATCTGGTCTCGTCGACCGCGCAACTTGCCGAACTCGGAGACCGCCGTTGGAAGGACTTGCTCGACACCCACGACCGGGTGCTGGCCCGAGCCGTGGGCGACCATCGCGGGAAGCTCGTGGACCGGGCAGGAGACGGGATGCTGGCCACGTTCGACGGGCCGGCGCGGGCGGTCCGGTGTGCCACCGCGATCGGGACGGAGCTGAGAAAAATCGGCCTCGAGATGCGCGCCGGCGTCCACGTCGGGGAGATCGAGCTGCGCGGCGATGGCGTCGCTGGCATAGCGGTCCATCTCGCGGCCCGGGTGATGGGCGAGGCCGGCTCCGGCGAAGTGATCGTCTCGCGCACCGTGCGGGACCTCACCATCGGCTCGGGCCTCGAGTTCGCGGATCGTGGCATGCACGAGCTCAAGGGCATCGCGGGCACCTGGGAGCTCTTCGCCCTCGAGACATCTCGGTAGAGTCGAGCCCAGTCCGGTAACGCCCCGGGATGAGGCACTATCTGTTCGGCCGCTTCGGGCCTGAGGGGCACGTTCAGCATGACCCGCGCAGGTGCTGCGAACACTTGCCCAACCTGAGGAGTCGACGCCGGCTCGTCGCCGCCGGAGCGATACTGCTCGCCCCGAGGTCTGGGCGAAGCCGCCTGCAATCGTGAGTGTGCTGACAAGGACTTGCACGGCGCGTTATGAGGGCGCGGGCTCCCGCATCATGAACCAGTTCGAGACACCGATCACGTTCGCCTCACCGGTGACGTCGAAGCCAAATCGCTCGTAGAGTCTCACGTTCTCCACCTTGTCGGTCTCCAGATAGCTCGCCATTCCCACGGCGTCGATGCGTTTGCAGTATTCGCCAAGCAGCGCGCCCCCGATACCCTGACCTTGTCGGTCGAGATCGACCGCGACGGGCCCGAGATGGGAATGCGTACGGCTGGGATCATGTTTGGCCCAGGTCGACATCCAACGACTTATACGGCCGATGCTCATACCGGCCGTGATCAGCGCCGGCACCAGTGTCACGCGGTCGCGCACGCTTAACTGGCATCGGCCGGGCTCGGCCGAGCCGGCGATCCCGAGTTACGTAGGAGTGCCTTGAGCACGGGGCTCCCGGGACAACAAGGCGACGGGCCGTCAGGGGCCGTCCCGACGGCAACAACGTTGTCCAACCGCTACCCCACGAGCGCTCCGCTTCATATTGCGGCATGTATCGAGTCTATGAATCGAGCCACGAACTCAATTGCCTGCCGCGCTTCGCGCGACGTCATCGCATTTCGCTTGCTCGACTGCGGGCGATCTAATCGCAGGTAATCCCCCTCATGAACAATTTGATTGCGTCGATCGACGATTGTGTTCAATTGACGGCGCAGGTCATTGGTGTCGATGACCCCGCCCATCTGGGCGGCTATCGCGCTCCATCGGCCTGATCGGTCGATCATGCCGAGCCCCCTCGCGATATCGTCAAATCGCTGAAACGTCTCTCGCAGCAGGCGGTTCCGCAGTTGCCGCTTGACGCCTACGCGGGGGCGCGAATTGTGAGCGGGCCGACGCGCCGCACTACGCGTCTCGTCAGCTTGAGCGACCAACCTCCCGAACGGAACCGTCAAGTCCGCGAGCGCGTTTGGTAGCTCATCGTGCGCAAACCCCCGTTCCACGACGAGGCGGTGCATGTAGGTGTCCAGCGCTGCTACGGCCATGACCAGGCTTAGCCGACGCATGTCGGCCCTGACAGTTGAAGGGAGCTCGCTCGAGCGGGCCCCCTCCAGCAGCGCCGTGGACCGCCCGACGGCGTGCGATGCAGCGTCGTACGAACTGAACGCCATGGCGTCTCCCCTGTTTCGCGGATCCTCACACGTAGCAGCGCGGTGACATTCTCGAAATGTATGGACATTATTCTATGCTTCATGTAACATCAATCATCGGATGCACGACCTACTGGGCGACCCTGTCGAGCTTCGGGGACGGTCGAAGCAGATCTTCGGAAACCGGTACATGCTTGAGGTGTGTGCGGCAATGAGCTCGGTTCGGGGCCGCACGAACCTCACGGAACTCATCGGCGAGTCCGGCATTTCACCTTCGCTATACGCAGGACCTCTGCACCGACTCCTTCGCGCGGAGTTGATCGGCGTCGACGAACGGCCCGGGGATGGGCGCCGGGAGCGCTGGTATCGACCGACTAGAACGTCGCTGTGGCGAGCCGCTCGAGACCTTGCCTCGTGAGTCAGCGGCGAGGGCGCTCGGGAGCTGGTTTGGATTCGGCTGTCGCCTCATTCATCCGTAACGGCGCCGAGGACGAATTGGTAAGCCTCGTGCTTGAGGGCCGATCGATTGTCTTTGCACTCGAGCTCGATTCGGCGGAGCACAAGCGTCGCGGCGAGCGGAGGCTGGGGGGCATAACTTCGCGCGGGCTCTTACACGCACTGTGGGCGCTGCCGGAGGCAATTGAGTGGCCAACCGCCTCGGTAAGCGAGCCGGACGTCCGCACGCTCGAGCAGGACGGGCGCGGACTAGTGGTAAGTCGCCGCGGCACTATCAGACGCGAGTACCGACCGGCCGGAGCCATTCGCGCGGTAGCGCTTCTGGGTAGGAGTCTCGAGGATGCTGTGGTCGGAATTGGTGGGTTTCCGCCAATCTTTCGCCGCTATGCCGTAGCGTCGAGACCGACCGCACAGGACGACCACGCAGTCTCTGTGGCAAACGAGATCGGTGCCGGAGCGGCAACGGCTACAGGGCGGGGATTGCTCGTCCATACCAGATCCGCACCTCCGCTAATCGGGGTGCCTGCCGTATATCGCTGGTGGCTCGCCGAGCGTGCTTATTCAGCCTGGCTTCAAGCGAACGCCCACTGAACGAGCTGCGGCTTGGGCTTCGTCACCATCGATAGCTTGCCCATCGCTCCGTACCGCGTCAGTGCTTGACTACACATAGCGCTAAAGGCGCGCCGGCGCTCGTCACGTGGTGCGCTAAGGATCTCCTCTGCCAGGTAGGCGAGTGCAGTTCGATTGTGGACCATTGCCTCGTGCTCAAGTCGCTCATCGAAAAACCGGTCGAGCCGCTGCCCGTCGCAACACGTAAGGTCACAGCGCAGATCCCAGGACAAGGCTCCCCAACCGGCAATGGTCAGCGCCGTAAACCAGTCCAACATCTCACGGATGAAGACGCGCGCCGTCCGATCGTCGAGCTTCCCGCCACCCTGTTGGCCGACCGGAACAAAATGGCGATATGTGCCCAGGAGACCCAACGCGGCGTGCTGTGCACCATAGACGATTGCGCCGAGACCACCGTGGTCTGTCCGTAGGATCGCGACGTCGCTCACGTTCGACACGAGCGTGATTAGTCCATCTACGGCGCTCGTCGCGCTAAGGGGATCGGTCGGGTGCGCAAGTACGAGCGACACCGGCCGATCCAGCCCGGTGAGGGCTTCAACCAACTTCATCGGTGCGCGCGTTAACCATCGATGATCGATCGCAAGCAAGGCAGACGCGTCTGACCACCTTCGAAGGCGCTCCATTTCAGTGTCGATAGCCCGCACCAACGCGTCACCCGTTGGATCCCACGGAACCCAAGTTCCAGCGCTGAGCAGTCGATCCGCACCGGCACGTGCTTGATCATCGAGCCATGCCTCGGTATCAACCGCGGCCACTTTCGGGTCGTAGCCACCCTCATCGAAAAGGGCGGTTCGGTCCCATCCCTGATCACGCATCGCTCGGATTGTCGCGGGCCCTTGCGGTCCTTTGACCGTCACGGCATCACTTAGCTCGGAACACACCGCGATCAAACTCGCGTTCGACGACGGGACATAGAAGGAGAATGTCTCGTTAAGAGTAATCGGCGGGGCGGCATTTGCAGTAGACATCTCGGCGCGCTTCCTAGCCCAACTTCACATAGGGGCGGACCTTCGGAATCGTCCGCCGGTAATCACTCCATTCCAGGCGTCCGTCGTTCTGGAGGCGGCCGACCACGAAGCACGGATGAATTGAGTGCGCCCTGGCTAGGTCGACCAGTTCACTCGGCAACGGACTTCGGCTCGGTAGGTCGAAGGGCGTCGGGAAGATCCAAGTGCCCGCTCTCTCGTTCGCCTCATCCTCGTATCCGGAATCGGTACCCTCCTGCACATCTTCGTCAATGCGCAGTGCGCCCTGGGTGACGTGTCCCAACACGAGGTGTGCGATCTCATGCAGCAACGTAAACACAAAACTGTCCATTCGATTTCCTCGCGTAGACAGGCCGATGATCGGGTTATCAGCCGCAAAGCTGACAACCCCATCGATCTTGCTATTGCGAAGCGGGAGTTCAATGATGAGAGTGACGCCACACTGCTCCACCCATTCGCGCAGGTGGGCAAGATCCTTGGGTCCCTCTAGCCTGCGAGCGAGGTTGGCGGCCAACTCGGAGAGACAGCCGACGTCGAACGGTTTTGATGCTTGCCCTGCGCCAAGTTGTTCTATCCGGGCAACCCAAGCGGTCTGTTCAGGCGTGAGACTGGTGCCCGCGTTCGACCGCCGTGCTGCAATTGCAAAATTGGGCTCCTCATCCAAACGCTTGATGTGCAGAAAATCGCATACCGCACGCTCCAAGACGTCGATGTCATCTGTGGTGGGCAGCCACGATCGCTTCTGCAGTTCACGAACTGGAATCAGTGAACGCAGCCGGGCGCGCCGTTGAACGGGCTTCAGTGCTGGTGCTTGCTGCGAACGAATCTGGTGGAGCCGGTATGAGGCTTGGAGGTTCAGCCACAATTCTGCGCTCGTCCCGAGCGCCGCGGCGATCGCTACTGCGGTCTCCGGTGTAATTTCCTTCTTGCCGTTAAGGATCTCGGACACCGCTTGAACAGGGCGCCCAATGATCTCGGCAAACTCACCCTCTGCCCAACCGCGGTCGGCAAGTTCGTCACGGAGGAGCTCGCCCGGCGGAAATGCCTCCGCAGGGATCATGGTGGTAGTCATCTGAGCCTCCCTCCTTAGTGGTAGTCAACGACTTCGACGATGATTGCCTTTTGCCCTTCGTCGTCACTCTCGAGTCGCACGATCAATCTCCACTGATCGTTCAGCCGGATCGAATGTTGGCCCGCTCGGTCACCGACCAGTTTCTCCAACCTGAGCGATCGCATTGCCCGCAGGTCACGTTCGTCTGTAGATGCATCGATGACGGCCAATTTCTTTCGGTAATGCTTGATCAGATCTGGGCCCAACGAAGGCATACGGAAGTCGGCTTCGACATAGAGCCTCCGCAGGTCGTCGTCCTCGAACCCAAGGCGCACGCACTAGTTCCTTCCTTCACCGAAGGGGTGAAGGGCAGTATAGCGGATCAACAGCGGGGGTCAAGTTCCGGCGTGGGACATGCCCCCTGGGGCCCGTGGCCATGGCCAAGCCGTCTCCTTGGCTCAGGGCGAGGCCAGCAGCCGGGTTCGCCTACGCACTACGACCCGCCGTACTGACCCGCGGTCCAGGAACCCGCGAGTCAGAGGCGCTCCCCCGCCGAGTTGGAGCCGCGTCCTTCGGCAAATCCCGCGCCTAGCGTGGCAGCCATCCCGCCAACACTTCCGGTGCGCCAGACGGTGCACGGCGCTAAGGAAGCGTCACAACCGCGGGAGGTCAAGCAGGTTGTCGGTCGGACGGTCGTCGGCGTAGGTCCGCAGGTACGGATCGCGCCCGGATGGCCGCACAGCGCGGACTTCTACGGACCCTTTGGCGTCTGCTACTCGAAGTTTTCCTGGGTTCTTGGCGACCCAGTCGACCATGATGCTCATCGCACTGGTGTCCGCTGTCCCTTTGCTGCAGTCGAGCCAGCGCAGCGCGCCGATGTGTTCATGCTTGGTACTGCCAGCTGGCATCTTGATCGCGGTTGCGTAGAACATCGCTCCTCCTTCTTTCGTTGTCACGCGCTAATGGCCGGGCCTCAGCCGCCGTATCCCGGAACCGGCTGGGTCACCTTGTTGATCATCTGAACGACGATGTATGGGCAGTCGAGAGTCACCGCTTGGTTGGGCGCTGGGGTGAAGTTCGCCAGCGGGTGCACCTCCCGTAGCTCGAGTGCGACATCCATCGGGACCTCGGGCGAACGCGCTCGACCTTGTGAGTCGGTGAAGAACTCCGCAGTGATGGGGTTGTTGTCCTTGAAGACCTGAAATCCGAAGCCACCCAATTCTGCGAGTACAGGCTGGGCGTTCGCGTCCTCGACGCGTTTGCGCACCACAATGTGGCCAACCTTTCGGCAGGGTTCGACCGGTGGATCGAAGACGCCGGCGGCGATGTACCGGTCGTCATGTGACGGGACGAAGAAGAAGCAACCGTGTTGGAACTGGAGACCCTGGGCTGCGAGGAGCGCATCCGGGCCTGTTCCCGGGTTCTCGAAGGCCGGGTTCGTCATCCAGCGGCTGAAGATCGTGTCGAAGGCTCCAAGGGATCGCTGGAAGCTGACGAACTGCAGCCCCGACTGTGTGCTTCCGTCAGCCTGGAGCTCGACGAACGGCAGACCTCGCCGGAAGATCTCCGTTTGATCATGTAGGTCGCCGCGCGGACCTGCCTTGGAAATGTGTGCCGAAGCGGGGCACTGGTCGTGCGATGCGAACGGCCCTTCTTGGTCAATGGGTGTGCCGGCGGCAACGTCAAGGCGTGACCCGTCGTCCTTGCGTCGGCCGATGGCCGCTTCCTGCTGAGCCGTCGTCAAAGTCGACCACTGGTCAAAGTGCTGACCGATCTTGAGGTAGGCGCCGTAGGTTCCGCCCTGGGTCCATACCGGCTCGTCCGGCTGGTCACCGTCGCGGTCAAGAAAGACCACCTTCTGTCGGTCCTTGTTGGCGTTTCGGAGCCCGTCGAGGAACCCACCGAGTTCCCGCCGGTTGGCCCGCTGGAAGCCCCGCTCGAGTTGAACCTGCTTGAGGCTGCCCTTCAGAGGCGCCAGTCCGAGCAGGAACTGGGCCAGGACCGCTTCTGCTGTCGTGACGATGTAGATGACGACATCGCCCGGTATCGCCGAGCACCCCGGCGGAAGAGACGGCAGCGACGCAAACTCGAGCGGCGTCTGCCCGGCGGCCAGCCCGAATCGGGGCGTTCCGCCCACGCTGAAGAAACTGGGTGTCAATCCGACAACGATCGACGCCAGCGTGTGGCCGTCGATCTCGGCGGTGACCTGACCGACGAGCTTGCTCAGGCCGGTGAGAAAGTCAATGACGCCGGGCTGGTCAAGGTCATCTCGCAGGCTGCAGAGAAGCAGCGCACCGTGCGCGAATGGGCTTCGGACCGGTTCACTGGGAAGGACTCCATCTGCGTTGCCGGACATCGGGTGCTCCTTCGGACTGGTTTGTGTATTTGCGCAAGCGCACCCTACCGCCTGTTGCTGACTTGCGCAAGTTCACTGTGTCAGATCCAGCCGAGGTCGAGGCAGGCGGCGTCCGATTCGCTGAGCATGCCGAGCGTCTCAAGCCGAATCCGGAGGGTCTGCTGGGAGACGCCCCACCGTGCTGCCACGGCTCGGAAGTCGGCAAGGACGTCGTCAAGCTCGACCGCTCGTAGGAGGTGGGTCGGAAGGAGCAGGTGGGCTGCCAGCTTGTTGGCGTTGATCTCGCGAAGGCGAAGCGAGTCGGCGAGATGTGGAGCGTCGCGGTGGTAGCAGAACGTCTCACTCTTCGGATCCTCGAGTGCGAGCTCGAGTTGATTCTCTGGTTCGGCGTCGTAGATCCAATGGCCCAGCTCGTGGGCGAGCGTGAAGCGCTCTGGCCCGACGACACGCTCGAAGAGCGACTCGTGCGCGGCATTCAATACGATTCGCTTCTGCTTCGGGTACAGGGCTCCGAGAATGATGCCGTCGGGCGGCTCAACGAGGTTGTCCGTCAACACTTCGATGCCGTAGGTCACCTCGATGATCCGTTCGATTGGCACTGGTAGCTCGACCCGCTCGCCGGTCGTGGCCTCGTGCCGCGCGAGCACGTTCCCCGCGACGACCTCGTGGGCGCGCTCAGAGCGAGGATGCACCGGCCGGGACACTAGGACCTTCGTCTGTCAACTCGAGCAGAGTTGCTCCACTTGCGCAGGTAGGTCAGCGCCTTTGATGGATCTGCTGCAAGTTGCTCGATCATCTCGGGGGGCATGCGTCTCGCAACCAGTAGAAGCTCCTCGCGCTCGACCTTGAAAATTTCGGCGAGTTTGGCGAGGAGTTCGTCACTTGGGTTCTCGCGCCCTGCTTCGACCTTCGAAATATGAGGAACGCCGACGCCGACCGCATCAGCGAGGCGACGTTGCGTCCACTCCAATTCCAACCGTTCACGTTTGATCCGCTGGCCAATTGTCTCAATGTCTTCCATCGATCCATTGTGCCGCAACGGGTTGCGCAAGTACACAACGGTCGCCAAAGGTCGATCGTCCGCCTACGTCACGGGTTGGCGGTCAAGAGCTCCGGTGAGCCGCCACGGCGTTGATCGCAGACGTGGCGTACCTCGGCGAGGGGCCCCGGTGCCGTAGGTGCTGGCGGACGAAGTCCTCCGTCGAGCAAGCGGGACCGGTTTGGCATGCATGTCTAGGCGGCAGTCAAGATCACGGTCCGATGCTGGTATCCGCTTTCAGGTTCCAAATGGCGGCGGCGGTTGGCCCGACCCCAGGGGCGTGTGGCCGCTATTTGCCGACATCTTGAGGGCCCGGCACGTAGATCGGCGAGTCCGGCTTGACTGCCTCGGCACGCGTGAATCCGTTCAGCAGACCGAGGTCCCTGAAGTCGTTGAAGTCACCTCGGAACCCGAGTCCCGGCGGTTCAGTCGGCGGCCGATCCGATCGAGCTCGGCCGACGATCACGCGGACGAGCAGCGCCGACTACTCGCCGAGAGAGAACTTCTCCATGTGGGGAAGTCTCGACCGTGCCACCCGGCGAACCGGGGCCCGAGCCGGGGTCCTTATCGGCTGTCGGCGTTGAGAACGGGCGTTATCTGGACGTCGTCGGGCGGGGCGATTCCGGCTCCCTTCATCCCTTCGGCCAACGGACCTTCCGAGAAGCTACGGAAAGCCTCAGCGCTAGGCCAGAAGTCCACGATCCCGACTTGGCCGCCGACCTCGTGGCCGGAATGAAAGAGCAGCCCGGCCGGGAGCGCCAGCCCGAGCATCTTGCCGTGCAGATCCTGGTACGTCTTCGCGTCGGCTTTCAGGGTGAACGTGACCATGACCGCCATCGGCTTCTCCCGTCTGGGGAACTCGGTTCCCGAACCCTATGCAGCGCCCGTGAGGTGATCAACTTGCACAAGGCGCCCTCGTGCTCGGTGAACCCCGACCGGGACACCGCACCAACGGGTAGCTCCATAACCTGCCCCCGATCGCCGGGTCGGGGCGCACAGATCACCAGGCCGCCGCTTCTGAATTAATCGCGAAACTGGGAGCGCACACCGAGTCGGCGTTAGACGAGATGTGAGCCGCCAGCTCAGAGCCCGGGGACTCCCCACCACGGCGCGGATGAAGGCCCGCACCGGGTGCACGAGCTGGGCACCACAGGTGGCATAGCGGCATCAGTAGCAAGGTCGTCGATCAGTTCGGCAGCTCGAGTGGCTCGCGTCGTTCTTTCGGAACTTTCAGCTGGTCAACCAACGACTCATACAAACCCCGATGACAGGGAGTCAACGGACTACTTCCGATGCAGCGCGTCCTTGGCCTTGTCAATCACCTCTTCGCCCTTGTCCTTGGCCTTCTCGATCACCTCTTCGACCTTGTCCTTGGCCTGCTCGATCACCTCTTCGCCCTTGTCCTTCGCGTGGTCGAGCTTCTCTTTGTTCTCACCAGCGCGACGATCGGCCTTGCCTTCGGATTCGAGGTCCTTGTCGCCGGTGAGGCTTCCGGCGGCCTCTTTGGCTTGGCCCTTCACCTGATCAGTCTCTGCACCCATGGTCCACCACCCTTCTTCGTCCAGAACTTGGCCCCGCGCCCGGATCGGTCGTGAGCACACTTCCTACTGTGGCGCCGGCGTCTCGGGCCTCGCCAGAGGCGAAAGACCTCATGCCCCCGGATCCCCCGCCTCGACGACCCGACAGAGGATTGGGTCTGCTCCGTACAGCGACCCGGTGACATTCCCGGTCGGCTGAAGCACCTCCATTTCGATACGTGCCTGTGTGTGCGGGCGCGCGAAGCCCGAGCAGCTGAGGACCAACTGAGGACCGCTCCCGGCCCAGTGGCCCAGAGCCGTTGTGCCATAAGGGAATGGTGGCGAGTCGGCCTGTACGCCGGATTCTGTCCGGGG
>PLJD01000072.1 GCA_003140175.1 Actinomycetota bacterium
TCGAAGGCGCCGGGCTCGACCACGTCGTCGCCAAGGGGCTCGACGATCCCTACTCGGTGGGGGAGCGCACCATGGTCAAGGTGAAGCACCAGCGCACCGCGGACTGCGTCGTCGCCGGATACCGCACCCACAAGGACGGCGTCGGCGTCGGCTCTCTGCTGCTCGGCCTCTTCGACGACGCTGGGGTGCTGCACCACGTCGGTGTTGCCAGCAGCTTCGCGGCGCCGCTGCGACGTCAGCTCGTCGACGACGTGGCCCCCTACCGCGCCGACGCGCGGCGCGACCATCCGTGGCGCGAGTGGGCCGGCACTGACGACACCTCGACCCGCATGCCCGGCGCGCCGAGCCGCTGGAACGCGGCGAAGGACCTGTCCTGGGAGCCGTTACGGCCCGAGCTCGTCGCCGAAGTCGCCTACGAGCACCTGCAAGGCGACCGGTTCCGCCACACCGCGCGCTTCGGGCGGTGGCGGTCCGACCGTGATCCGTCGTCCTGCACCTATCAGCAGCTCGAAACGCCGGTGCCGGTCGAGCTCCAGCACGTCTTCGGCGGGTAGCGCACCCGTCGCGGGCCGGCGAGTCGGAACGTGGTCGCGCGGCCACGCAGCGTGCGATACGCGCCGACCGGTCCGCTCGGGCGGCGCGGGGGGTCGACCGATCCGCGATCCGTGCGACGCGGCGGTCCAGAATCATTGCGCACGGGGAGGAGCACACACGCGTCGTGGTTCGGATCTTGATCGTCGACGACCATCGGATGTTCGCCGAGAGCTTGATGCGCTTGCTCGACGACGAAGCCGACTTCGAGCGCGTGGAGATCGCCGCCTCGGTGGCCGACGCGCGGCGCATGGCGGCCGAACTGCAGCCCGACGTCGCGCTCGTGGACTACCTGCTCCCCGACGGAGACGGTGCCGCGGCCGCGGTCGAGCTGCGGGCCCTGGTTCCCGGCATGAAGGTCATTCTCCTCAGCGGGGCGCGGGACGACGACTTGCTGCGCTGCGCGGTGGACGCGGGCTGCGTCGGACTCTTCACGAAGGATCGGACGGCCACCGAGCTGGTCGACGCGCTGCGAGCCGCCGGGGCGGGCGAGACGCTGTTCGCGCGGTCCTCGCTCGTCCGTCTCCTGCGCCAACCCGATCCGGTGGCCACGCCGCCGTCCGAGCTGACCCCCCGCGAGCGCGAGATTCTCGAGCTCCTCGTCGAGGGACGCTCGAACGCCGACATCGCGGCGCGGCTCGCCATGAGCGTCAACACGGTGCGCAACCACAACCAGGCGATCCTGCGCAAGCTCGGGGTTCGGTCGCGCCTCGAGGCAGCCGCCGAGGCGGTCCGCACCGGCTTGGTGGCCCCACCACGCCCCGGCCCGTAGCTACCCCACGGCGGGAGCGCTACCGCAGACCTGGCGTGGCGGGCGGCGTGGCGGCGGGCAGCACGACGTGGACGGTCGTCCCGTGGCCCGGCTCGGACTCGAGGGCGATGTGTCCGCCCGCGGCGCGCACGTCGCGGTCGACGGTCGCCAACCCCACGCCCGATCCGTCCGGTTTGGTCGTGAACCCTTGCTCGAAGGCGCGTGCCCGGATGTCGGGTGCCATCCCGGGGCCGTTGTCGTGCACGCTCACCGTGATCGAAGCTCCGGACGGACTCGTGGCGTCGGAGCTGCGGGTCACCGTGATCGTGATGCAGCCCGTGCCGGCGAGGGCGTCCCGGGCGTTCACGAGCAGGTTGAGCACCGCCTGTTCGAGCTGGGCTCGGTTGGCGGTGACCAGACCGGTCGGGCCGGCCCGCTCCCAGCGGATCGTCGCGGGGGCGAACGGTCCCCGGACGAGGCGCACCACCAGGTCGAGCGCGTCGCGGACGTCGAACGTCTCGGCGGGCTGGGGGGAGCCAGTGCTGAACGACAGGAGGTGATTCACGACGTCGACGCCTCGCTCGGCCGCGAGCCGGATGCGGTCCACGTCGGCCGCCACGGGACTGGAGGGGCTGAGCTGGTCCGCGGCGACCGCGGCGTGGTTCAAGATGACCCCGAGCAGGTTCCGGAAGTCGTGTGCGATCCCTCGGGCCAGCCGACCCAGGCTCTCGAGGCGTTCGGCCTCCGCGAGGCGCGCCATCAAGACGTCACGCTCGTGCTGGGCTCGCAGCCGCTCGGCGTCGCGCTCGCGTTCGCGCAGCGCCGCCTCGGCGGCCCGGCGCCATGCTTCGCTCTCTCGGCGCTGCGTGACGTCGACGAGTGACACCACAACGCCCGACGGGTAGGGCAGGTCGGCGTCGAAGACGGGACGGGCGGTGACCGACACCCACACGTAGGACGCGTCGGGGCGTTGGACCCGTAAGACCTGTGCGCCGTGTGGCTTGGCGGTTCGGAGGGCGACGACCGCGGGGAGCTCGTCGTCGGGCAGCGGCGTGCCGTCCTCGCGGGCCACCGGCCAGTTGGGCTCGAGGGGACTGCGCCCCGCGATCAGGTCCGCCGACCAGCCGAGGATTCTCGAGGCGGCCGGGTTGCTCGTGACGACGCGGTTCGTGTGATCTTGGAAGATCACCCCCTCTTCGAGGTCCTCGAGGAGGGCGTGGTAGTGGGCGTCGTCGACGGGCGCCCGATCTTGGGGAAGGACCACGGTGGCCACCCTGGTGCGCGACGGACAGCCGCGACACGGTACTGGCCGGTCCCGGCCGTGACGCGCACCGCCCACGTCCCCGGAACCGGAACGCTGGGTATCTCGCACTAGTGCGTGCGCATCAGGAGAAAGGTCCCGCGTCGCTATGGGGTCGGCCCGTCGGGCGCCGATGAGAAACAGAACCGCTCGAGATTTCCCGGGGACGGGGCGTTCGAGTCGCACCAGGCTGGGAGAGCAGGAACCGATGAACGAGCACAGCGCGCACGCCGGGAACGACGCCATCGAGCGCCGCGCCCGGCCCAACGTCGGTGGGCGTCGCCACGTCCGTCGGCTCGGCTTGGTGGCCGGGCTGGTGGCCGTGGCGGGCCTCAGCCTGGAGGGCCTGCCCGCGTGGGCCACGACCGGGACCGCGACCGTGAGTGCGGGGTCGTTGGCCTTTGTGTCGAGTCCCCCGAACGTGACCTTCTCGGCGACGCTGAGCGGGTTGGACCAGACCGTCAACTCGACGGAGGCCATCGACGTCAGCGACGCGACGGGATCGGGCACTGGGTGGAACGTGACGGCGACGTCGACCACGTTCACGGCCGGGGCCAAGACCCTCTCGACGTCGGCCACCACGCTGAGCGCGGCACCGACCGACGCGTGTGACGGCGGCGCCACGTGCACGGTGGCCACCAACTCGATCACCTATCCGTACACGCTGCCCGCGGCAACCAGCGCGCCGACCGCGACGAAGGTCTTCGACGGCGCCGCGAACACCGGTATGGGCAACCAAACGGTCACGCCGACCTGGAAGCTGAGCATCCCGGCCAACACGTTGGCCGGCGCTTACACTTCGACGTGGACCATCTCGCTGGTCAGCGGGCCGTGATGCAAGGGTGGGCAGCTCGTGCGAATCATCCGGGTCCTTGCTGCGGCGATGCTGCTCGCGTCGGTCGTCGTTGGGCTGAGCGCCGCGACGGCGGCGGCTGATCCCAACGGCGGTTTCGGCGCCGCCCCCGCCAATCCGAATCCCAACGACCCGGCGACCCGTGCGTACTTCAAGGCTGTCCTCGCGCCGGGCCAGACCTACACCGACGAGGTGCTCGTCACCAGCACGAGTGACACGGCGCTGTCGCTGCTCATCTCGCCGGTCGACGGTCTGACCGGCCAGACCTCGGGTGCGGTGTACGCGAACCGAGAGGCGCCGGTGAAGAAAGCCGGCACCTGGGTCACGCCGTCGATCTCCGCGCTGAGCCTCGCGCCGAACTCCCAAGCCCTCGTCCCGTTCCGGGTGACCGTCCCGACCGGCGCGAGGCCCGGCGATCACCTGGCCGGCATCGCGGTCGAGAACGCCAATCCGCAGAAGCCAGCGAGCGGCCAGTTCGCGGTGACCGAGGTGTTCCGGACCGTGATCGGGGTGGAGGTCACGGTGCCCGGCGCCGCCCAGGCCCACGTGCACCTCGGCAAGCTGGCGCTCAAGGCCCTGCCCGGCACCAAGGTCGCCACGCTCACGATCGTGCTCGGCGACAACGGCCGCAAGCTGGTGAAGCCGCTCCTGGCGGTATCGCTGCGCGGCCCCGGGAGCTACCGGCGCAAGGTGAACCGCCAGCTCGACACGATCCTGCCCGGCGACACCATCCACTACCCGTTGATCTGGCCCGACAGCCTGGCCGCCGGCACCTATCACGCCACGGTCCGGGCGACGGGCGGCGTGTCGGCGGTCACCGTGGCGGCCACCCTGCAGCTCGGGAAGACCCTGCGGGGCGCCACGAACCCGAACCTCCCGACGACCAGTCACACGCTGCGCTGGGTGATCCTGCTCGGCGTCACGATCGGACTCCTCGCCCTGGTGTGGCTCGGCACGTGGCGGGCCAAAGTCCGCCGGCGCCGGCGGGGTCCACCGACCGAGGCGATTCTCGCGCCGAGCGACGGTCGAGCGTCCCGGCGTGGCCGGCGCCGAGACACCCGGCGGGGCGAGCCGTCGGACGAGGAGCTCGAGCCCGTCCGCTGGCGGGCCGACGCGTCGAATCGATGATCGGTAGCCCGCGGCGCGATGGCGTGCCCCGAGCTGCGGTCTGAGCGCCGCGGCGGGTTCGGATGGTCGGGTCACGAAGGGGTCGGAGCCGCGCCCGCCGTGTCGTGGTGGGGCTCGTCGTGCTGAGCACCGTCGCCGGGGCGCTGACGGTCGTGACCGAGGTGCTCACCGCCCCCGACGCGGCGGCGGCGATCGTGCGCGTGCAGCAGGGCAGCGAGGTGACCTCGACGAGCGGCTCGGTCACCCCGACTCTGGCGTCGGCGAGCAGCGCCGGCAACCTGCTCGTGGCGGTGCTGGCCAACCGCCTGACCACGAGCGCCGCCCCGTTCTCGGGGCCCGCCGGATGGACCCAAGCCAAGTCGGTGTTCGAGAGCGGCGCCGGGGAGGCAGAGATCTGGTACGAGGCCGACAACCCGGGTGCGGTCACCAGCGCCACGTTCACCGCCTCGTCGGGCACGAGCACCGTGGTCGGGGCGCTCAGCGAGTGGAGGGGCGCTGCGTTCAGCGCGCCGGTCGACCAGACCGGGACGGTCGCCACGAGCACCGCCGCCACCACGGCGACCGTGTCGACGAGCGGCGCCACGACCATCACCGGCGACCTCGGCATCACGTCGTTCATCACCTCGGTGGCTCCGGTCACCACGTTCACGGTGGGATCAGGCTGGACCCACTCCTTCACCGACCCGACCGACGGCGTCGTCTCCGACTACCAGAAAGCGCTGGCCATCGGCACCGCGACCGAGACCGAGAAAGCCTCGAGCTCGACGAACTGGGGCGGGGTCGTGACCGCGTTCTTGCCCGGCTGCACGGGCGGGTCGCTGTCCCTGACCACCCCCGCCATCGTCGCCCTGCCGGCCGTCGCCCTCAACGGGAAGGACAAGATCGCCACCGCGACCGGGGTGTTGACCCCCAACGATCAGACCAACAGCGGGAGCGGCTGGAACATTGCGGGGACGTCGACCACGTTCACGAACGCGTCGAACCAGACGCTCCCGACCACTGCGACGCAGGTGACGGCGGGCTCGAAGGCAGCGGCGACCCAGAACTGCTCGCTGCCCACGAACTCGATCGCCTACCCGGTGACCTTGCCCGCGGCGGCGACCGCTCCCACCGCGGTCAAGCTCTACGACGCCGCGGCCGCGACCGGCGCCGGGCCCACCAACATCACGCTCACCTTCAAGACGACCATCCAGGCCAATGCGTTCAAGGGTTCCTACACCTCGACGTGGACGTTCAGCATCAACTCCGGCCCGTAACCCGCCGCTACCGCGAGCGCCGCGCCCGGCTCGGCTGCACCCGGTCGGGCTCGCCGAGCTGCTTGCGGAAGTGCGGAGGCCAGGGCTCGTCGCCCAGCCCCTCCGCCTCGTCGCGGGCGGCGAGCTCCAGCAGCGCGTCGAGCGAGCACACCGCGTCGTCGATCCCCGCGCCCGCGTCGCCTCGCGCCGCGTAGCGGGCCGGGACGGTCGCGATCGTGAGGTCCGCCGGGTCGGCGTCGTCGAGCTCGCCCCAGTCGAGAGGGCACGAGACCCGCCCCTCGGGGTTCGCGCGCACCGAGTACACGGACGCGACGGTGCGGTCCCGCGCATTCTGGTTGTAGTCGAGGAAGACGCGGTCGCCGCGCTCCTCTTTCCACCAGCGGGCCGTGGCGATCTGGGGGGCGCGCCGCTCCACCGCGCGGGCCAGCGCCAGCACGGCGCGGCGCACGTCGCCGAAATCCCAGCGGGTCTCGATCCGAACGTTGATGTGCAGACCCCGAGAGCCCGAGGTCTTCACGAAGCCGACCAGCTGATGCTCCGAGAGCACGTCACGCACGAGCCACGCCACCTGGCGGACCGCCGACCACCGCACCCCCGGCTGGGGGTCGAGGTCGACGCGCAGCTCGTCGGGATGGTCGACGTCGCCTCGTCGGACCGGCCAAGGATTCAGGTCCAAGCACCCGAGGTTCACCGCCCACACCACGTGGGCGACATCGACCGGGCACAGCTCGTCGGCGTGGCGTCCCGACGGGAACGTGACCCGTACCGTCTCGATCCATTCCGGGCGCTTCTCGGGGACCCGCTTCTGGAAGAACGGCTCCCCGGTCGCCCCGTCGGGGTAGCGCTTCAAGACCGTGGGCCGCTCGTACACCCCCCGCACCGCACCGTCGCCGACCGCCAGGTAGTAGCGGGCCAGGTCGAGCTTCGTCTCCCCGCGGGCCGGGAAGAAGACCTTGTCGGGGTTCGTGACCCGAACCACCCGCTCACCCGCCTCGACCTCGGTGAACGGCGTGTTGGCCACCCCCAGACGCTAGGACCGGAGGCGAACGTCCGGTGACGGGGTGGTATCCTCCTCTCTTGTTCCGGTTGGTGAGTGCGGCCTCGGGTCGCCGGCGAACGTGGCCGCGAGGCCACGTTTTTTCGTGATGGGAGCAGTGGAGCGATGGTCGACGTGGACACGGTCGCGGCTGCGGTCGAGCCCGTCGTTGCCGCGCTCGGACTCGAGCTCTACGACGTCGAGGTCCTCGGGAGCCCCCGGGCCCGCACCGTGCGGGTGGCGGTCGACGCCCCCGGAGGTGTCGACCTCGACACCGTCGCCACCCTGAGCCAAGCGCTCTCGCCGGTCCTCGACGCCGACCCCGGCGTCGAGTCCAGCGACCGCGGCCCCTACACGTTGGAGGTCACCAGCCCCGGCCTCGAGCGGCGGCTCCGCACGCCCGCCCACTTCCAGCGCGCGCTCGGGAGCACCGTGTCCATCAAGACCACCACCGGCGGGCGGGGCCTCCGACGGCGAGGGACCTTGCTCAGCGCCGACCACGACGGGATCCAGGTGCAGTTCGACACCGGCGAGGAACGACTCGCCTACGACGCGGTCGCCCAAGCGCGCACCGTCTTCGACTGGGGCCCCGCGGCGAAACCGGGCTCGCGCCCGACCCGGGAGGTCACCCGCCGATGAACTCCGAGATGATGGAGGCGCTCGAGAACATCGAGCGCGAGAAGGGCATCTCGATCGAGATCATGCTCGAGGCGCTCGCCAACGCGCTCGTCACCGCCTACAAGCGGATGCCGAACGCCGCCGAAGAGGCGCTCGTGGAGATCGACATCGAGACCGGCGACATCCACGTCATCGCCCAAGAGCTCGACGAGGACGGCCAGGTCGTCCGCGAGTGGGACGACACGCCGAACGACTTCGGGCGCATCGCCGCCCAGACCGCCAAGCAAGTGATCCTGCAGCGAATCCGCGACGTCGAACGCGAGAGCAAGTACGAGGAGTACGCCGGGAAAGAAGGCGAGCTCGTCACGGGGATCATCCAGCAGACCGACCAGCGCTACACGCTGTTGGACCTCGGTCGAGTCGAGGCGCTCCTGCCCCAGGCCGAGCAGGTCCAGAACGAGCGGTACGAGCACGGCAGCCGCCTCAAGGCCTACATCGTCGAGGTCCGCAAGACGACCAAGGGCCCGCAGATCGTGGTCAGCCGGACCCACCCGGGCCTCATCAAGCGGCTCTTCGAGCTCGAGGTGCCCGAGATCTCGGGCGGGGTGGTGGAGCTCAAGGCGGTCGCTCGAGAGCCCGGCCACCGCACCAAGATCGCCGTCTGGTCGAACGACCCCAACGTCGA
>PLJD01000011.1 GCA_003140175.1 Actinomycetota bacterium
AAGAGACTTACGAGGTCTTCGATGCGATCGAGCGGCGGGCCTGGCCGGAGTTGAAGGATGAACTGGGCGACTTGCTGCTGCAGGTGCTGTTCTACGCGCAGATGGCGTCGGAGGCCGGTCACTTCGACATTGCCGACGTGGCGGCGAGTCTGAACGCGAAGCTGGTGCGTCGGCATCCCCACGTTTTTCCCCCGCAGGAGGGTCCGAACGCAGGCCGTCTGGCCGAAGCGGCCGACGCCGGTGCGGTGCTGCGCAACTGGGAGCAGATCAAGCAAGGCGAACGGGGCAGCGACTCGATCATGGACTCCATCACCCCCGGCCTGCCGTCCCTCCTGTACGCGCACAAGCTGCTCCGCAAAGCGGCGTCGGTGGGTGTCGACCCCGGCGACGTGACCGCGTCGCTCGACCGCGTCGACGCCGCGTCAGCCCAGCTCCGCGACGGCCACGACGACGAGGCTGCGCTCGGCGAGCTCCTCGCCGCCACGGTCGCGCTCGCCCGCGCCCGGGGCGTCGACACCGAATCCGCGCTGCGGGGCTGGTCGACCCGCTTCCGGGCCCGCTTCGAGCAGCTCGAACGCCAAGCCGCCGCGGACGGCGTGGACCTGCGCGCCCTCGACCCGGGTGCCGTCGCCGCCCGCTGGGACGCGTCGGGCGACCCGGCCCCCGCCCCCCACTCCGGACCCACCTGAGCTCACCCGGGCCGGTGCCGCCCGGCCCCTCGGCGTCCGGGTCAGCCGGGTCGCCGGGCCAGCTGGGTCGGCCGGTCAGAGGCGGACGGGGAGCGCGTCCAAGCCGCGCAGCACGACGCGCCCGTTCCAGGGCGGGTGCGGGTCCGCGAGCTCGAGGTCGGGGAAGCGCCACACCAGCGAACCGATCGCGGCCCGGGCCTCTGCCCGGGCCAGCACCGCGCCGAGGCAGTGATGAATGCCGCCACCGAACGAGAGATGGTGCGGCGCGTCGCGGCGGCGCAGGTCCAGACGCTCGGCGGTCGGCCCGAAATGGGCGGGGTCGCGGTTCGCGGCGCCGAGGCAGGTGAACACGAACGACCGGGCCGGGATCTCCTGGCCGCCCAGCTCGAGGTCGCACAACGTGATCCGACGCGAGAACTGCACCGGGCTGTCGTACCGCAACAGCTCGTCCACCGCGTTGGCGATGAGAGCAGGCTCGGATTGCAGCAGCGCCAACTGGTCGGGATGGCGCAGCAGCGCGTACGTGGCATTGCCGATCAGGTTCACGGTCGTCTCGTGCCCCGCGAGGTAGAGGAGCACGACCTGATCCTGGAGCTCGGCAGGGGACAGGCGGTCGCCGGCCTCCTCCGCGGCGATCAGCGCGCTCAGTAGGTCGTCGGCCGGCTCGCGCCGCTTCGCCTCGATCGCCGCGTGCACGTGGGCGACCAGATGGTCGCCGGCGTCGAGGATGGCTGGGAAGTCGTCGGGCATCACGATCGGTTCGAGGGACTTCACGAGCGTGTGCGACCACTCGCGCATCTCGTCACGGTCGGTGTCGGGCATGCCGAGCAGCTCGGAGATCACCGCGAACGGCAACGGGAAGGCCAGATTGGCGATGACGTCGAGCTGCCCGCGCGGCTCGACGACGTCGAGCAGCTCGTCGACGAGCGCTTGGATCCGGTCCGTGAGCGCCTCGATCCGGCGGGGCGAGAAGGCCTGCTGGGCGAGGCGACGGATCCGGGTGTGGTCCGGCGGGTCGAGGTTCAAGATGCCGCGCCGGCCCCGCTCGCTGCGCTCGTAGCCGGCCGCCTCGACCATCGCGGTTCGGGGGTCGAACCCGGCGTTGCGGTATTCGACCGAGACGCTGGGCTCCCGCAGGATCCGGGCGCAGTCCTCGTAGCGGGTCGCGGTCCAGGGCCCCAGGGGGCTGTGGTGCACCGGCGCCCGCTCCCGCAGGTCCCGGTACTGGGCGTAGGGATCCTCGAAGTAGCCGGGGGCGAAGGGGTTCAGCCCCACCTCGCCCGGTGCGGCGGCGTCGGTCACCTCGCTCACCACCGCAGTGTACGGACCGGTCGCGGTGCCCTTCCCCCGACGGCCTCCGGACCCCGCCCGCCCCGCCGGTTCCTCCGCCCCCCACGGGGCGGTGCCGGCGCTTCAGTTGGGCTCCGGATCGGTCGAACAACTCCCGCAAAGAAACTCGGAACCTGGTGAACGCCGGGGTCCGGACGCCGGTCGTGGGGCTGGGACCCTCCCGTACGGGTGTGATCAGCGACGAGAGACAAGAGGCAGATGAGCAGTCACGGTTTCCAGTTCCGCAGCGACGCGGACCGCGACGCGGAGCGGGGGCGCCTGGAGCGCATCGGGCGGGTGTCGGTCCTGGCCGCGCTGCCCCTCATGGGCATCCTCGTCGTGGCCGGCAGCGTTGCCGCGCGCCTCCTGTTCCCGCACCTCGGCAGCCTGGCGCACGACTTTGCCGCCGGTGGCATCGCCGTGGCGGGCTCGGCGCCGTTCGCGGTCTTGATCTACCGCATCTCGCTGCAACAGAACCTGAAGATCAGCGAGGCCGGCGCGGATCACGAGCGCGAGATGGCCAAGCAGGCCCGCCGACGCGACTTCGAGACCCGCCTCGCCAACGCCCTCGAGATGGCCGACGGTGAGCCCGAAGTCCTCGACGCGATCGCGCGCGCCCTCGGCAACACGTTGCCGGAGGCACCGGCGGAGATGCTGCTCGCCGACAACAGCCACGCGCACCTGTCGCGGATGGTGGTCGCGTCACCCACTGGCGAACCGCCCGGGTGCGACGTCGACTCGCCGGCGCGCTGCCCCGCCGCGCGGCGGGCCCAGGTCCAACGGTTCGGGGACAGCGACGATCTCGACGCGTGCCCGAAGCTGCGGGGCCGTCAGCAGGGCCGCTGTTCGGCGGTGTGCGTTCCCGTCTCGATCATGGGCCGCACCGTGGGCGTGATCCACGCCACCGGCGCGGCGGGACACCCCGTCGACGAGACCCGAGTCCAGGACCTCCAGACGCTCGCCAGCCTGGCCGGCAACCGCATCGGCATGATCCGGATCATGGCCGAGACCCAGCTGCAGGCGTCCACCGACGGCCTCACCGGTCTCGTGAACCGGCGCACGTTCGAGAACCGCACCGCCACCCTCCGCAACGACGGCAACGAGTTCGCCCTCGTGATGGTGGACCTCGACCACTTCAAGGACCTCAACGACACCTTCGGGCACGAGACCGGCGACCGGGCGCTGCGCCTCTTCGCCGAGACGCTGCGGCGGTCGGTGCGCCGAGATGACCTCGCGTGCCGCTACGGCGGCGAGGAGTTCGCGATCGTGCTGCCCCACGCCACCGTCACCGACGCGATCGACGTGCTGGAACGGGTCCGCGTCGGGGTGCGCAGCGCCATCTCGGCCGGCAACGCCCCGACGTTCACGGCCAGCTTCGGGATCGCCCTCTCGAGCAGCTACGCCGACCTCGACGAGGTCGTCGCCCGCGCCGACCAGGCCCTCTTCGACGCCAAGGACGCCGGGCGAGACTGCCTCTGGGTCGACGGGGAGACCGCTGCCGTGCCCGCTCCGCTGTGCCCGCCCACGCTCGTCGCCACCGCGATCACCGACGCCACCGGCTGACCCCCCACCGGGGCCCCCGGCCGGCCCCGCCCCCTCGCCGCCCTGGCGGTTCCAGGGCCCGAGGCGGCGCCGGCGAGGACCTTCCCCCCAGCGGCCCCGACGACTACATTCGTTGCTCCTGTCACAACAACCACACCGGCCACACTGCGTGGTCGGGCGAAGGCGCCGGGTATGAGCGAGATCGTCGAGGTGATCGGCCGCGAGATCCTCGATTCCCGGGGGAATCCGACCGTGGAGGCCGAGGTCGAGCTGGCCTCGGGCGCCACCGGGCGGGCCGACGTGCCGAGCGGGGCCAGCACCGGCGCCCACGAGGCGGTCGAGCGCCGCGACGGCGGCGAACGCTACGCGGGCAAGGGGGTCCGCGACGCGGTCGGGCACGTGAACGTCGAGATCGCGGACGCCGTCACCGGCCTCGAGGCCGCCGACCAGCGCCTCGTCGACGACGAGCTCGCCGTGCTCGACGGCACCCCGAACAAGGCACGGCTGGGCGCCAACGCCATCCTCGCGGTGTCGCTCGCCGTCGCGCACGCCGCGGCGGAGGAATCGGGCCTGCCCCTGTACCGGTACGTGGGCGGGGTCGACGCCCACGTGCTGCCCATGCCGCTCCTCAACGTCGTGAACGGCGGCGCGCACGCCGAGACCAACGTGGATCTCCAGGAGTTCATGCTCGCCCCGGTCGGCGCGGCGAGCTTCACCGAGGCACTGCGCTGGGGGGTCGAGACCTACCACGCGCTGCGCGGCCTCCTGCACGAACGGGGCCTCTCCACCGCGCTCGGTGACGAGGGTGGCTTCGCACCCGACCTCGACTCCAACGAGCAGGCGTTGGGTCTGCTGCTCGAGGCCATCGAAGCGGCCGGCTACCGGCCCGGCGAGGACCTCGCCTTGGCCCTCGACGCCGCGGCGAGCGAGGTGTACCGCGACGGACGCTACCGCCTCGCCGGCGAGGGGCGCGACTTCAGCTCCGACGAATGGATCGAGTACCTGGCCGGGCTCTGCGACCGCTACCCGATCGTCTCGATCGAAGACGGCATGGCCGAAGATGACTGGGACGGCTGGGTGGCGCTCACCGCCCGCCTCCCCCACCTGCAGCTGGTCGGCGACGACGTGTTCGTCACCAACCAGGAACGGTTCCAAACCGGGATCGACCGTGGCGTCGCGAACTCGATCCTCGTGAAGGTGAACCAGATCGGCACGCTCACCGAGACGCTCGACACGATCGGGCTCGGCTCGCGGCACGGCTACCCCTGCGTCGTGTCACACCGCAGCGGCGAGACCGAGGACACCACGATCGCCGACCTGGCCGTGGCGACGAACTGCGGGATGATCAAGGCCGGCGCACCGGCCCGCACCGACCGGGTTGCCAAGTTCAACCAGCTGCTCCGCATCGAGGAGCAGCTCGGACCGGTCGCCGCCTACCTGGGCGGCACCGCGCTCGCCGGCGCGGGACGGGGGCATGAGCAACGTGGCTGAGTCACGCCGCCGTGCATCGGCCACGCCCCCGCCCCGCCGCCGGCCGGGCCGACCGCGCCCGCGCCGGCCGTCGGTCCGGGTGCGCCGCCGCCGCGCGGTCATGGCGGTGACGATCGGGGGTCTCGCCCTCGTCGGCTTGCTGTTCGCCTTCGTCTATCCGATCCGCACGTACCTCGCCCAGCGGGGCCAGATCTCGGCCGCGCAGTCCCACCTCGCCCAGCTCGAGCGGGCCACGGACCAGGTCGACGCCCAGTCGCGCCAGCTCCAGGGCGACGCCGCGGTCGAGCGCATCGCTCGCCAGGAATACGGGCTGGTCCGCCCGGGCGAGACGCCGTATGTGCTCGTGCCGGAAGCGTCGACCCCGACCACCCCGGCGGCAGCGACGCCGACGACCACGAGTCCCTCGGGGGGCGGTCCGTAGACTTCGGACGATGACCACCGTGGCCGACGTGGACGCGGTGCGCGCCGCGCTCGGCCGCGAGCCGACCGCTGACTTCGCGGTCGTGGTCCGCGACGCCCACGGGCTCCCCGTCGTCGTCCAGAACGCGCCGTTCACCCGGGACGCGACCCCGATGCCGACCCGCTACTGGCTCGTCGACCGCGACCTGGTCCGGCGCGTGGCGCGCCTGGAAGCCGCCGGCGGGGTCCGCGCCGCCGACGCGGCAGTCGATCCGACGGTGCTGGCCCACGCGCACGCGACGTACGCCGCGGAACGGGACGCCGTCGTGCCCGCCACCCACACCGGACCCCGGCCCCGCGGTGGGGTGGGCGGCACCCGCGTCGGGGTCAAATGCCTCCACGCGCATTACGCCTGGTACCTCGCCGGTGGGGACGACCCGGTCGGCGCCTGGGTGGCGGAGCAGCTCGGGTGACCCGAGTCGCGGCGGTCGACATCGGCACCAACTCGGTGCGGCTCCTCGTCGCCGACCTGACCGGGTCGGACGGGCTGGCCACCCTCGTGCCGATCGACCGGCGCATGCAGATCACCCGCCTCGGCGAGGGTGTCGACGCGACGCAACGCCTCGCCCCCCCAGCCATCGAGCGCACCACCGCGGTGCTCCGAGAGTACGGCACTGCCATCGCCGAGCTCGGCGCGACCCGGGTGCGGGCCGCGGCGACGAGCGCGGCGCGCGACGCCACCAACCGCGACGAGTTCTTCCACGCCGCCGCCGACGCGCTCGGCGTCGAACCCGAGCTGCTCTCGGGCCACGCGGAAGCCCAGCTCTCCTTCGCCGGGGCGACCGCCGGCCTCGTCGAAGAGCCGTCCCCCTACCTGGTGATCGACATCGGCGGCGGATCGACCGAGTTCAGCCTCGGCACCACCGAGCCCGAGGCGGCCGTGTCGATCGACGTCGGCTGCGTGCGGATCACCGAGCAGTACCTGCACTCGGACCCGCCCGAGCCCGAGGAGCTCTCCCAAGCGGTGTCGGTGGTGCGCGACGAGCTCGGCGACGTCGAACGTCAGCTCCCCGGACTCCACCACGCCGGAACCGTGGTCGGGCTTGCGGGCACCGTCACCACCGTGGCCGCGGTCGAGCAGGGCGTCCCCTACTCCCGAGAGCGGATCCACCGGTTCCGCCTCCACCGCTCAGCCGCCGAGGACGTGTTCCGGACCCTCGCCCTGGAGCCCGCCGCCGTCCGGCGCGAGAACCCCGGCCTCGAGCCGGGACGGGTCGACACGATCGTCGGGGGCAGCATCGTCCTCGTCGGCATCCTGCGCGCCTTCGACCTCGACGCGATCCTCGTCTCCGAAGACGACCTCCTCGACGGCCTCGCCCGCAGCCTCGCCTGACCCCGCCCGAAATCCACCACTTCGGCCCCATCTGGCCGGACAATGCCCAGATGCCTGAAGCCGCGACGTCGGAACGGTTCGTCGCGGCGCTGCGCGCCATGACCGGCGACGACCTCCACCGGGTGTCCGCCTCGCTCGACGCCGAGCAGATCTGCGACGAGGTCGACTGGTGGCGAGCCACCATCGCCATCGACAAGGTCCTGCGCCGCACCCGGTGCACCCGCTGGGCCGCGTGGGCCGCGAACGGCGCCGCGCACGCGGTCCAGGAGGCGGCCGGCCGGGCCGGGATCCCCCTGCCCGACGCCGACGTGACGCGCGTCGCGCGCGCCGCGGCGGAAGTGGCCCGCGGTCTCGCGGCGGGCTCCCCGGCTCGCCCCGTCGTCGGCATCCTGCTCGAGCACTGGGCGGACATCGTCACCCCAGCGTGAGCCCGGGCCCGACCCCGGCCCGCCGGGACCGCCCATAGGATCGGCGTTCGTGGCGATGACCGACCGGCTCCTGCTCGGGCCCGGACCTTCCAACCCGTACCCCGAGGCGACGAGCGCCTTCACCCGACCCATGCTCGGTCACCTCGACCCCGAGTTCCTCTCCCTCCTCGACGAGACGATGGCGCGCCTGCGCCAGGTGTTCCGCACCGACCATGCGCTCACCTTCCCGGTCAGCGGCACCGGCTCGGCGGGGATGGAGGCGTGCTTCGTCAACCTCCTCGAGCCCGGCGACCTCGCCATCGTCGGCGTCAACGGCCTCTTCGGCGAGCGGATGTGCGACGTGGCGAGCCGCTGCGGCGCCGAGGTGGTGCGCGTCGAGGCTCCGTGGGGTCGCGCCCTGGACCCCGAGCAGCTCCTCGCGGTCCAACGCGCCCATCCCCACGCCCGGCTGCTCGCCGTCGTCCACGCCGAGACGTCGACCGGGGTGGAGAACGACGTCGCGCCACTCGGCGCGCTGCACGACACCGACACCCTGCTCGTCGTCGACGCCGTCACCAGCCTGGGCGGGATCCCGGTCGAGGTCGACGGCTGGCGGATCGACGCCTGCTACTCGGCGACCCAGAAATGCCTCGGCGTGGCGCCCGGACTCGCCCCGGTGACGCTCTCCGAACGCGCCCGGGAACGGGTGCGCAGCCGCGGAACGCCACCCCAGTCCTGGTACCTCGACCTCGGCCTGCTCGAACGGTACGTGGCCGGCGCGCAGCGCGCGTATCACCACACCGCGCCGGTCGCCATGATCATGTCGTTGCACGCCGGGCTCGGCGCGATCCTCGACGAAGGCCTCGACGCCGGCTGGGCCCGCCACCGTCGGGTCGGGGCCCGCCTCCAGCACGAGCTGCCCCGCCTCGGCTTCCGGCTTATCGCCGAGGAACGCCACCGGCTACCCCAGCTCACCTCGGCGCGGCTGCCCGATGGCGCCGACGACGCGACCCTCCGCAAGGAGCTGCTCGAAACCTCCGGGATCGAGGTGGGAGGCGGCCTCGGCGAGTTCGCCGGCCGGGCCTGGCGCATCGGCCTCCTCGGCCACTCGGCACGCGACCGCAACGTCACCGCGCTGCTCGGGGTGCTGCGCGACCAGTTCGGCTAGGCGCCGCTCGGCTCGATCGGTCGCAGCATTGTGTCCCGGTAGTAGCGCAGCTCGGCGATCGACTCGCGGACGTCGTCGAGGGCCCGGTGCGTCTCCCGCTTGGCGGGCCGCTTCTTGTACACGGCGGGATACCAGCGCCGGCACAGCTCCTTGAGCGACGACACGTCGATGCTGCGGTAGTGCAGATACTGGTCGAGCGCGGGGAGCTGACGGTCGAGGAAGCGCCGGTCCACCCCGATCGAGTTGCCACAGAGCGGCGCGGTCCCCGGCTCGGGAACGTGGCCGCGCACGTAGGCGAGGGCCTGCTCGCCGGCTTCGGCCAGCGAGACCGAGGAGGCCTCGATGGCGGGCAGGAGCCCCGACTTGGTGTGCATGCCCCGCACGAAGCCGTCCATCTCGCCGAGCGCGGCGGGGGGCTGGTGCACGACGACGTCGAGGCCCTCGTCGAGCGGCTCGAGCGAGGGGTCGGTGACGAGCACCGCGACCTCGACGATGACGTGACGCCCGACGTCGAGCCCGGTCATCTCCAGATCCAGCCAGACCAGCTGAGCGTCGCCAGGCGGTGCCACGCCGCCAGCCTGGCACGGCGGTGCGGACGCATCGGTAATCTTCCGCCGATGCGCCGAGGGGACACCATGAGCGGGTCACGGGTCTCGCTCCGCCCGCTGAAGAATCCCGACTGGGAGACGTGGCGCGAGGTGCGGATCGCCAGCCGTGACTGGCTCGAGCCCTGGGAGCCGCTGGGCGAGCCGGGCACTCCCGACCCGGTGACCGACCCGGAGGCGTTCAAAGCCCGCTGCGGCGCCTGGGAGCGTCAGCGCCACTTCGACGCCGCGTACGGCTTCGGGATCTTCGTGCGGAAAGGCGATGTGTTTGTCGGCGAGGTGAGTCTCGGGAGCGTGCAGCGCGGGCCGTTCCAATCTGCCAACGTCGGCTACTGGATCGGCGCCGCGCACGCCGGCCAGGGCTACATGCCCGAGGCGGTCGCCGTCATCCTGCGCTTCGCGTTCGAGGAGCTGCGCCTGCACCGCGTGGAGGCGGCGATCGTGCCGCGCAACCTCGCCAGCCGACGGGTTGCCGAGAAGCTCGGCCTGCGCGACGAGGGCACCGCGGCGCGGTTCCTGCAGATCCGCGGGGTGTGGGAGGACCACGTCCGCTACGCCATCACCGCCGAGGAGTGGGCCGCGCGACGCGACGAACTCGAGGCCGCCGTTCTCGCCCGCCGCTGAGGGTCAGCGCCGCCGCGCCGCGAGCCGCTCCGCGACCCAGCCCCGCTCGAACGACTCCGACTGGCGTTCCAGTTCAACCGCGACCGCGGTCGCGAAGTCCGGCGTCCACGGCGCCTCCCGCAGCGATGCCTTCACCGACCGCAGCAGGTCGCGAGGCGTCTCGGCCGCGCGGGCGGCGAGCGCCACCGCGGTGTCGAGCACCTCGGCGTCCGAGACGCACGACCACGCCAGGCCGAGCTCGGCGGCGCGCGGCCCCTCGACCGCCACCCCGAACAGCGCCAGGGCAGCCGCGGCCTGCGGTCCGACCGCCCGTTCGAGCATCCAGGTGTGACCCCCGCCGGGATGCAGCCCGATGCGTGCGAAACGCGAGTCGAAGCGGGCCGACTCGGCGGCGATCCGGACGTCGCAGCAGAGCGCAAGGTTGAAACCTGCGCCGACCGCGGGGCCGTTCACGGCCGCCACCGTCGGCAGGCTGGCGTCGCGCACCGCGAGAAACCCGTCGTACAACGACCGCACCGACCTGGTCTCGGCCTGCTCACCGCCTCCGCCGAGCGCCGCCAGGTTCGACGTGTCGGCCCCCGAGCAGAACGCGGGCCCCGCACCCGTGATCACCAGCGCGCTCGTCGCCTCGTCCGCTTCGGCGCGGCTGACCGCGGCCACGATGTCGTCGACCATCGCTGCGCTCAGCGCGTTGCGCCGCTCGGGATCATCGAGGGTCAACACCGCGACCGGCCCCCGCTGCTCGGTTCGCAAGGCCATCACACGCCGTCCCGCACGATCGCCCGCGAGTGGCGAAAGAAGTCCTCGACGTCGCGCTCGTAGTGGTACGCGGGCTGGCCCACCGTGGTCTGGAGCCGCAGCCCCCGCGCGAACGCGTCGACCGCGCCGGCCGTCGTGTACTGGCAGCGGTAGCCGGCCTGCCGGTACGCCGAGGTGTCCACGCCGCGGCCGTAGCGCAGCAAGCTCAGGACCTCCGGCGAGATGTCCACCAGCCGGGCCAGCCGAAGCGGCTCGGCGGCCAGCGCGGTGAGGACCGGCGGCATCGCGACCCGGCGCTTCCCGACGATCGTGCAGACCTCGCTCCACGGCATCGTGCCCTCGCCGGCCACGTTGAACACCCCCGAAACGTCGCGCAGCGTGGCGTGAGCCAGCGCGCCGATGACGTCGTCCTCGTGGACGAACTGGAGTCGCGGATCGAAGCCCAAGATCTCGGGCACGACCGGCAGGCGCAGCATGCGGGCGATCGGCGCCTCGATGTGCTCGCCGAGCACATTCGCGAACTGCAACATCGTCACCGAGACGTGCGGGTTGTCTTCGGCGAAGTCGCCGATGACACCGCCGACCTCGAGCAGCGACCGTTCCACCTGGGTCTTCGCCGGACGGGTCCGGGACATCGTCTCCCGGAAGTAGTACGGGTCGGTGTAGTTCGACCCGTAGCCGAGCGTTGCGCTCTTGACGATCACCTTGCGTACCGTGCTCCCAGTTGCGCCGGCGGCGGCCAGCAGGTTCATCGTGCCGATCACGTTGACCTCGTGGAGGGCCCGGCCGCTCTCCTGGGTCGAGTCGACCACCAGATGGGTGTGGAGGATCGTGTCCACCTGCGTGGCACGCACCATGCGCTCGAGGATCGAGAACGACGCATCCGCGCGCACGAACTCGGTGTGTTCGAGGGGCACGACCGGCTCGCGGGTGTCGACGCCGACCACGAGCTCGACGCTGGGATCGGTTTCGAGACGTTGGGCGAGCTTGCTACCCCAAAACGTTCCGAGGCCGGTGACGAGGATCCGCATCAGCCCCGCCACACGCTGTGCCGACCGCGGAGCAAGTCGAAGATCGCCGCCTGCATCTGGGCGCGGATCCGCTCCGAGTGGTCCATCACGACGCTGCGGTTGTAGCGCTCCTGGTTCGGGGCGGCGTCGAAGTACACCGGCGGCAGCACCCGGATGCGGAACTTGGCCGGAAATGGGACCATCAGACCCAGCACGGGGCCGAAGACGAACTGGTTCGCCGTTACCGGGAAGTACGGGATGTTCAGGAGCTTGGCCAGGCGACCGCTCTTGAACACGATCGGCATCGCCTCCTCGTTCCCCACGATCGCTAGCGGCACGATCGGCACGCCCGCCCGCATCGCGATCTCCACGAACCCGCCCCGTCCGAAGCGCCGCAGCTGGTAGCGGTCGCGGGCCAGCTTGCCCGTCGCCTTCGTACCCTCTGGGAACACGAGGGTCAGTTGCTGCTCGTCGTGGAGGAGCCGATACGCGTTGTCGGGATGCGCGGGCACACCACCCGTGCGGGACCACAGCGTCCCGAGCACCGGCAAGCATCGGAACAGGTTGTCGGCCATCCCGTACACCGGGCGACCGAGCTCGGTCTCGATCCCGTGCATGACGACCGGTGCGTCCGACGGGATCGCCCCCCCATGGTTCCCGACCAACAGGGCGCCACCCTCGGTCGGCACGTGCTCGAGCCCTTCCCATTCGACTCGGAACCATCGTCGGTACATCGGCTCGTAGAGGAAACGGGCGAGCGCCCGCATGCGCTCGCTCCGACCCCAGCCGTCGACGTCGCCGGCGCGGATCTCGCTGTCGTCGACCCGGGAGGGGGCCGCGCGAGGGACCGGCACGAGCTCGCCGGAGGGCGGTTCCGCACCGTTCAGAATGCTCTGGGCTCCGAGCGCCTGCTCGACGCCGTCGCTAGCCACCGTGCCAGTGAACCCGTCGACCGGTGTGCTCGGCAACCTGGGGCGGGGATATAGGTATTGGACCCAAGTCGCACGGCACTTGAACGGGCAACGGACCCGGGGCGACCGGGCGACGTGGCTGGTCAGAGGTGGGATTGGTGGGATTGTCGGGGCCTAGACGCCTCGCGGGATCGAGCTGCACGGTGTTGGCGGAAATCGTGACGAGCGTCTCATCACCCCGTAAATTGCGGTGTGATCGCGATGGGGGTCGGAACGGCGGCGGTCGGGTTCGCGCCGCCCGATTGGGTAGCGGCGAGGTCGTAGGTACAGGTCACGGTTGCGGTCGACTCCGACACCGACGGGTCGGTGCACTGGACCGGGGGAAGACCGGCCTGGCGGGGTTTGGGGGCGAACTGCAGCGGGAAGGCGCCTTCGTAGGTCATGGTCACCGGCCACGACGAGGGCGCGGCCGGCCAGCTCGCCGGACCGGTGTAGTTCCATGCCTCGATCGACACCTCAAGGACGGTCTGCCCGATGAGCGGCGACCAGCTCTTCGTGGGATCGAGCCACGGATGCGCGACGACGTCCGTGCTTAGGCCCGATCCATCCTGTTGGGACACCGCGACGGTCATCGTGTCGCTGGTGGGGTCGTAGGTCATCGTCGAAACGAGGATGTCGCCCGGTTCGGCCTTGAAGCCCTGTGCGGTGGTGCACGTGTGGCTGGTCGATCCGACCGGGTCCGGATAGACATACTGCGCTGAGTAGTACCAGTAAGGGTCCTGCTGATAGTGCGGGTCACCTGCGGGTCCGAGACCGAATCCTGGCTGCCCCGAGACGCAGTCGTCCCCGAACATCAACACCGGCTGGAGTACGCCGAAGGATGAGTCGCCCGACGGCGTCACGCCGCTCGATTGCTGGATGCCGCACCACGGGAAGATCGATTGGGACGTGAAGCTCGCCGGCGTCGCCGGCACCTCGAAAGTGCATTTGAAGACTGTGAACGGGATCCCCGAGGTTGCTGCCGTGCTGAACGTGTGCACCTCGGCGCCAGCTTCCGGAATGACGACGGTGGTAGCCAGCAGTGCCACGGCGACGAAGGCAACCGCTCGGAGCACCGTTATGCTCGAACGTCCAGCCCGCGCTGCAGCGTGGTGCCGCCGATGTGCGTTGTCTGAGCCCGCAAGAATTCGCGGAGCATATCCGGAGCGTTGCCGCATGCTGGACGGGCCGCCGCTCAGAACCCAGACGGGCGCGTTCGGAAAGCCGGGATCCGATTCGAGCCTGCGTTCAGCTGCTGAGCGCCCCGGCGAGGCGCGTGACCGAGGCGCTGATCGCGCTGGGCACGGTGTCGGTGATCGGGTTGGTGTCGTCCTCGTAGGAGAAGGAGTCGATCGCCCGCCCTGCTCGGATGAAGATGTCCTCAACGTGGAGGCTCGTCGTGGTGCCGCCCACGCTCAGCGTGACGGTCGCCCCGACTGCCGACTGGTCGTCGCCGACGCTGACGCCGGCGCTGAGGAGCTGGACAGCCACCGCGAGGTGCTGCACCTCGGCCGCTTGACCAGTGTCGTTCAGCTGTTGCGTGATCCCCTGCTGGAGCAAGCGCTGGGTACAGGCACTGAACGCGCCGCTCTTGGACGCTCGGACCGTGCGGTTGGCTCCGGCGAGGGTCGGGAACACGACGATGTTGTTCGAGACACTGAGTCCACTGAGACCGAAGGTGGACTTCGCATCAGCCCGGCTGCCGGCCTTGGCGTTTCCCAGCAACGGCCGGAACGGCTTGCACGCGGCGATCGTGTCGATCGCCTTTTTCGTCGCGCTGTTGTCGTTGGAACTGTTGGGCGACGCGGTCCAGCCTGCGGGAAAGTCTTGGAGCGTCAACAGGCCCGCTTGGGCGGCGCGCTGGTCCTTTGGGGACGTCGCGCCCGCTGGTACCCCACCCCAGACGCCGAGTATCACCGTGACCGAGACGACCAACGCTGAAACGCTGCTCATGCGCCCTCCCCAGCCCAATGTAGCCAGCCCGGCGGTCGGTGGCGGGGCGACGGTGGTCGCTCGAGTCGTGTCGCCGTGACTCGCCAGCTATGGGATCGCGAGTCACACCCTCGGACTCGGGCGCACCCGGTGTCCGGGTCGGGCGCGTACCCGCGCCGGTGTCGTCGTCGGACGGTCGTAGAGTTCGAAGCGCTTGATGTCGTTACCATCGCTGTCGACGAGCCGGCTTGCCGGCCAGCTCCGCTACCTGCTTGAGGAGCGCCCCGAGTTGCGAGCGGCGAGCGTCGAGGCGTTGCGCGATCGGCTGAGCTTCGAGGACCGCTGCGCCCGGGCCCGGGCGAGGTATCCGCTCGCCGACGATGCTGAGATCGCGGCGCGCGTCGCCGAATTTGAGGACCGCGTCGGACTCGAAGCGGTGCGGGACGCCCGAGCGCTGGCCACGGACGGGGCGGTCGTTCCCGAAACGGCCGCCCGCGGCGCACTGGGGGCCGCCGGGGACGACACGCCGCCGTGGCTTTTTCTGGCCGCGACGTGCCTGTTCCTCGCGGGGGTGACCGGGTGGTCCGTGACCCTGGCGTTGAACGGTGCCGGTCAGACCACCTGGACTGGGGGTGCGCTGCTTGGGGTGATGGCGTTGGCGATCGGGTCCGCGATCTGGTCGCGCCGCCACTCGGGGACCTGGTAGCCCGGCTCAGGGCCACGGTCGGGTCGCGGGTCAGCACAGCCGGGGAGTCGTCACCGCGTGGTGGGTGGCCGGGCGGGTGTCCTCGCCGCCGCGCCGCGCTGGGCATCCGCAGCCGTCCCTGACCGGCGACTCAACCGTCACACCCCGGTGCGAGGGTGGTGACGTGGGCGGAGCTCCTGGACCCCTCGACAGCGTGTCACCGGCCGTGTTGTTCACACGGGCGGCGCGGGAGCTCGGCGCGGCAGCTCGTGCCGCGGGACTCGAGGTTCCCGCCTTTCGATCGCCCCCTCGCCTCGAGGGTGCGATCCGGACCGTTCGTCAGTTCCCGGGCGGCGCGGTGGTCTCGGTGGCGGTGCGGGGCCGGGCGTTCGAGGACGTGGCGGTCGACTTGGTCGAGGGGATCGTGCGCATCAATGGCTTGGAGGGGGACGCGGCCGCGGCGGCGCGCCATGAGTTGCTGGACGTGGTTCGGGTCGCGCCAGAGGCTGAGGGCCTAGCCTCGCCGGGGGCCCGGATGGCGCAACGGCAGACGCAGGCGGCTTAAACCCGCTGGCCCTTCGGGGCGTGGGGGTTCGACTCCCTCTCCGGGCACCGCTCTCGTAGACCACGTCTTGGTGTGAACGTGACGACGAATCCATCGCTGGAGACCGTGAAATGAGAAGGCGACCGAGTTGGTCCTCCGCTCAACCATCGCCGGGTGTGAACACGCCGTTCCCCATCATCCGGTGAACCTTGGATTCACGGTCACCGCCATGGGCGCGGTCGTGGTCGTCGGGCAACTGTCGGTGCTCGGGTCGTCGGTGATGGTGATGGATCCAGGGTCGCCGGACCGCCCCACGGTGCCGCCGTTGGGGGCGATTGCGTAGGTCGTCACGCCCGCGGGGCCGGTGCTACCACCGGCGCCGCCACCCGCGCCGAGGCCGCCGGAGCTGCCGCCACCGCCACCGCCGCCGAAGCCGCCGCCACCGCCCCCGGGACCACCTTGAATGGTCGTGCCGCCGAAGCCGCCCCCACCACCACCGTTGAACCCGGAGCCGCCGGAGCCGCCACCACCGCCGCCACTGCCGCCGTTGCCGGACGAGCCTGCGGCGGCGAAGAAGCCGCCGTTACCACCGACGCCGCCGTGTCCTCCCTCGCCGCCGACGAGGGACGCAAAGAAGCCCGTGCCGGCGCCGCCATCTCCGTTCGCGTTGATGCCGCCATCGCCGCCGCGAGGATTCCAGTCCGGAACGATGGCGCCGCCACCGGCGCCGCCACCACCACCGGCGATGATCGGGTTCGTGGCGTTGGGGTCGATTGTCGTGCTCCCGCCACCGCCACCGCCCCCGCCGAGGGGACCGCCGATATTCCCGTTGCCGCCGCCACCGCCGTCGCCGACGAACAGGTCCAAGGTGTGGCCCGGCGAGACGATGAGGGTGGTCGTGACGGTCGCGCCACCGCCGCCAGGGATACCGGGCGTGGCTCCGCCACCACCACCGCCGATCGCGACGACGTGCACCGAACAGATCCCCGCCGGGACCGAGAACGTGTTTGCGCCAGGAGTGTTGAAAGTCGCGGTGTCCGCCCCCGCCGGAGCCAGCCCCCCCACGACCGACAACCCAGCCGCCAGCGCAACCCCCGCTAGCACCCCAGCGACCCGAACCCTCACCCGAGACCCCTCCACCCCTGACCTGAGCGGGGCACGACCAGGACCCTAGCCCTGAGCCAACACCGAACCCATGCCGCCGGCCAACGAAGACGCGCCTGCACCGAGTTCTCCGCTGTACGAGCGCTGTGCTCGGGGATTCGGCGCCCGAGCGCGTCGCGGTCCGTCGCGGAACTGCCGGTCACAATGCTGGGACCGGGGACGGGGCCTCGTCACTACGAGCAATCCCCGTCGGGCGCTGTGCTTCGTCCAGGACGCCTGCATACGAGCCACTCGACGCTGCTGAGGACGCCGGCACTAACCCGGCGCAGCAACTACCCGGTGAACCTCGGGGTGACGACCACCACGGTCGCGGCCGGGGGCGGGGGCGGGGGCGGGCTTTGGAGCGTCGCCTGCGCGTTGAACTCTGCGGGGCCGGGAAGGGGAGGCAGAGTTCGGAGGTCGCCCGGCGCCGGTGCGGTCGCATTGAATGCCCCGCCCGGCGAGCCTGACGACACTCCCAATCTGACGCACCCATATCCCGGGGTGATATTGCGCAGTCCGAGAAGGTCCCCACCTTGGACGGCGATCGGCGACGCCAACGAGAACGTGTTGACGCCCGACGCGGTCGTCGTGACCACGGGGCTGATGCCCACCAACATGAACACATTCGGCGTCGCGGTCGGGCGCCACATCTCCAGTTGGAGGCTCCCCGCGGCGGTCGTCCCATCGCCCGCCTCCGTGCTCCACGAGATCACGTTCCAGTTCCCGGGCGGCGCGGCAAAGGTCGACGTCGGGCCCAGTTGGACGAAGTCGAACCCTGGCTGGCAACCGGCGTCTGCACCGAGCTGGCCGATCGTCACCGTCGCCGCACCCAGGGACGTGGCCAGCGCGAGCGAGACCGCGCTCGCCAGCACCACAGGCGCGGCGGCCCGACGCAACACCCGGGGTCGGCCTGCACCGACGCCACGTCCCCGCACGGCCGACCTCCGCCTCGCCCCCTCGCCCGAGGGATGCGACAACGTAGTCCGGCCCTGTCGTCGCCGGCGAGATCATCCCGCCCCTTTTGGTCCGCGGGGAGTCCGCGAAAAGTCCCCCAGAAGAGAAAGACGCGAGCCGAATGCACCTGGATCGGAGCGATTTACGGCGATTCGATAGCCATTCTCAAGACGCGCACAACCGAGGCGACTGCTGATGCCTGGCGACACGAGCCAGTCACCCGCGCCAGCGAAATGGTCATCGGGTCGTGGGGACCCGGCGCTATCAACGACCTGCTGGCGGCCCTCAACGCAGGAGTGGCTTGCCGATTCGGCTGGCGTCGGCTTGTGGCTTGGCAACCGACGTTACGCAACAAGTTCTTTCGGGTCGCGGTCGAGCAGTGACCTGGGGGGAGACATGGACGCCGGAGGTTCTCGGCGGGACCGGCGCCATCGGTCGGCGTGCTCGACCCTCTTGTCTGCTAACGCCTTGCTAACGAACGGCCCCGAACAGCACGGTACGGGGCCGCACAGATGCCGATGAGCGACCGCGAAATCGCAGATCAGAGCACACCCGGTGGCAGCGAGCGGACGTGTCCCCACAGAAGAGTGAGGCTTAAACCCGCTGGCCCCGAGTGGGCATGGGGGTTCGATTCCCTCTCCGGGCACGCAGGGCGTCAGCCTCTTCCGTGTGACGCTCCTGCCGTCCGCTGCTCTCGGAGAACCCATCACGGGCGCCTCGAACGGAATGCGCTACCGCAGCGCCTCGAAATCGTGCTGGATGTTCGAATCGGCGTGCGATCCGGGTACGGCGACCGGCGCCGAGACCAGATGCGGCTCGACGCGCACGGCCAGCAGATCCGGCGCGGCCTGGCACATCACGAACCAGTCAATGCCGTGGTGGATGCCTTCACGTTCCGCTCGGAGCAGCAGGCGGCGCGCACCCGGTCGAGACACGATGTACCCGAAGCAACCACCCATGTGGTCCGTCCAGTCCATAGGTATGACGCTGACGGCGGATCGCCCGGGGCGGGGAGCATGGGCATCTGGTCCTTGCCAGGAGAAGTAGCCCAGGTACGCGACGTCGAAGGGCGCGTCGAGCTGGAACAGCTGGGGGCGGAGCGAGGCCAGTTGATCGGCGAATCCGGTGATGAGTCGAGCGTCGTCCTCAAAGATGAGAGAAGGTCGACCGTGGCCGTAGGCGACCTGCTCCCAGATCGCCAGGTGGCTGAGCGCGCAGGCGATCATGCCCCGGCGTGACCCGAAGTCGTTTCCGCGAAAGAGATGGGCGATTTCGGGGGTCATCACGAGGGCGGTGCCGTCGACGGCCGCGTGGCGCTGAATCCGCTGAACGAACGCGTCACCGGCCGCGTTGGTGGCGGTGTCCAGGAATGTCTGCCAACGGTCGGGGCGCCGGTCAAGGTTCACGACCCGCACATCGAGGTCCGGGAAGGCGTCGCCGTGAGGCCGTGCTCGGGCTTCCGCGGGCTGCCGGCCGAACTGAACCGTGCCGTTGAGGGCGTAGGCGTTGGGACGCCGAGTCGGACCGCGCTCGGTGGTGAGCGGCCCGAGGTGCAGGCAGTGGATCGAGTCGAAGAAGGCGGATAGGTATCCCGAGTCGGCGTAGCGGGATGCGAACTCAAGCTCGAAATGCTCGGCCTGTGTATCGAATCCGCCGAGGTCCCGTATGACCTGGGTTCGGAGCAAGGACGGCCGCAAGGAGAAGTGAGGCCAGAACACGTTGGCGACGCTGCCGCGAGGAAGTGCATCGAAGAAGCGCTGGTACTCGTCTCCGGTGGGGTCGAGGTACTGCTGCACCCGATATCGGGCGCCCCGGTGGGTGGCGCTGACGGATCCGCCCGGGATGTCACGATCAGCGAGGGACTCGCCGTAGTTGGCGTTGAAGAGCACCTGGCCGATGCGGGGATCCTCGTCGAGGATCGCGAGCGCTTTCGTCACGTAGCCGTCAGGTACGACGAAGTGCCAGTCATCTTCCAAGTGGAGCCAGTAGGGACTGTCCACGAGCTCGACGAGGCGGTTCATACTCGTCGGATGCCCTCGGTCCTCCGCGGGCTTCCAGATGAACTCGAAGAACGGATAGAGGTCCTGCATCCGATCTCGGTCCGCTACCGAGGACCCGTCGTCGATGCAGATCCAACGACTGATCATCTCGAGGTCCTGGCAGCAGTGCAGGAACGAGTTGACTGTGCGTTCGAACAGGTCTGGCCGCTTGCACGTCGTGATGGTCAGCGTGACGCCACCTGATCCGTCCGATCCGCTACAGCGGGCGGTGAGATCGGCCACCGTCGTGGCGGGGTAGTCGAGGAACGAGTCGGCGATGTGTTCGATTGCGCGTTCTCGGTTCCAGAGCACTCGCGCCCGTTCGCCTTCGGGGAGCGCGGTGCTGCTCAAGAGACGGGTGCAGGCGTCCAGGGCCTCACGGTGGCGGCCGAGATAGTGGCTGGTGACCGCCTGCTCGTCCAGACTTCGCCATTGAAAGGCATCGGCGGCGATGAAGAGGGTGTCGGACTCAGGGAAGGGCAGGGATGCCGCGGCCCGGGCGAAGAGGTGGCCGAGCGAGTGGTGATCGCCGAGCCGGTAGTGCCGAGCCACCTCGTAGAGGGGCTCCGCTCGGGTCGGCCTCGTGCGCCAGCAGGCGAGGTAGGCCTCGAGGACCTCAACCCACGGTCTGCCAAGGCGCTCAAGGCACCGGGCGCGCTGGAGCCGGGAGTAGAAGACCTCTTCTTCCCAGCCGCCCATCGCGGCCCGGCGGCTGTACCAGTGGAGCGCGCCCTGGGGGTCGCCATCGTCGAGGAGGCTCTGGGCCAGATAGAAGACGCTGCGGGAGTCGTGCGGGTCAGCGGCGATTGCCGCGTTGAGTAGCGTGGCATCGCGTGCGTACTTGTCTGGGTCTCGGTTGCGGTCGCCGAGCCGTCGAGACACGAGGTGGTAACGCCCTTCGACGCGCCGCTCTTCAATACCCGGTTCGTCGCACACCGGGTACTCGTGTACAGATCCGACGTATCGCCACCGGCGGTTGAGTCGGAACAGTTGCGATCGCCAATACATGAAATCGTCGCCGTAGCGCAGCTGATAGAGGTCGGCGGTCAGGTTGGAGGGTGTCGGAATCTCTGTG
>PLJD01000075.1 GCA_003140175.1 Actinomycetota bacterium
CGGATGGTCGCGCCGCGCGTCGGCGCGGTAGGGGGCCACGTCGTCGACGAGCTGACGTCGCAGCGGCGCCGCGAAGCTGCTGGCAACACCGACGTGGTGCAGCACCCCAGCGTCGTCGAAGAGGCCGAGCAGCAGAGAGCCGACGCCGACGCCGTCCTTGTGGGTGCGATAGCCGGCGACGACGCAGTCCGCGGTCCGCTGGTGCTTCACTTTCACCATGGTGCGCTCCCCCATCCGATAGGGATCGTCGAGGCCCTTCCCGACGACGCCGTCGAGCCCGGCGCCTTCGAACTCGGCGAACCATCGAGCGGCGACGGCCCGATCGGTCGTGGCGGGGGTGACGTGGACCGGATCGGCGTCGGTGACGAGCTGCTCGAGGCGGGCCCGACGGGCCCGGAACGGCTCCGAGCATGCGTCGGCGTCGCCGTCGGCGAGGAGGTCGAAGGCGACGAAACTGGCCGGGGTCTGCGCGGCGAGGGTGGCGACGCGGCTCGCCGCGGGATGGATCCGCAACGAGAGCCGGTCGAAGTCCAGGCCGTGGGGGGTGGCGATGACGAGCTCGCCGTCGACGACCGCCCGCGACGGGAGCGCGGCGCGCAGCGGGTCGAGAATCTCGGGGAAGTAGCGGTTGAGCGAGCGCTGGTTGCGGCTGCCGAGCTCGAGCTCGTCGCCGTCGCGGAACACCACACAGCGGAACCCGTCCCACTTGGGCTCATAGGACCAGTCGCCGCCGGTGGGCAGCTCGCGGGCCAGCTTGGCGAGCATCGGCGAGACGGGGGGCATCACGGGGAGCCGCACCATCTCACCCTGCCACGCGCGCCGGGCCGCTGCGCCGGCCGCCGCTCAGGCGCGCAGCGCGGCGGGCACCCCGTCGAGGGGGAGCTCGTCGTCGACGCCGGTGGCCCGCCGCCGCCGCTCGACGATCCCCCGCGCGAAGCCCTTCGCGCCGAGGGTGAGGCGAACGGGGAGGCCGAGCAGGTCGGCGTCGGCGAACTTGACCCCCGGGCTGGCGTCACGGTCGTCGTAGAGGACCTCGATTCCCGCGCGCTGCAACGTGTCGTAGAGCTGCTCGGCGGCGGCGCGGACCGCCTCGCCGGACTCGCCGCGGCCGGGCAGGACCACGAGGTGTACCCCGTAGGGGGCAAGCGCAGCGGGCCAGACCAGCCCGCCGTCGTCATGGTGCTCCTCGACGACGGCGGCGACGATGCGCGACACGCCGATGCCGTAGCAGCCCATCACCATCGGGTGCTGGTCGCCGGCGTCGTCCTGGTAGCGGGCGTCGAGCGGCTCGCTGTACTTGGTGCCGATCTGGAAGACGTGACCGACCTCGATGCCCCGGTCGACCGCGAGGGCCGACCCGCAGCGAGGGCACGGATCGCCGGGGGCGACGCTGACCAGGTCGACCCACTGGTCGACCTGGAAGTCCCGGCTCACGACCGCGTCGCGCACGTGGCGGTCGGCTTCGTTCGCGCCGGTGACCCAGCCGTGGTCGGCGTCGACCGTCGGGTCGGCGAGGACAACGTCGAACGCGGGGTGGTGGGGCCCGAGGTAGCCCCGGGGCAGCTCGGGGCGCGCCGCGAAGTCGTCGTCGTCGAGGAGCCGCACCGCATGGGGAGCCAGCGCCCGCGCGAGCGCGAACTCGTTGACCTCGCGGTCGCCGGGGACGAGCGCGGCGCCGAGCCGGGGGCCGTCGTCACCGTCGATCGCCACGACGATGCACTTCAGCAGCGCCGACTCGGGGACCCCGAGATGTTCGGACACCGCAGCGATGCCGGGGAGGCCGGGCGTGTCGATCACCGTCATCGCCGGCGCGTCGACCGTGCCGTCGTGGCGGTCGGGCGAGCGGCGTTTGGCCGCTTCGACGTTGGCGGCGTAGTCGCAGCTCGGGCACCAGACGAAGTCGTCCTCGCCCACCGCGGCGACGGCCATGAATTCCTGGCTGGTGTCGCCGCCCATCTCCCCGGCTTGGGCCTCGACCGCCCGCCAGGTCAGCCCGCAGCGGGTGAAGATCCGCCCGTAGGCGTCGGAGAGCTCCTCGTAGGTTCGCTGGAGGTCCTCGGCGTCGGCGTGGAACGAGTAGGCGTCCTTCATCAGGAACTCCCGGCTCCGCAGGAGGCCGAACCGGGGTCGCAGCTCGTCGCGGTACTTCCAGTTGATCTGGTACAGGGTCACCGGGAGGTCGCGGTAGCTCGAGTACTCGCTGGCCACGAGGGTGGTGATGACCTCCTCCGCGGTCGGGGACAGACAAAAGCCGGCCTCCTTGCGGTCGTGGAGGCGGAACATCAAGGGCCCGTAGGCGGCGTCGCGGCCCGAGCGGGCCCACAGGTCGAGGGGCTGGAGGATCGGCAGCGTGAGCTCCTGGGCGCCGGTCGCGTCCATCTCCTCGCGCACGATCTGCTCGACCCGGGACAGGACTCGGCGCCCCAGGGGGAGCCATGCGTAGACGCCGCTGGCGACCCGACGGATCAGGCCGGCCCGCAGGAGGAGGCGGTGCCCGTCGGTGTCCGCGTCGGCCGGATCGTCGCGCAACGTCCGCAAGAAGAGCGCCGACATGCGCATGAGCCGGAGGCTACCGGCGTCCCGGGCGCCGCCCCGGCCCAATACCGGCGCCGACCCGGCGCCGGATTGCTGACCGTTCCGGTGGTATTTCGGGTGGGGATTCCCGTATAGTGGCGTCGGTGATTCGATCCAAGGGCGCGCCGAGCATCTCGGTGGGCCGCACTCCTCATGAGTGTCACGACGAGCTGTGTCGCGCTCGTTCGGCGGGCCGCTGCGCCTGACGGCGCGGCCCCGCCCAGCTCTCCTGCCCCCGCCGCCGCCCGCGCGTCTGCGCCGGGCCCCGCCCCCTGGAAGGCACCCGCATGATCGATGTCGTGGAACTGCGCCGACGCCCGTTGGACGCCGTCGTGGCGGCCGAGCTCGACCGGTTCGAGGAGTCCGTGGCGCAGTACCTCGCGGGCGAGATCGACGAGGATGCCTTCAAGGTGTTCCGTCTGAACCAGGGCGTGTACGGCCAGCGCCAGGGCGGCCACCACCAGATGCTGCGGGTCAAGGTCCCCCACGGGCGGGTCACGCCCGACCAGCTCGACATGCTCGGCCACATCGCCGACGAGTACTCCCGCGGCTGGGGTCACCTCACCACCCGCCAGAACATCCAGTTCCACTTCGTCGACCTGGAGCGGGTCCCCGCCACGCTGCGCGACCTGGCCGCCGCCGGGCTGACCAGCCGCGAGGCGTGCGGCGACACGGTCCGCAACGTGGCGGGATGCCATCTCGCCGGCGCGTGCCCCTTCGAGGTGCTCGACATCACCCAGTGGGCGCAGGCGACGACCGATCTGTTCTTGCGCAACCCGATCGCGCAGCGTCTGCCCCGCAAATTCAAGGTCAACTTCTCGGGCTGCGCCACCGACTGTGGGCAGGCGATGTTCAACGACGTGGGCGTGATCGCCGTGAACCGTCCCTGCTCCGACGGGACCGTCGAGCCGGGCTTTCGGGTGTTCTTCGCCGGCGGCCTGGGCGCCAACCCGCACCCCGCGCAGGCGCTCGAGGAGTTCACCTCCCGCGAGCAGCTCCTGCCGACGATCGAGGCGATCCTGCGCGTCCAGGACCACTTCGGCAACCGGGACAACAAGCTGCGGGCCCGGATGAAGTGGCTCGTCGACACCATGGGGGTCGAGGAGCTGCGGGAACGGATCATCAAGGAGCGCCATTTCCTCATCGCGTCGGCGACCTACCCGGGCGGGATCCCCGACCCGGTGACCCAGCACGGCGACGCGCCGGCCGGCATGGGGACCGCGCCGGCCGGGGGCACCCCGGTCGAGCTGCATGGGGTCGACCCGGCTCGGGCGTGGGAGCTCGCGAACGTGGTGCGCGGCCGGGCCAACGGCACGGTGAGCGCCTACGCATACTGCAAGCTCGGAGACGTCACCGCCGAGCAGCTGCGGGGTCTCGCCGACCTTCAGCGAGACCTCAACGCCGACGTGCGGATCACGAACCGCCAGAACCTGGTGTTCCGGGGACTCGCCGAGGAGCAGCTGGCCGGCCTCTACGAGCGCCTCGCCGGCCTCGGCATGGCGTCACCGGGGGCCGAGCTGGCCCGCGACGTCGTCGCCTGCCCCGGCGCCGACACCTGCAACCTGGCCGTGACCCAGTCCCGGGGTCTCGCCGACGACATCGACCGGGCCCTCGAAGACGCCGGCCTGGCCGAGGTGGGCGGCGTGCGGGTCAACATCTCGGGCTGCACGAACAGCTGCGGGCAGCACCACATCGCCGACATCGGCTTCTTCGGCATCGAGCGCCGCGCCCACGGGCGCGCCGCGCCCGGCTATCAGATGCTGCTCGGAGGCCACGTCGGCGAGATGGCGATCGAGTTTGGCGACAAGGCCGCGAAGCTGCCTGCCCGTACCGCGGCGGCGGCGGTGGTGCGGGTCATCGGGCGCTACGCCGGCGAGCGCAGCGCCGGCGAATCGTTCCCGGACTGGCTGGGCCGAAGCGGCGGCGCCTCGGCCCTCGGCGAGCAGCTCCGCGACCTCGACGAGTTCCCCGACCCCGACGAGGCACCCGAGTTCTACGTCGACTTCGGCGAGACCGGCCCCTACGTCAAGGAGGTCGGGGACAGCGAATGCGCGACATGAACGACCGCGACCTCCCCGACCTGCGCGAGCTCGCCGCGGTGTCGGCCCGCTTGGAGCATCAGCCCGCGACGTCAGCGATCGAATGGGCCAGCGAGCGCTTCGGCGACGGGCTCGTCCTCGCGTCGTCGTTCCAGGACTGCGTGCTCGTGGACCTCGCGGTCCAGGTCGTGCCCGACGTCGAGGTCGTCTTCCTCGACACCCAGTACCACTTCGCCGAGACGCTGTGGTACGTCGACACGGTGCGACGCCGCTACAACCTGAACCTGCGCGTCGTGGAACCCGAGATCCAGCCCGACGACCGATGGCTGGACGACACCGACGGCTGCTGCGCGGCCCGCAAGGTCGTGCCGATGGCGAAAGCGTTGGCTGGACGCACCGCGTGGATGACGGGCCTGCGTCGGGATGAGGCTCCGACCCGCACGACGACGCCGGTCGTCGGCTACGACGTCGGGCGGGGCATGGCGAAGATCAACCCGATCGCCACCTGGACCGAGGCCGACGTGGCCCGCTACGCCCAGGACCGCTCCTTGCCGGAGCATCCGCTGCGGGCGAAGGGGTACGCCTCGATCGGCTGCTGGCCGTGCACCCGAGCCGTCGCCGACGACGAAGACCCGCGAGCGGGACGCTGGGCCGGCCTCGACAAGGAAGAGTGCGGGCTGCATCGTTGACGCCTCCGCCTTCGGGCGGTGTCAACATCTAGGCATGCCGGTCCACGAGGTCGCCGCCGAGGGATTCGGCTCGGGGGCCGACGCCTACGAGCGGGGCCGCCCGTCGTACCCGCCCGACGCGGTGGCGTGGCTCCTCGAGACGCTGCGGATCGGTCCCGCGACCCGGCTCGTCGACCTCGCGGCCGGCACCGGGAAGCTGACTCGGCTGCTGGCGCCGAGCGGCGCGTGGATCGTCGCCGTCGAACCGGTCGAGGGGATGCGTCAGGTCCTGGGGCGAACCCAACCGGAGATCGCCGCGCTGGCCGCCACGGCGGAGGCCCTGCCGTTCGCCGCGGGCTCCGTCGACGCGGTGACCGTCGCGCAGGCGTTCCACTGGTTCGACGCCGACGCGGCGTTCACCGAGTTGGCCCGGGTGCTGCGCCCCGGCGGCCGGGTGGGGCTGATCTGGAACGCCCGCGACCGCAGCGTGGCATGGGTGAACAACGTGTGGTCGATCATGGACCGAGTCGAGAAGCGGGCACCGTGGCGCGACCACGACCGTTCGCGCCACTCGGACTTTGGGAAGCGGGTCGGCTTCGGACCGGTGCACGAGGCGACGTTCCACCACGACCAGCACATCGCTCGAGACGCGATCGCCGAGCGGTTCACGTCGGTGAGCCACGTCGCGGTGCTGCCCGAGGCGCAACAGCGCGCGGTCGTCGACGAGGTGATGGCGGTCCTGGCGTCGGACCCCGCGACCATCGGGCGCACCGAGCTCGCCATCCCCTACCAGGTCGACGCCTACTGGTGCGAGCGCCAGTGAGGCGCTCCGTGCGCACGCGGCTCGGCGTCGCCGCGGGCCGCGTCGCCGGCTCCCTGTCGCGCGTCACCGGCCGGGGCGCGGGCGCGACCATCAGCGGACGGGTCATCAACGTGGTCGCTCCCGGCGCGCTCGCTGAGCTCGGCGCGGGCCGCCACATCGCCTTGGTGTCCGCCACGAACGGCAAGACGACCACGACGTGCTTGCTCACCGCGGCGCTCACCACGAACGGCCGCCGCGTCGCGACGAACTCCACCGGCGCCAACCTCACGTCGGGAATCGCGCCGACCCTCGCCGCGGCCGGGGACGCCGACACCGCCGTGCTCGAGGTCGACGAGCGGGTCCTGCCCCGGGTGGTCGACCCGCTGGCGGTCGAGCTGCTCGTGCTCGGCAACCTGAGCCGCGACCAGCTCGACCGCTACGGCGAGGTCCACCTGCTGGCCGACGCCTGGCGCCGGGTCGCCGAGACCCATCCCCGCCTCGGGATCGTCGCCAACGCGTCCGATCCCCACGTCGTGTGGGCGGCGAGCCCGGCGCAGGTGACCTGGGTCGCGCTCGGCCTCGGATGGCGCCTCGACGCCGCGAGCTGCCCGGCGTGCGGGGAGCTGCTCGACTGGGCCGACGACCGCTTCCGTTGCCCGTCGTGCGGGTTCGCGCAGCCCGAGACCCCCAACCGGCTCGAGGGCGACACGCTCGTCCTCGACGACCAGCGGGCGCCGCTGCGCCTCGCGGTCCCCGGCCAGTGGAACGTCGCCAACGCCGCGTTGGCGGTCACCGCCGCGGTCGAGCACTTCTCGGTGCCGCTCGCCGAGGCGGCCCGGGCGGTCGGGAGCGTCACGACGGTCGCGGGCCGCTACATGCAGGTCCCGCTCGGCGACGGTCGCACCGCACGGGTGTTGCTGGCCAAGAACCCGGCCGGGTGGAGCGAGGTGCTGCGCTTCCTCGCCGGGATCGACACCGCGGTGGTGATCGCGGTGAACGCCCGCGTCGCCGACGGCAAAGACCCCTCCTGGCTCTGGGACGTCCCCTACGAGCTGCTGCGCGGCCACGCCGCCGCGGCCGCCGGGGAACGCTGCCTCGACGTCGCGGTGCGGCTGCGCTACGCCGAGGTCGACCACGTCGTCGAGCCCGACCCGCTCGCCGCGGCGCGGGCGCTGCCGGGCGACACGGTGCATCTCGTGTGCTCGTACACCCAGTTCTCGGCCCTGTACCGGCACTTCGGGGACGGGCCGGCATGAGCGGACGCGACTCGACGCTCCGGGTCGGGCTCATCTACCCCGAGCTGCTCGGCACGTACGGGGACCGCGGCAACGCGGTCGTGCTGGTCAAGCGGGCCCAGTGGCGGGGCATCCCCGCGGAGCTCGTCGAGGTCACCGCCGGGGAGCCGATCCCCGACTCGCTCGATCTCTACCTGCTCGGCGGCGGCGAGGACGACCCCCAGCACCTGGCGGCGGCGGGACTGCGCGCCTCGCGGCACGCGATCGAGCGGGCGGTCGGCGACGGCGCGGTGCTGCTCGCAGTTTGCGCTGGCCTCCAGCTGGTCGGAGACCACTACGTCGCCGCCGACGGGACGGTCATCGAGGGTCTCGGTCTCCTCGACCTCTCGACCCGCGCCGGCCCGGCGCGGCTCATCGGCGAGCTGGTCGTCGACCCGGAGCCGCCGCTGCCCCGCCTGACCGGCTTCGAGAACCACTGGGGCCGCACGACGCTCGGTCCGGGCCTCGCCCCGTTGGGGCGGGTCGTGGCGGGGCGAGGCGACGGCGACGGGCGCGACACCGACGGGGTCCTCGCCGATCGGATGGTCGGCTCCTACCTGCACGGCCCGGTGCTGCCCCGCAACCCGGCGTTCGCCGACCAGCTGCTCGCCTGGGCGCTGAACGTCGATCCGACGTCCCTCGCTCCCCTCGACGCCGAACCCGAGGAGCGCCTAAGAGCCGAACGGCTGCAGGCCGGGACGGCACGCGGCGCGCGCCGCTGGTGGCACGAGCGCCGGCTCACCCGCGGCTGATTCCATCGTGAGGGTTCCGATGCCACACGACCTCGACGGGCTCGCCGCGCGGCTGGCGGGTGCCGGGTTCGTCGCGGCGGAAGCGGAGGCGGACGAGCTCCTCGCGTGGGCGGCTGGCGATGTCGGGCTCCTCGAATCGCTCGTCGGGCGTCGTCTCACGGGCGAACCACTCGCCTGGATCACCGGGAGCGTCTCATTCTGCGGTTTGGAGATCCGCGTCGATCCAGGTGTCTACGTTCCCCGCGGGCAGAGCGTGCCGCTCGCGCGCCGCGCCCTCGAGCGTTTTCCAACAGACGGGGTGGCGATCGATCTCTGCACCGGGACCGGCGCGATAGCCAAGACCTTGGCCACGGGCCGCCCCGGGGCGCGGGTCGTCGCGTCCGACGTCGACGAGCGTGCCGTTGCCTGCGCGGCGGTCAACGGCGTGGAGGTCTATTGCGGCGATCTCTTCACCCCGCTGCCCCACCCGCTCGAAGGATGTGCCGATGTCGTCGTCGGCGTGGTGCCCTATGTGCCGACCCCCGTGCTGCCATTGCTGCCGCGCGACACCCTCGCGTTCGAGTCGCCGCTGTCCTACAATGGCGGTCGCGACGGCACCGAGATCCTCCGGCGCGTCCTGACCGACAGCCCCGGCTTCCTCCAGCGCGGCGGTGCTCTCCTGCTCGAACTCGGCGGTGAGCAAGCGGAAGCCCTCGGCGACGACCTGGCGCGACTCGGCTACGTCGACGTCATCGTTCTCCTCGACGAAGACGGTGACGTCCGCGGCATCGAGGCGACGCTTGGCGAACCGCGCTAACCGGCTCGCCAACACGCGTGGCGCGCCGGTGCTGATCGCCACGCTGACGCTCATGGAGTGGGCCAAGCGCTGGGGCTGAGCTGCCGATCGGCGCGCGCTGAGGGTCCGGGCGGGGCGGCCTGGCGGTCACCAGTCGGTGGGCGCCTCAACGTCGGGGGACGCGGTCAGCCGCTCGGTGAGACGGGCTTCCACCCGGGGCCATTCTCGGTCCACGACGCTGAAGTAGACGCTGTCGCGCACGTACCCGTCGGGCAGGATCAGGTGGCGTCGGAACGTCCCTTCTTCGACTGCGCCGATCCGGGCCAGCGCGGCGCGCGACCGCGTGTTGCGGGCGTCGGTCTTGAACTCGACTCGCACACACTCGAGCGTCTCGAAACAATGTCGCAGCTGAAGCAGCTTCGCCTCGGTGTTCGCCGGGGTGCGCTGCCAGGCCGGGGCCAGCCACGTTCCCCCGATCTCGAGGTGTCGGTTCGCCAGGTCGATGTTCAAGAAGCTGGTGGACCCGATCGGGCGGCCCGAGCTGCGGTCGACGGTGACGAACATGAACAGCGTCCCGGCTGCCGCGGCGTCGAGCGCGGCGTCGACCTGGCGGGCCATGTCGTCACGGGAGTACACCGGGAACGGCCGCATGCGCCACAGCTCGGGGAACCGGCCCGCGTGCCAGAGGCCGTCGACGTGGCCCCGGTTCACCGGCTCGAGGCGGACGTGGGTGCCGTCGAGCGTGACCGGCTGGACCCTCACCGTTCGGTGATCTCGCGGATCTTCTCGATGCGCTCGGCGGCGTGGTTGGCGTCGGTGCCGCGCAGCTCGACGAGCTGCTCGCGGTCCGCGGCGGCGATCGCCTCCGCGTTGGCGTCGGCGGCGGCCAGGCGGGCTTCGATGCCTTCCTCGACGATGCGTTCGGCTTCCTCGACGAGCGCGTCGACCATCTCGGCCTCGGGGACCACTCGCACCACGGTGCCCCGCACGAAGAGATGGCCCTTGCCTCGCCCGGCGGCGATGCCGAGGTCGGCGCCGCGGGCTTCACCGGGTCCGTTGACGACGCAGCCCATGACGGCGACCTGGAGTGGCAGGTTGCGTTCCTCGAGGGCGTGTTGTGCGGCTTTCGCGACGCCGATGACGTCGATCTCGGCCCGGCCGCACGAGGGGCAGGCGATGAGGTCGAGACCCTGACGCTCGCGCAGGCCGAGCGCTTCGAGGAGGGTCCGTCCGGCTTGGGCCTCCTCGACCGGGTCGGCGGTGAGCGAGTAGCGGATCGTGTCGCCGATCCCTTCGGCGAGGAGGGTTCCGAGCCCGGCGGTGGACTTGACGACCCCGGCGGGGGGCGGGCCGGCCTCGGTCACGCCGAGGTGCAGCGGGTAGTCGACGGTCTCCGAGAGGAGCCGGTAGGCGTCGATCATGACCGGCACGTTCGATGCCTTGACCGAGATCTTGACGTCGTCGAAGTCGACGTCGCGGAAGTAGTCGAGCTCGCGTACCGCGCTGGCGACGAGCGCCTCGGGGGTGGCGCCGCCGTGGCGGGCTGCGATGTCGGGGTCGAGGCTGCCGGCGTTGACGCCGATGCGGATGGGCAGGCCGCGGTCTTTGGCTTCGCGGGCGACGGCCTTGATGTGTTCGGGCTTGCGGATGTTGCCGGGGTTGAGGCGCAAGGCCTGCACGCCGGCTTCCATCGCGGCGAGGGCGAGGCGGTACTGGAAGTGGATGTCGGCGATGATCGGCACCGGGGAGCGGGGGACGATCTGGGCGAGGCCTTCGGCGGCCTCCTCCTCGTTGCAGGTGCAACGCACGATGTCGCAGCCGGCGCCGGCGAGGGAGTAGATCTGGGCGAGGGTGCCGTCGACGTCGGCGGTCTTGGTGGTGGTCATCGACTGGATCGAGATCGGCGCGTCGCCGCCGACCGCGACCGAGCCGACGTACACCTGGCGGGTCACGCGACGGGGCTGCATCAAGTCCAGCCTACGGCGGGTCGGGTTGGGGTGCTCACGTCGAGTGGGTGGAGATCTGGTGCAGGTTCGGTGTCGAGCGGGTGACCGGGCTCAGCCGCCGAAGGCTTGGCGCACGTCGAGGAACGCCGCGGAGAGGCTCAGGGTCAAGATGAGGACGAGGACCACGGCGGTCAAGGGCATCAGCTTGCGGAAATCGACTCGGACTTCGTGGCCTCGGATTGTCGACGCGATCCATTCGTAGAGCACGACGACCGCATGGCCGCCGTCGAAGGGCAAGACGGGCAGCAGGTTGAAGAGGGCGAGGATGAGGCTGATAGCGCCGAGCAGCCAGAGCAGCGCCCAGATGTTGCCGTTCACGATCTGGCTGCCCTGGGTGACGATCCCGATGATCGACACCGGTCGGTCCTGGGAGGATGAGCTCGACCCTGAGCTCGACGAGGTCGAGGAGGTCGCGCTGCTGGAGGTGAAGTTCTTGGCGTAGCTGGCGACCCCGGCGGGTGAGAGCAAATGGCCGAAGGCGGCGGCGGTGCCGGTGGTGATGTCGCCCATGGAGCGCAGCGACTGCGGCACCGCGCCGAGGATCCCGACCGATCGGTACTGCGTGCCGGGGCCGATGCCGAGGAACCCCTTGCCGGCCTGGCGGGCCGGGGTGGCGTCGAGCGTCACGACCTGGTGGTCGCGCACGACCGTGAAGCTGGTCGCCTCGTTGGCGCGGGGCTCGATGGCGGCCTTGAGCCCGTTCCAGCTCGAGATGGGTTTGTTGTCGACGCCGATGATGCGGTCACCGTTGTGAAACCCGGCGCCGGCGGCGGCGCTGTGGGTGACGACGGTCGACACGGTCGTGTTCGGCCCTTCGGCGATGCGCCCTTCTCCGGCGACGACGACGAAGAACAGCACGAAGGCGATCAGCGCGTTGACGCTGACGCCGGCGATGGTCAGCAGGAACCGGTCGCGGTACGAGCCGCGGCGAAACGTTCGGGCGTCGTCGGCTGCGTCGACCTCTTCGAGGTTCGTCATCCCGACGACGCGGACGTAGCCGCCGGCAGGGATGGCTTTCACGCCGTACTCGGTCTCGCCCCGCCGGAACGACCACAGGCGAGGGCCGAAGCCGAGGAAGAACTCGGTGACTTTCATCCCCGAGCGTTTCGCGACGAGGTAGTGGCCGCACTCGTGCAGCATGACCATCGCGACGATGCCGACGATGATCGCCAGTCCGGAGCGCGTCGACGGGCGAACGATGAAGAGGACGGCGAGGCCGGCCAGGACGATCAGCAGCGTCGCGGTGGCGCCGCGGCGGTCACCGTCGACGTCGACGCCGGGCTCCTCGAAGGGGTCCTTCACGCGGCGGGGCTCCGGGTTCCGAGCTGTTCACCCACCGGCGACTCCTCGATGCGTGCCACGACGCGACGGGCCCGCTCGCGGGCGGCCCGGTCGACCGCGAGAACGTCGGCGACGTCCCGAACGTTCCCGGTCTGGACCTCGAGGGCGTCGGCGAGGACGTCGGCGATGGCCAACCAGGGGATGCGCCGGTCGAGGAAGGCGGCGACCGCCACCTCGTTGGCGGCGCTGAGCGCCGCGGGGGCGCCGCCGCCGGCCCGGCCGGCCCGGTAGGCGAGGTCGAGGGCGGGGAACGCCTCCCGATCGGGGGCCTCGAAGGTGAGCGACCCGAGGGTCGCCCAGTCGATGGCGCCGAACGCCTCGTCGAGGCGGTCGGGAGCGCCGAGGGCGAGGCCGATGGGGAGGCGCATGTCCGGCATCGAGAGCTGGGCGATGACGGCACCGTCGCTGAACTCGACCATCCCGTGGATCACCGACTGGGGGTGGACGACGACGTCGACGTGGTCGAAGTCGACGTCGAAGAGCTCGTGGGCCTCGATGACCTCCAAGCCCTTGTTCATGAGCGTCGAGGAGTCGATCGTGATCTTGGCGCCCATGTCCCACGTCGGGTGCTTCAGGGCGTCTTCGACCGCGACGTGTTCGAGCTCGGAGCGGGTCCGGCCCCGGAACGGGCCGCCGCTGGCGGTCAGCCAGAGCCGGGAGACCTCGGGACGGCTCCCGGCCCGCAAGGCCTGATACAGCGCGGAGTGCTCCGAGTCGACGGGGACGATCTCGCCCCCACCGCGGGTCCGCGCGGCGCGCACCACCGGGCCGGCGGCGATCAGCGACTCCTTGTTGGCGAGGCCGAGCCGTTTGCCGGCCTCGAGGGCACCAAGCGTGGCGGGCAGCCCGGCGAACCCGACGACCGCGTTCAGGACCACGTCGACGTCGGGGTCGGCGGCGAGCGCGGCGAGGGCGTCGGGGTCGTCGAGGCAGGACCGGGCCCGGGTCGGGTCGACGCCGAACTCGGCCGCTTGGGCGGCGAGGAGCTCGACGTTGCGACCCGCGGCGAGTGCGACGACCTCGTAGCGGTCGCGGTGGCGCCGGATGACCTCGAGGGCCTGGGTGCCGACGGAGCCCGTCGACCCCAGCACCGCGACGCGCGGCATCAGTGAGTGAAGATGTAAATGGCCAGGTAGTAGGCAGCGGGGAGCGCGAAGAGCATCGCGTCGAAGCGGTCGAGGAAGCCGCCGTGGCCGGGGAGCACCCCGCCGAGGTCCTTGACGTGCAGGTCCCGTTTGATCATCGACTCGACGAGGTCACCGATCGGTGCCGTGACCGCGACGACGAGCCCGAGCGCCAGGCCGGCGCCGATGCCCTTGGTGGCCCAGGGATGCAGCACCGCGCCGACCAGGCCGCCGAGCACCAGCGCGGCGATCGCGCCCGCGATGAGACCTTCGACGGTCTTGTGGGGCGACACGTTGGGCATCAGCGGCGTATGCCCGAAGCTGCGCCCGGCGAAGTAGGCGACGATGTCGGATCCGATCGCGCAGATCACCACCCCGCCGAGCAGTCCGGTACCGCTGGGGCCGCCCAGCAGCAGCCCGGCGAAGCCGCCGAGGACGCCGACGTAGGCGAACACGAGCACGGTGAGCGCGATGTTCACGGTCGGTCGTTGGCGGACGACCTCGAAGAGGTACCAGAGCATCGCGAAGGTGACCACGAGGAACGAGACCAGCGGGAATGCCCGCTCGCTCTCGTTGTAGGCGATGGGGACGATCGCGACGCAGCCGAGCAGCCCGATGACCGCGGCGGTGTGGTAGCCGGCCCGGCGGAAGGCTTCGAAGAGCTCAAACGCGCAGACGCCGATGACGACGGTGACGAGGAAGGCGGCGACGGGGCGTCCGGCCACAAAGCAGGCCAGCGCCACCGCGGCCATGACGACCCCGGTGATGACCCGCTGGCCGAGCTCGGAACCGCCCAGCTCCTCGGGGGCGTCCGCGTCGGTGGGGGGCCCTTCGAGGTGGCCGCGACCCTCGCCGGGGTGGTCCGCCGCTGGCGCTGGCCCGCGACCGCG
>PLJD01000016.1 GCA_003140175.1 Actinomycetota bacterium
AGTGCTCGAGCTGGGTCTGGAACAGCCGCACCAGCTCGACCGCGGGGCCGGCCGCGCCGGCGATGGCAACGCCGGAGGTGTCGTCCGCCGAGAAGACCTTCTCGATGCGGCGGCTCGCGATCGCGAATCCCGACGTGGCGCGACGGTCGCCGGCCATCACCACCCCGTCCGCGTGGCGGATGGCGAGCACGGTGGTGGCGTGCGGCGGCGCGCCTTCGAGCGGGCCGGTACCCGGGGCGCTCGTGCCGCGGCTGGGCGGTTCCGGGCTGACTCGGCGTAGCAGCTCGGCGAACGAGGCTCCCGGGTCGGCGCCCGGCGCAAAGAACGGCATCGGCGCCTCGCCTCGCATGGAAGAGCGAGCCTACCCGAGTGGTCGCGCGGTTCGACTCGACGCCCCGACGATCATCGGGCGACGCGCACCGGTTCGACGAGCACCGCGCGGCCGGCGACGCCGCGATCCCGCTTCGTCGGGACCGTCGGGAGCGGCTACTCGCCGCCTTTTTGGACGTAGGACTTCACGAAGTCCTCGGCGTTCTCCTCGAGGACCTCGTCGATCTCGTCCAGGAGGTCGTCGAGCTCACCCTTGAGCTTCTCCCCGCGTTCGGACGTCGCGGGAAGCTCTTCGGTCTCTTCGACCCGCTCTTTGGGTGCCGGCCGCTGCCGGCGCTGCTGTTCGGCCATCGTGACCTCCAGAGGCCAGGTTAGGACGTCAGAGCGCCAACCGGGCGACGAGTTCACCCGGCGTGTCCACGGTGGCAAACAACGGCCCGACGTGGGCTTTCGTTCCCCGCAGCGGCTCCATCATGGGGATCCGCTTCAAGGGGTCTCCGCCGATGTCGAGGATCAGGCTGTCCCAGTTGGCGGCCACGACGGCCTCGGGCCAGCGGGCGAGGCAGGTGCCACGAAAGTACGCCCGCGTCGAGCCGGGCGGGTCATTGATCGCGGCGAGGACGTCGGATTCCTCGACCAGGCGTTCGACCTTCCCGGCCCGCACGAGACGCTCGTACAGCGAACGCTGCGGACGGACGTCGTGGTACTGGAGGTCGAGCAGCGCCAGCTTCGGATCGTCCCACGACAGTCCGTCACGCGCCGCGTATGCGTCGAGGAGCGCGAACTTGGTGACCCAGTCGAGCTGGCCTTCGAGCAAACCCGGGTCGCGCTCCAGCGTGCTGAGGACCGCCTCCCAGCGGGCCAGGACGTCGCCCCCTACCGTTTCGCCGCCGCAGGCTTCCAGGCCGGTCTCGTCGGCGTATTTCTGGGCCAGGCGCAGAAACTCCCACTGCAGCTCGATCGCGGTCATCGACGCGCCGTCGGCCAGCTCGACGGTGGCTCGACACGTCGGATCATGCGAGACGACGCGCATCGCCTGCACCGGACCGGCGAGCGACCAGTCCTTGCGGGCCCCCGCGCTGTCGAGGAAGTTGTCCTCGATCATGGCCAGGACGATCGCCGTGGTCCCGACCTTCAGGAACGTCGCCACCTCGCAGAGGTTGGCGTCCCCCGCGATCACGTGGAGGCGCCGGTACAGCTGCGGGTCGGCGTGCGGCTCGTCACGGGTGTTCACGATCGGCCGCTTCAGGGTCGTCTCCAGCCCCACCTCTTCCTCGAAGAAGTCGGCCCGTTGGCTGATCTGGTAGTCGACCGGCGCCGCCCCGTTCTCCGAGCCGACCTTGCCCGCCCCAGTGAAGACCTGGCGGGTCACGAACCAGGGCAGCAGGTGGCGCACCAGCGCCGAGAACGGCAACGCCCGGTCGACGAGATAGTTCTCGTGGCAGCCATAGGAGTTCCCCTTGCCGTCCGAGTTGTTCTTGTAGACGACGATCGACTGGCCCGGCTCGAGAATCCGGGCTGCGGCCTGCATCGAGCGAGCCAAGATCCGCTCCCCCGCCTTGTCGGCGAGGACCAGCTCGAGCGCGTTCGCACACTCGGGGGTGGAGTACTCGGGATGGGCGTGGTCGACGTAGTAACGAGCACCGTTCGTGAGGACCGTGTTGACCAGATGGGTCTCGATCTCGGGCGCTTGGCTGCCCTCGCGGCCATAGCCCCGCGCGTCACGCCCCGGGGACTCGTCCTCGAAATCCCACCCGACCTTGCGCTGCTCGACATAGCTGTTGATCAGCACTGACGACGCGAGAACAGGATTCGGGTCCGCCACACCTCGCAGGACGACCCCGTACTCGGTCTCGGTCCCACACACCTTCGGGACTGCCACACTCCCAGCCTACCGGCGAGCCCCCGCCGCCCGAACCCGCGGCAGTGGGTCAGTCCGACGCCGGGCGGACCCCAGAAGCGGCGAGCGGCTCGGCGAGGGGGACACCCGTCGGCGTTCCCCTCGGGTACCGCACGATGTCAGAGCCCGCCGTCAACCCGCGTGGTCTGACCAGCGTCGGGCGCAGCCGAAGCCGACGGAGAATCGGCGAGCGCGCCGCGCGCGGTTCCGTTGATGACACGCGGCGGACCCAGCCCTGGCGGGAAGCTGCAGGTCTGGGCGCCCGAACAGAGGAAGACGTCGAGCGACGCGTGCGCAGTTCCCACCGAGATACGCGAGTCCTCGCATTCGTGCGCAGCCGCGCAAGCCTCGGCGACGGTGGCGGGGGCTGCTGCAGGTCTGACCGTGGTTGCCGAACCCCGTGCCCCCGTCCGGCGGGGCCTGGCGTCGTCGGCAGGGTCGCTCCGCCACGACCCGGCCGGTCGGCGCGCTAGAGATACTGGCCGGTGGTGACGCGTTCGATCTGGCGGCCGCCGGTGGACTCGTCGCCCTCCGAGAGCAGCGTCCGGACGTACACGATCCGCTCGCCCTTCTTGCCGGAGATCTTCGCCCAGTCGTCGGGGTTGGTGGTGTTTGGCAGGTCTTCGTGCTCGCGGAACTCCTGCTTGATCGACGCGATGAGGTCCTCGGTGCCGATCCCCTTCGCCCCACCGTCGATCTGGCGTTTGATGGAGAGCTTCTTGGCGCGCCGCACGATGTTCTCGATCATGGCGCCCGACGCGAAGTCCTTGAAGTAGAGGACCTCTTTGTCGCCGTTCTGGTAGGTGACCTCGAGGAACCGGTTTTCGTCGGCGTCGCGGTACATGTGCTCGACCGCCGCGGCGATCATCGTGGACACGGCGCGGTCCGGCGAGCCGTGCTTCTCGACCTCGGACTCGGCGAGCGGAAGCCCCGCGGTCAGGTAGCGGCTGAAGATCTGCTTGGCGCTGTCCTCGTCGGGCCGCTCGATCTTGATCTTCACGTCGAGGCGGCCGGGACGCAGGATCGCCGGGTCGATGAGGTCCTCGCGGTTGGAGGCGCCGATCACGATGACGTTCTTGAGGCTCTCGACACCGTCGATCTCGGCGAGCAGCTGCGGGACGATCGTGCTCTCGATGTCGGAGGAGATGCCGGTCCCGCGGGTGCGGAACAGCGAGTCCATCTCGTCGAAGAANNAGCTCGGGGCCCTTGATGTTCAAGAAGTAGGAGCGCGCCGAGGTGTTCTTCGTCTTCTCGGCGACCCGGGTGGCGAGCGAGTTGGCCACGGCCTTGGCGATGAGGGTCTTGCCGCAGCCGGGCGGCCCGTAGAGCAAGATTCCCTTCGGTGGTTGAAGCTCATGCTCGAAGAACAGCTCGGCGTACAGGTACGGCAGCTCGACCGCGTCGCGGATCTCCTCGATCTGGCCGTCGAGGCCGCCGACGTCGGTGTAGCTGACGTCGGGGACCTCCTCAAGCACCAGCTCCTCGACCTCGGGGCGGGGTAGACGCTCGACGACGAGACCCGAGCGGGTGTCGAAGAGCAGATGGTCTCCGGCTCGGAGCCGCTGTCCGACCAGGAACCCGGCCAGCTCGCACACCCGTTCCTCGTCGGCCCGGCCGACCACGAGCACCCGACGCTGGTCCTCGAGGACCTCCTTGAGGACCACGACCTCGCCGGCGATCTCGAGGCCTCGGGCCAGGACCACGTTCAGCGACTCGTTCAGGGCGACTTCTTGGCCTCGTTCGAGGCCGGTGGTGTCAACCTCGGGATGGACCGAGACCCGCATCTTGCGACCGGCGGTGAAGATGTCCACCGTGCCGTCGTCGTTGGCGCCGAGGAACGTCCCGTAGGCCGACGGGGGCATCGTGAGCTTCTCGACCTCCTCGCGCAGCGCCGCGATGTGCTCGCGGGCCTCGCGGAGGGTCGCCGAAAGCCGCTCGTTCTGGGAGACCGCCTGGGCGAGCTGGCCCTTGGTCTCCAACAGGCGCTCTTCGAGGGTCCGGACCCGTTTCGGGGCGTCCTGGAGCCGGCGTCGGAGGACAACGACTTCCTCCTCCAACGCCTTGAGCTGAGACTGGAGCTCACCCACCTGGCGCTCGTACTCGGCGAGGCGTCGCTCGTGCTCCGTCGCCACGTGCTGCCACCTCCTGCCGGTGCCGACCAACCGGGCCTCGCGCGGGACACTACACGCGAGATTCCAGCGCATCGGGGCATCGCCGCGCCCTCGATTTTCTCGGGCTTGGCTTGAGAAATAGGCTGGGAGTCCGGTACGCTCAGGACTAGTCGGCCGCGATCGTGGGCCCCGGCTACGGATCGAAGGAGCAGCCATGAAGGTCTGGATCGACCAGGACCTCTGCACGGGAGACGGGCTCTGCGAAGAGATCGCCCC
>PLJD01000024.1 GCA_003140175.1 Actinomycetota bacterium
GCGCCGCGTGATCGACTAATGACACCCTTCAACCTCCACACGTTCTTCGACTTCACAGTTCGGGCCCGTATCGGCCCAATGACTCGCGATGCATCAGATCGTCAGTCTGGCTCGGTCCGCCGAGCCGCGGGTCATTGACTGGATGAGCAGGCGCCAACGTGAACCGGTCGACGTAGACTCACTCTCCCGCATACTTGCGGGGTCACGGATTCGACCTCAGGAGAAGTAGCGGCATGGAGTTTCTTCAGATCCTTGAGTTTCAGACGTCACACCTCGAGGAGGTCATGGCCCTCGACAAGAAATGGCGGGAGGAAACCAAGGGCAAGCGCACCGCAACGTCGATGACCATCACCCAGGATCGGGACAAGCCCGGGACCTACATTTGGATGATCCGTTTTCCCTCTTACGAAGCGGCGATGCAAAACAATGACCTGCCGGAGACGCAAAAGATCTCCGAAGAGATGATGAAGCTCTCCGACGGTCCGCCCTCGTTCCGCAACCTTGATTTCATGGAACAGCGGGACCTCTGAGGGCTGCGGTCGCGAGGGCCGGGGTTGGAGAATACCCGGGACAAAGCCCCGTGGCGGTGCCGCACCCGAGGTGATTCCGTCGTCGTGGTACGCGGGGGAGCTGCTCAGGATGCGTCTGAGGGCTCCTCGCCTCGTTGTGCCATGTCGGAGCAGCGTCGGGTAATCGGGGGGGGTCTGCGGGGCCCGCCGGTGGAGGTGGCGAGTTGGTCGGCGTCGGGTCGCCGCCGGCGGTGCCGGGTGAGGCCGTCGACCATGAGGGGCATCGTCGAGACCGTTGAGGTGCTGGCGGGTGTGGCCGCCGCTATGGGCGCGGCCGAGCCAGAGGGTGTCTTCGAGATGGGCGGAGACTGCGTGCCACCTCTTCGTGTCGTCGTCGCCCGCGGACGACCACGCACGTCCCCGTCGCTCGACGAGGGGATACGTGAGCGACTGAGTCACTCCCAATGCGCTCCGTGAAGGCTGCTCACGCACCGCGGGCGGTCAACTCGACTCGCCATTGCGCCGCGACCAAAATGACGTGATGCGCCCGACACTCTCGCTCGTGGTGCCGACGCGGCACGGATGGCCCGCCGTCGAGCCCCTCGTCACCGCCATGCTCCCGGAGCTCCGGGACGTGGAAGGTGAACTGGTTGTCGTGGGCCTCGGCAACGGGCCGGATCCGAAACCACCTGCAGGAGTCCGGGCGATCCCAGTTTCGGACGACGACATGCTGCGACTCCGTCTGCGCGCCGTGCGCGAAGCCCGCGGCTCCATCGTCGCGATCGGGGAGGATCACTCGCTCCCGGCGAGAGGCTGGTGGAAGGCCGTCCTGCGCGCCCACGCGGAGCACCCGACGAGCCCGGCGATCGTCGGCTGCCTGGTGAACGATGCCAACCAATCGGCATCGGGCCGGGCAAACTTCATCGCTTTCGCCGGTCCGTACATTCCACCAATGCCGGCCGTCCCGAACTGGCGACCACCCCCGCTGGCCACGCTGTCACTGAAACGCGAGGTGCTCTCGGCCCTCGACGACCGGCCGGGCTCCCTCGACGGTCTCGCCAATCGGCTCTTCGAAGAGGGACAGATGGTTGCCGACGACGGCATCGTGATCCACCACGATCAAGACCTCGGTGTTGCGGGTTCGATCCGCAACGCATACACGGTCACGCGCGCCGCGTACGGCTACTCCGTTGATCGACTCGAGCCGGGCCGCCGGCGCGAGCTGGTCCGATGGGTCGTCACGCACCTTCCTCAGATGGTCTGGCGCATGGGTCGGGCCCGACAGCCACCGACGCCCCGCCGCCAGGCCGAGCTGGCGATCGTCGCCGCGATGGCCACCGCGAACGCGGCCGGCGCGGTGGTGGGTTCAATCGCGGGCCACGGAAAAGCGCCGGAGCGCTACGAATGACCCGATGGCAACGACAACCCGCCCGCCAGCCGTGAACCGTAACCTCACCCGAGCCCGAGCCGCGGTGGCACGCACCGGTCGGTCGCTGCTGGTCGCGCTCCGAGCAAGCCGGCGCGTCCGCCCCCGCCGCTGTAGCGGCGCCGTTCAGGTTCCTCGTCGATTGCCTGCGGATGTCGTCGAGGTATCGGGCTGGGCCTGGTTTGCGCACGACGCATTGACCTCTTGCTCGGTGATGATCGACGGCCACGTCACCGCCAGCGCCGACCTCGGTCCGGCTCCCCGAGATGTGGTCCGGAGTCGGCCGGAAACGGCCGGTTCGAGCCGCTGTGGCTGGAGCGCGCTGGTTGATCTCGTCGATTTCTCAGAGCGAGACGTGGTCCTCGGCGCAATCGCGACGTCGGCGCGAGGCGAGGTGGAGTATCTCTCGCCGGTCCGCGTGACCGTCACCCCCGCACGGAGGATCTCGAGGGCAGCCGGAATCGAGAAGCCAGGCCCTGGCGTGACGGTGCCCGCAGGTCGGGTGAACATCGCGGGATGGGCCCTCGCCGACGGTGCGCACCTCGGACGGCTTGCGGTGCGCGTCAACGGCCGGGACGCCGGTCTGGCGCGGCCCTTCGCCGCGCCCCGGCCAGACATCGCCGCGCGCCGCACGGAGCCGTGCGCACCGGTTGCCGGTTTCGAGCACATCATCACGGTCGACGGTGAGCCCGGCAGTCGTGTTCGCATCGAGGTCGAGCTGGTGACCGTCGACGGGAATCGCGCCGCACTGGTGGGCGTCGACGCCCGCGTCGCATCTCCGCCCCCGTTGAGACCGAGTGGAAGCCGATCCGAGGTCATCGCTGCCCTCGACGACAGTCCGGCCGCGGCTGTCGGCGGTCCGCTCCGCGTCGTGGTGTTCACGCACAACCTGGTGTTGGGTGGCAGCCAGCTGTATCTCCAAGAGCTGTTACGAGACCTGCTGAAGAATGCTGACGTGTCCTGCCTTGTCGTCGCCGGCCAGGACGGACCGTTGCGTGGCGAGCTCGAGCGGCTGGGTGCTGCCGTTCACGTGACCGACTATCCGTTTCCGGAGACTGTCGCCTACGCGGCCCGTGTGGTCGAGCTCGCGGGCCTCGTCCGCGCCTTTGGCGCGAGGGTCGTGATCGTCAACACGCTGATCGCCGCCATTGGCGCTGATGTCGCCTGTCGACTCGATCTTCCCGCAGTGTGGGCCATCCACGAGAGCTACACGCTCGAGGATTACTGGCTGGTCACGCACGGGGATGGTGTGCCGCCGACGCTGGCGGCGGCCAACGCGGCCACCCTCGCCGAGACCGCCGTCGTGCTGTTCGAGGCGGACGCGACCCGAGACGCCTACGCCAAGGTGGTTGGCGGCGACCGGTTGGCCACGCTGCACTACGGCGTCGACGTTGAGGCGATCGGGCTGTTCGCCAGATCGGTCGAGCGGGCCGACGTGCGCCGTATGGCGGGCTTCGACGATGAGGTCGTGCTCGTCTGCGTCGGCACGTTCGAACCGCGGAAGGGTCAGGCGATGTTGGCGGCCGCCTTCGCGTCCGTCGCAGAGGAGTTCCCTCGGGCGCGGCTCGTCTTAGTCGGCGAGACCGAGACTGTGTACGCCCGGGGGGTACGGGAGCTGGTCCAGCGTCTCGGGCTTGGGGAGCGGATCAAGCTCCAGGCGCTCGAGCCGGAGCCGTATCGGTGGTACGTAGCCGCCGACGGGTTCGTCCTGCCCTCCGATCTCGAGTCGATGCCACGCGTCTTGTTGGAGGCCATGGCGTTTGGCCTTCCGGTCGTCGCCGCCAACGTCTGGGGCATTCCCGAGCTCGTCCGCCACGGCGAGAACGGGCTGCTCTTCGCTCCCCGCGATCTCGAAGCGCTGGCCGATGCCCTGCGCAACTTCCTGCGCCTTTCTCCCGATGCCCGGGCCCGTCTTGGGGCCGCGGGCTCCCGCCTGGTGCACGACCGCCACGACGGCGCCGACTACCGGCGTGTCTTCGAGCGGCTCCTGCGCCGGCTGGTTGCCGACCCGCGGGCCGACGTGACGAAGCTGCTGGCGCCGTGACCGTGGCGATGGCGTGCAGAGCCGGCGGCTTCGCCCTGGCCGAGGCCGCCACCCGAGCTCGGGGTGTACTGGTCGGCATACCAGCCACGTTCCCAAATCCGCCAAGTCCGTTCCCAAGAAGGCCCACCCACCAGACACCGCAAGTTGTCTTCCACCCCGACGAGGACGAGGACGAGGGCGAGGGGGGGTTTTAGGCTATTTGGGACGTCGGCGCGGCCCCGCCGACTTGGCGCTCGAGTTCGACGGTGGCCTTTGCCACGTTTTGCGGCGCTTGGGCCGCATGACCCCTTCACGGAGCCTGGAGGCGCCCGGCGCGGCGAGCATCGGTGGCCCGCCCGACGCGAGGTCTGGAACGCCTGTTTGTCGAGCGTCTCCAGGGGGACTACCGTTCTAGATTGCGTGTTCCCGAATTCAGACAGTCCGATCGGTTCGGCTCCCCATAACGGACAAATCGGCGCGGACCCGCTGAAGGTCTCCGTGCTCGGGACCTTTGAGTTCTTTGTGGGTGACGAAGCGCTCCCCGCAGAAGCGGGGAGCTCCCAGCGCCTCCTGGCCTTCCTCGCGTTACGCGACCGGGCCGTCATGCGCGCGACCGTGGCCGGCACGCTCTGGCCCGAAGCCTCCGAGGACCACGCCCACTCAAGCCTCCGGTCCGCGATCTCGCGGCTGAGCGAGTGGAACCGCCAAGCGGTGTTGGTCAACCCACTCGATCTGCGGCTCGGTGAGTCGGTCACGGTCGATATTCGCGAGGCTCGTTCGCTCGCGCATCGTCTGCTCGACATCGACGCCCTACCACCCCGGGCGGATCTCAGCGCCTCGTCGATCGACGCACTCTCGGCGGATCTGCTGCCCGACTGGTACGACGACTGGGTTGTGCTGGAGGCCGAAGACTGGCGCCAGCTCCGGCTCCACGCCCTGGAAGCCCTCGCCCAGCGCTTCACCGACGGCGGACAATTTGGGGACGCCGCCGGGGCAGCCCTCGCGGCGGTGCGGGCCGATCCGCTCCGCGAGAGCCCCCGCAGCACGCTCATCCGGGCCCACCTCGCCGAAGGGAACCAATCCGAGGCGATTCGGGAGTTCGAACGCTACCGAGCCCAGCTGCGGACCGAACTCGGGCTCGAGCCCACCCCCCAGCTCCAGGCCCTCATCGCCGACCTTTCTCGGTCGTAACAGCACCGTCACAGCGTCGCGCCCACACTGCACCGGTGGACCGCGATCGCACCGGCCTCCTGATCATCCGGGCGTGGGTAGAACCAGGGTCAGACCAGACGCTCCGCGCTCACATGCGTGTCACCTCCGATGTCGCCAACGGCTTCGAGCGCATGGAAACGTTCAGCGACGCCGGCGCGGTTGAGAAAGCCGTGACGAGTTGGCTCGCTGAGGTTGTCACCATCTGAACCGGGGTCGTGCCCGAGATCTTCCAGCGACTCAGCGGATCAGCGCGTCGACGGTCGCCGCGACCGCGGCTTCGAGCGGGTTCGGGCCCGAGCCGATGCCGTGTGCGACGGTCACTCGCCGCGTATCCTCGAGCGCGACGGCAACGACGAAGCGTCCATCGCTCGACGTTTCGACCGTGCGCGCCCATCCAATCGCCCGCCCCGGGGCGTCGGGCCGGGCGTGCCACGCCTCAAGCGTCGCGGCGACGGCGCCGACCAGCCCGCGGCTTGGCGTCCGGCCCACCGTGCGGACGTCGCCGCCCCGCAGGTGCACCTCAAGTTCGCCGGTTTCGGGTTCCGTGCGGACCGCGACCACCTCCAGCGGCGCCCCCGGTACCCAGGAAATCGCGTCGGGCTGAACCGGAGCGCGACCCGCCTCGCCGCCCCGCCCGATGAGCTCAACCACCACCGTCTGATCGAGGCGTTCCTTGACGATCTCGAGCACGGCACGGCTTAAGGTCGGTGGCGCCCCGGGTCCGGCTTGGACGACCACGATGTCGCCGGCATCGTCGAGGGCGACCGCCTCCACGCCGTCGAGGCGACGCAGCGCCACCTCGAGCGCATCGAGGGGACTCGCCGGCAGGTTGTCCTGCGCCGCGGCCCGCACCGCCAGCCGACACAGTGCGACGGCCAGCTCGAGGTCGCTTGATACCTCGGCCAGCGCCGGCTCGGCGCACCACGCGCCCTCTTCGTCCAGGTCGGCCGGCGCCACCGCGCCACGGGGCACGACCAACAGCTGGTGGCCCAGCCGCGCGTCCTCGACGGCGACGGTGAGCCGATCCAGGCGGTGCTCCGAGCGCACTCGGTCGAGCGCGGCATACGCCAAGGCGAGGCCGTCGCCCGACAAGCTGTCCGCATCAGGCGAAACCACCGCTCGCAGGTGAGGCTCGGGTAACGGCGTCACCCCGCGACCCTAGGCGAATGTCTCAGGACTCCCTACGGGGGCGAGCAGTACCATGCAGCACCCGGTGCGCCGTACCGGGCCCGCGCCCGTGATTCGCGACCAACTCCTCCATGTCTTGCGCGCCGCGCTCACCGAGGTCGGCTTCCCCGAGCCGGCTGGCGGCGTCGCGCTCGATCTCCCGAAGCAACGCGAGCATGGCGACTGGTCCACGAACATCGCGTTGCAGGTCGCGAAGCCGGCCGGCGTCGCCCCCCGGGTGGCCGCCGAGCGTCTCGCGACCGCAATCCGCGCTGCGGCGCCGCCCGCCGTCGAGCAGGTCGACGTCGCCGGTCCCGGGTTCCTCAACTTTCGGGTCGCTCCGAGCGCATGGCATCAGGTGCTGCGCGCGGTCGTCGAGCGCGGCGAGCGATGGGGTCGCGCCGAGGCGCTCGGTGGTCAGCGAATCAACCTCGAGTTTGTGTCCGCCAACCCGACCGGCCCGCTGCACGCCGGGGGTGGCCGCTGGGTAGCAGTCGGCGACGCGCTCGCCAATCTCCTCGCCGCGCAGGGCGGCGTCGTCCACCGTGAGTACTACCTGAACGACGCGGGCAGCCAACTCGACGCCTTCGGGGCGTCGCTGCTCGCCCGCTACGAGGCACGTGAGCCTCCCGACGACGGCTACCAGGGCGATTACCTGATCGAGATGGCGCAGCGCATGCGCGCCGAGCTCGGCGACGGGGTCACCCAAGAGCAGGCGCGCGAGTGGGGCTATCTCGACGCGGTGAGCCAGCTTCGCGCGGACCTGGCGCGCATCGGCGTGCAGTTCGACACCTGGTTCTCGGAGCGAACCCTTCACGAACGAGGTGACGTCGCCGCGGTGCTCGAAGAGCTCTCGGCCCAGCATGTGGTGTTCGAAGAGGATGGCGCGACGTGGCTGCGCACCAGCGCGCACGGCGACAGCCGGGACCGGGTGTTGGTGAAGTCAGACGGCTCGACCACCTATCTCTGCAACGACCTGGCGTATCACCGCGACAAGCTCGCTCGCGGGTGGGAGCACCTCATCGACATCTGGGGGGCCGATCATCACGGGCAGGTCAAGTCCTTGCAGGCCGGCCTCGCCGCCCTCGGCGCGCCGGGCGAACCGGAGGTGGTTCTCGGCCAGCTCGTGAAGATTATGAAGGGGGGCAAACCGGTTCGGCTCTCGCGGCGCGCGGGCGACGTGATCAGCCTGGCCGACATCCTCGACGTCGTGGACCCCGATGTCTGTCGGCTCACGTTCCTGCTCCAGAGCATCGACACCGCGCAGACCTTCGACCTCGACATCGTCACCGCGCAGTCGATGGAGAACCCCGTCTACTACGTGCAGTACGCGCACGCCCGGATCGCGTCGATCGCCCGGCGAGCCGCGGTCGCCGGCATCGAACGCCGCCCCATTCTCGAGACCAACCTGGCGCCGCTCCGCCACGAGCGCGAGCTCGACCTGCTGCGCGCGCTGGAGCAGTACCCTGACGTGGTGGCCGAGGCCGCGACCCTGCGGGCCCCGCACCGGGTCACCACCTGGGTCCGAGATTTCGCCGCCCGGTTCCACGGCTTCTACCGAGACTGCCGGGTGCTCACCGACGACGCCGCGCTCACGCAGGCCCGCCTCTGGCTCGCCGAGTCCTGTCGACTCGGGCTTTCCAACGCGCTGGACCTGCTCGGTGTCGGAGCGCCCGACGTCATGGAGCGCGGCGACGCCCACCTCGACGAGCCCGACGCCGGCGCGCCGTGAGCGGCGAGCCCATCGACCGGTCGCTGGTCGCACCCGGGCTGCTCACGATCGATCACGAGGCGCTGGCCCGTCGCTTCGGCACGCCACTGTTTCTCTATGACGAGGACGAGCTACGTGAGCGCTGCCGACGCTACGTGAGCGAGTTCGGCGCCGACTCGGTCGTCTACGCGGGCAAGGCCTTCCTCTGTGACGCGATGGCGCGCTTGGTTGCCGAGGAAGGCCTCCACCTCGACGTCGCCACCGGCGGTGAGCTCCAGGTGGCCCGCGCGGTGGGCTTTCCACTCGACCGCGTGGTGCTGCACGGCAACAACAAGTCGGACCAGGAGCTGCGCGACGGCGTCGAGTTCGGGGTCGGGCGAATCGTTGCCGACTCCTTCGACGAGCTCGATCGCCTCGAGGAACTTGCGGCCGCGCTCGACATCCACCCGAAGGTGCTGGTTCGTGTCACGCCGGGCGTCGAGGCTCACACGCATCAATACATCGAGACCGGCACGGAGGACTCGAAGTTCGGCTTCACGGTCAGCGAGGGCGTTGCGCTCGCCGCGGTCCGGCGGGTGGTGACCAGCTCGAGCCTGCGCTTCGGGGGCCTGCACTGTCACATCGGCTCCCAGATCCAGCGCCTCGATCCCTGGGACCGGGCGGTGCCGGTCCTGGCGGCACTCGCGCGTGAGGTGGTGAGCCAGGTCGGTGTGCCGGTCACCGAGGTCAATCTGGGTGGCGGTCTCGGCGCCCGGTACGTCTCCGACGACCCGCCGCTGCGCATCTCGGACTATGCGAGCGCGCTCCGGGACGCGCTCGCCCGATCCTGGTCCCCCGAGGCGGGTGACCGACCAGCGGTCCTCGTAGAGCCGGGCCGCTCCATCGTGGCGCCCTGCGCGATCACCCTGTATCGAGTGGGCACGGTGAAGGAGATCCCCGGGGTCGGAACCTACGTGGCGGTCGACGGGGGGATGAGCGACAATCCTCGCCCCGTCCTCTACGGCGCCGGCTACGAGGCCTACCTGCCGAGCCGAGTGGACGACGATCGGCCGCTGCGTTGCCGGGTGGTGGGCAAGCACTGCGAGCAGGGGGACGTGATCGTCGCCGACGCGTCCCTCCCGGCGGGCGTGCGCCGCGGTGACCTCCTGGCCACACCGACCACGGGCGCCTACGGCTATTCGATGGCGTCCAACTACAACCGGATGCCGCGCCCCGCGGTCGTCTTCCTCCGGGACGGCGAGCCCCGGCTCGTGCTGCGCCGCGAGACCGCCGAGGACCTCTCCCGCCTCGACGTGGTGGGAGACTGACCGGTGATGCAAGACCCCGTACGTGTCGGACTGCTCGGATGCGGCAACGTCGGCTCGGCGCTCGTCCGGCTCGTGGATGAGCACGCCGACCGCATCACTGCCCGCGCCGGTGTCGGGATTGAGATCACCCGGGTCGCGGTCCGCGACGTCACCCGCCACCGAGACGTGAAGCTCGCCCCGGACCGGTTCACGGATGACCCGTCGGCCATCGTGCACGACCACGACGTCGACGTCGTCGTGGAGGTCATGGGTGGGGTCGACCCGTCCCGGGCGCTCATCACCGAAGCCCTCGAGGCGGGCAAACCGGTCGTGACCGCCAACAAGGAGCTCATCGCGCGACATGGGCCCGAGCTCTTCGGCGTGGCGGCGAAGGCCGGTGTGGACCTCCTCTTCGAGGCCTCCGTCGCCGGTGGCATTCCGTTGCTGCGACCCTTGCGTGAATCGCTCGCCGGGGACCGGATCCATCGCGTGACCGGCATCGTGAACGGCACGACGAACTACATCCTCACGCGCATGGCGGAGGGCGGCGCGTCGTTCGCTGACGCGCTGGCGGACGCGCAGCGTCTCGGCTACGCGGAGGCCGATCCCACCGCCGACGTCGAGGGCTACGACGCCGCCGCGAAAGCGGCGATCATCGCCACGGTGGCCTTCGGCGCCCGGGTGCGTCTCGAGGACGTCCACACCGAAGGCATCACCGGGCTGACCGACGACGACGTCGAGTCGGCGAAGCTGCTCGGCTACGTGGTGAAGCTCGTGGCGGTAGCCGAGGAGATCGACGGAGACATCGCGGTGCGTGTGCACCCGGCGATGGTGCCCTTGCATCATCCCCTCGCGGCGGTGCGTGACTCGTTCAACGCCGTCTTCATCGAAGGTGAGGCGGTCGGCGAGCTGATGCTCTACGGGCGCGGGGCCGGCGGGGGACCGAGTGCTGCCGCGGTGCTGGGCGACCTCGTCGACGCGGTACGCAACCTCGTCTCGGGCGGCAAGGGCGCCACGATCGGCGAGCTCGTCGATCGCCCGGTCCGTCCGCTCCACAAGCTGGAGTCGCAGTTCTACCTGCTCATCGAAGTGGCCGACCGTCCCGGAGTGCTCGCGGCAATCGCCGGCGAGTTTGGCCGCCACGGCGTCTCGATTCAGTCGATGGAGCAGCGCGGACTCGGAGCCGGTGCCCGACTGATCTTCGTCACCCACCGCGCCCGCGAGGGCGACCTGGCCGCCACGGTAGAAGCGCTGCGCAGTGTCGAGCCCGTGCACCGGGTCGGGTCGGTGCTGCGCGTCATGGGTGACGTCGGATGAGCACACCGTGGCCGGGCGTCATCGAAGCGTTTCGGGATCGGCTCCCGGTCAGCGACGCGACTCCGGTCATCACGTTGCTCGAAGGGAACACGCCGCTGCTCGACGCACCACGGCTGGCCGCGCACGCTGGGGTGGCCCGGGTGTGGTTGAAAGTCGAAGGCGCCAACCCCACGGGGTCCTTCAAGGATCGCGGCATGACGGTCGCGGTCTCGACCGCGGCGGAACACGGCGCCAAGGCGGTGATCTGCGCATCGACGGGGAACACCTCAGCGTCGGCCGCCGCGTACGCGGCCCGGGCGGGCCTGCTGTGCGCGGTGGTGCTGCCGGCGGGCCAGATCGCGCTCGGCAAACTCGCCCAGGCGCTGATCCACGGGGCGAAGGTCGTCCCGGTGCGCGGCACGTTCGACGAGGCACTGGCCGTCGTGCGGGAGCTCGGGGAGCGGCCCGGGGTTGAGGTTGTCAACTCCATCAACCCCGCCCGTATCGAGGGCCAGAAGACGGCCGCCTTCGAGATCGTCGACGCGCTCGGTGACGCGCCCACGGTCCATTCCATCCCGGTCGGCAACGCGGGCAACATCACCGCCTACTGGCAGGGCT
>PLJD01000056.1 GCA_003140175.1 Actinomycetota bacterium
CCACACCATCAATCTTCGACACCCGCTCACGCCTCCTTGACCTGTCACCGCGACACCGCTTCGACTCAACAAGAGAGCCGCTCGGCGCACGAACCCGTTATGCCCACCTGTGGACTCTCAAGCCACGCAATCGCAGCAGAGAAGCCTGCACGGGACTGCGAAGCGGGCGGCCTCTGACCCTTCCCGCTGCGGACAGTCTGTAGCGTCACATCGCGATAACCCTCCCCCTGCTAGGGCGGCTCGATCGGTAGGCGGCTCTGGGCACGAGTCGCGATATCGCGCATCGACTGGAAGGCCGGTTGAGCAAAGCTCGAGCGCACCACGGCCTGAGCTCGGCCGGCCGAAAAGACTCGGCGGGTGCACACGGTTCGCCAGGATTCGCTGCAGTTCGCCGACGATCAGGTGACTGACACCCACTAAGGGCGATTCAGGCAGTCGCGAGAGGGCTGGTCACAGGCCCGAAACGGCTCTGACCTGTGTCCCCCGAGCCGGCACCGAACTCGTCGCCCGTTACCTCTAGCTCCCGCCGAAGCTGCTGAGTGGGATACGGGCATACCAGAACTGGGTCGGACCGTTCCTCGAGTCACCCCAGCCGACATGGACGTACTGTCGGCCGGCCGTGATGAAGGAGAAGTCGTCTCCCTCACCTTGCTTAGAGAGCGGAGGATATGGTGCGGCCGCGCTGCTGACACGGAGGGGCGCACTGAACACTTCGCGCTGGCCTTCTTCTCGTCCTACGGCAGCCCAGACGTCGTACGTGCCGTTGCCATAGAGCGTTCTCCAGACCAGAGTCAGCTGCCCGGAGGTACCGAATGACAGCCATGGCTTGAAGCGTTGGTTCGCCGGAGCTTCTGCGACCTGTGTCGGTCCGTGCCACGTCGTTCCGGAGTTGTCGGTCACGTAGACCTGGTTCTTGGTCCCCGTCGAATCAAGGATCGCCAATGCGTAGTGGCCCTTGGCGCCTGCGTCAGCCGTGACGAATGGGCGCTCGGTGGCTGCGGCGTTGTGGACCGGGACGATGTGGCGGGTGAACGTGGCGCCGTGGTCGGTGCTCGTCTCGAAGATGACGCACGGACACTTCGCTCCCGGAGCCTGAGCCGCGGTGTAGGCGACCGCTACGACACCGTTGGCGGCTGCGATGGTTCCGCTGGGCAAACCACCGGATGGATATGTTGGCGAGTCAACGGCGTAGATCGTCCCAAACGACTGTCCCCGGTTCGTCGACGCCGTAATGAACCGCTCGTGGTCAGCGATGTTCGCACCAGACGCGTACACGGTGCCGGTTGACTGGTCCACGTCCACCCACGGCCGATCGAAGGTTTGCGCCGGGTTGCCCGATCCTGGCGCGAACGGGAACGGTCCGAGGCTCGCGGCGCCCATCGTCTTGACCGGAGCACTCCAGGTCCGACCGCTATTGGTCGAGCGCAGGAGCGTGTCGGTGGCTTGTACGAGGATGCACCCGCCCCCGAAGGTGATGCTTGCGGGCGTGCCGCAAGGGACGTTGGTCAGACCCCCAACGGCGATCCCTCCCGCGTACAGGGTGCCGTCAGGACCGAAGGCCGCGACGGCGTCGGCACAACTGCCCAACGTCACGGGCGCGGGCTGCCAACTCAGGCCGTCGTTCATCGAAGAGAGGCCGCCACATGCGTAGGTTTGCGGCGGAGCGCTCGTGCCCGGCGGGTACGCGAACGTGGTCCAATCGGCAAATAGGTTGTTGGGATTGCGCGGGTTGATCGCGATCTCCGGCTCTCCCGTCGTGCTACGGCTGTCGTTCCCGGCAAGGTCCGTCTCGAGCTTCGAATGAGGCCCTGCGGCTGGCTTTGCACTCGCCGAGCCAGGCGTCACCACGAACACTGCAAGGAGCGCCACCAGCAAGGACCCGGCCAGACCAACGTGCGTACGGAAACGCGGTCGCCTCATTTGGTGGTCCTCCCCCTTCGCGCTGTCGACTGCAGAAACCCGCGCGGTCGACAGCAGAAACCGCTCCCCGGAGCGTAGTCGATTGTGACGTCAATGTCGACTTTTGGGTCCGAAACCGTCAGCGAGCGTCGGCCACCTGGGACTCGAACGGTCGGTCCTCAGCCGAGCAACGATTCGAGGAAGTCGGCGCCGTAGAGGTGCTCGCAGGCGGCGGCGCTCCGTGCTGCTCAGACCCACGTCGATCGGCTGCTACTTCGCGCCTATGCCGGCGGTCGAGGTCGCCGCAACCCACGGGTAGACCGCGAAGAGGCGGTACTGCTGCCACGCGTCACCCGGTGCGTCTGGATGCCGGCGTCCGCCAGCAGCGGCTCGCCGATCTCGATGGTCTCCGGGGTTTCGCAGTAACGGGCAACGAGTGCGCGCTGGTTCGCCTCGCGCACGTCGATCGGGATTGAATTGCACAGCACGCATGCGACATCGCGCCTGCCGGGCGCACGGCACACCAGGGCCCAATCGAGGAAGCCCGTGCGGTCTCCGCCGTCCACGTTGACGAAGAGGTTGCCGAGGTGAGCGTCGCCGTGGACGAGGGTGCCAATGCCTGCGCTCCCGAGCTTTGCGATGGCTTCCGCCCGCGCCACGTAGATATCGGCGATCCTTCGGAACGCAGGACCCATCTTGTCGGCCGAGCAGCTCGGCAGCCTGTTGGACGAACGCGCGGCTGCCTCCACCCGCGTGGACGAGGCGGCTCCCGGTCAATCGGTCTACCCGGTGAAGAGGTTGGCTTTGACTGAGATGGTGTTCGACTTGTTGCAGTCAAAGGTGCCGGGCTTCGTGGGGTAGACGCGCACGAACTTGCCGTTCTTCACCTGGACGAGCATGAAGCAGGGAGTGGGAATGCGCTGGGCGACGTTGGTGGTTCCCCAAATCCCTCCGGCGTTAAAACTCGTCGTCGATGCCAGCTGGCTCAGGAGCGCCTTGCGGGTGAGCGCGTTATCGCCGCCGCGCTTGACGATGGCATTGACGGAGTCCTGGAACAGCAGCGCATCGATCCACGCATACACGCCGAACCCGTCGACCTTGTTCGCCCCGACTGCCTTCACGTAAGCGGCAAGCGCCGGGTTGTACTTCGTCTCGCTGAAGGGAAGCTGGTTCAGCGAGACGTAGGTCCCTTCGACGGCGCTGCCTCCCTCTTGGATCAGACTATTGGTGTAGCAGTTGGAGAAGCAGTCCCAGAGGACGTTGTTGGTGTTGAGACCCTGGAGGACTGCTTCCTTTCGGAGATCGACCAACGAGCCGAACGTGTTGACGTTGAGAGCGTAGTTCGAGTTCTTGTTCTTGAACTGTTGCACAAGCGGCGTGTAGGCAGACTGTGGTGCCGCCGCGGAGATCCCGATCTCCCCATCCGACTTGATCCCGGCCGCCTCGTTGATCCTCGCCAGGGCGATGCCGGCGATCGCCCCGCTCTGAAGGTCATTCCCGTAGACGAAGATGCCATGCAGGCCCTTGTGCGCGCGAACGAAGTACCGGACCGGCCCCTGGTCGCCCCGGAATGTCTGAGGATGCTCATCCTTGGTCGCGCAGTCGATCTGTCCGGGGTTCGGGCCGAACGTGACCGGCGAGCACAGCTCCTGGAGGTTCACCTCGACGCCCGCGAGATCGGGCAGCCCGGTCGCCGCGCCCGTATGGTCGGGGCAGCCCACCAGGTTGGTGACGTCGTCCATGAATTCCGCCTCGGTGCCCACGATCGCGAAGTCCTGACCGCACGCTGCGATGATCGCGTTCGCCGTGTCGTTGGCATCAAGGTGCGAGTCGAGGAAGTCGACTTGGACCTTCCGACCGGCGAGACCCCCATGTGCGTTGATGGACTTCGCCCAGGCCTCGACGGCTCGGGGCGACCCGGCGAAGAGGCCCGGCGCTGCCGCATTGTCGTCATCGGCGATGACACCAATCCGGATCGTCGAGCCGGTGATCCCCACCTCGGTCGCCCGGGGCGCGCCGCCGGGGCTTGTTGACTGGGCCGACACCCCCGTCGCCGACGCCCCAAGGGCGATTGCAACGGCTACGGCAATGGCAACCCCGCGGAATCGATACACCTCGGTCCCCCCAAGTAGGAGTCAGGCTCCCCGCCGTGCGTCGAACGCCGAGCTACATAATCGACTTCGACATCGATCTCAGAATATTAGCGGGCGATTGGCCGGCCGTCCACACAACACGTCGACCGGCGCGGGAGTACGGCCTGCCTGACTCGGTGCGTACCAGACGGCGACGGGTCCGCTCGAGCCCGTGGCCGATCAAGTGGGTGATCCGAAGAACTCGATCCGGCCATGAACCAAACCGCGAGGGAGTTTGGAGCCCACACGGCGACGCGGTCGCCGGGCTTGACGCCCGAGGCCACCGGCGCCCGCGGCGCGAGGACCATGCCCAAGAGCCGGGTGAAGCTGACCCGGCGCCCACCGTCCACGNNGCCAGGTGACCTCGCTGCGCACGTGTGTCCCCCATCCCGGTGTGAGACTGAAATGCTCTGTCACGTCACCGGCAGCTCCCGTTCTCAATCTCGACGTCAATCTTGGCAACGAGCGTACAGTCGCACCTGCCCGACACCCAGGCAACGAGTGAGACGCCAATGCCACTGAAGATCGATGTCCAACTCTCGGACTCCGTGCTCGACGCCGCCGATCGAGCGCGGGCGCTCGAGGGCACCGGCGTCGACGGCGTGTTCAGCTTCGAGAACTCCCATGACGTCTTCTTCCCGCTGGTGGCGGCGGCATCGGTCGGCTCGCTCGACCTGATGACGAACGTCGCGATGGCGTTTCCCCGCAGCCCGATGCACTTCGCCCATGCCGCGTATGACCTGCAGCTGCTTTCGGAAGGCCGCTTCCGCCTCGGTCTCGGGTCACAGGTGCGTGCACACGTCGAGAAGCGGTACGGCGCGCGGTGGGGCTCGCCCGTACCCCACATGCGCGAGTGGGTGCAGGCGACCAAAGCGATTCTTCGGAGCTGGCAGGACGGCACGCGACTCGAGTTCCGGGGCGAGTACACGACGCACACGTTGATGACGCCGGCGTTCAACCCGGGCCCGAACCCGTTTGGTGTGCCGAAGGTTCTCGTCGGGGCGCTCGGCCCCCGAATGAACTCCATGGCCGCCGAGGTCGCCGACGGCGTCCTCGTGATGCCCTTCAACAGCGAGCGACACATGCGCGAGCGCACGTGGCCCGCGATTGATGAGGGGCTCCGGACGGCAGGACGGACCCGTGCCGACGTGGAGATCAACGCGGAGGTCATCGTTGGAGTAGGTCGGAACGACGAGGAGTTGGAGGCTGCGCGTGGTGTCAAGTACGTGCTCGCGTTCTACGGATCGACCCCCGCCTACCGAGCCGTTCTCGACCTCCATGGTTGGGGTGACCTGCAGGGAGAGCTCAACGCGCTCTCGAAGCGCGGCGAGTGGGGCGTCATGACGGATCTCATCACCGACGAGATGGTCGAAGCGCTCTCGGTGCACGGAACACCCGACGCAGTCACGGCGGAGATCGTGCAGCGCTACGGCGACTGCGATCGGATCTGCGCCTACTTCCCGGGATACCGAGCCGGCGATGACCTGATCGCTGACTTCGTTGCTGCAATGAGAGACGCGTCGTAGCGTGCGCCGGGATTGCACCGCGTCGGTCTGACACTTGAGGGGGATCTTCGGTGGTTGACAAGGCGGCATTTCCTGTAGAGACCGACGAGCTAAGCCCACAGTGGTTCTCGAGCGTGCTCGGGCGCGACGTGACCGAGGCCACCGTGGCGGATCGCAGCTCGGGGACCACGGGCCGGGCGCGGGTCGCGCTCCGTGGCGAGCCCCAGCTCCCGGAGACGGTCTTCGTGAAGCTTGCCCCGTTCGACGAGTGGCAGCGCTCGCTCGTTGACAAGACCGGAATGGGTGTGGCCGAGGCGCGGTTCTACCGAGACCTAGCAACCGACGTCCCGGTACGGGTGCCGGGTGTGTGGTTCGCCGACACCGACGGTGACCGCTACGTGATGGTGCTCGAGGATCTGGTGTCGAGCGGGTGCACGTTCCCCAGCCCTCACGATGCCGACATCGAGGGCCGCGCGGGCGACATCGTGGATCGGCTCGCGGCGCTACACGCGCGGTTCTGGGAGTCGGACCGATTCGAGCCCGGTGGCGACCTCGACTGGCTCGCAACCCGCGCGAGCAAACGAGGTGGTGGGGGGCGTACCTTCATCGAGCGGGCTGTCCAAGCGCTCGGCGACACAATGGACGAGTCGTTCCACCGGATCGCCGACATCTACCTGACGCACACCGAGGACATCGTGCGCCTCTGGACCGCCGGTGCGGGCACGCTCGTGCATGGCGATCCGCACCTCGGCAACCTCTTCGTCGACGTCGAGGCCGGCGGCTGCACAGGGTTCCTCGACTGGGCCGTGCTATGCAAGGCGCCCGGTATGCGCGACGTGGCTTACGTGCTGTGCAACTCCATCCCGACGGAGGCGCGCGAGGCGCATGAGCGCGGGCTGGTCGAGCGCTATTGCGACCTGCTCGCCGCCGCCGGCATCGAGCTCGACCTCGCGGAGGCGTGGGACCAATACCGCCTGTTCGCCGTCTACTCCTGGGTCTCGGCGACCGCGACCGCAGGGATGGGCTCGAAATGGCAGTCGCTCGACATCGGGGTGAGCGCCACCAAACGGACGACGGCTGCGTGCGCGCACATCGACAGCGCGGGCTTGCTCGAATCGCTGCTCGGTTGAGGAAGGTTCACCGATGACAGACTCGGGGCGGTGGCCGGTGCGACCGGTTCCCGCACTCCTCCGAGATCGCTACCTCCAAACGGGAGCGTGGCACGACGACACGCTCGGTGCGCTCGTCGATCGCTCGCTGGCTGCGGTCCCGGACGCCGGGATCCACATTTGGTCGGAGTCGAGGCCATGGCACGGGACCTACGCAGCTATCCATGCCGAGGCGCGTCGTCTCCTCGGCGCGCTGCGTGCCGCGGGTCTTGAGCGGGGTGACGTGGTCGCGTTCCAGCTGCCGAACTGGCGAGAGGCCGTCGTCGCGTTCTACGCCCTGGCGATGGGCGACTTCGTGCTCGTGCCCATCGTGCCCATCTACGGGCCGAAGGAGGTTCGGTTCATCCTTGGGCAGTGCGGAGCACGCGCGTACATCTCGGCTGATCGGTACGGGCATGTCGACTACCTCGACGTCGTCGACGGTGCCGGGCCGGATGAGCTGCCCGAGCTGGCAGTGCATCTCGTCGTCGGCTCCAAGGGCTCGGGCGAGCCGGTGCCACGACTCGGATGGGACGTGGTCGATGGTTCGTCCCCGGTCGCACCCGACCCACGCGCCGAGGCGGACGATGTATGCGTCCTCGCCTACACGTCGGGGACCACAAGTGATCCCAAGGGTGTCATGCACAGCCATCGGACGCTGCTCGCCGAACTCGAGCACATGCGGCTCTGGATCACGCGGGGTTCGCCGATTCTCATGGGTTCGCCGGTCACCCACGCCACCGGAATGTTGGGAGCCGTGCTCGCGCCGCTCACGCTGGGCCAGGACATCCACCTGATCGACCGCTGGGATCCAACCCGTGTTCTCGACATCATGGTTGAGGCCGATATTGGCGCAGGCACGGGAGCCTCCGTGTTCCTCGCGAGCATCCTCGACCACCCGGGCTTCACACCCGAGCACGCGCGCCGGATCCCACGCGTAGGACTCGGCGGAGCGCCAGTTCCCTCCGTGCTCGCCGAGCGTGCCGCTGCGCAGGGAATCACGATCATACGCGCGTACGGCTCGACCGAGCACCCGTCAATCACCGGGTCGTCGTTCGACGACCCAGCCGCCAAGCGGCACGCCACCGACGGTCGGCCGTTGCCCGGTGTTGACATCCGCCTGGTCGATTCGGACGGCCGGCCGGTGCCGGCCGGCGAGCCGGGAGAGATCTGGTCGCGCGGTCCCGATCTCTGTGTCGGCTACACCGATCCCTCGCTCACTCGGGAGGCCTTCGACGACGACGGCTGGTATCGCACCGGCGATCTGGGCGTCCTCGACGACGACGGTTTCGTCACGATCACTGATCGACTGAACGATGTGATCATCCGCGGCGGTGAGAACATCTCGGCCGCTGAGGTCGAGCAGGCGATCACAGCGCTGGAGCAGGTGGCCGAGGTGGCGGTCGTCGCCGCGCCCGACGAGCGTCTCGGAGAGCACGCGTGTGCGGTGGTTCGCCTCGCTCCGGGCGTACATCCGCTCGGGTTGGACAAGGTCACGGCGCACCTCGAGCGCGTCGGCCTCGCGCGTCAGAAGTGGCCCGAGGCGCTGCTGCTCGTCGATGACTTCCCTCGCACCGCCACGGGGAAGGTGCGCAAGGTCGACCTGCGGAGACAACTGCGCACGGAGAGCTCCTCCCGGTGGACGCGCTGATGGACGCCGCGGCCGCGCAGATCGTCGACTTCCAGACGCGCGGTCAGGACATCCCGCAGCTGCTCGCCCATTGGGCGCATTACCGGCCCGACCATCCGGCGTTGGTGTGGGACCCCGGGTCCGACGCGGTGCGCTCATGGACGTATGGCGAACTGCTCTCCGATGTCCGCCGCCTCGCGGCCGGCCTGTCGGAGCGCGGGATCCGGCGCGGCGAAACGGTGCTGATCCATTCCGACAACTCTCCCGAGCTGATCCTGGTCTGGCTGGCATGCGCGACCGTCGGTGCGATCGGTGTGGCGACGAACACCAAGTCGGTCGCCGGCGAGATCGCCTACTTCGCGAGCAAAGCGCGCTGTGTGGCCGCGATCACGCAACCGCCATACGCAGCGATGGTCGCCGAAGCGGCCCCGGCGGTGCGCTGGATCGCCGTGACGGACACCGTTGGTGGCGGTCCGGCGGACGACCTGGGGCCGAGATCCTTGCGTTTCGCGGAGCTGTTCGCCGACGCGGAGCAGTGGCGAGGACGGCCGATCGAACCGATGCTGCCCGCCGGCATCATGTTCACATCGGGGACGACAAGCCGACCGAAGGCGGTCGTGCACACGCACGCGAACGCCGTCTGGGCTGCCCGCACTGGCCCGAGGAACATCGACCTCGGCCCGGACGATCGGTACCTGATCTACCTGCCCTTCTTCCACACGAACGCGCAGGGCTGGTCGTTCTTCGCCGTGCTGGGCGTCGGCGCGACCGCGGTGCTCGTGCCGAAGTGGTCGACCAGCCGCTTCTGGGAGTGCGTGACCCGCCACAGTGTCACGCACATCTCGCTGCTGCCGTTCGTCATGCCGGTGCTGCAGGGCCCCGAGCGTCCTGAGGCGCATACGCTACGCGTCGGCGTGTTCGGCCTCGTCAGTCGCGATCTCGGACGCAAACTGGCTATCTCGGTTTACTCCGCGTTTGGGATGACGGAGACGGTGACGCACTCCATCGTGGGGAAGCCGGTGGAGCACCTTCCCGACTTCTCGATGGGGCACGTCGCGCCGGGGTACGAGATCGCAGTCGTCGACAAGGACAGCGGCCGACTCTGCGCCGAGGGCGAGCCGGGCGAGCTCTGGCTGCGCGGCACGCGCGGTATCCAGCTCTTCCTCGAGTACTTCGACAATCCCGAGGCGAACGACGCAGCCTTCGAGGACGGCTGGTTCAAGACGGGTGACATGGTGCGGATGGGAAAGGGCGGCAACGTCTTCTACCAGGAGCGCGACAAGGATCTGTTGAAGGTCGGCGGGGAGAACGTCTCGGCGGTGGAGGTCGAAGGGCTCATCTCGACCGTCCCCGGTATCGACCGTGTCGCGGTCGTCGGCAAGAGTGATGACTTCCTGGGGCAGGTCGTCGTCGCCTTCGTGATCGCCGCGCCGGACGCGCCCGAAGCGACCACGCTCGAGTCGACAGTGATCGCAACGTGCGCGGAACGGCTTGCCTCATTCAAGGTGCCCAGGGCTGTCTACGTCGTCGGCGAGTTCCCGACGGGGATGCTCGACAAGCTGCTCAAGAACAAGCTTCGGGAGCTCGCTGACGCACAGCCTCCCGTCTGAAGCGTCGTCGACATCGATGGGGTCCGCACTCAGGGCGCGCCTTCCATGATCTCGATGTCCCGGCGCTCGATTATCCAACGAGCGCCGTCGCGGCGGAGGCGGTCTCGGTAGCGACCCGCGATCGTGGGTGCGACGACGCCGTCGACCAGGCGGAGGAACACGTAGTCGGACACGGCCGTGGCGTGGTTACCGTCAACGTCGACAATGATGTTCATCGTCAGGTGCTTGCCACGTCGCTCCGCTGGCTGACGGTTCGCAAACCAGGTCATCAGCGCGTCGCGGCCCGCGACCACCTCTTCGTCGAACGCCACCGAGCCGTCGAGTGCGAATAGCTCGACGAGTCGAGCGAAATCGCCGTCATCGCACAGGTGGCAGTACATCGCGAGCGTCCTCGTGACGGCGAACTCGTCTTTCAGCGCGGCGTCGTCAAGCATGGTCCCCCACTGTTCGGCCGATAGCAATTGTCACGAATCTCGCGGCAAGCCGAGAAGCTGTCTCCCGACGAGGCCGCGGAGGATCTCGGAAGCGCCGCCGGAGATCGTCAACGCTCGACTCCACAGAAAGTTCTCGTACCAGCGAGTGACGACTTCCGCTTCGGCGGCATCTACGGAGATCGACGAGGCGATGATCTCCAGGGCGAGCTCACACAGCTCCACGTTGAGCTCCGTGTACGCCAGCTTCGCGAGCGGCCCGTCACTCGGGTGCTCCTCGTTCTGGAGGATCCGCTCGACTGTATCGCGCACGATGAGCTTCACGCCCTCGACCTTGCTCAGCGCGGCAGCAAGCTGAGCCTGAATGTCCTCGTGCGCGATCGCGATCGTGCCGTCGGGGATCCGAGCGGCTCGGCACAACGACACGAGATCCCCGAACATCATCTCCAGCTGCACTGCGTTCGCACCGACAAACGCTCGCTCGGACGCGAGGCCCGACGTGACGACCGCCCACCCGCCGCCAAGGTCGCCGAGCACGTGCTCCGGACCGAGTCGCACCTCGTCGAGGAACACCTCGCAGAACTCCGAAGACCCCGTCATCTCGCGGATCGGACGGATCTCGATGCCCGGCAGGTGCATCGGGACTGCAAACGCCGTGAGGCCGGCGTGCCGATCAACCGATGGATCCGTCCGGGCGAGCAGCATCCCCATGTCGGCCCACTGCGCATCGGTACTCCACGCCTTCTGCCCTGTCACCACGAAGTCGGTGCCCTTCGGCTCCGCCCGAGTGCGCAACGACGCGAGGTCGCTGCCCGCGTCGGGCTCGCTGAAGAGCTGACACCAGATGTGCTCTCCCCGCCGGATGTGGTGAAGCAGGTCGGCCTTCTGTCGATCAGTCCCGAATGCGAGGATGGCGTGACTCGCGAGCATCACCTGATCGAGTGGGCGATAGGCACGGGCGCGGAACAACTCCTCCATGAGGACGAGGTCATGCAGCGGATGGTGGTCCGGTGTGCCGCCCCACTCGGCCGGCCAACCGGCGCCGAGATAGCCCGCCTCGTACAACTCGCGGAGCCAACGCCGAATCTCGCGCTGCTCGTCCGGGCTCTGAGGGACCCGGACTCCTTCCTGGTGTCGGAGACGCGGCGCTCGTGCGGCAATGAACGCGCGGACCTCCTCGCGGAAGGGCTCCGCCGGCTCAGCGTTCATGGCTCCGACGTCCCAACCAACCCTCGAACCCGGCAAGGGAGCGTGCCGCCGACCGCGGATTGCGCCCCAGGCGGGCATTGTGGTGGGCGCGTCGCTCGTAGTGGTGCAACCCGTGCTCCCAAGTGAACCCGATCGCGCCGGTGAGCTGGACCAGATCGTGCAGGACGTGCGTCGCCTCGGAGCTCACTGCCAGTTCGGCGAGTGCAACCTCGCGAGCCGCGCGCGGGCTGCCATCTCCGAGCATCCGGGCGGCTTCCGCGACGCCAAGCGACATCGCGCGCGTGCGCACCGCGTGATCGACGAGGCGATGCTGCACCGCCTGGAATGCGCCGATCGGGCGTCCGAAGGCGTGCCGGTCACGCACGTAGCTGACTGTGCGATGGAGCATGCGCTCCACGCCACCGAGCGTGTCGGCCGCGAGGAGCAGGCGGTATAGGGGGAGCGCCGACGTGCCGCCGGAGCACCGCAGGGCCGGCACGTGGTCCAACCGGACTTCGCCGCACGACCGGCTCACATCGAAGGTCGGGAGGATGGGGTCGACCGTCCATGCCTTCGGTTCGGCCACGAGTAGCGCGTCCAGCGAAGACGGTGCCATGAGGAGCAGGGCATCTGCTGTCGCGGCGCCGTCGACAAGCGACGCGACGCCTGTGATCCCGTCGCCACCGGACTTATCTGCCGCCGAGTTGAGGATGCCGAGCGCACAAACTCGTTCACCGGCGAGGATGCCGTCCACCAGCTCGGCCGGCGCGTCGACATCGGAACCGGCGAGCACGTGGACGCTGGCGATCAGACCCGCGTACGGGCTGCCGTGCAGCGCGCCACCGAGCTCCTGCGAAGCCACGACCGCAGCCGCGACCTCGAACCCGTAGCCGCCGCGCGCCTTGGGCACGCAAAACCCCGCGACACCGAGTCCGGCCAGCAACGGCCAGCCAGCGCGCCAGTCGACTCCCATCTCCGGGATGGTGTCGCCCTTGGCCGTCCCGAGGGCGCCACGGAGCGCATCGCGCAGCTGGCGGAGTTCGCCCGTCTCGGTCGTCAGCGCCGGTCACCTCTCGCGTCCCTGCAGGAGGCAGGCATAGTGAATATCGACGTCGATCTTGATAGTACGCGGCTCTGGTGCTCTGTGCCGCCGTTTGGGTCGCGTACCTCGCCCGAGTGATTCGACGCCGCGCGCCTCTTCGGCCGACGTTCCGAATCGCACCGCAATCCCCTTGGATCGATCCGTAGCGTTATGCCCGACGGGCAGAACCCGTGGACGATGCCTCGTCGGACGCCGAACCCGGCGACAATTTCCGAACGGCCACATGCACGCCGCTCCGCAAATGCTCCAGCGCTATACCCCACCGCTGCGTCGCGCGAGCTTCGAGCACCTGCCCTCCACCCGCTTCCGACTTGCCCGCCACTCATCGACGCAGAGCGTCGAGCTGCATTCGGCCGAGCCACGGTGAACGCTCAGTCGGCGACTTGGAGCGCGAGGTTGACGTGCTGTTCCACGGATTCCAGGTACGACGTCATCGCCCCTCGAGAGGATTGTGTGCGGTACTCGTTACGTGCCGTACCTCTTTGAGGAGGCCATGGAAGAACGCCTGTGGGCCAACGCGCTGGGGCTGGGCGACAAGAGCTCGATCCCGCCTAGTGCGCCGGTCGGTCGCTGAAACCATCGGTGACGATGAACTGGCAGTGTCGCTTCGCGATTCGCCAGCCGTCGCCAGTGTGAACGAGCTCGTCGGTGTAGAGCGCGCTGCGGGTCGCGCCGTCGCTGCGGTCGATGAACAGCAGATTCTGCTGCGTCTCTGCCCGGCCATCCTCGAGCATGCTGATGACTGGCGGGCCGCCGAGATGGAGGCCGCCAGGGGCGCCCGTCATCATCCGGCGCAGGCCGTCGTGGCCCGCGAACGCGCGCCCGTACACCTCGTAGATCGCGTCCGGGGTGAAGAGCGCGATCCACGCTTCGACGTCGTCGTGATCCAACGTGAGGCAGTACCGCGCGAGCAACTGCGTGATCTGGACGTGGTCTTCTGGGGTCGGTATCACTCTTCCCTCCCTCGTGCGCTCTCTGGGCGGCCAAGGCGACCGGCGACGTCGGACGGCCTGCCGGCCGCTTCCATCACGAGTCGGGCGCGCACCACTTTCCCCGATGGGGTGCGGGGAAGTGGCGCGTCCCACATCACAATCTGCTCGGGGAGCTTGCGGCGGGCCGTGCCGGCTCGTTCGAGGTGCGCAACGAGGTCAGCGAGTGTGACGGTCGCCCCCGGCACAGGTCGAACAGCGACGGCCACCCGCTCGCCGGTTTCCGGGTCGGACATGGCGAACGCCGCGTGCTCGTCGAGCCCCGGCATCCCCGCGAGGCTGGCATCGATCTCGCCGAGCGAGATCTTGAGCCCGTTGCGGTTCGCGACCTCCTTGAGACGACCGACGACGGTGAGGCGTCGGTCGTCACTCAACTCGACGAGGTCGCCGGTTCGAAACCACGTGTCTTCGAACGCAGCCGCATCATCCTCTGCGTCGACGTAGCCGAGGAACAGCGCCGGTCCACGTAGGAGGCCTTCCCCCGGGCTGTTCGACGAGCCGACACGAACCTCGGTCCCCGGCATCAAGAGGCCATCGTCGGAGAGCCGCCGTTCGCGGTCGTCCCCAGGGACGCTGCCCGTCGCGCACGGGATCTCCGATGAGCCGTACACGCGGGCGATCTCGATGCCGAACCGGTCGGTCGCCCGCTCGAGGAGGGGTCGGGGCAGCATCGCGCCGCCCAGCGCCAGCGTGCGGATCGCGATCCGGGCCGAGCGCGCCTCGGCCGCGCGGAGCAGGCGCTCGGCGATCACGGGCGCTCCACCGAGGAGGGTCGCGCCGGTGGCGTTCACGCGGTCGAGGGACCGATCGGGATCGAAGCGATCCTCGAGGACGAGGCCTGCGTGCTGGTCGGCGAACAGGTGCATCTGTGTGATGCCGGCGATGCTCGTGACCGGGCTCACGAGGAAGAGGAGGGTGTGTTCGTCCGCGCCGGTGATGCGAGCCATGTTGTTCGCCCCGGCGGTGATCGTGTTGAGCGAGTGGACCACTCCTTTGGGGTGATTCGTCGTTCCTGACGTGAAGAGCACTACTCGTGCCGCGTCGCGGTCGGGCTCGAACCAACGCGTGACCGGTCCCCGCCCACCGACGTTGGTAACCGCTTCGAGGCGCGCAACACCGTGCTCCGCCGCACCGAGGCCGAGGCGCGCCTCTTCGGACTCCGAAACGAGCATCAGGGCGGGCTTCCCGAGCACTTCTCCTGCGAGGCGGATGTCCGATTCGCCGGTGCGACGGTCGAGGACCGCGACGGCCGCTCCGACCCGCAGGAGGGCGTGGTAGGCGACGACGGCGTCCACCGTGTTGCCGGCGACGAGAACGACACCGTCGGCGGGTTGCACGCCGAGGTCGGTCAGCGCGCCGACGGTGCCGTGGACGCGCTCGACCAGCTCGGCGTAGGTCACCTCGTGCTGGTTGTCGGTGACCGCCAGCGCGTGCGGTCTTACGCCCGCCGCTGCTTCGAGGCCGTCGGCGAGCGACCGATCGTCCCACCAGTGCTCGGCATGGTACGTCGCGGCCAGCGCATGGGTAGCCCCGGATGCGATCTCATCGCGGAATGCGCTAGAGGTCGAGGGATGATCCACCGGTTATCCGGACTTCCGCTGGAGCATGTGCTCCAAGTTCGCGCGGAAGGCGGGTTCATCGAACGACGCGGATTCCGTGGCGAGTGCGCCGGGGAGCAGCAAGTCGACGGCGTTGCGCACGGCCTGGTTCAGGAGCGCCTTCGTCTCTCGAACCGCTTGCGGTGGAAGTGCGGCGACGCGGTGGCCCAGCGCGACCGCCGCGTCGACGCTCGTTCCCGTCGGCACGACGCGGTTGGCGACGCCAATATGCACTGCGTCCGCCGCCGAGAGGCGATCGCCTAGGAGGATGTACTCCTTTGCGCGGAGCAGGCTCGTGAGGAGCGGCCATAGGACGGCTCCGCCGTCGGCTGCCACTAGGCCGAGCGCGACGTGCGGATCGGCGAAGTACGCCTGCTCCTCCACGAGCACGATGTCACTCATCGAGGCGAGGCTGCATCCGAGCCCGACCGCGGGGCCGTTTACCGCGGCGATGATCGGTGCGCGCACCGAGGCCATGCCACGGACGATGTCCGCGGCCTCGGCCATGATGGCGGCCCGCACCTCCGCGTTGTGCGTCATCCGCTGGAGGAGATGCAGGTCGCCGCCACCGGAGAACGCCCCGCCGGCCCCGGTGAGCACGATCGCGCGGGCTTCGGGGTCCGCGTCGAGCTCGCTCCAAATGCTGGCGAGTTCGCCGTGTAGCACCTCGTCGGCGGCGTTGAACGCCTGAGGTCGGTTCAAGGTGACGATCCGCACCGCGCCGTCCGCCGCGACGGTCAGGGCCTGTTCCGGGTCGGCTCCCTTGCGTCGATCGTTCATGCTGTGTCTCGCCTCCGCGTGAGCGTGCCGCGGTCCCTGCGGGCCAGTTGCTCCGGGAACCTCTATATTTCTACACTGACGTCGATGTCACTATTGGCTCCGGCGCAGGCGGCGCTCCGCGACGACGTTCCGGCTTACACCGCGGCGCTCGACCGCTGGTTGGCCGAGGGTCCGAGCGCGCTCCGAGCTGCCGCCCGCCCGATCGCATCGTACGAGCGTCGGGTCGACGCCATGTCCGAGCTCATGGCGGCGCTGTACGACGCGGGATGGTCCCGCTTCGGTTGGCCCGAGCACCTCGGCGGTCACGGCGGCTCGATTGTCCACCGCGGGGCGATGTGGTACCTGCTGGCCCGGCACGGCGTGCCAAGCATGGCGGTGTTCGAGCACTTCGAGGTGTTGGCCCCGACCCTCGCTGCGCTCGGTCCCCCGGAGTTCGTCGCGGAGGCGCTCCCGGCATTTCTCCGGGGTCGTGAGACCTGGGCCCAGGGATTCTCCGAGCCAGACGCCGGATCCGATCTGGCGTTGTTGCGCACCCGGGCCGTCGAGGCGGGTGACGGCTACCGGATCACCGGACGCAAGATCTGGACGAGCTGGGCCCGGTATGCCACGTGGTGCCTCGTCCTCGCCCGCACCGGTTCGACCGAGTCCCGCCACCGGGGCCTCACCGCGTTCGCAGTGGACCTGCGCGCACCCGGCGTCGACGTCCGACCCATCATTCAGGCGAACGGGACCGATGAGCTGGCCGAGGTCACGTTCGACGATGTGCACGTGCCTGCGGATCGCGTCGTGGGCGACCTCGACGGCGGGTGGACGGTCGCGATGCACATCCTGAGCCACGAGCGCGGCACCTACGCCTGGTTCCGGCAGTGCTTCCTCTACCGGGACCTCGTCGAACACGTCCCCTCCTCACCAGGAGTAGGCGACCGCGCCGCTGGGGACGCGTTGCTCGACCTCGCGGCCGTGAGCGCCACGAGCAGCGCCGCGCTCCGGTTGCACGCGGCGGGCGCCACGCTCGGTCCCCGGGCGACGATCACCAAGCTGCTGCTGTGCAACGCGGAGCAGTCGATCCAGGACCTGGTCCTCGCCGGCGACGGCGACCTTGCGGCCGGGCGACAAGACGACGAGGTCGCGGTCCTGCGCCAGGACTACCTTTTCTCGCGGATCGTGACCATCTACGGAGGCTCGCAGCAGATCCAGTTGGACACCATCGCCAAGCAGCTGCTCGCCCTCCCGTGAGCACCACATTCGCGGATCAGGACTTCCTCTCCGTCTCCCGCAAGGCGGTCGGAGCATCGACAGGCTCCGACGCGCTCGTGACGCTCGGGTGGTGGGACCTCCTCGGCGAGCTGGGCGATCCCGAGGCCCGGGCGGCGCTGTTCGCGCTCTTCCGTGCCGAGGGTCTCGAACTGGGCAACACGTGCGCTCTCGGTGCCCTGACGGCCGCTCCGTACATGCATGCCCGCAACGACAACGGAACCGTCGTCGCGTCCATCGGGCGTCAGTCCATGCGCGGGGGCCGCGTCGACCTTCTGGTCGGCGATACCGCGGTCGACCAGATCCTCTTCGACCGACCGGGGATCGGCGCAGCGATCGTCCCGGCGTCCGAAGTCACCATGCGCCCCATCGACATCTCCGGCCGGCTGGCGGTGCACGAGATCGAGGTGGACGCGGCGCGACTCTTGCCCAGCATCGACGAGGCGACCGCTCACGTCGCGCGTGCGAAGAGCACGTTTCTGGGCCGCTTGGCGATCGCGTTCGAGATTCTCGGTGCCGCCGAGGCAGCGCTGGCGCTGGCGATCGAACACGCGGCTGGACGCGTCCAGTTCGGTCAGACGATCGGATCGTTCCAGGCGGTTCGCCACCTCCTCGCGTGGGCCACGACCGACTGCGCCGCGGTGGAGTCGGTCGCCGTCGCGGCTCGGGACATGTACGAAGGAGCACCGAACCGCTTCGACCAGGTCGTCAAGGCCCTCGCCGGACGAAACGGTCGGCGCGCCTCCGAGCGTACGCTCCAGGTGCTAGGTGCCATCGGCTTCACTGCCGAGCTCGACCATCACCACTTCCATAGCCGAGTGCTCCTGCTCGACACGGTCCTCGGGTCGTCGACCGAGCTGACCGTCAGACTCGGCGCGTGGCTCCGCGACGCGCGGCCCGATCCGAAGATCGCGTATGCCGTACTCCTCGGAGCGACACAGCAGGAGGACCCTCTGACAACAGACGTTGATCGCAGAGAGCTAAGGGAGCAGATGCGCTAGCGCCTCCGCGTCAGCCGATGTCATCGGTCGCAGCCGATCCCCGCGTGCGGGTCGCCACAACACGGCAGGCGCCCGCCATGCTTCGCGCCGCAGGCGCGTCTTGTCGAGCTTCATGCTGGCAAGCTTGGGGAGCTCTCCGGCGACGCGCACGAAGCTCGGTATCCATTTCGTCCCGAGGTCGCGCTGCTGTCCGAGGAACTCGTCGAACTCCTCGACGTCGAACGACTCCGCGTCGTCTACCTCGATGGCCACCATCACGCGATCACCGACCAGCTCGTCGGGCACCGCGTACACCGCCGCCGAACGCACCTGGGGGCATCGTGAAACGATGCGTTCCACCGGTGCCGCGGCGAAGTTCTCGCTGTCGACGCGCAGCCATTCGTTGGACCGGCCGGCGAAGTAGAACCAGCCTTCTTCGTCCCGATACGCGAGATCGCCCGACCAGTAGATGCCGCCGCGTACCTTTGATGAGCGAGCGTCGTCGTTTCGGTAGTAGCCCTCGAACATCGCGCCTGAGTCGGTGTTGACGATCTCGCCGACCGCCTCGTCTGCGTTCACGAGGCGGCCATCGTTATCGAACTGGGCGCGCGGGCATTCTTCGGTCGTCTCGGGGTCCAACACCGCGATCGTGTGGTCTGCAGTGCCGAGAGCACCCGGAGGCATCGACGACTCTCGACGGATGATGATGAGTCCCTCGGTCGATCCATAGCTGTCGCGCACCTTGCAGTGGAAGCGCGCTGCGAACTCACGGATGTCGCCTTCGGACGCCTCGTTACCTAGCGCGAGCTCGAGCGGTGAGCTCGCGTCGTCGGGGGACGCCGGTACAGCAAGGATGTAGTTGAGCACCTTGCCGGTGTACGCCAGCATCGTTGCGCCCATCCGCCGGACATCCGACATCGTGCGCGACGCGGAGAACTTGCTCCGTGTGCCGAACGGCACCGATCCGTTGAGTGCGCTCGAGAGGCCGGTGAACAGTGCGCTGCTGTGGAACATCGGTAGTGGCGCGTACACGGCCTTGCCGGGGCCCAGCTTGCCGACGTTGGCGCCGCCCCGGCCGGTCGTCACGAATCGACCCTGCGTGCAGCGCACTGCTTTCGGGAACCCAGTGGAGCCCGACGTGAAGATCAACAGGAACGGGTCGCCGGCTTCTTGCGGCTCCCACTCACGGTCGACGTCCGCCGCCGCGAGCAGCCCGGCGTAGCGATCCGTGCCAGTCTCGAGCACATGGTCCGGCTCCACACTGTTCGGAGCGTCGGCGAGTATCCCGGTGTACGCGTCCGACGTCACGAGTAGCTGGCAGTCGGAGTGGTCGATCAGTCGCGCCAGCTCGGCGCCGCGGTACGTGGCATTGATCCCAACGATCGCTGAGCGGCTGATCGCCGCCGCGCCGAGCCAGAACAAGTAGTCAGGAGTGTTATCGAGTAGCACGCCAATGTGCGGTGGCTGTGTGCGGTCGCGGAGGCGGTCCCACAGCGCCGCGCGCCTGAGCGACTCAGTAGCGAGCTCACGGTAGGTGAACGCCCGATCCTCGAAGTGCGCCGCGATCTCGTCACCGTCCGCATTCCGAAGGAACAGCCTTGCGGCGCTCTGCACCCTGCTCATGAGATGTCGTCCCCGATCATGGAGAGCCTGTTCCCGGGACGTTGACGTCGACGACATGCACGGTCGCGGATCGCGTGCCTCGTATTGCGTCGCCGGGCAACGCGAGCGACGTCAGGAGAAAGAGCGTTCGCAGCTCGGGCCCGCCGAGAGTGCATGCGATCGCAAGTCGGTCGCCCATCGAGATCCGATCGAGCACCTCGCCGCCCGGTGCGATGCGCCGGAACTCGTGCGCGAGCGGAAACGCAGCCCAGATGGCTCCGTCGAGGTCGAGACAGATGCCGTCGGCCGCGTCCGGCGTGCAGTCAGCGAAGAGCGTGCGATCGGTCAATGATCCGTCGGAGGCAATGCTGAAGCGGGTAATCCGGCGACCCATTGACTCAGCGACGATGAGGGTGGCACCGTCGTCCGTGACGACGGATCCATTCGGGAGGATGACATCTTCCGCGGCGATGCGGGCCGACCCGCGTGGCGCCACGTGCACGATCACGCCCTTGGGATTCGACGCTGGCGGGAACGAACCGACGTAGGCGCTTCCGCGCGCATCGACGACCATGTCGTTGCAAGAGTCACGGACGAGCCCGCGCAGATCGGCGTGCACGCGGAGATCCTGCCCGTCCCAGCGCAGGATCTCGGGCTCCAGCATCGACACGATCAGCAGTGATCGGTCGGGCAGAAATCCGAGCCCCGAGGGTTGGCGGTTCGGCAACTCGACGACCTTCTCGAGCCGACCTGAGAGGTCGGTCGTGTACACCGTCTCGCCGTACATGTCGGAGAGCCACAGACGGTCGTCGCGCCAGCGCGGTCCTTCACCGAACACGAGCCCCTCGACAAGCAGTTGGGGTGTCGTGTTCATGCGCCCACCGAGGTATCGTATCCAGAGTTCTTGAGATCGACGTCGAGATCAGGGAGGATACCGCCCAGCGGTCGAGCGATCCACCGGTACCGTGGGCGTCGGTCGGGTCCAGCTCGAGGGGATACGCGCGTGTCGAAGGTTGCGGCGAGCGACACACATCCACCGGCCAACAGTGGTCAGGGTGGACCGCGCTCGCGCAAAGGTGTAGAGACCCGCGCACGGTTGATCGAAGCCGCCAAGCAGGTGTTCGAACGGGACGGGTTCCTCACGGCCCGGATCACCGACATCGCCACGACCGCTGGGCTCTCCCAGGGCTCCTTTTACCACTACTTCGACTCGAAGGAGCAGGTCTTCCGTGAGGTCGCCGAGGCGCAGGAAGAGCGGCTGACCGCGCCGCCTGACGAGGGCTCCCTCGCTCCGCCGGACGGCTCGCCACGGGCTGTCATCGGCCAGGCGAATCGCCGCTATCTCGAGCGCTACCGGGATGCGGCACGGCTCATGGGCGTGATCGAACAGGTCTCGCGCTACGACGAGCATGTCAATGCCGCTCGGATCTCCACCCAGCAGCACTTCGCCGAACGTGCCGAGCGCGCCATACGACGGCTGCAGCGTGACGGCGTCGCCGACAAGAAAGTGAACCCGGCGATCGCCGCCGATGCGCTTGGCGCGATGGTCGGCCGGTTCGCGGAGCTGTGGTTGGTCCAGGGCTACCGCGAGTACGACTTCGACGAGGCGGTCGAGCAGCTCACGATCCTCTGGGCGAACGCCCTCGGGATCGACGAGGTGCCGACCGCAGGGCGTCGTGGCCGGAAGGCCGCCGGGTAGCGCCTATATTGGATGTCGACGTCGATCTCGATAATGTGGTGGTCATCACTCGACAGCGACCAGAGTTCCGTCTCCCCTGCGAGTTGAGGTCGCCACGCCGCCGAATGAGAGGCACCGATGGTCGACTTTCCCGTCTTTGACGCCGACAACCACTACTACGAGCCGAAGGACGCGTTCACCCGCCATCTGGATCCGTCGATGCAAAAGCGCGCCATGCAGTGGGCGACGGTCGGCGGCAAGGAGCGGTTGCTCGTGGGCGGGTCGGTGAACCGATTCATTCCGAATCCATCGTTCGATCGAGTGTCGAAGCCGGGCGCGCTGGCCGACTTCTTCCGAGCAAAGGCCGGCGTCGGCGACATGCGCGCCGCATTCGGCGAACTCGAGCCGATCGACCAGCGCCCGGAGTATCGCGACCGTGCCGCTCGTCTTCGCGTGATGGACGAGCAAGGGTTGGAGGCATGCATCGTGCTGCCGACGCTCGGCGTCGCGATGGAAAGCGCGCTGGAGCATGATCCGGTCGCTTTGACCGCGGCGTTTCGAGCCTTCAACCGTTGGCTCGAGGAAGATTGGGGCTTCAACTTCGAGCAGCGCATCTACGCGGCGCCGTACATCACGCTGGTCGACGTCGCCTGGGCGGTCGAGGAGCTCGAGTACGCGATCGAGCGCGACGCAGGCGTAGTGCTCATCCGTCCTGGATCCGTGTTCGGTTTCGAACGCCGCCGCACGCCGGGCGATCCTGCCCACAACGCGTTCTGGGCCCGGCTCAACGAGGCCGGCATCACGCTCGCGATCCACGGCGGGGACGCTGGCTATGGGGCCTACGAGCAGCTGTGGGGACTCAGCGGCGAAACGGAATCGTTCCGCATCCCGCCCCTGAAGCGGTTGCTGTCAGCGAGTCCGATCCAGGACACGATGGCGTCACTCATGGCCGACCGGCTTTTCGAACGCTTCCCAAATCTGCGAGTCGCGACCATCGAGACCGGTTCGGGATGGGTCGCGCCGCTGCTGAGCAAACTGCGATCGCTCAAAGTGCAGCTCCCAGGTGTGTTCGGCGCTGATCCCCACGAGTTGTTCCTCGAACACGTGTGGATCTCACCGTTCTTCGAAGACAACGTCATGAAGCTCGTCGAGCGAATTGGCGCCGATCGGGTGCTGTTCGGCTCCGACTATCCCCACGCCGAAGGCCTCGCGGATCCCGTCAGCTTCGTGAAGGAGATCGACTCGCTGCCGGACGCCGATATCCACAAGATCATGCACGACAATATTCGAGGGCTCGTCACCCCCAGGTCGGGCTGAGCCGCACTCACGCCGAAGGAAGCATCGTCGAGGCGTATCACCTCGCTCTCGAAACGCTCGGCGTCATGGGCTACAGCGCCACCGAAGCCTTCGAGGACTACCGGATTGGGCTCATGCAGTGTCCCCTGATCATGGTGATCGGCGCGGCGTTTAGCTCGCGCACCGAGCGGGGAGACGCGATGTTCGCTGCGATGGCGCGCCGTTCGTGCGCCGCGATGCGAGACGTCGCAACGATCGATGCGCTGAGCTAACTGCCTCGCGGGGACGTTTGCGCGTCAAGCGAAGCGCCCACCTTTGAATCGCACCCAAGAGGGAGACGATGGAGTTCAACCTGTACCTGCCTCAGATGCGGATGTCATTCGAGCACATCGTCACCCGTGCTCGCGCGGCCGAGCACGCCGGCTTCGACGGGATCACCAGCATGGACCACCTGGCGCCTCCGTTGGCTGAGAGTCAGCCGATGTACGAGGCTGTGGTCACCAGCACGTGGCTGGCGGCGCACACTGAGCGCCTGCGGGTCGGCTCGCTCGTGCTGTGCGAGGCCTTCCGCCACCCCGCCGTGCTCGCCCGCCAGGTGGTCTCGCTCGACCACGCGTCGGGCGGCCGCTACGAGCTCGGCATCGGGTGGGGCTCGGTGCCCAACGAGCTCTTGATGTTCGGCGTCGGCTCCACCGAGGCGCGCGGCCGGGTGCAGCGGCTGAGAGAGACCCTCGAAGTCCTCCGCGCCCTGTGGGCGGGCGAGGTCGTCGACTACGACGGCGAGTTCCACCACTTGAAGGGCGCCCGACAGGAGCCGAAGCCGCTCGGCCGGATCCCGATCATCATCGGCGGCACCGGACCAAAGACGCTGGAGCTCGTGCGGGAGTTCGCCGACTGGTGGAACCTGCAAACGGGCGTACTCGGCACGATCGACGAGCTGCGGGCGCAGGTCGGGGACGCCCGCGCGTCGATCCAGCAGATGGTCGCGTTGGTGCGTCGGGGCGACGACCGGGAAGAGGTCACCGCGCTGGCGATGCGGCGGTTCGGCCGCTCCCGGCCGGTCATCGGCACGGCCCCCGAGCTGGTCGATCACTTCGGCCGCATGTCCGAGCAGGGCATCGAGCGGGTCTATACGTGGTTCACCGACTTCGCGCCGGCCGAGACGTTGGCCGAGTTCGGCGAGGATGTCATCACTCCACTCGGCCATCAACAGGGCTTGAGGATCTAGTGCGGCCAGGGCTGCGGGTCGCCTGAGCGATCCCCGGCGACCTAGTCCTTCAATCGGAGTGCGTTCGCCCAGAGCGCCGTGAGCTGTTCGACCGCATCGTCGAAGTCGTACTCGCGGTAGCCCTGGACCAGCCAGAGCTCTGAGAACCGCCCGACCATCGCACCAAGCGCGTCGGCGGCGATGGTCGGATTGATGTCACGGTCGACGAGCCCGTCGCGCTGCCATCGACGGATAGCACGCTCGGAGCGCTCCGCGAAGTGTTTCATACGGGTCATCCGCACTTCATTGACGTGGTCGTCGTAGCGAGAGACCTGTTCGATGACTCCCATGATGCGAGACTCGTCGCGGTATCGTGACAGATAACGACGGTTCGCGATCCGGACGCGTTCTCGGGGAGAATCCTGTGTTCTCGTGCCCGAGTGCGCGTTATCCGGCGGAGCGGTGAGGAGTTCCTCCTCGCGCTCGACCACCTCGCGAAAGATCTGCTCCTTCGAATCGAAATAGTGGTAGAAGGATCCGTGCGACAAGCGCGCGTGCTTCGCGCTGTCCGAGATGCGGGCCTCCAAGAAGGCGTGCTCTTTGAACACCTCCTTCGCTGCATCTACGAGGCGCGCTCGCGTCTCGACGCCTTTGCGAGAGCGCGGAACATTCAGCTCCGCTGCACCTTCGGGTGCAATCTGCGGCACTCCGTCCTCCTTCCAGCAACTCGTCGACTCGACGGACGTTGCAACCTACCGCCGCGTGAAGGCATGCCGGTCACCGGAACCGGCATGGCATGTCTCCTCGACTACGTCTGAGGCGCAACTCGTCCGGGACCTCTACCAGCTTGAGCACCAACGTGGATGATCTCGATGTTCCTGATCTGCGCACGGCCGATCTTCGCCGCGCACTTCCCGTCGCAGCGTCGCCAGTGCCAGCCGTGCAGCGGGATCATCTCGTTGGCGCGACGGCCGCGCTCCTGGATCGGGACGTGCATGGCACGAAACTCCCATGGGTACTCGCCGCCGACGCCGAGGACGACGCGGCCGTTCCTGGCGCGGTCCAAGTCGGCGATCTGCTTTGCGACCAGCGCCGGGGATAGAGCGGCAGCACCAGGACGGACGTCCCGATCTTGACCCGCTCCGTCAGCGCAGCCAGCCTGGCGAGCCCGATCATTGCCTCGGGGCTGGGGTTGCGCGACGCGATGTGCCCACCGATCCACAGCGAGTCGATCGGCATGGCTGGGAACGCCCGCACCTGGCCGCCGTCACCCACAGCCACGATCCCGATGCGGACGTCGCTCCCCGTCGTGGTCACCGGAAGCTACCGCGACAGGATTGAGACGCCGGCCGTGCCGGGCGCGCCGTAGAGCTGGGTGTACCCAACCTTGGGATTTCCCGGCACTTGCCGGTCGCCGGCCTGGCCGCGCAGCTGCCGGACGACCTCGTGCACCTGACGGAGCCCGGATGCGCCGATCGGCTCGCCGTTCGCGAGCAGGCCGCCGTCGGTGTTCACCGGCAGTGAGCCGCCGATCTCGAGCGCGCCGTCGGCCACCAAGGCCTCCTGGTCGCCGTCACAGCAGAAGCCGTTCTCGGCGAGGTGGATGATCTCGGCCCCGGCGTCGGCGTCCTGGAGCTGGACAACGTCGACGTCTTCCGGTCCGAGGCCGGCGCGCTCGAAGGCCGCGCGCGATGCGTCCACCGTCGGCCCCACGGTCTCCTCGACCGGGAGCCAGGGACTGTGAACCTCAAATGCGCCGAGGCGCCGGGTCCGAACGGTCGTGGCGCGGAGATAGATGGGTTTGTCGGTGTAACGGCGAGCATCCTCGGCGCGGCACAGCACCACCGCAGCTGCGCCTTCGTCGGGACTGCAGAACATGTACTGCGTGAGGGGGTAGTTCAACATCGGGGAGCCGAGGATCGCCTCCTCGGTCATGGGCTTGCGCCGAAACGCGTTCTCGTTCAACGCGCCGTTCCGCAGGTTCTTTGCCACCACCTTTGCCAGCGTCGAGTGCGAGATCCCATGGTCCTGCATGTACTTGTTGATCTTCATCCCGAAGAACTTCGTCGTGACGAATTGGCCGAGCTCGCCGTACCACAACGGGCACGCGTACTGACGGGGATCGGCGCTGAAGGCGCCGGGCAGGTGCTTGTCCATGCCGACGGCGATGCCCAAGCCGTGATCCCCAAGCCGGATCGTGTCGGCAGCCAAGGTGAGCGCGCTCGCCGCGGTGGCGCACCCGTTATACACGTCGGTGAACGGGAGCCCCGTGAGTCCAAGGAGCGCGACGACGGCGTCGGGATTATCGACCTCGTAGCTGCCCCCAAACGCGAACTCGATGTCACGCCACTCGACACCCGCGTCGGCCAGGGCGCGACGGATCGCGATCGCGCCCATCTCAATTCCCGAGACGCCCGGGAAGCGCCCGAACGGATGCAGGCCCACACCCACGATGGCAACGTCCATGCCGATGTCCTCTCTCTGCGTACTGGTTCGGGTCAGTCGGCCGGACGGAACGCGAAGGTCATGACCTCGTCGCCGTCCTCGTCGGCTCGGAACGGCACGAGAACGAGCTCCATCTCCATCCCTTCGGTCAGCGCCTCGGGATCGGCCACGGTGAGGCGCGTCTCCACCCGCACCTCGCCGCCGAGCTCGACGTACCCGACCCCGAAGGGGACGAACGCGTCGCCCGTGGGTCCGGCGTAGGGCGGCGACGGCGGCGGGAACTCCTGGGTCGTCCAGGCCCAGAGACGGCCGCGCCGGGCGAGCAGATGCGCCTCCATCTTCGTGGACGCACAGCGCGGGCACGACGCCTGCACGGGGAACGTGACGATCTGGCAGCTGGTGCACCGGCTGCCAATGAGCTGGGGCTCGTCGGATGGCCAGGTGAAGATGCCCTCTGCGACCGGGACAGGCGCCATCAGGTCCTCCATTCGGCGGGTTCGGTCGGTCGAGTCACGGCGCGACGTCGCGGAAGGCATCGTGATCGTCGGCTGCTGTCCCGAGTCGCTCGAGCAGCACAGGGCGACAACCCGTCGGGGAGCATCCCGGCGCAATGAATACGAACTCGAGCGTTCGTCGAACCCTGGCGATCACGGTCCCGGGGGTCACGCCGTGCACCTCGATACCGGGGAACCGTGTACCCAGCGCAGCTGTGAGCCATGCAGGCGACATTGCCTCTTCGAGCATGTCGGGACCGGCGGACGCACCGGAAGAACCTACGACCTCGCCTGAGCACGGAGCAGCGTACGCAGGTCGAGCTCGCAAATCTGATGGGACGCACGGTCGCGAAGTGCCGTCGGAACCGATCGACTCAGCCACCGCGCTGTGTCACCCATCACGGATCGTCTCCTGCGCTCGCGCTCAGCGCATCGAGGTCGAATCGCTAGGGAGCGCCATCGCGCCACAGACCGGCCACCGTCCGTCTCTACCATAGATTTGAGTTTGACGTCGATATCAGGCGAGTTTACAGTGTTGAGAAGGGTTTTGGCTTCGTGTGACGACGCGAGTTCGAGGGGCAACAACCATGAATCGGATTCACAGGAACGTGCTCGCGGCTGTCGGACAGGGTTAACCGTCGGGCGTGAGTCGCGGCAAGAGTCGATCCAATCCCCCCTGGTCGGCTCTTGCCGCTGACCCGGACACCTCGAGAACGCGAACGTCCGAAGCGATCGTCGTTTCGCGGCCGGCTCGTTTGCAGCGATACGACATCGAGCTCACGCCGACGCTGTACTCCGTCGAGGCGGGACATCGCCTGCAGGTCGTGTTGAGCACACAACCGCCGCCGGACAAGTGTGCCAGCCTCCTGTCGGCGCTGACCATCCCGCTACCGTGCCTGCCGAGCGCACCGAAGCAGAAGGCGCTTGCCGGTGGCAACTACGAGGTCGAGTGGAGCAGGTCGGTTCGGTTCAGGGTCCCGATCCCCATGATCGACAATGGTGCGCCGCTGGCGGCGACGAGCGCGCCGACGCCGACAAGCAATGGCCGCGCCGAGCCGCTCGTATGGGACAGCCCGCCGCCCTCCTGAGAGGACCAAGGATGGATATTCCGAAGATCATCAGCGTGGACGACCACGTCGTCGAGCCGCGGCACGTCTGGCAGACGTGGCTGCCCGAGAGGTTCAAGGAGCGCGGGCCGCGCGTCGAGGAGCGCCGCTGGGGTGACTTCCGGCTGTTCCCGGGTGCGAAGTACATGAACCCCGAGGACCCCAACGGCGATTGGGGCAGCGCCTGGATCTATGAGGACAAGGTCATTTACGTCCACAAGAAGTTCGTCGCGATCCCCAAAGAGGCGACGCCCAACGACGACGTGTCCAAGTTCGACCGGTACAAGATGGTGATGACAGCCGTCACCTACGATGAGATGCGCGATGGGTGTTACGACCGCGACGCCCGCGTCAGGGACTTCCAGCTCAACTGGGTCGATGGGTCGCTCCCCTTCCCGACGTTCCCGCGCTTCTGTGGCCAGACCTTCTACGAGGCCGAAGACAAGGAGCTCGCGCTTGCTTGCGTCAGGGCCTACAACGACTGGATGGTCGAGGAGTGGTGCGCGCCGTCGGGGGGCATGAACATCCCGCTCTGTCTCATGCCCCTCTGGGACGTCGACCTCTGCGTGGAGGAGATCACGCGCAACGCGGAGCGCGGCGTGCGGGCCTTTTGCTTCAGCGAGTTGCCAACACGCCTCGACCTGCCGAGCATCCACACCGGACACTGGGACCAGATGTTTGCGGCGTGTAACGACACCGGCGTGACGCTGTGCATGCACATCGGCTCGAGCTCGAGCGATCCAAGCGCGTCCCCCGACTCTCCGGGTGGCGTCGGGGGGACGCTCGCGTTCAACAACTCGATGGCGTCGCTCGCCGACTATCTCTTCTCCGGCAAACTGATCGAGTTCCCGAGGCTCAAGCTCGCATACTCCGAGGGACAGATCGGCTGGATCCCCTACGCGCTCGAGCGAGCCGACACCGTCTGGGACCAGCACGACGCCTGGCAGCACTCCAAGGCGAAGATCCCCGAGCCGCCGTCCACCTACTACTACGGGCGGATCTTTGGCTGCTTCACCGCAGACCGTGTCGGACTCGCGAACCTGGACAAGGTCGGTATCGACAACATCTGCTTCGAGACCGACTACCCACACACCGACACGACGTGGCCGAACTCGAAGGAATACGTCGAGAAGATGATCGCGGACTCCGGCCTCGACGACGAGACTGCTCACAAGGTGCTACGCGGCAACGCGATCAAGATGCTGGAGTTGGATCGCATATGAGCGGTCATGATCGGGGCTGAGATGGACGGGTTGACCTTCCGCAACGCCGATGCGGTCGACGTCTTCTACGTCCTGTTCCGGCACTCAATGGGTTCAGTAGTGGTTCAGGCGTTCGTCGAGCAACAGGGCGACGACGTGGACGGATACGTGCTCTCACGGAAGCTGGGACCGACGAACGGCGCGGCCGAGATCGCCGCCGGCATCCGCCCCGCCGTCGACGCCGGAATGGCCAAGGAGCCACTTCACATGCTGGGCGGCCTCAACACTGAGTCCGAGCCGGCGCGCACCAACTACGACTGGCTGACCCGGGACTTCGACGAGGTGGACGGTACATCGCTGATCCGCTCTGCGGCAACGACGTGCCACTGACTTACGGCTTCGAGACCGCGATACCCGAGACCGCTGCAGAGGTAATGCAGCTGAAGGGAATCGCGCGTCTCCCGAGACAGCAGCCTGTGCTGCTCGCCCGCGGCCACACTCGCGAAGACAATGCAGTAGTGCATGTCGAAGGACGCACGATAAATCCCGGGCAGCTAGCTGTACTCGTTCCTCGATTTCCGTGTGGCTTCGGCCTGGCGCTGGGTCACCTCGTGAATCCGTTGGCTTCGAGCCGTCACCGGACCCGGCTCGAGAGGCTCCTCGACACCGAGCCGGGCCAGCGCCGCGACGGTGTAAGGCCGGATCGCGCCGCCCATTTGGGCGAAGCGCAAGTCGTCGGACTCACCCTTGTCGAACAGCATTGCGGCCAAGAGCAAGATCGCGAGCATCTTGTACAGCGCGAGCGCCACGTACCAGTCCCGGTACCGGACCGTTATACCGGTGAGCCGCTGGTACAGCTCCACCATCTCATCCGGCGTCAACGCCCCAGGAAGGGACGTGAACGAGCCCGCCATCGTCCAGTTGGATTCCGCCCACGCCAGGTCGGTCAACGGGTCCCCGACGGAGGTCATCTCCCAGTCGAACACGGCGCTGACCGCATCGTTCTCGAACGCAAAGTTCCCCGGCTTGGCGTCGCCATGCACCAGCGTGACGGTCGGGCACTGCTCGGGGAGCTGTGCCCGCAACTCACGGCCCAGCCGCTCGAGCGCGGGCAGTGGGCCGCGCTGCACGCGACGCATCTCCGACGTCCACCAGTCGAGCTCACGCTCCAGGAAACCGCTTCCGCCACCGAGGAACCCGAGCCCGGCGGCCGTCACATCGACGAGGTGGATAGCGACGAGGCTCTCAACAAAGCTGTGCGACATGCGACGAAGCCGATCCCGCGAGCCAGCGAGCACTTCGGGGACCACCCGCTCATACACGGTGCCGCCGACACGCTCCATCACATAGAACGGACGTCCGAGGACACCACCCGTCCCCTCGTACCAGAGCACCTTCGGCGAAGGCACGGGCGTGGGCTCCAGTGCCCGGAGGATCTCGAACTGCTTCTTGAGGTCGTAAGGCTCGAGCAGACCAGGCTCGGGCGGACGCACGCGCAACACAACGTCCCGGCGGTGCTGGTCACCGCGGGCCGACCACGCGAGGGTGAGCTGGATCGTCTCTGCCGAGTGGCCGAGCTCGACGCGATCCAAGCCCTCGACGCGCACCTCGTCCGCGTCGGCGAGCTGGACCGCAAACCAGTCCCGAAGCGGGTCGCTCGGCCCGTCGATGCTCATAGGCGAGGACCACGGGGAACGAAGGTCGCCACAGCGTGCCAACGTACGTGTTCATAAAGGGTGCCATCGAATCCCGACGCCCGCGGGCCGGAAGGATCTAGATGCCATACAGCGCCTGGGATGAGTACTTCATCCATCAACTGCCTCGAACGTTGGACCAGGTCAGTGACTCCGAGAAGAGCTGGTCGGACCGGTGCTACTTCAACGCGCACTCCCCCGACGGCATGGTCCTCCTCGTCACCGGCTACGGGAACAACCCCAACACCCAGAGCGCTCACGGTTACGCCAAACTGAGCCTCGCCGACGGCCGGCACTGGGACCTCGACGCAGTTCGGAAGTGCACAACTGACCGCGGAGACCTCTATGCCGGGCCGATGCGGTGGACCTGCGTCGAGCCGCTCGAACGGTGGAAGCTCGAGCTTGGCCCCAATGCCTCCGGGATCGAGTGGGAGCTGCACTACGAGTCACGAGCCCCGATGTGGGAGTTGCTCCCAATCATCATCCGAAAGCAGGGGCGGGTCCTCGCGGACATGCATCACATAAAGCAGCCCGCGCGCTACTCGGGCTGGATCAAGGTCGACGGCGAAGAGATCTCGGTCGACGGCTTCTTCGGCGGACGCGACCGGACCTTCGGTGTGCGCGTCTCGGAGCAGATCGACTTCTGGTTGTGGTTCGAGGCCGTGTTCGAAGACCGCGCGATCGAAGCGTGGGTGTGGGAATCGTCGGACGGAGCGGTGCAGTACGTCGACGGCGGGATCACCTTCAACGACGGCAGGCTCTCGAAGCGCTTCGTCAAGTTCGAGCATGACATCGAGTTCAATGGCGACCGCAAGCGCCCGGCCCGCGCCGATATCGTGTTCGTCGACGACGACGGCGACAAGGTCAACGTCACCGCCCACGCGGCAAATCAGGACGTCGGCGTCTATTACGGGCTGGGGCACTCCCGGCGGCAGGTGAGCGGCGGCGGGCTCTCGTTCTACACATGGAAAGGCACCGAGCCGGCCGATCTCGAGGAGGTCGAGTCGCGGGCAGTGTCGATGGACCAGTTGATGCACTACGAGATGGAAGGGATGGCGGGTCTCGGCATCTTCGAGCTCTTGGTCCAGGGCGACGGATATTCGCGATATCCGACCTGGAGGCCGACGACGCGAGACGCGAAGCGCCGGCGTTGAGGTGGGCGCGTCCTGCGCCGGGGTTTCGCACCAGCAGTCGGCTCCTGACGGCACCCGCGAGCGTCTTTCGCAGGATCTGGTGGCACTTGTGAACGGTCGTCGGCGCCAGCTGCTCCGAGAGCTCGTTGACCCACTCCTGGATGGCCTGGTGCTCGAGCCGAGCCAAGGCCACATCACCGAACGCCGGGAGGATCTGCGTCCTGACGTAGACCTGGTCCCGGGCGAGCGTGCTGGGCCGGAGAGCCTGCCGCTCTGACTCCTGGAACCGGACCAGCCAGTCTCGAAGGCGCATCCGCCCTCTCGCAGGATCGATCCACGACCCTTCAGCCTTGGTGACCTCAGCGACCGACAGGAAACGCTCAGCGTCGCTTCGCCTAGCGAACTGCTTGGATCGCTCGCGCCCGTCTGGGCCCCGGTACCGAGCCAGGTAGACCGTGCGCCCGTTGTCCAGCTTCCGCCGTCGTACGTGACCCATCGCGCCGACTACCCGAGAAGCCGCGGACTTTTCGCGGACTTGGGGCAGCTCCGGTCGGGGGGACACGCGCCAACAGGGGCTGTGACCTGCGGTGTTGTGGTGGGCGGTAGAGGATTTGAACCTCTGACCCCTTCCGCGTCAATGAAGTCATAGGGGTCGGTGGCCCGGTGACCGTAGGCGCGAAAAGGGTTCTGACGTGCGAAAACACTTGCCGCTGGTTTGTGCCCGTTGTCGACGTTTTTCGTTCTCCCGCGGCCCAGCCGCGGCCCAATCCCTGACAGTTACGTCAGTTTTGCAGAGCACGCCTTTGCGCCCCCGGGTGAGACGTATGCGACCCGTTCCAGAGTTCGAATTGAGCTTGGCAGCGAGCCCGGTGGACTCGTGGCGTTTGTCAGGCGAGGTTTCGGATGTCCTTGGTGGGCCGACCAAAGGTCTGGGCCCTTCGGTGGGCGTCGAATAAGATGATCGCGTGGCGGTTGAGCGCGCCGATGTGAGCCCGGAACTGCAGGCGGCGGTGGCACGTGCCCGCGCGGTGGCTGAGGTGGCCGGCGAGTTGTCGGCGCGGCGCCCAGGGCTGCCTCGCTCGCCGATTCCGGGCGCGGTTGCCGACGCGCTGGTTGCGTTGCTTCGCGACGGGACCTACGACGCGGCGATCGCACGCATCGTCGAAGACGATCCCGAACTGGCTGACTGCTAGACCGTCGAGCCCGCCTTCGTGCTCGTTATCGACGATCGCACGCTGCTGGCTGTCCTGGCCGAGCGGGCACCGGAACCGCTGCTACGAGCGGCCGATGCGGGCGAGGTGTTCACCACCCCAGCCTGGTACTACCGGCTCGCCCGGGCGGTCCACGACGTCGGATTCTCGGGATCGCTGTCCCGAATGGTCGAGGTCCTCGATGACGATCTCCGTCGGCAAGTGACTGACGCGCTCGACGAACTGCCCGCGACGATCGGGATCCTCTCGGCACGAGTGCTTGTGCCCGTGATGGTGCAGCTCAGTCAGGTCCGTCGACTCAACTTGCTCAACTCTGAGGCCGTGGCCTCGGCAATGGTGCTCGGAGCCCACATCCAGGTGACTGTCGCCGGGGAACTGCTTCGGTCGGCCTGCTCAATCCTGGGTGTCGAACTCGACGTGATCTCGGTCTGATCTCGGAGGACGGCGCTCAAGCGGCGACCCTCACTTTGGCAATCCGACCGATGGGGCGCCGTGACGAGGGCAAATGCCAGTTGACCTGCGAGGGTGCTTGTCGGCGCTACGCGCCAACAGGCGTCGTCTCGCGACGATCCGCGGCCCATCCGCGGCCCATCTCGGACGCGTGGGTGCGGCTACCCGGTGAATGTTGGTGTGACGACGACCGCAGCCGGAGGGGCGGTCGTCGTTGGGAACGTCACAGTGGCCACCTTGTCGGCGCTCGCTTCCGTGAACCAGATGTTGCCGTCCGGTCCGACCGTGATAGAGACCGCAAAGCTGCTTGCAGTCGGGATGGGGTACTCAGTGAAGGCGCCCGAGGTGGTCACCTCGGCGACATTGTTGGCGCTGGCGCCAGCCTCGGTGAACCAGATGTTCTGATCGGGCCCGACGGTGATCCCGAACGGCTCGCTGTTGGCGGTGGGGACGGGGTACTCGGTGAAGGCGCCCGAGGTGGTCACCTTGGCCACCTGGTTGGCAAACGTCTCGGTCAACCAGAGGTTCCCATCCGGTCCGGCAGTGATGAAGTTGAGGCCGGCCGGGCTGCCCATCGAACCCGTGGGAGACGGGTACGTCGCGAGGATGGCGCCCGAGGTGTTCATCTTGACCACCTCGTTGGCACTGGTCGAGGTGAACCACAGGTTGCCATCGGGTCCCGCAGTGATGAAGGTGCTGTCGAACCCGAAGGGGTACTCGGTGATGCTGCCCGCAGGTGTCACCTTGGCCACCTCATGGTTGTTGTTCTCGGTGACCCAGAGATTGCCGTCCGGCCCCGCGGCGATCCCGAACGGCTTCGAGCCTGCGGTGGGGAACGTGTACTCGGTGATGGTGCCCGAGGGCGTCACCTTGGCCACCTTGTTCCCGGCGTTCTCGACGAACCACAGGTTGCCGTCGGGTCCCAGGACGATCACGCCCGGCTCGCTGTTGGCGGTGGGAATGGGATACTCGGTGACGACACCCGAGGGCGTAATCTTGGCCACCTGGTTCTTGGCGTTCTCGGTGAACCAGACGTTCCCGTCGGGTCCGGGCGTGATGCCCAAGGGCATGGCGCTTGCGGTTGGAACGGGGTATTCGATGATGTGGATGGACGGCGAGGCGGCGCCGGAGGTCCCGACGACCACCAGAGCGCTCAGCGCAACGGCGCTCAGGACCTGGGTTGCCCGGCGTGCCCCTCTACCAGCCACGACGTGTCCCCTTTGCTTGCTCGGACGGGAGGTGCCCGCGGTTGCGGGTCACCTTTCGCAGTCGAGCGTTCACCGACACCTTGCCGATCATGGTTGAAGTGGCTCCGGATGAAGACCGTGTGGAAGAGCTGTGCCTCCGTTACTTGCCCGTGCACGCCCCTTCACCCGCGGCATCTTCGAGCCCATAAGCGCGAGCCAGCGAGTCGGCCCCCAAGAACGGACTCTGCTTGCTCGACAGAAGCTGTGGATCAGCCTTCAGCGCCTTGAGTTCGTTCTGGTTCGTGCTCAGGAACTTTGTGATCTTCGACTGGTCGCGCTTGGGAGGTTTCAGGGCTCGGGTCTTGTTGATCTGATTCTGGACGACGGTCGCAAACGCGGTGACGAACGCGGTGATTTCCTGGGCGGAGGGTGAGCCGCTTTTGAGGTTGGCGAACTGCTGCAGCACTTGCACCGACGCCACGTTTGCAGCGGCACAGAGCGCGTTGGCTTGCATGATGAACTGTGCCTTGGTCAGCGGCTTGGTGCTCTTGGCCGATAGCCCCAACTCAGCGGACGCGGGTGTGCCGAGCCGGGTACTCGCGGCGACGCTGCTCCCCGCCGCGACGATCCCGGTGGCGACAACCAAACCCGCGACGACGACTCGGCGAACATTCATCCCTGCCTCCCGCCCAAAGCACCTTCGCGTAGATTACCCGAAAACCCCGGCGCAAGGGTAGTGGCCAGCTTGGCTCGATGCACGCCCAAACTGGGCAGGCCCCCGGCAGCCATCGCGATCAGGGACTTTGCTGCGCGTTGGCGCTCACTGTTTGATCATCTGGCGTGGGGATCTCGTTGTGTTTGGAGCCAGTGTTCGATGTCCTCGGCGCGGTAGCGGACGTGGCGGCCGACGCGGTAGCTGGCGGGTCCTTGGCGGTGGTGGCGCCACTGGTAGATGGTGGCGATGGGTACGCCGAGGTAGTCGGCGAGCTCTGGGATGCTGAGCAGTCGGTCGCCGCGCCCGTGGTCGCGTCGCGGCGTGGGGTTAGCGGTCATCGGATGCGCGGCGTGCGACGAGTTGGTGTTCGAGGAGTCTGGCAACGGTGTGGCTACGTGTTGCTCCGAGGTGGCGGGCGAGAGTGTCGAGCGCGGCCCGTTCGGCGCTGGAGAGTGCGACGGTGAGCGGGCTGCGTCCTTTGTCGCGTCGCACGAGCTGTCGCGGGCTGGGCTCGTCGTGTTCGTCGGCAAACGGTCGCAAGCTGCGACACCCAACGCCAAACGATGCGCACTGACGAGAAGCGACGCGTTGGTTGACGCGCGCGGTCGTGCACGAGACGCTTCACAAGCGCCCAGAGTCGTGTCATCAATAGCAGCCGAGTACATAACTGGACCCGCGCTCACCAAAGGGCTCTACGGTCCGTACAGCGGCTCTCAGCACGCCTTGCGTTCGATCACGAGGTGGCGTCGATGCCTCACATTGAGAAGCGGCGTCGCGGCAGCGACACCGTCTGGCGCGCTCGCTATCGCGGCTCGGACGGGCGTGAGCGGTCTAGGAGCTTCGTGCGCAGAATCGACGCCGAAGCCTTCCTGGCCACGACAGAGAGCACGAAGCTCCGTGGCGAATGGGAGTGTCTGGTGCTCTGTGT
>PLJD01000098.1 GCA_003140175.1 Actinomycetota bacterium
GACCGTGGCGGCCGCACCGGGTCTTCCCTCGATTCGGCGACCCCGTTGCCTTCGGGATATCCGCCGTTCAGCTATCTGCTCGCTTCGTGGGTCTCGACGTCCAAGACCGCGGCGGCCAAGACGATGCGCAACGTTATGGGTACCCAGAGCTGGAAGGACGCCCCGGGTGTGGTCTTCCCGACCATCGCCCTCCCCCTCTTCACGAGTGACGTGATCGCCGCCTCACCTCCACCGGCGACCTCGTCGACGCCCTCGACGGTCGCCAAGTCTTCGGACTATCAGCCCGGCCGCGCCCCGCTCAGTGTCGAGACCGTCGGGTTGACCAGCGCGCCCTGTTCGACGACGTCGACCTTCGTCCAGAACCAGTTGGACAGCGTATTCACCGCGCTCCAGCTCAACGCTCCCACCGGCACGGGGCCCGTGGCCCAGGTGGGTGGCTTCTTCGTCGGCATTTGGAACGGCGCGATTGCGTTGGCCCAATCGGCCATCGCGGGCCTGATTCAGGCGATCACCGCCCCGGTGGTCAACGTCATCAAATCCGCGGCCGGCGCAGCAGTCGTCATCTCCGACGTGGTCAGCTACCTCACCTCCTGGGCGGTCCAGGTCACCGCCCAACCCTCCACCGTCGAGGCCGGCCACGGCGGCACGGTGAACGCCACCGTCGCCACGAACGGCGGGGCGTCGTACCCATCTTCGGTCACCGACTGCGCCAATTCTCTCGGCGTCACCTTGCCCCATACTGCGGCCAACGCCGCCGGCGTCTGGTCCATGGCCGGCGAGATCTCTCCCGTCGGCGCCACCAACGTCACTCTCGACGACCACGGAGCCACTTCCATTGGGTTTTCGACCACCCCCAACCCGCCCTCAAGCTCGTGCTCCGGGTCCTCAGGGTCCTCAGGACCGCCCATTGGATACGGCTCGGCGACGCTCACCGTCACCCGTCCCGGTATCGACGACCTCAAGAACCTTGTCAATTCCCTGCTCACCACCGGCCTCGGCGCCGCCGGGAGCGTCGTCGGTCCGATCGTCCAATCGATCCTCTTACCCATACTGGATACGGTCCTCGGTCAGCTTGCGGGCCTCACCCAGGTCCTTGCGGGCCTCACCCAGTCCACCGGCACCGCCACCGTCGCCGTCATCCCCACGCCATCGCCCAGCTCCCCCCCCTGCACCAAACCCCCGACGACGACCCCCGAGCGAGGAGGACACTCCGTCGCGTGCATCGTCGGCACCTGGAAGACGACCGAGCAGTCAGCTCACGGGACTCCCGACGGCGGCGCCGGCGCCACCTGGACCATCAATGCCGACGGGACCGCCAGTGACGACGCCAACGGCGAAGCTCCGGTTGGCGGAGTTACCTTCACTGGCATTGAGACCTCGACCTACACCCTGACCTATCAGACGCCGACATCGGGCACGTACACCGAAACCCCTACGTCTCCCGGTCTCATTGCCCACAACATCGGCCCCCCCCCACAGTCACCCAGGAGCCGGCGGGGCCAACCGAGGTAGCCCAGTGGGACTGCAAGGGAAACGCGCTGACGATCACCATCCCCGTGCCGCCTCCAGAGGGCCCATTGGGATTGATACTCACCCGCACTGGTGGCTGAGCGAGCCCCCTGACACGCGCCGCCGCGATCGAGCAGGCGAGGGCGATGCTCACGACCCCGCCGGGCGAGCCGCGCGACGCCGAGCGCGACCCAGCTCGACCGCCTGCGCACCCAGCGCGCCGAGCGGCCCACCCGAGGCGGGACCAACCAGGCTCGTGATCTCCGGTGGTCGCCATCGCCGCCCCGCTCTCACCGGCGTCGAAGCTCGGGTACGGGGCTCGGGGAGCCGCGAGGCGCCGATGAGGGCACGAGGATCCGGTCACGCGGTGTCGGTCACTAGGAGGGGAGCACCAGCTTCCCTGGAAGCGCGTGTGCAGAAGGTGGCAATCCCCCCTCCGACACGTGGGGTTCAAGTGCGGTTGTGGCTAATCGGCCTGTTCCCCGCGGAACCAAACAGGGTGTTCAGGTGTCGTCGAGGTACCGGTCGAGATGTTCGAGGTCCTTGGCCGGGTTTTCAAGGGCGACGGTCATCGAAGGACGCCAGTCCCGGCGACTGGTCGCTCTTGTAGGGCGAGGGTCAGCGTGGCTTGAGCTCGGCCAGCGAGGCACACGGAGGGCGAGCCGCTGCCGCCCCACGAGTCCGCGCGCGTGTGCCGTACGCCGCACTAGCCGGTGCGATAGCCATCGATCAGGCGGCGCCATCGCGAACGAATTGCCCCTGTCGATATGGCAGATACGGCGGCAGAGATCGAACTGATACTGACGAGGATACGTTTTCGAAGTCCGCGAGGGCGCGCTCGATCAGCTTGCGAACGTCGGCAGACGACGGGGGGCTCAGCGTCTTCTCGCCGAGGAGTGGGAGCTCAACGCCCTCGGTCGCGAGTGTCGCCACGTAGCCGCGTCGCTTCGCCCACGCGAGCGACATGCGCATGGCCCAGTGAACCTTGCGGATGGACGACCCCGAGAGCCCCCGCGCGTGCAGCCGCGCGTAAGAGTCCTCGATGTCGCGGGCCCGGAGGCGGGCGACGGCGATGTCGCCGATGGCCGGGACGATGTGTTTGATCGCGACCTCGTACCGGACCACAGTCGAGGGAGAGAGCCGGGGCGCCTTGGCCTCGAGCCAGCTGCGCACGACCTGCTCGACCCGCAGGGAGGTCATCGGCACCAGGGCGTGCTTGGCGACGTCGGTGACCAGCTCGGCAAGAGCGAGCTCTGCCTCACGTTTGGTGCCCCACACGGTCTTGGAGGCGGAGCGCCTCCGGCCGCGTTCGTCGTGACCGAGGTGCACGATGAGCTGCCATGAGTTAGCGCCCCGCTTGCGCATATGACCCGTCATGGACGGGCTGCTCCCTTCCCTCCACCCTCGATCGTGGAGGCGGTCCCGGTTGACAACGTGGTTGACAACCCGGGCCCGGGGAGTGACGCGCTTCCCGTTTCTAGCCGTGACCAGGGACTTTGTGGGCGCCCTCGGCAGGACTCGAACCTGCGCACACGGCTCCGGAGGCCGATGCTCTATCCGCTGAGCTACGAGGGCTAAGGATTACAAGGGATTCTGCCTTCCCAACAGCCGCAACGCACGCGGCCCGGGCGGCCGATGCTCTATCCGCCGAGCCCTGTCGGCTGGTGAGGGGTCTAGGCGACGCTACCTGGGCTCAGACAACGCATAGACAATGGTTTCAGGGCTCGCGCCCCTGAACCATTGCAATCGGTGGTCATCACGAGCACCATCTTCGCGCTTCACGGTCGTGCTCTGTTGTGCGGCTCCGTTGCCGGCTCAGCCCGTTGCCTGTGCGGTTCTTGGGCACCGACGAAGGGTCTCAAGAAGGGCTTCGGGCAGGAGTGGATACCCACGCATGCAGGCCCGCGGCACCGAGCAGGTCACCGTCAGCACGCCCGAAGGCCGCCTGAAGGGTGTCATAAGTCCGTCACGCGGCGCGCCGGGTGTATTCGTTGACGAGGCCATCAAGAAGTGGTCGACGGTTCACGGTGCCCGTCGGTGACGGAGCTCGAGTCATCGGTTCAGGCGGGGACAGTTCGACCCCACCGCAGCCTCAACCTCGTCGCACCCGACGCTCCATTAGGACCTCGACTCGGCCACGGCGAAGTAATCTGCCGCCGGCGCCTCGACGGACTCATCAACGAGTACACACGCGCCGCGTGACGGACTTATGACACCCTTCAGGCGCGTAGTCGGCAACCGGGTCGACCCCCAGAACCGGTAGGCCGACGACCCGTGCAGGCTCGAGCTCGAATGCCGTGAACACCATGCGACGCGAGGGCGCCAAGACACGAGTCACGTCGCGCAGCGCCGCCAGCTTGTTGGGGACATACTGCAACGAGTCGACGCTCATAACGCCAGCCATGGACGCGTCGGCCACGGGGGCCGCACCCGCAGCACCCACCACGAATACCGCGTCCCGAACTGACTGCGCGACCGCACGTCGCGCTGCGACCCGAACCCCGACCCGCGAGAGATCCATACCGACAACCGCGATGCCGGGGCGCTGCGCCAACCAGACACTCAACCCGCCGGCGCCACACGCGAGCTCCATCACCGGCTCACCAGATCTCAAGTCCAGCTCCGCGACGATGCGATCGAGCTCCCCGCGGGTCAAAAAGTTCAGGTTCTCGAATCCTGGCGGCTCCTCCTCACCGGCCGCCGTCGCCTGCCAGATTCCGTGGAGCGTTGGACTCCTCAACCATTCGGCATACACCGCGTCATAACCCAAAGCCACCAGATCATCCACACACCAACGTTCGCACACCCGAGAACACCACGCAGCACGAAGTCGAGTGCCAGGCCGAAACCAGACCAGCGCGAATCCGGAACGCCAAGGCCAACCTCAGCCCTCACGCCATTACGGTCCTTTCCGAACCCGGCCTTACGATCTCCTCGTGAGCCGGGTCGACCGATTGGCTGTTGTCCTCGCGCTCAACCTCCTGTTGGTCACTGGTCTGGTCATCGTGGGCATCACCGCACACTCGCTGGGGGTCCTCGCAGCAGGAGCCGACTATCTCGCCGATGCCAGCGCCATTGCCGTCTCGCTCTTCGCCATCTGGCTCTCGACGCGCCCGCCCACCACCCGGCGCCCCGACGGTTACCCCAAGGCCACCGCCATCGCCGCGGCAGTCAACGGCGGGTGGCTACTGATCCTCAGCCTGCTGGTGAGCGCAGGTGCCGTCGATCGTCTCGCCACCGGGACTCCGCACGTCGACGGACTGCCCGTCCTCATCGCGAGCGGTGTTGCTTCGATCGCCATGGTCGTCGGTGCGCTGATCCTCGGCGGCGACCTCGACACCGATGACGACGACGGCGGCGCTCTCAACATGCGAGCGGTGCTCCTCGACACCGCCGCTGACGCAGCCGCCGCGGGCGGAGTCGCAGTCACCGGTGCTGTCATTCTTGCCAGTGGCCGCCTCTATTGGCTCGACCCGACCGTCGCCCTGCTCATCGCGGTCGTTGTCGGTTATCACGCACTCGTTCTCCTCAACGACGTACGACGCACTTTGAGGCGGCCGGCGACACGACCGAGGCCACAGAGCTCCACGGGCTGACAAGCCAACCCGCGATTGATCTCGAAGTCTTAGAACGGTTCCGATTCTCAGAACGGATCGCGTGGCGACTGGCAGCACCGACCCGACCAATTCATCATCACGATCACCACACAACAACCCGTCCGCTAAAGCGGGGGAAGCTCACCAGCACGAAACCGCTGGTCAAGGGCGTGATCGAGTTTTGACACCCCACACGCACCCAACGGCATCGGCTCAACCGGGGCGGCAACCGCCAGCTCAACCGGGCGTTGCACACCATCGCGCTCACCCAGGTCCGCCGGCATCCCGACGCCCGCGCCTACTACGAACGCAAACGCAAAGAGAATAAGACCGTCGCCGAAGCCATGCGCTGCCTCAAGCGTCGAATCTCCGAGGCGGTCTACCGGCAGCTCCAACAAGACGCACTCTGACTACGCAGGAGCTCTCGGTGTGGATCCCTTCGGTGTTGGCAACTGGCAGTGGTGGGCGGAGGTCCGGCGGGGTAACGGGGGTTAGCCGGTGGCCTGGAGCGGGAGGCGCATGTCGGTGGCGAGGCGGTCGGCGTCGTAGGGCTCGTGGTTGGTCATGCAGTGCCAGAGCAGCCCCTCCACCTGTGCCCCGTACGGGATCCATGGCGGATCCGTCGAAGCCCTTCTTCGTTGTCCCCTTGAGCCTGCCGTCCCCCGACGCGTGGATCCATCGGCTACAGGGAGCGGCCCGTCTCGAGCACGCAGGAGGTTCGATCCGGAGTTTCGGAAGGCGCGATGCAGATTGTCGGGAGACCGGCAAGCCGATCACTTTCTTCTCTCTCGGTTTACCTGTTGGCAACCTTCTTGTCGGCTGCCAGCCACGCGACGCGCTTAGCGTGTGGCCATAGTGATCGCATACTCGCTCGCAACGACGCGCTTGGCTGATGAGAGGTCAGACGCGCCGCCGCGGCAGTGAGCGTGATGCCAAATGCTTTGGGCCTCCGACATCCTCAGGAGTTGTCATAGTACGAGGCGCCGGGCCTTTATCCAGGTGCCCACGCTCGGATCAATGCCGTCAACGTCGGCCGAGCAGGTTGTCAGGGGAGGGGCGGAGTGTTTGGGGGGNNGACACACACTCATGGCCATTTGCAATGTCTGAATCGATGTCGCGCGGCGCGACTGGTCACCACACCGAAAGGGTTGCTGGCTGCGCCGAAGAGTTGCGCAGCTGCGATCTCGATCCGAGATCCTGGATGGACTCTCGACTCTCGACTTTCGACTC
>PLJD01000021.1 GCA_003140175.1 Actinomycetota bacterium
GCTCGGCGGTGCGAAGTACCGGCGACCCGACGCGGGCGGGCCGGCGGACACCGCGTACCTCGGCGCGTTCCGCGCCGACGAGCTCCGGGCCCTCGGCGGCTGGGAGGAGCGGCTCGCCGCGAACGAAGACTTCGAGCTCTGCGCCCGGTACCGTGCCGCGGGCGCCGCGGTGTGGGTCGAGCCCGGACTCGAGGTTCCCTACGAGCCGCGGGCGTCGCACCGGGACCTGTGGCGTCAGTACCGGGCGTTCGGCGAGGCGAAGGCGCAGTACTGGCGCGACGCGGGCACCGGCCCGAACGGTCGGCAGACCACCGCGCTGCTCGGCCTGGCCGGCGCGCTCGGCGGTGCCGCGCTCGCGTGCCGGCGGCCCCGCCGGGCGGTGGCGCTCGGCCTGGGCGCGCTCGGCGTCATCGGCGGGCTTGATCACCTGGTCGAGCCCGCCGAGCGCGACGTGCGCGTCCGGGTCGCCGCCTACGGCGCCTACGCGACGTTCCCCACCGCCTGGTTCGCGGGGGTGCTGCACGGTGTCGCGCGCCGCGGGCGCGACGCGGCGGTTTAGTCGAGCGACGCGGTCGCGCCCGACGGGCCGCCCCGCAGGTCGAGCATCCGCTCGAGCGCGACGCGTGCCCAGCGGGTCGTGTCCGCGTCGACCGTCACCTGGTTCACGAGCTCGCCGCGGGCCAGCGACTCGAGGCACCAGGCGAGATGGGGCCCGTCGATGCGGAACATCGTCGAGCACGGGCACACCAGCGGGTCGAGCGACACGACCGTCTTGTCGGGATGGTCGGCGGCGAGGCGTTGCACCATGTGGATCTCGGTCGCGACACCGATCGTCGCTCCGGGCGGCGCGGCGTCGACCCAGTCGAGGATCCGTTCGGTGGACCCGACCCGGTCGGCGAGCTCGACGACGTCGTGCGAGCACTCGGGGTGCACGAGGACCTGACCGTCGGGGTGCTCAGCTCGGAACGCGGCGAGGTGGGCGGGCGAGAAGCGCTGATGCACCGTGCAATGGCCCTTCCACAACAACAGCGTGGCGTCCTTCACGTCCCGGTCGGCGAGGCCACCCAGGTCGCAGTGCGGGTTCCAGACCCGCATGTCGGCCTCGCCGTAGCCCATCTCATAGCCGGTGTTGCGCCCCAGGTGCTGGTCGGGGAAGAACAGCACCTTGTCGCCGCGGCTCAACGCCCACTCCAGGACCAGCCGCGCGTTCGACGAGGTACACACCGCGCCGCCGAGCTCCCCGACGAAGGCCTTCAGCGCCGCCGAGGAGTTCATGTAGGTGATCGGCACCATCCGCTCGACGTCGGTGACCGTCGCGAGCTCGTCCCAGGCCTCGAGGACCTGGTCGATGTCGGCCATGTCGGCCATCGAGCAGCCCGCGTTGAGGTCGGGGAGCACGACCCGCTGATGGTCGCCGGTGAGGATGTCGGCCGATTCGGCCATGAAGTGCACACCGCAGAACACGATGTCGGTGGCGGCCTCGCTTCGGGCCGCGAACTGGGCGAGCTTGAACGAGTCGCCCCGCTCGTCGGCCCAGCGGATCACCTCGGGCCGCTGGTAGTGATGGCCGAGCACGAGGAGCCGGTCGCCGCACGCCGCCTTCGCCGCCCCGATCCACGCGTCGAGCTCGTCGGGAGAGGCGAGCGTGTACCGATCTGGCAGTGGAGCCTGAAGACGCAGCATGTTGTCGATCCCTCCCCCCACGAGGACGGACCTCACGAGGGTCTGCGGCTCCGGTTGGGCCGGCGGGGACAGCCTGGTCGCCCACCGCGGGGTTGTCGGCCTCGGAGCCGACCATGGCGCGGATTACCAGGCCGGGCTGCGCGCGAGCATAGTGCCCGCCGGGGTGGCCCCACGCTCTTGGCGCCGCCGAGTCGAACTGCGCGCATGTCTCATCGAGATCCCATCCCCGAATCCGAGCATCGGCGCAGGTCTCGGACGCGCGTGTGGTGGGCGGTGGTGGGGCTCCTCGTCGCGGGCCGGATCGTGGCCGTCCCGATCACCCTCGACCAGCGGGCCGCCCAGGGCAACCACACGGTCCTGACCGGCGACGTCCGGCGCTTCTACAAGATCGCGGTCTCCCACGGGACGCCGTACCGCGACTTTCAAGTCGAGTACCCGCCGCTGATGTACGGGGCGATCAAGGTGCTCGACAGCTCCACCCTCCAGGGGTCGATCCGCGCCACGATGTGGTCGCAGCTGCTGTTGGACCTCGCCGTCGCGGCGCTGCTGGCCTGGGGCTGGGGGCGGCGGGCCGGCGTCGCCTACCTCATCCTCGGCGCCCCCTTCCTCCTCTATCCCTTCTTGTATCTGCGCCTCGACCTGCTCTCCGTCGCCCTCGCGGTGGGGGGGCTCGCACTGGTCCGGCACCGACGACCCGCGCTGGGGGGCACCGCCCTCGCCCTGGCCTGCTTCGCCAAGGTGTGGCCGGTGCTCCTCGTGCCGAGCCTGCTCGTGCGCCGGTCGTGGCGGGCGTTGATCGCCTGTCTCGCCGTCGGCGTGGCCGGCGTCGCCGCGTGGGTCGCCTGGGCGGGCACCAACGGGCTCGTCCAGGTCGTGTCGATGCGGGGCGCGACCGGCTGGGAGATCGAGAGCACGGTCGGCGCGCTCGTACGGGCCCTCGGCAACGACACCGTCCACCTCCAGCGCGGCGCGTGGCGGATCGGCACGGTTCCCGGATGGGCGTATCTGACCCTGGGCGGATTGTGCCTCGTGACGGTCGTCGCGGTCTGGGTGCTCGCGGCGCGGCGCCGACCCCACGGCGCGATGGTCCTCGACGGCGTCGCGGCCCTGGGCGCGATCGGCGCCTTCCTCATCTTCTCCCCGCTCCTGTCACCCCAGTTCACCATCTGGATGGTGCCCTTCGCGGCAATCGCCGCCGCGCGGCGCGATCGCGTGGTGGGCGGCCTCGCGTTGGCCATCGTGGGCCTTTCGGTGCTGGACCTGAACCTGGTTGTCGAGCTCGTTCACACCAACCTCGCCGTACCCCAAGCGGTCATCCTGGTCCGCAACGGCCTCCTCGTCGCCCTGGTCGGCGTGTGCGTCCACCGGCTCTGGGTGGGGGCTCGCCGGCCCGCCCTCGACGTCGCGGTCCCCGAGCCAGTCGAAGCGGCCGCGTAGGGCTGGCGGGCAGCCACAATGGGGTGGTGGTCGCCCGCCCCGAGACCGGCTCGATTCCCGACGCCCCCGGCTCCTACCAGTTCCAGGACGCCGAGGGGCGGGTGCTGTACGTCGGGAAGGCCAAGAGCCTCCGGTCCCGCCTCGCCAACTACTTCGGCCCTCCCGACACGCTCGCGCCCCGCACCCGCCAGATGGTCGCGACGGCCGAACGGGTCGAATGGATCGAGGTCCGCAACGAGGTCGAGGCCGTCTTCCTCGAATACAACCTCATCAAGCGCTACCGGCCCCGTTTCAACATCCGGTACAAGGATGACAAGTCCTACCCGTACCTGGCGGTCACGCTCGACGAGCAATGGCCCCGGGCGGTCGTCCTCCGGGGCGCCAAACGCAACGGCGTCCGCTACTTCGGGCCCTACGCGCATGCCTACGCCATCCGCGAGACCCTCGACCTGCTCCTGCGCACCTTCCCGATCCGGACCTGCACCCGGGCCAAGTTCGACCGCCACCATCGCCTCGGACGTCCCTGCCTCTACGCCCACATCGAGAAATGCGTCGCCCCCTGCGTCGGCGCGGTCGACGAGGCCGAATATGCCCGCCTCACCGCCGAGCTCGTCGCCTTCCTCGACGGCGACAGCGCCCCGGTCCTCGACCGGCTCGAGAAACAGATGCACGAGTCCGCCGAGGCGCTCGAGTTCGAACGGGCGGCGCGCCTGCGCGACCAGATCACCTCCGTCCGAAAAGCGATCGAACGCCAGCAGATGGTGGCGCCCCGCGAGGAAGACTTCGACCTCATCGGCCTCGCCGACGACGAGCTCGAGGCCTCGGTGCAGGTGTTCTTCGTGCGCCGAGGCCGGGTGGTCGGCCGCAAAGGCCTCGTGGTCGACAAGGTCGAAGACGTCGACCGCCCTGCCCTGATCGGCGGCCTGCTCGAGCAGCTCTACGCGGGTGCGCCACCCGACGACGTGCCCCGCGAAGTGCTCGTCCCCGCCATGCCCGACGACCTGGCGCTCAGCACCGAGGTGCTGCGCCACGTGCGAGGCGGACCAGTCCAGATCCGGGTCCCCCAGCGGGGCGCCAAGCGGGAGCTCCTCGGGACCGTCACCCGCAACGCCGAAGAGGCGTTCGCCCAACACAAGCTGCGCCGGGCGTCGGACCACAACGCCCGGGCGAGGGCGCTCACCACCCTCCAAGCCGCGCTCGACCTGCCCGAAGCGCCGCTGCGCATCGAATGCTTCGACATCTCGAACCTGCAGGGCTCCGAGATCGTCGGGTCGATGGTCGTGCTCGAAGACGGGCTCGCCAAACGCTCCGACTACCGCCGGTTCAAGGTCCACCACCAAGCCGGCCAGGACGACTTCGCCGCCATGGAAGAGGTGCTGACCCGACGGTTCCGCCGCTACCTCGAGGAACGAGAGGAAGGCGCCCAGGCCGGGAAACGCTTCGCGTACCCGCCCAACCTGCTGCTCGTCGACGGAGGCCGCGGCCAGCTCGGCGTCGCGGTACGCGTCCTGGAAGAACTCGGGCTCGAGGAGATCTCCGTCGCGTCGCTCGCCAAACGCTTCGAGGAGGTCTACCGCCCCGGACGGGACGAGCCCGTGCGCATCCCACGCGACTCCGAAGCCCTCTACCTGCTGCAACGCGCCCGCGACGAAGCGCACCGGTTCGCGATCACCTACCACCGAAAGCTGCGGGAGCACAGCGCGACCCGATCCGTCCTCGACGGCGTCCCCGGCCTCGGCCCGACCCGCCGAACCCGGCTCCTCAAGGAGTTTGGGTCGGTGAAACGGCTCCGCGACCTGACCGAAGACGACCTCGTCGCGCTCACCTGGCTGCCCGACCCGGTCGGGCGGGCCGTGTACCAGCACCTCCACGACGGCGCGCGATGAGCTCCGCCCCGCTCGACGTCACCATCATCACCGGCCTATCCGGCGCGGGCCGCTCCGCGGCTGCCGACGTCCTCGAAGACCTCGGCTGCTTCGTGATCGACAACCTGCCGCCCGCCCTGATCCCCAAGGTCGCGGAGCTGGCCCGCGACCGCGAACGGTCGTCGCGCTTCGCCCTCGTCGTCGACGTGCGCTCCGGCGAGTTCATGGACGACCTCGCCGCCGCGCTGCGCGAGCTGCGCGAGACCGGCGCACACACCAGCGTGCTGTTCCTCGACGCCAGCGACGAGGTACTCGTGCGCCGCTTCGAGGCGTCCCGCCGACCCCACCCGCTGGCCGACTCGGGTCGGATCTCGGAGGGGATCGCCCAGGAGCGGGAGCTCCTCGAAGGACTCAAGGGCGAGGCCGACGTCGTCGTCGACACCTCGAACCTCAACGTCCACGAGCTGCGCGACCGGCTCCACGAGCTGTTCCGCGACGACGACACGACCACCGGCACGCTGCAGGTCAGCCTCCTCTCCTTCGGCTACAAGCACGGGATCCCACTCGACGTCGACCTGGTCTTCGACTGCCGGTTCCTGCCCAACCCGCACTGGGTGGAGTCGCTGCGGCCCCTCCCCGGCACCGACGAGGCCGTCCGCCGCTACGTGCTCGCCCAACCCGAGGCCGGCGCGTTCCTCGACCAGCTCCGCAGCCTCTTCGCGCTCCTGCTCCCGGCCTTTGCCCGCGAAGGCAAGTCGTACCTCTCCATCGGGGTGGGGTGCACGGGCGGGCGGCATCGCAGCGTCGTCATCGCCGCCGAGCTGGCCGGGATCCTCGCCGAGCAAGGCTTCCCCGCCCGGGTGCTGCACCGGGACCTCGACCGTGCGTGACGGGCCCCGCGTCGTCGCGCTCGGCGGCGGTCACGGATTGGCCGCCGCCCTGCGATCCGCGCGGCGCTACGCCGGCGAGCTCACCGCGGTGGTCAGCGTCGCCGACGACGGCGGATCCTCAGGACGGCTGCGCCGCGACCTCGACGTGCTGCCACCCGGCGACCTGCGCACCTGCCTCGTCGCGCTCGCCGCGCCCGACAACGTGTGGGCCCGCGCCTTCGAGCACCGCTTCACCGCCGGGGAGCTCACCGGCCATCCGCTCGGCAACCTCATCCTGGCCGGCCTCAGCGAGACCCTCGACGACCCAGTCGCCGCCATCGACGAGGCGGCACGACTCCTTGGCGCTACCGCCCGGGTGCGGCCGGCCACCGCCGAGCCGGTCGTCCTCAAGGCCGAGGTCGACGGCGGGTCGGTCGAGGGCCAAGTGGCGGTGATGAACGCCGACGAGCGCATCCGACACGTCGAGCTCGTCCCCCCCGACGCGCCGGCCCACCCCGATGCGCTCGCCGCCCTCGCCCGCGCCGACCAGGTCCTCCTCGCCCCCGGCTCGCTGTACACGAGCCTCCTTCCCGTGCTCTGCGTCCCCGGCGTCGGCGAGGCGGTCACCGCCACCCCTGGACTCGTGGTCCAGGTCTGCAACCTCCGACCCCAGCCGCCCGAGACGACCGGCCTCGACGCCGCCGATCACCTGCGCGCCGTGCTGGACCACGGGGCCCGAGTCGACGTGTTCCTCTACGAGCGCGACGGGGTGCTGGCCCTCGACGAGGCCCGCATCCGAGGCTGGGGCGTCCGACCCGTCGCCGGCGCCGTCGCCGGGCGGTCCGGCCTGGTCCACGATCCGGCCAGACTGGCGCCCGCGCTCGCGGATCTGCTTGAGTCCCGACCTGACCAGGGGGTTGCTCCATGACTGTGCGCGTCGGCATCAACGGCTTCGGCCGAATCGGACGCTCCTTCTACCGGGCGTTGCTCGCCCGCGGCTCGGGAGCCGACGTCGAGCTCGTTGCCGTGAACGACCCGATGGGGGACAGCGCCACCATGGCGTTCCTCCTCAAGCACGACTCCGTGGGCGGCACCCTCCGACACGAGGTCAAGGCCGGCGACGCCGGGTTCTCGGTCGACGGCCACGAGATCCAACTGCTCGAGATCCTCAACCCGACCGAGATTCCCTGGGCGGCGCACGGCGTCGACGTCGTCATCGAGTCCACCGGCCTCTTCACCGCCCGGGCCCAGGCCGCCGGGCACCTCGAGGGCGGCGCACACCGCGTCATCATCTCCGCGCCCAGCGCCGACGCCGACGCCACCATCTGCTTCGGCGTCAACGACGAGGTCTTCGACCCGGGGTCCCAGACCGTCATCTCCAACGCCTCGTGCACCACGAACTGCCTCGCCGCCCTCGCCAAGGTCCTCGACGACCGCTTCGGCATCGACCGGGGCCTCATGACGACCGTGCACGCCTACACGAGCGACCAGTCGCTCCAGGACCTCGCGCACCCGACCCGCAAAGGCACCCCCGACCTGCGCCGCATGCGGGCCGCGAACCTCTCGATCATCCCGTCGAGCACCGGCGCGGCCCGAGCCATCGGACTCGTCCTGCCCCAACTGAAAGGGCGGCTCGACGGCATCTCGCTGCGAGTCCCGACGCCGGTCGGGTCGATCACCGACCTCAGCGTCGAGGTCCGCCAGGAGGCCTCGCCCGACGAGGTCAACGCGGCGTTCGCCGAGGCGACCACCGACCCCTCCTACCGGGGCGTCCTCGAGTACAGCGACGAGCCGCTCGTCTCCGCCGACATCGTCGGCAACCCGGCGTCGTGCATCTTCTCGGCGCGCGACACCATGTCGACGGGGAATCTCGTCAAGGTGCTCGGCTGGTACGACAACGAGTGGGGCTACTCGAACCGGCTCGTGGACCTCGTCGGGTTCGTCGGCGCCGCGTGAGCGCTTGAAGCTGCCCGCCCTCGAGGACCTGCCCCTCGAGCCCAACTCGTGCGCGCTGGTCCGCGTCGACTTCAACGTGCCCCTCCGCGACGGCCAGGTCGAAGACGACCTGCGCATCACGACCGCGCTCCCCACCCTGGACTGGCTCCTCGACCACCGCACCCGGGTGGTCGCCTGCGGGCACCTCGGCCGCCCCCACGGCAGCCGCGACCCCGCCTACTCGATGGCGCCGGTCGCGGCCCGCCTCGGCGAGCTCCTCGACTTCGACGTGCCCCTCAGCGACGCGCTCGTCGCCCCCGCCCGCGACGCCGCGCTCGCCCAGCTCGAACCAGGCCGGGTCCTGCTGCTCGAGAACCTGCGCTTCGACCCCGGCGAGACCGCCAACACCCCCGCCTTCGCCGCCGGCCTCACCGCCGGCTGCGACGTGTACATCGACGACGCCTTCGGCGCCGCCCACCGAGCCCACGCGTCGATCGTCGGGCCACCCCGCCTCGTGCCCAGCGCCGCGGGACGGCTCCTCGAACGAGAGGTCCGCGTGCTGTCCGGCCTCCTCACCGACCCGGCCCGCCCCTTCGTCGCCGTGCTCGGCGGAGCGAAGGTCCACGACAAGCTCGGCGTCATCGACGCCCTCCTCACCCGCTGCGACACCATCCTCGTCGGCGGCGCCATGGCGTTCACCTTCCTCGCCGCGGCCGGCCACTCGATCGGCGACAGCCTCGTCGAGCCCGACCGGATCGACGACTGCCGCCGGCTCCTCGCCGACCCCCGGCTGCGCGTCCCCACCGACGTCGTCGTCGCCCCCGCGCTCGCCCCCGACGTCCCCACCCACGTCGTGGCCGTCGACGCCATCCCCGACGGCGAGCTCGGCCTCGACATCGGTCCCGCCACCGCGGCGGCGTTCGCGGCCGAGATCGCCGGCGCCGCCACCGTGCTCTGGAACGGCCCGATGGGAGTGTTCGAGCTCGCCCCGTTCGCCGCCGGCACCCGCACCATCGCCGAAGCCGTCGCCGCGTGTCCCGGCTTCACCGTCGTGGGCGGCGGCGACAGCGCCGCCGCGATCCGCGGCTTCGGGCTCGCCGACGCGGTCGACCACGTCAGCACCGGCGGTGGCGCGTCGCTCGAGCTGCTCGAGCACGGCGACCTCCCCGGTCTCAAGGCCCTACGAGAAGGAACGCCATGACGCGCCGACCCATCATCGCGGCGAACTGGAAGATGCACCACGACCACCTCGTGGCCATCCAGGTCGTCCAGAAGCTCTCCTACCGCCTCGAGCGCGACGACTACGAAGCCTGCGACGTCGTCATCTGCGCGCCGTTCACCGACCTGCGCACCCTCCAGACCCTCACCGAGGCGGACCGCATCCCCATCCTGCTCGGAGCCCAGAACTGCCACTGGCAGGACCGCGGCGCGTTCACCGGCGAGGTCAGCCCGGTCATGCTCGCCAAGCTCAACATCCGCTACGTGATCGTCGGACACTCCGAACGCCGCCAGCTGTTCGACGAAACCGACGACATGGTCAACCGCAAAGCCAAAGCCGTACTCCACCACGAGATGACACCGATCGTCTGCGTCGGCGAGACCCTCGAGGAACGCGACCGAGGCGACACCGAGACGCGCGTCACCGACCAGATCGCGGCCGCCTTCGCCGGAATCCGGGGCGCCGACGCCGAGCGCTGCGTCGTCGCCTACGAGCCCATCTGGGCGATCGGCACCGGACGCAACGCCACCCCCGACGACGCCAACGCGACCATCGCCACCATCCGCGCCGCGCTGCGCCGCCTCGTCAGCGACGCCGCCGACGACATCCGCATCCAATACGGCGGCAGCGTCAAACCGGGCAACATCGCCGAGCTGATGCGGATGTCCGACATCGACGGAGCCCTGGTGGGCGGCGCATCCCTGGACCCCGACGAGTTCGCCCGCATCGTGCAATACCGGCGCTGAAACCTGAACCGGGCCGGCGGGGCGGTAGCATCCCGGCGTGGTCAACGCCGCCCTCCTCGTCGTCGACATCGCCGCCGGGCTGACGCTGATCTTCTTGATCCTGCTCCACTCCGGGCGCGGCGGCGGACTCTCCGACATGTTCGGCGGCGGCTCGATGGGCGGCTCGATGGCCGGCTCCACCGTCGTCGAGCGCAACCTCGACCGGCTCACGATCCTCACCGCCACCATCTTCGTCTTCACCTCGGTCATCCTCTCGCTTCGTCTCCAACCCTGACCGACGCGCCGGGCGCGTCACACCGCCCGGCCGCTCGTATCCCCGATCCCGAGCCGCGCCTGTGGTAGCCAGGTCGGTGGACCACACCGGACAAGGGGGACCTCGAGGGTGAACGCGCCCCGCTGGCTCCGCGGCGCGGTCGCAGTCGCGCTGGGCGGAGTGTGCGCGTCCCTCGTCGTCACCCCCAGCCTCGCCGACCCGGGTCGCAGCGCCCCCCGGGCGTCGACTGGCGGTCAGATCGTGATCGGAGCCGAGCAAGAGCCCGACTGCGCCGACTGGATCGACGCGTGCGCCGGGGAGAGCTGGGGCCTCTGGACGATGCAGGAAGAGACCATGCCCCGAGTCTTCGACGTCGTCCGCCGCGACGGTCGGTGGGTCTACTCGCCGAGCATCCTCATGGCCGCGTCGCCGAGCCTGTCCACGGTCAACGGCGCCCAGGTGGTCACGTACCAGATCAACCCCCAGGCGGTGTGGTCCGATGGTGTCCCGATCACCTCCGCCGACTTCGCGTACACCTGGGACCAGGTCGCGCACGGCGCGGACATCTTCGACCGCACCGGCTACGACCAGATCGCCTCGGTGAACGACACCGATCCGCACACCGCAGTCGTCACGTTCTCGACCCCGTTCGCCGGCTGGCACCAGCTCTTCGGCGCGGACTACGGCGTGTTCCCGAGCCACATCCTCGCCGGTCACGACCGCGACGACGCGATGAAGGACGGCTATTCGTGGTCCGGGGGGCCGTTCAAGATCCAGGCCTGGGACAAGGGCATCGACGTCATCCTCGTGCCGAACCCGAGGTACTGGGGCCCTAAGCCCAGGTCCAGCTCCGTCACCTTCAAGTTCCTCACCGACACCGCCGCCGAATTCCAAGCCTTCCAGGGCGGCGAAGTCGACGCGATCTACCCCGCGCCCGAACCCGAAGCCGTCGACGCGGTCAAAGCCGGGCTGACCGACGCCGACTCGGTCGTCAACACCGACACCGGCAACATCGAGGCGCTCTGGATGAACAACGCCGCGTTCCCGTTCGACTCGGTGGCGGTCCGCCAGGCGGTGGCCTACGCCATCGACCGCAACGCGATCGTCCGCCTGCTCTTTGGGTCCCTCGGCGTCACCACCGCGACCAACTCGCTGAACCCGCCCATCCTGGCCCCGTACAGCGACCAGCAGGCGTTCGCCGGCTACCACCTCGACTTGGCCAAGGTGACGCAGCTGATGACGTCCGACGGCTGGCAGAAATCGGGCGGCATCTGGCAGAAGGGCGGGCGGCCCGCCGCGTTCTCCATCCAGTCCACTGCCGGCGACAAACGTCGAGAGCTCACCGAACAAGTGCTGCAGGCCCAGCTGCACCAGGCCGGCTTCGCGGTGACCATCCAGAACACGGACGCCAACACCCTGTTCGGGACGGTGCTCCCCGCCGGCACGTTCCAGATGGGCCTCTACGCGGAGGTGGTCACCGACCTCGACCCCGGGCTCTGCACCGTGTTGTGCTCCCAGAACATCCCCGGCCCCGCGAACGGCAACTCGGGCGAGAACTGGACCCGCACGAGCATCCCGACCCTCGACCCGCTGCTCGAGACGGTCGACACCAACACCAACGACGCGGCGCGCGTCAACGCCTCGAAAGCCGCCGACCGCATCATCGCCGCCCAGCAGGTGACGCTCCCCCTCGACCCACTCCCAAACCTCGCGATCTGGAGCAAACGAATCCACGGGGTCGACGGCGACAACCCCGTGTACGCGATGTTCTGGAACCTGAGCCAGTGGCAGGTCCACTGAGCGGCGACCCCGACCCGTCGGCGCCGGATCCTGCACGGTGCTGAGCTACGTCGGTCGTCGCGTCCTGTACTCGATCCCGGTCATCCTCGTCGCCTCATTCCTGACGTTCGCGTTCGTGCGGGCCACCTTCGACCCGACCGCGAAGCTTCGCCAGTCCCGCACCGCGGCCTCCGCGATCCGGGAGGAACGCCAACACCTCGGCCTCAACGAGCCCCTCGTCGAACAGTACGGGACGTGGCTCGGCCGGTTCGTGCGCGGCGACTGGGGCACGAGCGAGCGCACCCACGAAGCCGTCTCGGCCCAGATCGGACGCGCACTCTGGAACACGACCCAGCTGATCGTGTGGAGCGTGCTGCTCTCGGCGATGGCGGCAGTCGCCATCGGCGTCTACTCCGCGCTGCGCCAATACTCCGTGCTCGACTACACGTTCACCGGCTTGTCGTTCCTCGGGCTGGCGCTCCCCGCGTTCTGGTTCGGCCTCATCGCCATCGAGTTCCTCGCCGTCGGGCCCAAGCAGTGGTTCCACCTCTCCCAACCCCCGCTGTTCTTCGTCGGACTGCACTCCACGTCGGGCGGCGTCGTCGACTACCTCCGCCACCTCGTCCTCCCGGTCCTCACACTCACCGTCGGGATCGTCGCCGGCTGGAGTCGATTCCAGCGAGCCTCGATGCTCGACATCATGTCGTCGGACTACATCCGGACCGCCCGGGCCAAAGGGGTCCCGCGCCGCCGGGTCGTCCTGCGTCACGGGCTCCGCAACGCGCTCGTCCCACTCGTGACCGTCATGGCGCTCGACATCGGCGCGCTCTTCGGCGGGCTCATCATCACCGAGAAGATCTTCTCGGTCCCCGGCATGGGCAAGCTGTTCTTCGATTCGCTCCTCGCCGGCGACGCGACGACCCTCACCGCGTGGCTCGTCGTCACCGCCGCGTTCATCGTCGCGTTCAACCTGCTCGCCGACCTCGCGTACAGCTGGCTCGACCCCCGGGTCCGTGTCGCATGAGACCCCGCGACGGGACCCCGATCCCCGAGCCCGAGCCCATCGGACCCTCGCACCTGCTGCCCCCCGCCGATGTCGGCTTCGCGACGGCCGGCGGGGTGACGTCCCGCTCACCGTGGGAGCTGTTCCGGCGCCGCTTCCGCCGCCACCGGCTCGCGCTGGTGTCGCTCGGCGTCCTCATCGGGCTGTGCATCGTGTGCTTCGGCGCCCCGTTCTTCGCCCCGTACGCCCGCGACCATCAGGACCTGACCCTCGGAGCGGTCGGGCCGTCGTGGCATCACTGGTTCGGCACCGACGAGCTCGGCCGCGACGAGCTCACGCGACTGCTCTACGCCGGCCAGATCTCCCTCGAGATCGGCCTCGCGGTCGCGGCCCTGTCGACCCTGGTCGGCGTGGTCATCGGCGCGATCGCCGGCTTCGTCGGCAAAGCCACCGACCAGATGCTGATGCGGGTCACCGACCTGTTCCTCGTCCTCCCCGCCCTCGCCGTCCTCGCCCTCGCGCTCGAGAAGTTCGGCCACGACAGCTTCACCATCATCTGGGTGCTCGCCGCCTTGTTCTGGATGTACGTCGCCCGAGTCGTGCGCGCCCAGGTCCTCGTCATCCGGGAGCAGGAGTTTGTCGAGGCGGCGCGCGCGTCGGGCGCCACCGGACCCTGGATCGTCGTGCGCCATGTCCTGCCGAACTGCGTGGGACCGATCGTCGTCAACGCGACCCTGGCCGTCGCGGCCGCGATCGTCGCCGAATCGTCGCTGTCCTTCCTCGGCTTCGGCGTCCAGCTGCCCGCCACGTCATGGGGCCGAATGATCTCCGACGCCGAGGGGTACGTCGGCACCTCCCACGCCTACCTCCTCTACTTCCCGGGGCTGGCCATCCTGCTCACCGTGCTGGCCGTGAACTTCCTCGGTGACGGGCTCCGGGACGCCTTCGACCCGACGAGTGAGCCCGCGTGAGCGGCGGGGGAGCGCCGCTGCTCACCATCGAGGATCTCCACGTCGACTTCCCGACCGACGACGGCCCGCTGCACGCCGTCGACGGCCTCAGCGTCGACATCCACGACAACGAAGTACTCGGCATCGTCGGCGAGTCCGGCTCGGGCAAGACCGTCGCCGCGCTCGCCATTCTCGGCCTGCTTCCGAAGCGAGCCCGGATCCAAGGCTCGGTCCGCTGGCGCGGGACCGAGCTCCTCGGCCGCCCCGAGCGTGACCTCGAGCCGCTGCGGGGCGAGGAGATCGCCATCGTGTTCCAAGACGCCCTCGCCGCGCTGAACCCCGTCATGACCGTCGGCCGCCAGATCGCCGAGGCGATCCAGGTCCACCACCGGATCGAGACCGCCGAGCGGGCCCGCCGGGTCGTCGCACTCCTCGACCTGGTCGGCATCCCCGATCCGACCACCCGCGCCGACCAATACCCGCACGAGTTCTCGGGCGGCATGCGCCAGCGAGCGATGCTCGCCATGGCGCTCGCCAACGACCCCGCGCTCCTGATCGCCGACGAACCGACCACCGCGCTGGACGTCACGCTCCAAGCCCAGGTTCTCGACGTGCTCGAACGGATCCGGGACCGCACCGGCACCTCGATCCTGCTCATCACCCACGACCTCGGGGTCGTCGCGGGCCTCGCCGAACGCGTCCTGGTCCTCTACGCAGGCCGGGCCGTGGAGGAGGCGCCCGTCGACGAACTGTTCGCCGCCCCCCGCCACCCCTACACGCTCGGCCTGCTCGCCTCGCTGCCCCGCCTCGACCGTCCGCCCCGCCAGGGACCCCGGTTCCGGATCCCCGGCCAGCCGCCGTCGCTGGTGCGGCGCCCCGCCGGGTGCGCCTTCCACCCGCGCTGCGCCTTCGCCGCGCTCCCGACGCCGTGCGCGACGGAGCGGCCCGACGACGTCGACGTGGGGCCGAACCACCGTGCGGCGTGCCACCGGGTCGACGCCCTCGCCGGCATCACCCCCGATGACCTCGCCGCGGAACGCCCGTGAGCAGCCCGAGCGTCGCCCCCGACGCGAAGCCCGCCCGCTCGGACTCGGCGATGCTCGAGGTGCAGGACCTCGTCAAGGACTTCCCGATCCGCAGCGGACTCCGGCGAGGAACCCGCGGCCGCGTGAGCGCGGTGGCCGGGGTCAGCTTCACCGTGCCGCGAGGTCAGACCTTCGCGCTGGTCGGCGAATCCGGATGCGGCAAGTCCACCACCGCACGCCTGGTCCTGCGCCTCGTCCCGGCCACGTCGGGGACGGTGCACGTCGATGGCGTCGACGTCCTCCGCGCCGCGCCGGCCGACCTGCGGCGGCTGCGGTCCCGCATGCAGATCGTCTACCAGGACCCGTACGCGTCGTTGAACCCGCGGCTCTCCGCGGGCGCGATCGTGGCCGACCCACTGCGAGTCCACGGCCGTTTCAAGGCCGACGGCCCGGCGCGCGTCCGCGCCCTGTTCGAACGCGTCGGTCTCGACCCCGTTGACGTGCACCGGTACCCCCACGAGTTCTCCGGCGGCCAACGCCAACGCATCGGCATCGCCCGCGCGCTCGCCCTCGAGCCCGACCTCCTGGTCCTCGACGAGCCCGTCAGCGCCCTCGACGTCTCCATCCAGGCCGGCGTCCTGAACCTGCTCGACGAGCTCCAGCGCACCCGCAACCTCACCTACCTGCTCATCGCCCACGACCTCGCCGCCGTGCGCCAACTGGCCGACCTCGTCGGCGTCATGTACCTCGGCAAACTCGTCGAGCGCGGACCCGCCGATCGTCTCTACAACGAGCCACAACACCCCTACACCCAGGCGCTGCTCTCCGCCGTGCCCGTGCCCGACCCCCCGGTCGAGCGCCGACGCCGACGGATCCTCCTCGAAGGCGACCTGCCGAGCCCCACCGCACCACCCAGCGGATGCCGCTTCCGTACCCGCTGCTGGCGCGCCCAGCCCATCTGCGCGGAACGCGAGCCACCCCTCGAGTCCCATACGCGCGAGCACCGCGTCGCGTGTTTCTTCCCCGGACCGGACCCCGCCCGCTGAAACGCCTTCGGTAGACTGCCTCGCCTCGTCGGAGTGGCGGAATCGGCAGACGCGCTAGCTTGAGGGGCTAGTGCCCCAAAAGGGCGTGGGGGTTCAAGTCCCCCCTCCGACACGCTGTGTGATGTGTCGAGACATCGGAGACTGATGTCGCGAGACATCGTAGACAGTGGTGTCAGCTTTGGGGCTGGTAGTCGCGGTTGGGGTCAAGGGTGAGCTGGCCGGTGTCGTCGAGGATGCGGATGTCTCGTCCGGCGACGAGGATGGCGACGGCGAGTTCGAGCTTCACGCCGGGTTCTTTCGGCGCGTTCGCGGTATCTGGCTCTTTGCTCGTCGAGAACGAAGAGGTCTGGGTCGCGCGGCGGGCCTTGACATAGCCGACTCATCGGGTTAAAAACACCCACGCTCCGTGGGCACCGTGTCAGATGCACGGTGGGGGTTGGGGGTCGTGGTGGGCATAATGCGTGCTGGTCAGCGGTCGCGCCGCGGAACTCTGGTTCTCTGGAACCGCGTCAATGCAGGGTGGGGTTTAGGGCTTGTCATGGGGAGTGCGTGGTGGCTGGTGGCGGCGCTCCCAGGGATGGGTGCTGGCGAGGTTGAAGGGGGACCATGATGCACATTCTGCGTACGGCAGCGATCCGGTACGCGCGCCGCGGAACCCTGGTTTTCTGCGCGCTCGCGTTGGGAACGGCAGCGGTTCCGACGTTCACGGCCAGGCCCGCGTCTGCAGAGGGTGTCGGAATCTCTG
>PLJD01000106.1 GCA_003140175.1 Actinomycetota bacterium
CCGACACGGTGATGGACCTCTCCACCGGGCGGGACATTCACACCACCCGAGAGTGGATTCTGCGCAACTCGCCGGTGCCGATCGGGACGGTGCCGATCTACCAGGCGCTGGAGAAGGTCGACGGCGGGGCCGCCGAGCTGACCTGGGAGATCTACCGGGACACGATCATCGAGCAGTGCGAGCAAGGGGTGGACTACATGACGGTCCACGCCGGCATCCGGCTTCGCTACGTCCCCCTCACCGCCAAGCGGCTGACCGGGATCGTCAGCCGCGGCGGCTCGATCATGGCCGCGTGGTGTCTCGCCCACCACCGCGAGAGCTTCCTCTACGAGCATTTCGACGAGCTCTGCGAGATCTTCGCGGCCTACGACGTCGCCTTCTCGCTGGGCGACGGGCTCCGTCCGGGCTGCATCGCCGACGCCAACGACGAAGCGCAGTTCGCGGAGCTGCGCACCCTCGGGGAGCTGACCGAACGGGCATGGACGCAGGACGTGCAGGTCATGATCGAAGGTCCCGGTCACGTCCCGATGCACAAGATCAAGGAGAACGTCGACCTCGAGATGGAGGTGTGCCACGAGGCGCCCTTCTACACACTCGGGCCGCTCACGACCGACATCGCCCCCGCGTATGACCACATCACCTCGGCGATCGGCGCGGCGATGATCGCGATGCACGGCACCGCGATGCTCTGCTACGTGACCCCCAAGGAGCACCTCGGCCTACCCGACCGAGACGACGTCAAGGACGGCGTCATCGCGTACAAGATCGCCGCCCACGCCGCGGACCTCGCCAAAGGTCACGCCGGGGCGCAGGACTGGGACGACGCGCTGTCGAAGGCCCGCTTCGAGTTCCGCTGGCAGGACCAGTTCGACCTCGCCTTGGATCCTGACTCGGCGCGCGCCTTCCACGACGAGACGCTGCCCGCCGAGCCCGCCAAGACGGCGCACTTCTGCTCCATGTGTGGACCCAAGTTCTGCGCGATGCAGATCACCCAGGACGTCCGGGCGTACGCGGCGGAACACGGCGTCGGCGACTGGGAAGCCGTCGAACTCGGCATGCAGGAAAAAGCCGACGAGTTCGTCACCTCGGGCGCCGAGGTGTACCAGGAGTCGAACCCACGCTGAGCGCCGTCGCCCCCGACCACCGCGTGAGGTCCGCCGAGCCGGAGCACCGATGAGCGAACCAACCCCGCCCCGGGCGATCGACGTCGACCGGGAGCATTCCCTCACCCTGACCTGGGACGACGGGACGACCACCCGCGTCGCCCTCGAGGAGCTCCGTCAGGGCTGCCCCTGCGCGGAGTGCCGAACCCGTCGAGACCAAGGCCTGGCGATCTGGCCGGTCGACTCGTCACCCCATCCGCTCCAGATCGTCAACGCTCACCTGGTCGGCAACTGGGGTCTCGGCATCACCTGGAACGACGGACACAACACCGGGATCTACAGCTGGACCCTGCTGCACCCCGAGTGACACCGAGGCTCCCCAGTGCGACGCCCGGGGGCTGCTCGGCGTGCCAACAACCTCCCGGGAAGGCGGAAATCCATCTATTATCAACTAATGCCCCGATAATAGATCGAATTAGCGCTTCTATCGGGACAGGGCGTTCGCTCTGGCTCTCTCGGTAGGTACAATACGAGCTGTCGAGCGGGGATGAGAGAGGAGACCGCGGTGGACGAGACCGGGAGCGGGCGACGAACCGTCAGCGAATGGCAACGGGAGCTCGGCGCCCAGCTGCGGGAGCTGCGGATCCGGGCGCAGCTCACCCAGGAGGACCTCGCCCATCGGGCCGCCCTGGGCCTCAGCTCGGTCAAGCACCTCGAGGCGGGTCGGGGCGCGAACCTGACCTCGCTCGTCAAAGCCGTCCGGGCGCTCGGGCGCGAGGACTGGCTTGAATCCCTGGCTCCAGCGTCCGCGACGACGGTGAGCCCCATGCGGCTCCTGCGGGAACGCCAGGTCACGCCACCGCCTCGGCGACGGGTGCGTACGTCGAGGCCGTGATGGCCTACCAACGAGTCGACGTCCTCGAGGTCCGCGCCTGGGGCGAGACGGTCGGGGCCGTCGCGCTCGACCCCGCCACTGGCTTCTATGCCTTCGAGTACGACGACGCGTGGCTCGGCCGTGGGGTGGAGGTCGCGCCGCTGCGGATGCCGGCGCGGCCCGGGACGTACGTGTTCCCCGAACTATCGGAGCGCACCTACTCGCGGCTGCCGGCGATGCTCGCCGACTCGCTGCCCGACCGGTTCGGCAACGCGCTCGTGACCGCGCAGCTCGCCGAGGAAGGGGTCGCCCCCGATCGGATCACGCCACTTGACCGCCTGGCGTACACCGCCGACCGGGGGATGGGCGCGCTGGAGTACCACCCGCCGGCGGGCCGGCCGGTGGAGCACTCCACGGCCCTGCAGTTGGCCGACCTCGTCGTCGCGGCCCGCCAGGCGCTACGCGGTCAGTTCACCGGGGACGAGGCCACCCACGAGGCGCTGGCTCAGCTGATTCAGGTAGGCACCTCAGCCGGCGGCGCCCGGGCGAAGGCGATCGTGTGCTTCAACCCGGCGACCGGGCAGGTGCGCTCAGGCCAGCTCGCGGCTCCGCACGGCTACGAGTACTGGCTGCTCAAGCTCGACGGAGTGGACGACGCCGCCCAGTTCGGCCCGCCCGAGGGCTTCGGGCGAATCGAGTACGCGTATCACCTCATGGCGACCGCGGCTGGAATCGAGATGGAGCCGTGTCGGCTGCTGCAAGAGAACGACCGTGCGCACTTCATGACTCGGCGCTTCGATCGGCGGGCTGACGGATCGAAGCTGCACGTCCAAACGCTGTGCGCCATCGACCATCTCGACTTCAACCTGGCGGACACCAACAGCTACAGCCAGTACCTCGACGTCATTGACCGCCTCACGCTCGGGCCGGACGCGCTCGAGCAGGCCTTCCGCAGGATTGTGTTCAACGTCGCGGCTGGGAACCGCGACGACCACACCAAGAACGTCGCGTTTCGCTGCGACGAGCACGGCCACTGGTCGCTCGCGCCCGCCTACGACGTCAACCACGCGCACAACCCCCAGGGGCAGTGGACGCAACGTCACCAGATGTCGGTCAACGGCAAGTTCGCCGAGATCACCAACGCCGACCTGTTCGAGGTGGCGGACCGGTTCGCCATCCCGTCCCCGCCCCACGCCATCGCCGACGTGCTGGCCGCGGTCGACAACTGGCCGGCGTTCGCCGCTCAGGCCGGCGTCGCGAGTCACGACATCGATCGCATCGCCGCCGACCTGGACCGGCTCCGGCCGCGCTGACGAGCGGACCCGGAGTTCGTGGCGGTGAACGAACTGCCAACGGGGCTGAGCACCCGTCGAGGCCCGCAATGAGCAACTCGCACCGAGCACCACCGCGCACCGCGACCCTGGCTCCCCCGGGGACCGGGGTCGCCCTCGCAACGCTTTGCTGACCAGAGCTGGCGGCGGCGCCGGTCGAGCTGGCGTAGCGTGCCGGTGCCGATCGATCGGAGGACGTCGTGCGCATCGGGATCTTTGGGGGCGATACAGGCAACGGCCCGATCAGCGCGATCACCGACCTGGCGCGCACCACCGCCGACGCGGGGTTCGCGTCGTTCTGGTTGCCGCAGATCTTCGGCGTCGACGCGCTCACCGCGCTGGCGATCATCGCCGACGACGCGCCGGGAATCGAGCTCGGCACCGCGGTCGTGCCCACGTACCCGCGCCACCCCGTGATGCTCGCCCAGCAGGCGCTGACGACGCAGGCGGCGACCGGGGGGCGCCTGACGCTCGGCATCGGCCTCTCCCACCAGCTGGTGATCGAAGGCATGTACGGCTACTCGTTCGCGAAACCGGTGCGCCACATGCGGGAGTACCTCGAGATCCTCGTCCCGCTCGTGCACGGCGAGGCCGCATCCTTCTCCGGTGAGACGCTCACCGGACGCGCCACCATCGACGTCAAGGGCGCCACCCCCTGCCCGATCCTGGTCGCCGCGCTCGGAACCCAGATGCTCGAGCTCGCCGGCACCGTCGCGGACGGCACCGTCACCTGGATGACCGGCCCCGCCACGATCGAGTCCCACATCGTGCCCACGATCACCGCCGCCGCCGAGCGCGCCGGTCGCCCGGCACCTCGGGTCGGCGTCGGGCTGCCGGTGTGCGTGACGAGCGACACCACCCGAGCTCGGGAGCGCGCCGCGCGCACCTTCGAGCTCTACGGCTCCCTTCCCTCGTACCGGGCAATGCTCGACCGCGAAGGCGCGCCGGGCCCGGCCGACGTCGCGATGGTCGGGGACGAGGATGAGGTCCGCCGCCAAGTTGAGCGCCTCGCCAACGGTGGAGCCACCGACTTCGTCGCCAATATCTACGGGTCGACCGAGGAGCGGGACCGCACCCACGCGTTGCTGCGCTCCCTCGTGTAGCGCACCCGCCGACGACAACCGGCTTCCCCCATGCCCGCCCCGAGCGCGGCTCGGCCTACCGCGATCAGGCGGACGGATGAGCGCGATCCTGGCGCGACTCGCTCCCTGTTGCCACCTGTTTTCACGGCCGTCGCGGCGCGACGGGATCACGCGGCGCGGTCAGCGGATGGGCGTGAGGATGACGTGGGGCGCGCTCGTCCCACCGATGCAGGTGCAGCAGTGATTGGTGTTGTATCGACTCCACCCAACGTTCGCTGCCGCGTACCGAGCCGAGTGGACGGGCGCGGCTCGCATCGTCTTGACGAACGAGACGACCTCGACCGGCGCCACCGTGAGGACGCGGTCGAGCAGCGCGTGCACGGCGACGCCGCTGCGGCCCGTGTAGTGGTCGACGGCCAGCGACGCGGCGCAGTAGCTCGGCTTGGACGCCGCGTGCCCGGGGGTGCTGCTCGTGAGCACGAGGCCGAGGGCGAGCGCCCCGGCGAGTAGGCCGCCGACGATCATCCCGACCGCGAGGCGGCGGCGCCGAGGACGACCCGTCGGCCGGTCCGTCACGCGGGGTCCACCCCGGCGCGGCGAACCCTGCGGGGCCCGGGTTGCGTTGGCCGCGGGGCGGGCGCGGCGAGGTGCGGTCGGGGCGTGCTCACCATCCTGGCACCCCGCTGCGGGGTGCGTCGCGCCGATGCGAGCGCCGCGTCGGTCACGCTTCGGATCGAAGTCGGCGTTGGAGGACCGTCGACCCCCACGCGGCCAGACCCAGCGCGGCGAGGACCACCGGCGGGCTCAGCGCGGCCGCGGCCGAGGACGTCACCCGGGCTCCCTGGACCCCACCCGTGGAGCGCCAGGACATCAGCGACCAGCGGGACTGCGCGGAGAGCGCCGACCCGATGGAGGCGAACGAGCCGATCGAGAGCACGGACGCGAACGACCCGACCGAGCCGATCGACAACGCCGACCCGACCGAGCCGATCGACAGGACCGAGCCCTTCGAGGCGATGCAGAGCAGGGAGTCCTGCGAGTGCCAAGACCACCGGGACGCGGAGCTGGCGCGGGCTTCGGCGGGCATCCCCTCATTCTGGCGCTGCGCGGCGCTCACCGGGGCCTGGTGTCAGGTTTACCTTCGCCTGACGAACCCGGCGTGAGATCGAACCATGAGCGCCCCGCCCGCCGCCACCCCCGCAGCGGCCGGACGCGGGCGTCGGCTCATCGGGTGGGGAGCGGCCCTGGCGCTGGCCGGGCTCGTGGTCTTCGTGACCGTCTCGATCGCCGCCGGGTTCTCGGATGGCGCGGCCGCGTTAAGCCGCGCCGAGCCGGCCTGGCTCGGGGCGGCGCTGCTCGCCGAGGTGGGCGCGTACCTGCTGCTTGCGCTGCAGCTGCGTCACCTGATCGGGCGCGACGTCGCCGTGCCGGGCGCGACGTCGCTTCGTCTCACCATGGTCTTGTGCGGGTTCGGGTGCATCACGCCCGCCTCCCCCGCCGAGGGGATGGTGATCACGGGCCGGGAGCTGCGGCGCCGCGGGATGCCGGTGCGGCGCGTGACCGTGACGCTCGGCCTCGCCGAGTTCGTGAGCGCGCTCGCGATCGTCGGCGTGGCCGCGGCGAACGTCCTCGTCGCGGGGACGTTGTCGGATCTGCCGAGCGGGGGCGCGACCCCGCTGATCGCGGTCGCGCTCGTCGCGTTGGCTGGCCTCGGTACCGTCGATCTCTTCGCGCGTCGACGGCGCACCGCGGAGCAGGTCGCGGTCGTCCTCGGGGCGCTGTGCTTCTGGCAGCCGCGGCCACCGGTGGAGGTCCGACGCGCCGCCGGCGCAGCCTGGCAGCGCGACGCGAACGTGGTCTTGGGCTCGACCAGCAACCGGCTCCTGCTGGTGTCCATCTCGGCCGGAGCGTGGCTCGCGGACGTCGCGTGCTTGTATTTCGCGCTCGCCGCGCTCGGCGTCGCGCTGCCCTTCGACGTGGTGGTGCTGGCGTACACGGTCGGGGTGCTGGCCACGCTGGTGCCCCTGGTGCCCGCCGGGTTGGGGCTCGTGGAGACTGCCGTGCCGCTCGTGCTGCACAGCTTCGGTGCCCCGCTCGGCGCGGCCGTCGCGGCGGTGGTCGTCTATCGCTGCGTCAGCACGCTCGGGCCCGCCGCGGTCGGGCTGGCGTGCATCCCCGGCTTGGCACCCCGCCGGGCGGCGCCGCTCGTCGGGTCGCTGCTGGCCAGCCCGCCCGGCTGAGGCCCGGCTGCCCCGGCCACCCGATCCCGACAGTTCGGCGCGGCCCGCGGCGGGACGCGGGATACTGAAAGAATGACCACTCGGGTCGCGGCATCCTTAATCCTCGCTCTCGCCGCCGCGTTCTTGTTCGCGCTCAGCAACGTGTTGGAGCAGCGAGAGGCGGAGCTGATCCCCGACGACCAGGCGCTGCGCCCCGGCCTGGTCGCCCAGCTGGCCCGTCGGCCGTGGTGGCTCGCGGGGTTCGGGATCGACGTCAGCGGCTACGCGTGCCAGGCCGCCGCGTTGGCGTTCGGGTCGCTGGTGTTCGTGCAGCCCCTCCTCGTGACCGGCCTGTTGTTCGCGCTCGTGCTGCGAGCCGCGATCACTGGGCAGCCGCTGCGCCGCCGCGACCTGCTCGGCGCGCTCGTCCTGGCGGCTGGCCTGGCGCTCTTCATGCTTGGCGTGTCGCCACACGGTGGCAGCGTCGCGGCCCCACTCGGGGATTGGGTGATCGCCGCGCCGATCATCCTGGCCGCAGTGGTCGTCTGCTTCGCTGTCGGGGCTCACCGCACGGGCCCGCCGCGGGCCCTGTTCTTGGGGCTCGCGGCCGGGATCACCTTCGGTCTCAGTGCGGCGTTCACGAAGACATTCGTGCACCTGCTCGGGCACGGGGTCTTGTTCATGCTGGGACACTGGGAGCCCTACGCGCTCGCGGTGACGTCGATCGCGGGGCTCATGTTGGCGCAGAGCTCGTTCCAGGCGGGATCGCTGGGCGCATCGGTCGCTGCCCTCCAGATCGCCGAACCGGTCGTGGCGGCCGTGATCGGGATCGCCCTGTTCCACGAGCAGATCGACACGCACGGCGTCGGGTATCAGCTCGGCGGCATCGTCGCGCTGGTGGCCATGTTCATCGGCGTGGTCGCGCTCTCCCGCTCGGCCGGCGAGGCGACACTCGAGGACGGATCCCGGGTCGAACCCACCTCGGCGGGCCCGACCCCAGCGGCTTGACCCGCTGAACCGCTGACCGGCTGACCCGGCGGCGCCGCCGGCCGGCGCTCGCCCCGGGAGCGGCAGCGTCGCGCCCACTGCCCGGCGTCTGACACCGCCCATCCGAGCCGGACCGCCGAGGTACCGGCGCCCCGCTCCGCCGGGAACACCGCCGGGATACTCGACGGGAGATGCCGGTCGCAGGGTGCAAGCCAGACCGGCGAGAGGACGACGATGACCTGGCGGCTGTTCCCCGCCCTCGACGACGACTGGCGGCTCGTCGTCGGCGGCGCGGCAGCGAGAGCGGCCCGCGCCCGATGGGCGGACGACGCGGTCCTGGCGTCCTACCCCGACGTGGGCTCGGTCGTCGAGGCGCTGCGCTCCGGCGGCAACGACCGTGACGCAGCGGATCGGGTCCTGGGCGCGCTGGCCGCCCGGGCCCCCGTCGACGACGTGGCGCTGCGGGCGATGCTCCAAGCCCTGCTGCCCGGGCTCGTCAACGTGGCGAAACGGCTCGGCCGGGGCACGGTGGACGAAGACCTCGAGGCCACGGTCGTCGCCGAGGCGGTGCTGCGCATCCGCCGCTACCCGCTGCAGCGCCGACCGCGGGCGATCGCGGCGAACGTGGTGCTCGACGTCTTCGGCGGGATCGCCCGTCAGCGGGCCCGGGCCGCGCACCGCGAGGGGCGCCGTGCGCTGGCGGCGCCCGCGTCGGCCCCGGACCCCAGCCTGGAGGTCTGGGGGCTCGTCCACGATGCCTACGCCGACGGCCGGTTGCGCCGCGGGGACGCCGAGCTGCTGTTGAGCATCGCGCTCGGCACGGATTCACTTCGCCGGCGAGCCGAGCGCGAGGGAACGACCTACGGCGCGATGAGCGAGCGGTGGCGGCGGGCACGCGATCGCCTCCGCCGGGCGGCGACCGTGGCCGGGCGCGAAACGCACCGCTGAGTCGTGTCGCGCCGGCGCTCATGTCTCTGAAGCGTTGAGTTCGATTTGGGCCTTGGTTGCCTGCTGGCGTGTTGTGCCAGGTAGGCGAGGGGTCCCTGTCTCGTGGCAGAAGAACGACAGATGCTCAGTGAGAGTGACGGTCTGTCGGTTCTGAGTTAGAGTCGGCGCTGTGGCTGAACAAGGCGGTCGCGGGTGACGCTGGCCGTGGTCCGCAACATCGGCTCGGCCGCGGCGCTGCGAACCGACGAGGACGTCGCCGCGTTCGGGCAGGAAATCGTCGACCAGTACGCGCTGGCGCTGGCGGCGGCCGGGCTGACCGACGGGTATGTGGCGAGCTGCCGTCGGGTGATCTTCGAGTTCGCGGCGTCGCTGGCCGGGCCGTTGTGGTCCGCCTCGTGTGATGACGCGGATCGGTTCTTGACCGATCAGCGTCGGACGGGCCGGACGGCGAGCACGCGGGCGACGAAGGCGATCGTGCTGGCGCAGTTCTACGCGTTCGTCATGGCCCGCTATCAGGGCGACATCCACGCGCTGACCGGCTGGGTGGTCGAACAGCCGATCGACGAGTTCAACAAACCGGCCGGCGTGTTGCCAGGCCGGGTGCGGGTGCCTCCGTCGGACTCCGAGGTCGACGACTTGTTCGCCCACTGGCGCGCCTCGCTGGGCGACGCGCGCAAGTACCTGCCCGCGGCGCGGGACTACTTCGCGGCGTCGCTGTGGCGCCGGTTGGGGTTGCGGATCAATGAGACGGTGATGCTTGATGTCCGCGACTGGCGGCCGGATCTCGGCGGGTTCGGCAAGCTGCACGTCCGGTTCGGCAAGGGCGGCCGCGGTCGCGGTCCCAAAGCGCGGCTGGTTCCCGCGATCAACGGCGGCGCCGAGCTGATCGATTGGTGGCTCGCCGATGTCCGACACCAGTTCGGCCGCGACTGGTCCGATCCCGACGCGCCGATGCTGCCGAGCGAACGGCATGACCCGGTCCTGCCGCGCTGCCGGCGGGTCGGTTCCGAAGCGTTGCGCCAGGGACTGGTCCGCCAGACCGCGCGGTGGTTGCCGTCGTGGTCGGGTCGGCTGACCCCCCATGTGCTTCGCCACTACTGCGCCTCGTCGTTGTACGCGAACGGGATGGACCTCAAGGCGCTGCAGGAGCTGTTGGGTCACGAGTGGCTGTCCACCACGACCCGCTACATCCACGTGCACGCCAATCACGTCGAGCAGGCGTGGGGCCGAGCCAACGCGCGGGTCGCCGCCCGCTTCGAGATCCGTGACCCGGTGGCCGTCGTGCCGGAGGAGGCATAGATCTTGACCGCCGAAGACACCAACGGTCCGTGGGCGTTCAAGGATCCCTGGACGATCACCTATCCCCGCCACGCCGTCATCGACGACCACAGCGCCGCGGTCTTGGAGGACGCCGCGGTGGAGCTCACGTTGCTGCGCTCGCCGATGCGGCTGGGCGACCGGCTGGCGGAGCTGCACGCGGTGTCCAGCCTGCGCGCACAGATCCACGCGTGGCTGCCCATCGTCGTGGCCGGCGCACGCGACCAAGGCCACACCTGGGACGACATCGCCGCGCAGCTCGGTGTCACCCCAGCAGCTGCCCGCCGCCGCTACCGCCCCATGGCCAGGGCAACCAATCACACGAGGTGAATCGATGCGTTGGAACCTGAGGATGAAAGCGGCCGAGCGCGGCATCTGGAAATCGACCGAGCTGCGACGGATGCTCGCCGCGGCCGGGCTCGAGATCAGCGCCGGCAAGATGTCGGGATGGTGGACCGGCAGCCCCAACGCGATCCGCCTCGACGACCTGGACGTGATCTGTGCCGTGTTGGCCTGCGAACCGTCGGAGCTGTTGATCCCCGAACCGGACAAGATCACCGCCCGCCGCCCACCCGAGGCCCACAGCGCCGAGTCGAGCTCGTCGCCGACGGTCGCGCCGCGGTTGGGCAACGGGCGCTCGGAGCCGCCCGTGTGAGCGAGCCGAGACCGCCGGCGAAGTGCTTGGCCTGTCAGGTCAACCGGGTGGCGTGGACCAGGCCACGCGTCGACTTCTGCTACCAGTGTTTGCCGGGCGGTCCCATCCGCCCTCCGCCGTGTTCGCGCTGCGGGTCGGGCCGTTACTTCACCAACGGCTTGTGCGACGCCTGCCATCCGAGCGGGCCGCGGCATCTCGGCTCGTGCGAAGGCTGTCTCGCGTGGGGCGTGTATCGCGCCTATCGGTGGCGGTGCTGGAACTGTCGTTGGTGGCGCACCCACTACGTCCAAGGCGACTGCCGCTATTGCGGACGGCAAACGACAATCAGCGAACTGCGCGCCTGTCGGCTGTGCTGGGAACAAGCCCGGCTGTTGCAGCAGCCCGGCCGAACCGTCGACTTGGCTGGCGCCAACCGGTTCGGCCAACAGTTGTTCTTCGCCAATCTCGGTGGACCGCGCTCCAAACCTCACCACCATCTCGAGCCGCCCGCGCCGCCGCGTCGGGCGCGCAGTGACGGGCACAGGCCACCGTTGCCGCGACTCTCCCGGGTCGCGCGTGGCCAACAGTTCACCGCGGTGCCTTGGCAGCAGTCGCGCCTGTTCGAACTCGAGCTCGACCCCGCGCACGTCGTCGCGGTCGCCGCGAATGTCGACAGCGATCTGCTCCGCTACTGCGACGAGATCGTCGTCGAGCACGCCGCGGTGCACGGGTGGAGCAGGAAGCAGACCAACGACGTGCGACGATCGCTGCGGCTCCTGCATGTCATGCAGGACACGCCCGGCGCCAGGGTCAACGCCAGTGACGTGTTGAAGCTGCCGAGCTTGCAAGGCAACGTCAGCGCCCTGTCGACCCTCGACGTCCTTGCCGCGGCCGGTCTGCTCATCGACGACCGACCCTCGGCTGTCGAGCGCTACTTCACCAAACAGACCGCCGGGCTGCCCGTGCCGATGACCGCGCAGTTGCGCATCTGGTTCGACGTCATGCTCAACGGCAGCACCACCGCGCCACGCCGGCGACCACGACACCCCCAGACCGCCAAGCTGCACATCCGCGCCCTCGCGCCGATCCTGCGCGTCTGGGCCTCCCAAGGCCACGACTCGCTCGTGTCGATCGAGCGCGACGACATCGTCGCCGCGCTTCCCGCTGCCGGTCCTCGCCGCCACGCCGCCGACCAAGGCCTGCGGTCCATCTTCGGTGTCCTCAAGTCCCGAAAACAGGTCTTCGTCGACCCCACCCGCGGCGTGCCGCCCACCAATACCAACGCCACCATCCCCGAGCCGCTCGACACCGACGCGATCCGTGCCGCGCTCAACTCGCCCGACCCCGCCGCCGCGCTCGCGGTCGCGCTCGTCGCCTTCCACGCCCTCACCAGCCGACAGGTCCGCGCGGTCAAGCTCACCGACATCGTCGACGGTCGTCTCACCATCGGGGTCCGCATCGTTCCGCTCGCCGCGCCCGTGCTGCCGCGACTCGGCGTATGGCTCGACCACCGAGCCCGAACCTGGCCGGCCACCGCCAACCCGCACCTGTTCATCAACCGGCGAACCGCGCCACGACTCACCCAAGTCAGCCGGCCGTTCCCCTGGAAGCAAGTCAACCTCGCCGCCCAAACACTGCGAGAAGACCGGATCCTCGACGAGATCCGCGCCACCGGCGGCGACATTCGCCAGGTCTGCCAGTTGCTCGGTCTCAGCGTCGAGGGCGCCCTGCGCTACACCGCGCAACTCGACCGCACCGACCACACCCGCACCTCGAGTTCGTGAACCCGAGGCAGCGCGTACGCTCTCGCTGAGCCACCACCCTCCAGTTCCGGCCGGAGCGCCCTTCAGTCCGCGTGAACTCATGGTTTTAGCCTCGCATGCGCGTGTCGGTGTCGCAGAGCGCGGTCTCGCTCGGCCCGATGATGTGCTGCACGACCGCGGTCCGGCTCCCGACCTTCCAGAGGGCCCGCCCCCGGGCGAGCCGGCCGAGGACTTCGGTCTCAGTCGAGTTGAGTCCCAGCAGCGATCGGGCCTCGGCGAGCTGGTCACTGGCTTGACGGAAGAGCACCCGGGTCTGGGTGTCGGCGAGGAGACCCATCGAGACCTTGGCCGTCGTGGTGCCGTCGTCGGCTTGGGCGCGCAGGTCCGAGAGCCGGTGGACAACGGCGAGGTTGGCCACCCCGTAGTCGCGGCACAGCTTCCAGCACGCTTGGAGGTAGCGGGTGGTCCGTTCGGATCCCAGGAGCCGCCACGCCTCGTCGAGGACCTGCACGCGATGTGCGCCGTCCCGGCGCGCCAGGGTGGTCTGGAGCCATGCCGTCGCGGCGAGCAGCACGAGTCGCAGCGCCTCGTCGTCGTGATGCACGACCGAGAGGTCGAGCACGAAGCCGGGACCGTCGTCGTCGATCCCGACCGTGGTCGGTCCGTCGAACATGCCGCGCAGCGAGCGGTCCAGGAGCTTCTCGAGCGCGTAGATGAGCGCGTCGAGCTGGCGGGCCAGCTCGGACTCGGTGAGGCGCGCCCGGTCACACATGGTGACGCTCGGGTTCCGCAGGAGGTGCACGACGTCGCCCAGCGTCGGGGCACGGTGGGTCTCGTCGAGGGACTGCACCGCCGAGCCCAGCAGCGCGTCTTCGACGGGGTGCAGCTCTCGACGCAGCACCTGGCCGAGCAGCGCCGCGACGAGGTCGGTGCGGCGCCGGAGCCGCTCGTCTCGTTGCGTGCAGCCCTCGAACGGGCCGGCGTCCAGGGGGTTGAGGCGACACGCGCCGCCGGGGTAGAGGCTGAGGACGGGGAGGTCGAGCACGTCGGCGAGGGCGAGGTATTCACCCTTCGGGTCCGCGACGGCCATCCAGCGCCCCAGCCGTCCGCCGCGCCGGGTTGCGTCGCGGCGCGGCGCGCCGAAGACGGCGCGGGCGCGGGTCAGGAAGGTCTTCACGAAGCTCGACTTGCCGGTGCCCGGCTCGCCGGCCACGAGCAGGTTCGGGTTCGTGACGAGACCGGCCCGATAGGCCTCGAAAGGGTCGAACGCGAAGCCTCCCCCGCCGGTGAGCAGGTTGGTGCCGAGGTAGACGCCTCGAGAGCCGAGCCCCGTCTCGGCTTGGAACGGATACAGGCTGGCGAGATGCGCGGTGGTGGAGCGGTGGGCCGCCACGCGCAGGCGCCGACCGATCACGGCCGTCCCCGGCCGTCCGGGAGGCGACCGAGCGGCAGCCCCGCGGCGAAGGCGAGGTCGTGCTGTCCGTCCAGCGCCCGCAGCTCGAGCCCACCTTGGGCCGCGGCTTGCTCCCACTCGCCCGCCTGTTCGTCGAGGGAGTGCTCGTCGAACGCGGTGACGGTGAGGAACCCGGCGAAGCGAAGCTCCGGATAGCCCGCGACGATCTCGGTCTCGCGGGCGAGGACCTCGGATTCGGCGCGGCGGTGCTGCGCTCGGACCCGAAAGCCGCGCCGGACCCGCTCGTCTTCGTCGGAGGCCAGGCGGGTCGCTTCACGGTCGACGGCGCGCCGCGACCGGGAGGGCGGCACCGGCTCGTGGACCACGGTCACGGTGCGGATGCCGCCGGGGTGGAGCAGCAAGGTGGCGAGCCAGTCGCCGGGTACTTCGAGGCGGGGCCACTCCGCGATCCAAAAGCAGCGGTGCAGTGCCTGGTCGACGAGCACGTGGCGCCAGGTGGTGTCGACCGCGAGCGGCGCGGTGTTGTGGGGTGACACGACCCGGGCCTGTTCGGCGAGGCGGTCGCGGCGCGTGGCGAGGCGGGGCGCCGAGGAGGGGTCGGACCGCAGCCGAACGACGAGCGCCAGCTCACCGGGGGCGAGCGGCGGGTCGACCAGGAAGCCGGCCTGCTCGAGACGGCTCGTGAAACGGCGGAGTTCCTCGAGGAGCGCGTCGAGCGCCGCCGCGTCGGCGTCGGGGGCTCGGACGGAACGGACTCGGCGCCGGTCGACCGTCACGGTGATCAGCGTCTCGTGGGCGAAGGTGAGCGGGCCGGCTCTCCCGACGAGTTCCAGGTAGTCCTCGAGCGCGGCGTTGCGGTCGGCGCCGCGTTGGTCGCGCACGAAGGCGAGGTGCTCGTCGAGCGAGGCGGGCGCGGCCCACTCGGACCACGACACCCGGGTGACCGCGCCTCGCTCTCGACAGAAGCCGCCCATCGCTGCGCCCCATCCGTCGAGGACGCGGGCCTGCTCCTCGTGTTCGAGCAGCGCGAAGGCGCCGCCGTGGACGCGCAGGGTTGCGCTGAGGAGCTGGCGCTGACGGTCGACCACGACACCGGTGCCGGTCGGGCGGGGCGCGCCGGCGCGCCCGGCGACCTCGTGGAGTTCGAGCCCCACCAGACAGGGTGGGAGGTCAGCACCGCTCGGGTCGGACCCCAGCAGCGGGACGCGCGCCATCCACTGGGCTGCGTGCTGGTGGCGTAACACCGCCCATCCCCAGAGTGGTTCGATCCATTCGTGGAGGGCCCGGCCGTCGTAGCGACCGAAGGCGACGAGGGCGGCGAGCCCCACTGGGGGCACTGCCGCGAGCACCGAATGGGCGGCGTGAAACGCGGCGCCCCCGAGCACGAGGCCGACGCCCAACGCGATGCAGGCGGGCGGCCCGAGCCCGAGGAGCCATCCGGAGCGGTCGAGGGGGCCGAAGCGGTATCGGCGGGCGGCGGTGAGGGGGACGGTCACCATGCCTCGGACCGTGAGTCGGGGCCTGGCGGCGGGTGTGGTCGGTCACGCTCGACGGTCGCGCCCGG